>NZ_CP061204.1:2245000-2862500 GCF_014621775.1 Stenotrophomonas sp. 169
CGCACTGAACGCCACCAGCCGGCGACGCGTCCGCGCCACATCCAGACCCAGATGCTGCGCCTGTCGCTCCCCCAGCGCCAGCATGTCCAATGGCGTGGCAAGCCGCAGCAGGCACACCACTCCGATGGCGAACAGCGGCACCACCGCTGCCACATCGGCCCAGTCCGCGCTGGCCAGCGAACCCAGCTGCCAGAACACCAGCGACTGCAGTTGCGCCTCGCTGGCGATATACGTGAAGAAGCCGATCAACGCCGAGCAGAACGCTGCCATCGCGATACCGACCAACAGCAGGGTCGCATTGCCGTCACCCCGGCCGGGCCGGGCAAGCAGGTACGTGATGCTGATCGCCACCGCGCCCCCCGTGAACGCAGCCAGTGGGATCACCCATCCGCCCACGCTGGCCGCGCCGAGCACGATGGCCGCGACCGCGCCCAGGGCCGCGCCCTGGCTGACACCGACGATCCCCGGATCGGCCAGCGGATTGCCGAACAAGCCCTGCAGGCTGGCACCGGCCATCGCCAGCGACGCCCCCACGATGGCACCCAGCAGCACGCGCGGGATCCGCAGTTGCCACACCACGGCCACATCGCGCGCGCTTACCTGTGCGGCATCCACCAGACCCAGCTTCACCCCCAGCGCCTGCAGGACCTCCATCGGCGGCAGGCGCAACGGCCCGACAGCGAAGGACGCCAGCACCGCCGCCAGCAGGGCGATGAACACCACCACAAGCATCAGCTGGCCACGTCGGCGTCGCCGGTCCGGCGGCAGCTGGAACGACATCACGGTCATGCCGGCGGAAGCGCCGCCAGTGCCCGCGCCAGCACCAGCGCGCCTGCCCCCGAGCCCACGCTGGTGTACTTCAACTGCAGGTCCGGCATCACCCACACGCGTCCGGCCTGCCCGGCCGGCGTCTGCTTGAGCGTGGGATAGGCCTTCCACAGACCGTCGGCACCGCCGAACAACTGCAGGTCATGCGCGGTGACCAGAATCACCTCCGGCGCAGACGCCAGGACACCTTCGTTGCTCAGCGCGGAAAAATTGGCCACACCCGCTTCGGTCCCGATGTTCAGGCCGCCCGCCAACGCGATGAGCGTGCCGGAGGCACTGTCTGCACCGGCCACGGTCGGATTGCCGCCAGCGCCGGTAGCCGATACGTGGATGACCCGGGGCCGACGCGTGCTGGCCGCGGCGATCGCGGCGGCTTCTTTCAGCTGTTCTTCCACCGCACGCGCCAGCACTGTACCGGCCTCGGCGCGCCCCACCGCGGCGGCCACCTTGCGCACCTTGTCAGGCGCCGGCTGCAGATCGTCGATGATCACCGCATCCTGCCCCACCGCACGCAGCTTGTCCGCCAGATCGCCATGACGGCGCAGGCTGTTGCCCAGGAACAGTGACCCGCCGAGGCTGAGCACGCCTTCCACGCCCGTAGTGCGATTGAACAGGAAGCGATGGGGCGCGGACCGGCCCGCATCGGTCGTCGCGTTGGTCGGTGCGGCGAATATCTGCGCGCCCTGCCCCAATGCCTCGATCACCGCGATGATGTCATCGCCGCCCGCGATGATGCGGCTGGCATCGTCGACCTCCACCTCCACACCGTCGTCGGACCGGACCCGGGCCGGCAACGTCGCCTCGCCCGCCGCCACCGACGGGACGCGCTCGCCGCCGATCCGTTGCCAGCCGCGCGGCAGCACGGCGGAAGGGTCCGCCTGCTTTTCCGGCGCGGCGGAAGGCGTTGCAGCCGCCTGTACGGCGACGTCGGCCTTCGCCGGCTCGCCACTTCCGCTGCAGCCACTCACGGCAAGGGCGACTGCCATCGCCATGGCCAGCGTCGAAGCGGATCGGGTGATCGGATGGTTCATGCAGGGGCTCCTGGACGGGGCGACACGTGGCCGCCCCGTCGATACGAGTGCAGGTTACGGTTGGCGCAGCGCGATGCGGGTGATCCGGTCACCGTTCGGATCGTCGGCGCCCTTGGATTTGTTCACGGCGAAGACATTTCCCTTCCCGTCGGCACGCACGTGGTTGGGGAAGGTGCCGCCATCGAGATTGCCGACTACCTTTCCATCGACATCCACCACCGTCACCGTCCCCGCACCGCGATTGCTGACGTAGGCCAGCGCGGACACCGGATCGAAGGCGACGTTGAGGGCGCCGGCACCCACGGCGACATCGTGCAGCACCTTGCCTGCCGCCACGTCGACGATCAGCAGGTTGTCACTGCCCTGCGAAGCGACGAACAGACGCCCTGTCTTCGCATCGTAGGCCACGCCGGACGCACTGGCCGCATTGCCCAGTGCGATCACCTTGTCGACCTTGCCGCTGGCCACGTCGATCACCGCTGCTTCGGCGGTACCGATGCTGACGGTGAACAACTTGCCGGCTTGTTCGTCGAGCACCAGGCTCATCGGCACGAACTTGCCCTCGTCTTCGCCGGAGGCCAGCGTGATGGGGGGCAGCGGCGCGAGCGTTCTGGCATCGAAGACCGACAGATGGTCCTCGCCAGTTGCCGACGCGAAGACCTTGCCATGCACGCTATCGACCACGACATCGCGCGCGTGCGGCACCGCGCCGACATCGAACTGGCGGACCAGCGACAGATCGGCCTGCCGATACACGGCGACCGTATCCTGCCGCGTGTTGGTCACCCACACGGTGCCGTTGGCATCATCCACGCCGACGCCGTACACCGCGTAGACACTGTCCCCTTTGCCGCCGGGCACCTTCGCCGGGGTGATGGTGTTGAGTAACTTCAGTGAAGCCGGATCCACCTTCAACAACTGCGACTGGGTCACCGGCGGGCGGCCCACGGCCGAGGTCACGAAGATCGCGTTGCTGGCCGCGCTGTACGCGCTCTGGTACAGGCCCTGCACCAGCTTGTTGGACGCCGAGCTGAAGCGATCCTGCCCGCTCAGTGCCAACTGCGGTGACACCCGCAGCGTGGCGACCGCCGCGGCCGCCGGACCCGTTGCGCGTGCGACCAGGGGATGCTGGCCCGGCACGGCGTCGTCTGGAATGAGCAGCTCGGTCTTGAACTGGCCGTTGCCATCCACCGTCAACGGCACCGAGGTCAGCACCGTGTCGCCACGCAGCAGATCCACCCGCTGGCCTGGGACGAAATCGCTGCCGATGATCTCTGCCTTGCCGCCCGCTACGGGGTTTTCACTGCGGGCGGTGAGCTTGCCCTTGAAGCCATTGGCCGGTGCATCGAACACGGGCTGTGCGGATACAGCGACGGCGAACAGGATGCCGGCGGCGAGGATGCTGGTGCGAAGCGGAGTACAGAGGGTCATGACAGGCTCCTTGCAGGGGTGCGCCGTCTGGGCGCAGGGTGTCATTGCCTGGGCGGTTCGCCTGCCATGCGCAGGATGCCTGGGCAGGGTGGTCTGCGACGGGGTCGCCGCAGGCCGGAAATCAGGGGCGTGCGGGGTCACCGCTGTGATCGGCGATACCGTACAGCGCGGACAGCGCGGCCTTGAACGAGGCCGGCAACATCGGCCCGTGGCCCAAGCCCGGAAACTCGCGATAGCGCACTTCCAGACCCGGTTGCGTGGCAAGCCGACCGGCCAGTGCATGCGCGGCATCCGGCGGTGCGCCACCGATACGGCGCAGGTGCGCGACCACGCGCGGGTTGTCCATGTCGCGCACCCCGCGGTTGCCGGTGCGCTCATCCCCACCCAGCATCACCCACAGCTGGGCGGACTGGCCGGCGCGGTTTTCGCTGAACTGCGTTTCCATGTCGCCCAGCGGTGCACCTTGGCTCCACCACAACGACGGACTGGCCGCGATGTACTGCTGGAACGCCGCGGGCCGGGTGTACAGGCTGCTGAGCACGAACAGCCCGCCCAGCGAATGCCCCCACAGTGCTTGCTGCTGCGCATCCACGTTGGCGCGCCGCGCGACCTCGGGTTTGATCTGGCGCTCGATGACGTCCTGGAACGCGAACGCGCCGCCGCCGACGACCTGCGCGGTGCCGTTTTCATCGTCGGCGCGGTCGATCCAGGCGGTGTAGTCGCGGGTGCGCTGCAGCGAATCGATGCGGCGCTCGTTGTCATAGCCGACCAGCACCAGCACCGGCGGCGCCTTGCTGGCGGCGAGCTCGGTCAGCAGCGGCGAGTCGAGCACCATCGCAACGGCATTGCCATCCAAGGCATAGAGCACCGGAGCGGGAGTCGCACTGGCCTTCAACGGGATCGCGAGATTGACGCGCCAGTGGCGCTCCCCGTCCGGACTATGGACCACGAACCGTTCGAAACGGTAGCTGGCTGAGGGAGCATCGAGCACGGTCCGGCCCATCATCTGATCGGGATTGCGCTGCTGCGCCTGCACGGACATCGCGGCAGCGAGGCCGAATAGGCAGCACGCGGTGAGCAGCACAGCGCGTTTGAGAAAGGACGTGCGGTGGAACATGGGGGCAAGGCTCGCAACAGGTGCGCCGGCACCGGCCGGTGTCCGACAAGGCATCGAACGCCTCGTACGCCAGTCTATCAAATGCGAATGGTTCTCGCTTTCGCTTACGCAACGCCCGAGCACGTCTGACGGCCAGCGGCCGTCACTACCGGTGAAACGGCCTGCACCCGGTAGCGCCGAGCCACGCTCGGCGAGCGCGCAGCGCGGCGCCTTTGTTTCTCCGCCGAGCACGGCTCGGCGCTACCCGGGCGTTGCATCCCGATCACCGTCAGCCGGTCGGCCCAGACGGTAGCGCCGAGCCATGCTCGGCGAGCGCGCAGCGCGGTGCTTTTGTTCCCCGCCGAGCACGGCTCGGCGCTACCCGTGCGTTGCATCCCGTCACCTTCAGCCGGGCAGCCCACCCGGTAGCGCCGAGCCACGCTCGGCGAGCGCGCAGCGCGGCGCCTTTGTTTCTCCGCCGAGCACGGCTCGGCGCTACCAGGGCGACGTGCCCCACGATTGCGCCCTCACAGCGCCCGCGCGGACTCCGCCAAGCGTGCACCCAGCCACACCAGGAACATGCCGCCGACCACGCTGACGCCCAAGTACAGCGGCACCAGCGCAGCCCGATCATTTCGCGCGAACACCAGGGTTTCCAGCATCAGTGACGAGAACGTGGTCAAGCCACCCAGCAGCCCGATCACCAGGAACGCGCGCAACAACATCACGTTGCCCCCACGCTGCTGCAGCCACACCAACAGGTAACCGGCAACGAACGCGCCGATGAAGTTCGCCGTCAACGTGCCCCACGGAAATCCCTGCCCCACACTGCGCAGCAGGGCATCACCGATCAGGAACCGCAGCGCCGACCCCAGTGCGCCGCCGGCCATCACCAGTCCCAGCTGCTGCCACCACAGGCCACTGCCCATCAGCTGTCGCCCTGCCCCACGTCCTGCTTGCCCGCCCGCGCCTGCTCGCGCTGCGCGCGCAGCCGGTCCAGCTTTTCCTTCAGCTTGATCTCCAGCCCGCGCGCGACCGGCTGGTAATAGACGCGCTCGCCCATCGCATCCGGGAAACCCGTCTGGTCCAGCGCGATGCCGCCCTCCATATCGTGGTCGTACTGGTACGTCGCGCCATAGCCCAGGTCCTTCATCAGCTTGGTCGGCGCATTGCGCAGGTGCAGGGGCACCTCCAGCGTGCCCGATGCACGCACGTCGGCGCGCACCTGGTTGAAGGCGGCATAGCCGGCGTTGGATTTGGCGGTGCTGGCCAGATACAGCACCAGCTGCGCAAAGGCGAGCTCGCCCTCCGGGCTGCCCAGACGCTCGTAGATATCCCACGCCTCCAGCGCCATCGACTGCGCACGCGGGTCGGCCAGGCCGATGTCTTCGATCGCCATGCGGGTCAGGCGACGCGCCAGATACGCAGGATCGCACCCGCCATCCAGCATCCGCGTCAGCCAATACAGCGCCGCATCGGGGTTCGATGAGCGCACCGATTTATGCAGCGCCGAGATCTGGTCGTAGAACTGTTCGCCGCCCTTGTCGAAGCGACGGGTGCGGTCGGCCAGCACCTGCACGAGGGTCTGCGGGGTGATCCGGCCGCCCTCGTCCACGGCCAGTTCGGCAGCGATTTCCAACAAGGTAAGCGCACGCCGCACGTCACCGTCAGCCGCCGTGGCGATCTGCAGCAGCAGCGCGTCATCGACCTCGATGCCCTCGGTGCCCAGGCCACGCTCGCTGTCGGCCAGCGCACGTTGCAGTGTCTCCACGATGTCCTGCGGCGACACGCCTTCCAGCACGTGCACGCGACACCGCGACAGCAACGCCGAGTTCAGTTCGAACGACGGATTTTCCGTGGTCGCGCCCACGAACAGGATCGTGCCGCGCTCGATGTGCGGCAGGAAGGCGTCCTGCTGGGTCTTGTTGAAGCGATGCACTTCGTCGACGAACAGAACGGTGCGGCGCCCTTCGGCGAACCGCTGCGCCGCTTCGGCCAGTACCTGGCGCACCTCGGGCAGGCCGGACAGCACCGCCGAGATGGCACGGAACTCCGCGTCGGAATACTGCGCCAGCAACAAGGCCAAGGTGGTCTTGCCGCAGCCCGGCGGCCCCCACAGGATCATCGAGTGCACGCGTCCGGACTCGACCGCACGACGCAACGCGCTGTCCGGCGCCAGCAGGCGCTTCTGCCCGACCATCTCATCGAGCGTGCGTGGGCGCATCCGCTCGGCGAGCGGGCGCAGATGATCCCGATCCACGCTCAGTAGATCAGGGCCGGGAAATGAAGAGGTACGTTGTCTGGCCACACGCCTATTGTAAGGCCACGACCCTGCACGCGCCGAGCAGGGCCCGGCGCGCGGGCGCCATCATTCGCCGATGACGTCGGTGCCAGCGGGCGGCGTAAAGGTGAACGTGCCGCGTGCGAACGTCGGGTTGCGCTTCCAACCGCTGAAGCTGATCTGCGTGCGCTGGCCGACGGCATCGGTGATTTCCATCCGCGCCAGCCCCTGTGCATTGAAGCCCAGGGCGGCGAACTGGAAGCTGGCCTCGGTTTCACGCTTCGGCGTCAACGACAGCCACTGCAGCCCATCGCGCGGCGCCGCTTCTTCGCTGACATCGTATTGCTGATCCAGCAGGGCCGGATTGATCAGCGCAGTCAGCGGGCTGTTCTGTTCTTCCTTGCCCTGCGCGCGCACGGTGGCCTGCTCCAGATCGGGCTCATACATCCACACCTTGCTGCCATCGGCCACGATCTGCTGCACGTGCGGGCGCTGGTACTCCCAGCGGAACAGGCGCGGCGCGGACAATGCGACGCGGCCACTGGTGGTTTCCTTCACCTTGCCACGCGTGTCGAATACCTGCTGGCTGAACTGCCCATCCAGACCCTTCAGGCCGGTGGTGAAGGTTTTCAGCTCATCGCGTGCACCTGCCCAGGCACTGGTCGAGACCAGGCACGCAGCGGCAAGCACGGTGGTGGCAAGGGAGCGTCGGATCTTGGCGTGCATGTCGAGTTCCAGGAGAACGTGGAAGGATGAAGTGGAGTGTGCCCGGCATATGCTGAATGGGCGATCCATGGTGTCGTGGTCAGCCTGCGGCCGGCACCCGACCGTAGACGATCTGCCCGCGGAAGCCGCGACGTACCTGCTGGAACAGCTCGCGGAACGCGGCGTAGTCTGCGGGCTGGCACAGCGCCTCGTCGCCACGGACGGCATGTTGCTGCAGCCGGTGGCGGGCTACCACCTGCTGGCCATCGCGCTGCCACTGCACCGAATAGCGTCCGGCGGCGTTGCTGAAGTCCTGCGCGGCAGGCAGTGCGATGAGGGGCACGCCGTCCGGCAACCGCACGCGGTAGGTCTCTTCGCGCAGGCTGGCGTCGCACTGGAACGGCGTGGCGTTGTCCGGCGCCGACGTCGCGGTGTAGGCGTCACGGAAGGATTCGGCCCCCGGCGGGTCGGGCAAGGTCATGCCGCCGACCAGGTTGAAATCCACGTAGTCGCTGGCGCTGAAATCGAAGACGTAGTTGAACCGCTGCTGCAGGTCCTGTGGGTCACCCTGCAACTGCAGACGGCCCTGCCCGTCGAAGCCAGAGGCGGCCATCATCGTGGCTTCGGCGCGCGCGCGGTTCTGTGCGTTCAAGCGCACGAACGACGCACGCATGCCGATTTCCGCACTGTCGCCGGGTTGCAGCCGGGTCTGGCCACGCAGGTTTCCGGCTCGGTCGAACACGAAATCCGCCTCGAACGCCATGCCGTTGCGCACGTCGTCGTTGGCCGGCGTACGCGCAAGCGTGGCCGGGCGGGTCAACAGCACGGGCGCACCGAGGTCGCCATCGGGCAGCTGCCCGGAGCGGGCCCACGCACTGGTGGAATCGAGATAGAGATCAAGCGAGGGCACATAGGTGATGGCGTGATTGAAACGCCCCAAGGTGGGCACCGCCGGCAGGGTCGGGCCGCCGGACGCGCCGATCAGCACCGCCGTGCTGTCGATGCCCTTCGCAGCCAGCAGCGCTTCCAGGATCACCACGTGGTCCTTGCAGTCACCGTAGTGGTTGTCCAGCACGCTCTGCGCACTGTTGGGCTCCAGGCCCCCGTTGCCGAGGTAGACGGCAACGTAGCGGATGTTCTGCGCCACCCAACGGTACAGCGCATCCACCTGCGCGCGGCGGTCACCGATGCCGGCCGTCAGCTCGTCGGCCAGCGCCTGCAGGGCCGGCGTCACCGTCGCTGCACTGCCCGCTTTCAGCTGGTAAGCCCGCGCCATCTGCGGCCAGTCCGCGTATGTGCTGGCCATGATGGTGGGACTGAACTCCCATGGCGACGCCGTCCAGTTCTGTGCCGGCAGTGAGTAGCTGCGCGCATAGCTCCACTCCCAGCGCGCGAGCCCGGCGCGCACCGTCGGCCGGTCGCTGCCCCGCACCCCGTCGCTGCGCACCTTCATCGCCAGGCCGGCCGGAGCGCTCAGGGTGACCCGCGCGTCTTCGTACTGGTTGAAGACGCTGAAGGTTTCCCACAGCCCGAAGTAACCGGGGAAATACGGCTTCTGCTGCGTGCGGCGGGTGGCATAGACCACGCGCGAGCCGGGTGCCAGGTTGGGGAACACGATCACCCGCACTTTGCGGTCGGCGTACATCGCGGCCGACGCACTGGAGTAGCTTTCCTGGGTATAAATGCGGTCGGCCGGCACATCGCGCCGCTGCCCGTCCGCGGTCAAGGTGTAAGCCTCCAGCACTTCCAGGCTTTCCATCTTTTCGCTGTAGCTCAGCCGAACCTGGCTGAACTGATCGACCGCGCTGCGCGTCTTCAGCAGGATGTCGTAGTGCTCGGTCTGCGTGTTGCTGGAGTCGGCGCTCACCACGTAATCGGCGCGGTAGCGGGCGAAGCTGAAATTGTTGCTGGCCTCGGCCGGCGCGGTACCCGGTGCATCAGCCGCACGCGAAGTGGGCGCTGGCACGACCGGCGCGTCTGCCGCGAAGGCGCAGCAGGCAGGCAGCAGCAAGGTTGCCAGCAGTCCGTTGCGGAGCAGTGCCATCGAATTACCCGTCTACAGAAGGATGAAAGAGGGACGGGGTGACCACCCTGGGTCGTCACCCCGCCGGGATCATTTCGGCGGCGGCGGCGCCAGCACGGTGCGGTCGCCGTTGTGCTCGGGCGAACTGACCACGCCGGCCGCTTCCATCGCCTCGATCAGGCGCGCAGCGCGGTTGTAGCCGATTTTCAGGCGACGCTGCACACCGGAAATCGAGGCGCGGCGCGTCTCGGTAACCACGCGCAACGCCTCGTCGTACAGCGGATCGGACTCATCGCCGGACGATGCGGTTTCCGGCAGGCCACCGGCGCCGACGACCACGCCATCGCCCATCGTCTGCACTTCGTCCAGCACCCCGTCGATGTAGTCGGCCGGGCCCATCGCCTTCAGGTGCTCCACCACGCGGTGCACTTCTTCGTCGGACACGAACGCACCGTGCACGCGGTCCGGCAGGGCGGTACCCGGCGGCAGGTACAGCATGTCGCCGTGCCCGAGCAGCGTTTCCGCGCCGGACTGGTCGAGGATGGTGCGCGAGTCGATCTTCGAGCTGACCTGGAAGGCGATGCGGGTCGGGATGTTGGCCTTGATCAGACCGGTGATGACATCCACCGACGGGCGCTGGGTTGCCAGGATCAGGTGGATGCCGGCGGCACGCGCTTTCTGTGCCAGCCGGGCGATCAGTTCTTCGACCTTCTTGCCGACGATCATCATCATGTCGGCGAATTCGTCGATGAAGATGACCACGAACGGCAGCGTCTCCAGCGGTCGCGGCGCCTCGCCCAGCTCCGGGTTCGGCTTGAACAACGGATCCATCAACGGCTGTCCCGCGTCCTGTGCGTCCTTGACCTTCTTGTTGAAGCCGGCCAGGTTGCGCACGCCCACCGCGCTCATCAGCTTGTAGCGGCGCTCCATCTCGGCCACGCACCAGCGCAGGCCGTTGGCGGCCTCCTTCATGTCGGTGACCACCGGCGCCAACAGATGCGGAATGCCCTGGTAGACGCTCAGCTCCAGCATCTTCGGGTCGATCATCAGCATGCGCAGGTCTTTCGGGCTGGCCTTGAACAGCAGGCTGAGCACCATGGCGTTGACCGCCACCGACTTGCCCGAACCGGTGGTACCGGCGACCAGCAGATGCGGCATGCGCGCCAGGTCGGCCACCGTCGGGCGACCGGCGATGTCCTTGCCCAGCGCCAGGGTCAGCGGACTGGGCGATTTGTCGTATTCCTTCGAGCGCAGCAGTTCGGACAGGAAGATCATTTCACGGGTGACATTCGGAATTTCCAAGCCGATCACCGACTTGCCCGGAATCACATCGACCACGCGCACGGACTTCACCGACAGGCCGCGGGCGATGTCCTTGTCCAGCGTACTGATCTGGCTGACCTTGATGCCCGGCGCCGGTTCAATCTCGAAACGGGTGATCACCGGGCCCGGATAGGCCCCCACCACCACCGCATCGATGCGGAAATCCTTGAGCTTGAACTCGATCTGCCGCGACAGCGTCTCCAGCGTCTCTTCGTCGTAGCCCTTCGGCTGCGGCTTGGGATCATCCAGCAGCGCCAGCGGCGGAAGATCCGAACCGTCGCCATTGACCCCCTGGAACATCGGAATCTGGTTGTCGCGCTTGGCGCGATCACTCTTCTCGATCACCGGCTCCGGACGCGGCTCGATCTTCACCGGCTCGCGCTTGGCGCGCACCTCGGCGTCGACCTTGCGCACTTCCTGGCGCTCCTCACGCAGATCGCGGGTCTGCTTCCACTCGGTGGCCTGCTCTTTCTTCTTTTCCAGCAGCGGTGCCAGCGACATCACGCCCTTGCCGATCTTCTCCATCACCGACAGCCAGGACAGCCCGGTCGCCAGGGTGATCGAGGCCAGCAGCAGCACCAGCACGAACAGGTTGGCGCCCAATGCCCCAAACCCCACGCTGAGGGAGCTGGCGACCAGCTTGCCGAGGATGCCGCCGGCCGAGGCTACTTCCGCACTGAACAGACGCATGTGCAGGAATCCGGTGCCGGCGATCAGGAACCCGACCAGGCCGACCAGCCGCAGGGCGGGATCCAGGTCGTTCTCGCCCTTGGCCTCGCGCTTGAGACCGAACATCGCGAACCAGGCCAGCGCGCCGAGCAGCAACGGCAGCAGGAACGCCATGTAGCCGAACAGCTGCAGCAGCACATCGGCGATCCACGCCCCGGCGCGGCCGCCCATGTTGTGCACCGGCGCCACGATGCTGCCCGTATGCGACCAGCCCGGATCAGTTGCCGAGTAGGTGAACAGACTGGCAACCAGATACAGCAACGCCGGCGCCACGGCGATCAGCCCCAGGTCGCGCCACAGGCGCTGACGGGTGGGATTGCTTTCAGACGGAGACGGATCGCGGCGACGGGGCTTGCCTTCGGCCGATCGGCTGCGTTCGGGGACCTGCTTCGCCACCTTGGACACTACCTTTGGAATACGCTGTTAGTGGTTGATAATAAACGAAGCGCGTCGATTTTCCGTCACCCTCGGCTGACGGACGCGTGGCCAGGGTCGGGATGGGCCGCCTGCAAGGCGGAGGACATCAGGCGCATCGCCGCGTTCCAGCCAGCGGGTTGAATCCCCCTGCCCCTGCCATCACTCTATGACCTGCCCCCAGCGCGCGCAAACCGCCGCCGCGCCTTGATCCCCTTACCTTTTCGCGAGTCTACATGAGCACCACGCTGCCTTCCCGCCATCAGAAGCTTGTCATCCTCGGTTCCGGCCCGGCCGGCTGGACCGCCGCAGTCTATGCCGCGCGCGCCAACCTGAAGCCGGTGGTGATCACCGGCCTGCAGCAGGGCGGCCAGTTGATGACGACCACCGAGGTGGACAACTGGCCGGGCGACGCCCACGGCCTGATGGGCCCGGACCTGATGACCCGCATGCAGGCACACGCCGAGCGCTTCGAGACCGAGGTCATCTTCGACCATATCCATACCGCCGACCTGTCGCAGCGCCCGTTCAAGCTGATCGGTGACAGTGCCGAATACACGTGTGATGCGCTGATCATCGCCACCGGCGCGACGGCGAAGTACCTCGGCATCCCGTCCGAAGAGACCTTCAAGGGCCGCGGCGTATCGGCCTGCGCCACCTGTGACGGCTTCTTCTACCGCGACCAGGACGTGGTGGTGGTCGGCGGCGGCAATACGGCGGTTGAAGAGGCGCTGTACCTGTCCAACATCGCCCGCAAGGTCTACCTGGTCCACCGCCGCGACACGCTCAAGGCGGAAAAGATCATGCAGGACAAGCTGTTTGCCAAGGTGGCTGCAGGCAAGATCGAGACCGTCTGGCACCATCAGATCGACGAAGTGCTGGGCAACGACGCCGGGGTCACCGGCGTCCGGGTGAAGTCCGTGCAGGACGGCAGCACCCGCGACATCGAGGCCCACGGCTTCTTCGTCGCCATCGGCCACCACCCGAACACCACCCTGTTCGATGGCCAGCTGGCGATGAACCACGGCTACCTGGAGATCCGCTCGGGACTGGGCGGCAACGCGACGCAGACCTCGGTCGAAGGCGTGTTCGCCGCCGGCGACGTGGCCGACCAGCATTACCGCCAGGCCATTACCTCGGCCGGCTTCGGCTGCATGGCCGCGCTGGATGCCGAGCGTTATCTCGACGCGCAGGGTAAAGCGAGCTGAGGTACGCCGCCGATGGAGTCGACCGCAAGTCGACTCCACCGCTGATCAAGGGAAGTAAAAGTTGTAAGGCTGTCCCTGATACATCGCGCGTATCTGCGTGTGCGGCGGCATGCCTGCGAGATAGGCGTAATGGAGCAACAGGCTCCCAAGCTCCTGCTCGAGCTGTTCATTGGAGCCATCATCCTGCTCTGGAAGAGCTCCGGCCCCTAGGTCCATGTATATCAGGCTGTCCTCCAGATCCGCCCAGCTCCGGATCGTGACGTCGGTTGAGCTCCCTCGCCTCCTGCGGAAGGTGTCCATGTACTGCTGGGCCTCTCTTTGCAGGACTGCATCCAGCGCCGCATCCCGCGCCCGGGGGTTGACCGCCCCACTGGGTGAACTCCCAGCCGCAGCGGCCAGCCCAAGCAAGAGCCCCAACGCACACTTGTTCTTCCTGATGCACATCCCCATCCCCTCTTCCTGCCGGCCACCGCGGCCGGCGCTCTGAAGTCAATTTGCGCGCATCCGCCGACTCGTAACGTGCGCAGGCACTCGCTATTTGCCAAATCGATAGCGTCATTCCAATCGCCACCCGCAGACGATCAAGGGTTACTTCTCGGGTAAGGAGGCCGCTCGTTGCGCCCGCATTTTCGCTTCAGGGCGAGGGTCAGCAAGTTGCCACACGGCTCGCTGGCGGCGACTGCCCAGTCTGGCAGCTTCGTCTTCCCGCTGGAGTCTCGGAAAATCCGAGTGACCGGTAGGAAGCGAGCAGAGAAACGCATCAACGGGCAGCCACATCACCTGACCCACCACTGCCAAGGCATCCCACGCCCAGTCCCGTGCTCTATCCTGTGCGCATGCCGCAGATCCGTTTCCTCGAAGACCTCCAGACGCTCCCCGCCACGCAGTGGGATGCCCTGCACGACGGCAGCAACCCCTTCGTCAGCCATGCCTTTCTGTCCGGCATGGAGCAGCACGGCTGCCTGCGCGAGGACTGGGGCTGGCGGCCGCAGCACCTCACGCTGTGGGAAGGCGAAACACTGGTCGGCGCCATCCCGGGCTACCTGAAAGAGAACTCGCACGGCGAATTCGTGTTCGACCATGCCTGGGCGAATGCGTATGCGCGCCATGGTCGCGACTACTACCCGAAGTGGCTGGGCGCAGTGCCCTACTCGCCGGTGACCGGTCCTCGGCTGCTTGCCGCAGACCCGGCCACGCGCGCGACCCTGCTGGCCGCCCTGGTCGAAGCGCTGCCCGCGCTCGGCGTGTCTTCGGCGCACATCAACTTCCACCGCGCCGACGAAGAGTCCGCGTTCGGCACGGCGTGGCTGCTGCGCGAAGACATCCAGTTCCAGTGGCAGAACAGCAGCGGCTGGCAGGATTTCGAGCAGTTCCTCGCCGCGATGAACCACAAGCATCGCAAGAACATCCGCCAGGAGCGCAACAAGGTCGCCCGCCAGGGCATCTGCTTCCGCGTGGTGCACGGCGATGAGGCCAGCCGCGCCGACCTGCAGGCGATGTATCGCTTCTACCTGCAAACCTTCCTGGAATACGGCAATGCCCCTGCACTGACCGAGCCGTTCCTGCGTCACTTGGCCAGCACGCTGGGGCGTGGGCTGGTGATGTTCCTGGCCGAGCAGGACGGCGAGCCCATTGCCGGGGCGCTCTGCCTGCGCGGCCGCGACACCTTGTATGGCCGTTACTGGGGCGGGGCCACCCTGCCCGGCCTGCATTTCGAGGCCTGCTATTACCAGGGCATCGAGTACTGCCTGCGGGAGGGCCTCACCCGCTTCGAGCCCGGCGCGCAGGGCGAACACAAGCTGGCGCGCGGCTTCCTGCCCACCGTGGTGCGCAGCCGTCACTGGATGGCCGATGCCGATTTTGCCGATGCGCTGCGGCCGTGGTGCGCACAGGAGCGTGCCGAGGTCAGCCGCTACCACCGCGAACTCGCGCAGCATGCGCCCTACCGTCACGAAGAGCCGGCGGATTGAGCGGTGGCCGTTGCCCGGTTGCAGCAGCCCGCTCAGGCGGTCCGCGCGCTCGACGGTCAACAGGTCGACGGCTATCCTGACCGCTGGTTGCATACAAAGGTGCATCGACCCCATGTGCACGATGGTTGAGCAAGGCCGGTCGACAGATGCCAGGGTGCGCGGGATCCAATGAGTCGCCAGCTCCCTTGGCGTCTGGCCGATCCAGCCGACAGCCCGTTCCCCCCTGCCGAGACGGCGCTCGAACAGCCCGCTGGCCTGCTGGCCATCGGCGGAGACCTGCAGCCGGTCCGCCTGCTCAATGCCTATGCCGGCGGCATCTTTCCGTGGTTCAGCGGCGACGAGCCGCTGCTGTGGTGGTCGCCCGATCCGCGCATGGTCTTCCAGACGGACCGGGTCCACCTGTCGCGCCGGTTTGTCCGCCAACTGCGGCACCTGGAATGGAGGGTCACCGCCGACACCGCCTTCGAACAAGTGATGCGGGCCTGTGCCCAAGCGCCCCGCCCCGGCCAGGAGGGCACCTGGATCAGCGAGCCGATGGTGAAGGCGTACGTCGACCTGCACCGGCTTGGTTTCGCGCATTCGGTAGAGGTGTGGCAAGGCGACACGCTCGTTGGCGGAATCTACGGGATCGGCATCGGACAGATGTTCTTCGGCGAAAGCATGTTCAGCGCCGTCAGTGGCGGCTCGAAGGTGGCGTTGTGGGCGCTGGCGACGCTGCTGCGCCGTCAAGGCGTGGCCGTCCTTGATGCACAGGTGGAGAATCCCCACCTGCTGCGCATGGGCGCCGAACACTGGCCACGTGACCGGTTCCTCGCCCATGTGCGTGAGGCCGTGCAGCGGCCCGGGCAGCACGAAAGCTGGGCCCACACCATGGGCTCAGTGGCTGTCTCCGATATGCTCGGCCACGACTGAGCGACGGCGGTGGTTCCCGCGTCAGCACCGGTCTCGATACCCACGCTGCTGTCGGTTAACGCAATCTTTGCAAAACCGCCGACATGTGCGTAAAATGCTGCGGCTTAGGCCCCCGTGGCCGCTCTCTGAACCGCACAGGATTACATGTCGAAAGACGACTCCATCGAGTTCGAAGGCACCGTCAGCGAGACGCTGCCGAACACGACGTTCCGTGTCCGCCTGGAAAATGGTCATGAAATCATTGCCCATATCTCCGGCCGCATGCGCAAGAACTACATCCGCATTCTGACTGGTGACCGGGTCAAGGTTGAAATGACTCCGTACGACCTGACCAAGGGCCGTATCACCTACCGCATGAAGTAAGCGGTCCGGCGCATCTGCGTCGACAAGAAAGGCCAGCCACCGAGTTGGCCTTTTGGCGTGCGTGGAATATGCAAGCCGTGGATGCTGGTGCGGAGGCACAGTGACCTTCCCGTTCGAAGGATCCCGCCTGTATGCCCTCCATCGCCACTGTGGACGCAGCCCGCACGCTGCCAACGCCGGGCAACACGCCCACATCTGAACCCGCAAGGCCGGGGTTGGCGGCCACCCTGCGATGGATCGGCAATGGCCTGCTGGATGGCGTGGTGTCGGCGGCGACGACTGCAGATACCCTGCGTCGCGCACTGCTGCGGAATCCGGCGGCGGCCCTGATGGGCCTGCTGGCAGTGGGCAATGCAGTCAGCGCCGCCCCCATGGCGCGCACAACCCCAGCGGTGAAGCGCACCGACGGCCGGTATATCGGCGAACAGGTGGCCGCCTGCATCGACGCGCGGCAGCGGAAAGGGATCGATCGCGCACTGGTCGCCCCCGCCTGCCTGGGCGACGTGGCATACGCGCTGGCCCTCGATCGCCCCTTTCATCCGGAACGGTTCCCCAGCATAGGCGGAAAGCCGCCCGCCCCGGGCACCCCGGGATGGCCCTACGTGGCGCTCGCACAGCGCGGCATGCGCGTGGACGCCAGCATTCCGGGGGACGACAGCAACCAGGACATCATCGACCATGCCGGAAGCATTCTGCTCGACACAGATGCAATGGCCGACCGCATTGACGCTGCTGCAAAGCGTGTGATCGATGCGTGCGACCTGTGGGACCAGGTAGACCGCTACCTCTTCATCAGCTCGGACGTAGATAATGCAGTGGACACGATGCCCTGCGCGACGGACAACATCGGCGGCCCGACGGTGCGGGAACTGAGCCGGGCCGTGGATGCCGTCTACTTCCAGACGACGATGGTTGCCAACGAGACACAGTATTTCCACGTCAAGCATGATGTGTCGAAGCTATCCCCCGATGCACGAAGGGTAGGCACTCGCTTCCACCAGCTCGTCACTGATCGGATTGTGTCCTTGATCGGAATCTGAAACAGAAACGGCGCAGGAGTAGCCAAGCCACTCCTGCGCCGTGATTCACCGTCATCGCACCCGTCACACCGTAGCAGGCAACAACCGCTCCGGCTCGGCAAACGCCTCCACCACCAACTCGTTGTCGCGCACATCGATGGTGACCCTGCCCCCATTGACCAGCTTGCCAAACAGCAGCTCGTCGGCCAGTGGACGCTTCACCTTGTCCTGGATGACGCGCGCCATCGGACGCGCACCCATCAATGGATCGAAGCCATGCTGGGCGAGCCAGTCGCGCGCGGTCGGTGTGGCCGACAGGCTGACGTGCTTTTCCTGCAGCAGCATCTCCAGCTCGATCAGGAACTTGTCCACCACACGCAGGATGTGCTCGAAGCCCAGCGCCTGGAACTGCACCACTGCATCAATCCGGTTGCGGAACTCCGGCGTGAAGCTGCGGCGGATGGCCTCCATCGCATCGGTGGCATGGTCCTGCTTGGTGAAGCCGATCGAGCGTCGCGACGCCTGGGTGGCGCCGGCGTTGGTGGTCATCACCAGCACCACGTTCTTGAAGTTCGCTTCGCGCCCGTTCGTATCGGTCAACACGCCCCGGTCCATGACCTGCAGCAGGATGTTGAAGATGTCCGGATGCGCCTTTTCGATTTCGTCGAGCAGCAGCACGCAGTGTGGCGTCTTGACGATCTTCTCGGTCAGCAGGCCGCCCTGGTCGAAGCCGACATAGCCCGGAGGCGCACCGATCAGGCGACTGATCGAATGACCTTCCATGTACTCGGACATGTCGAAACGGACCAGCTCGATGCCCAGCTGCAGCGCCAGCTGCTTGGTCACCTCGGTCTTGCCGACACCGGTCGGACCGGCGAACAGGAAGTTGCCGATCGGCTTTTCGGGATTGGCCAGGCCGGAGCGGGCCAGCTTGATCGCCGACGACAGGGTCTCGATGGCCGGGTCCTGGCCGAAGATCACCATCTTCAGGTTGCGCTCCAGGTGCCTCAGCACGTCCTTGTCCGTGGCGCTGACCTGCTTGGCCGGAATACGCGCCATCTTGGCCACGATCGCTTCGATTTCCTCGATGTCGATCAGCTCCTTGCGCTGCCCTTCCGGCAACAGGCGCTGGCGGGCACCGGCCTCGTCGATCACGTCGATGGCCTTGTCCGGCAGCAGACGGTCACCGATGTGCTTCACCGACAGGTCGACGGCGGCCTGCAGCGCATCGTCGGCGTAGGTCACGCCGTGGTGCGCTTCATACTTCGGCTTCAGGCCCTGCAGGATCTCGTAGGTTTCGCCCACGGTCGGCTCGACGATGTCGATCTTCTGGAAGCGACGCGCCAGCGCACGATCCTTCTCGAAGATGCCGCGGTATTCCTGGAACGTGGTGGAACCGATGCAGCGCAGCTCGCCCGACGACAGCGCCGGCTTGATCAGGTTGGAGGCATCCATCGTGCCACCGGACGCCGAACCGGCACCGATGATGGTGTGGATCTCGTCGATGAACAGGACGGCATTGGGCACCTTCTTCAGGGCACTGAGCACGCCCTTGAGGCGCTTTTCGAAGTCGCCGCGGTACTTGGTGCCCGCCACCAGCGCGCCGAGGTCCAGGGAGTAGATGACCGCATCGGCCAGCACCTCCGGCACCGAGCCTTCGACGATCCGGCGCGCCAGGCCTTCAGCGATCGCGGTCTTGCCCACGCCGGCCTCACCCACGTAGAGCGGGTTGTTCTTGCGTCGACGGCACAGCACCTGGATCGTGCGCTCGATTTCATCGGCACGGCCGACCAGCGGATCGATGCGGCCGTTGCGAGCCTGCTCGTTGAGGTTGCTGGCGAACTCGGCAAGCGCATCGCCCTTGCCCTCCCCTTCGCCCGCCTCGGGCCGACCCTCGGGATCGGCCGGCGAGGACGACTCACCGTCTTCGCCCAGCTTGGCGATGCCGTGGGACAGGTAGTTCACCACGTCCAGACGGGTCACATCCTGCTGGTTGAGGTAGTAGACCGCGTGCGAATCCTTTTCGCCGAAGATGGCGACCAGCACATTGGCGCCGGTCACTTCCTTCTTGCCCGAGGACTGCACATGGTAGACGGCGCGCTGCAGCACCCGCTGGAAGCCCAGCGTGGGCTGGGTGTCGCGCCCATCGTCTTCGGCCAGGCGCGAGACCGAGGCCTCGATGGCCTGCTCCAGCTCCTGGCGCAAGCGCTCTGCATCCGCACCGCAGGCCTTCAATACGGCCTGGGCGGATGGATTGTCGAGCAGCGCCAGAAGCAGGTGCTCGACGGTCATGAATTCATGCCGCGCTTCCCGTGCTCGCTTGTAGCACTGGCCAATGGTGTGTTCGAGGTCTTTGCTGAACATGCTCTACTCCGGCGGCAGTTGAAGACAATATGCGGCCTGACCACACGTTTTCCATCACCCTAGCGGAACCCCACGTTCATACGGCGTTAGCGTGGGCGCATGCGCTCCGTCAGCACGACTTGACCATACGCTACAACGAACCCGCCCTGCGTGCGCCCCGTCATGCGCAAACGCGCGCAGGAACAGGCCCGGCGCGGCCCGGACAGGCGGAAACGAGCGATGGACGCAAGGGGCCGGCCTGGACCGGGGAGGCCGGCTGCGGCGCTGCCCATGGAACGCAGCAACCCATCCGGGGCGCTGCGGAGGCGGCCGATGACCCGCTGGGCGTCAGGCCTTTTCCATCGTGCACAGCAGCGGATGCTGGTTCATCCGTGCGTACTCGTTGACCTGGGCGACCTTGGTTTCAGCCACTTCGCGGGTAAATACACCGCAGATGCCGCGGCCACGGGTGTGCACATGGAGCATCACCTGCGTGGCCCGGTCCAGGTCCAGGCTGAAGAACTGCTGCAGGACGTCCACCACGAAATCCATCGGGGTGTAGTCATCGTTCAACAGCATCACCTGGTAGAACGGCGGCGGCACGACCTCAGGCCGCGCTGGTTCAAGCAGCACGCCGTGGTCGGAATGGGATTCGTGGGAAGTCTCGCGAGGCATCCGCTTATTATAGTGGCTGACCCCGGCGGATTGGACGACAAACACAGTCGGCTTCACAATCTGCCGCATTCCGCCGCACCACCTTCACAGGATTCCCATGAAACGGACACTTCCCCTCACTGCCCTGCTGGCCCTGTTCACGTGTGCCCCGGCCACTGCCCAGGAAGCCGACAAGGCGGTGGCCCGCCATCTGGAGAAGCTGGGTTACACCTATGAGATCGACGACGACGGCGATTACCGTATGGTCTTCGACGTGGAAGGTGATCGCACCCAGCTGGTCTATGTCCGTTCGACGGTTGAGGAGTTCGGCAGCCAGCAGGTGCGGGAAGTGTGGTCGCCGGGCTATCACTCCAGCACCGACGCGTTCCCGGCGGCGGTGGCGAACCGACTGCTGGAAGATTCCCAGGACGCCAAAATGGGCGGCTGGGTGAAGCAGCAGAAGGTGGCGATGTTCGTGGTGAAGCTCGATGCCGCCGCCTCGGCCGAGGCACTCAGTGATGCCATCGACGCGGCCAGCCGCACCGCCGATGCCATTGAACTGGAACTGACCCAGCAGGACGAACTCTGAAGTGAACGGTATCGCGCAGCGCTGGGCACCCCGGGTCACCGTGGCCACGGTCGTCGTCGACCAGGGCCTCGTGCTGCTGGTGGAGGAACGCATCGAAGGACGCCTGGTACTGAATCAGCCCGCTGGCCACCTCGAACCCGAGGAGTCGCTGGCCAGCGCCGCCCTGCGCGAAACACGCGAAGAAACCGGCTGGGATGTCGAGCTGACCGGGTTCGTCGGCTGCTACCAGTGGACAGCACCCGACGGCACCGCCTTCCTGCGCTTCTGCTATGCCGCACGGCCCCTGCAGCACCACGCGGATGAGCCGCTTGACGAGGGGATCGAGCGAGCGCTGTGGCTCAGCCCGGCGGAGCTGCAGGGCGAGCAGGCCCGCTGGCGCAGCCCGCTGGTCTGGCAGGTGCTGGCTGACTATCTGGGCGGCCAGTGCTACCCGTTGCAGTCGGTGAAGGAGCTGGGCGCATGAGCACGCCGAGGGTCATGGTGGGCGTCTCCGGCGGCGTCGATTCATCGGTCGCGGCCTGGCGTCTGGTCCAGCAGGGCGAGCCGGTGGCCGGGCTCTTCATGCAGAACTGGGCCGAGGATGGCAGCGGCGAATGCCGCGCCGAGGACGACCGCCGCGATGCGGTGGCGGTCTGCGGCCTGTTGGGCATCCCGTTTCACTTCCGCGACTTCTCTGCCGCCTATTGGAAGGAGGTGTTCGCACACTTCCTGGCCGAGTACGCAGCCGGGCGCACCCCCAATCCCGACGTGCTGTGCAACCGCGAGGTCAAGTTCAAGCACTTCCTGGATGCCGCGCGGGAACTGGGCGCCGAGCGCATCGCCACCGGCCATTACGCGCGCATCGCCCAGCAGGGCAGCCAATGGCACCTGCTGCGCGGGGCGGACCGGTCCAAGGACCAGAGTTACTTCCTGCATCAGCTGGGACAGGCGCAACTGTCGGCCACGGTGTTCCCGATCGGCGACCTCAACAAGAGCGATCTGCGCCGCATGGCGCGCGATGCCGGGCTGCCCACCCACGCGAAGAAAGATTCCACCGGCATCTGCTTCATCGGCGAGCGCGACTTCCGCGACTTCCTTGGCCAGTACCTGCCGGCGCGCACGGGCCGCATCGTCGACCCCGACGGCGTGGAGATCGCCGAGCATCCCGGCGTCTTCTATTTCACCCTGGGCCAGCGCGAAGGCCTGAACATCGGCGGCGTACGCGGCCGACCT
Organism: Stenotrophomonas sp. 169; assembly: GCF_014621775.1. Classification (NCBI taxonomy): domain Bacteria; kingdom Pseudomonadati; phylum Pseudomonadota; class Gammaproteobacteria; order Lysobacterales; family Lysobacteraceae; genus Stenotrophomonas; species Stenotrophomonas sp. 169. The sequence goes on from NZ_CP061204.1 coordinate 2,267,132, forward strand.
GCGGCACCGTGGTACGTGGTGGGCAAGGATGTGGACACCAATACCCTGTATGTCGACCAGGACCGGGAAAGCCCGTGGCTGATGTCCACCGTGCTGGTCAGCGAGACGGCGCACTGGATAGCCGGCGCACCGCCGGCGCGCCGCTTCACCTGCACCGCGCAGACGCGCTATCGGCAGCCCGATGAAGACTGCACCGTCAACGTGCGCGATGATGGCACCCTGCTGGTCACGTTCCCACGACCCCAGCGTGCGGTGACGCCCGGCCAGTCGCTGGTGCTGTACGACGGCGAGGTCTGCCTGGGTGGCGCTGTGATCGCAGCCACCGACGCACCGCTGGAACAGCGCCTGCGCCCTACTTCTTCTCCTTTCAAGGTAATTGCTGAATGAGTTTTACTGTCGACGACCGCGTCCTCGCCCTGGCTGGCATCGCCCAGGCCCTGCAGCAGGTCCGCCGCATCGCCGATACCGGCCATTCCGATGCCGCCGCCGTGCGCACGGCCATGGACAGCGTGTTCCGCATCGATGCGGGCTCGCCGCAGGACGTCTACGGTGACCGCGAGGCACTCAAGCCCGGCCTGCGCCTGCTGCACAACTATTTCCGCAACCAGGGCCAGGACCCGATCCTGCCCAAGCTGGCACTGGCTGTACTGCAGCTGGAGCGCCGCTTCGTCAGCGAGTCGGACACCATCGACAAGGTGACCGCCGGCATCGAGCGCGCCAGCCGCCAAGGCCGTGAACTGGGCGACAGCGGTCACCCCGACGTGCTGGCCACGCTGGGCGGCGTCTATGCAGACACCATCAGCCACCTGAAGCCCCGGGTGATGGTGCAGGGCAATCCGCATTACCTCGGCCAGGCCGGCGTGGTGGCGGAGATCCGCGCACTGCTGCTGGCCGCCGTGCGCTCGGCGGTACTGTGGCGCCAGCTGGGCGGCAGCTACTGGGATTTCCTGTTCGCCCGCAAGGCGATGCTCGAGGCAGTGGATCGTGCCCTCCGCTAACGCCGACGGGTTGTAGAGCCGACGGGTAGAGCCGACTTCAGTCGGCTGTCCCTCACCCAGCCGGCTGAAGCCGGCTCTACCCATCTATGCACCCAGCCGGCTGAAGCCGGCTCTACCGCGATGCCTGTGCCACCACGGCCGTGATCAGCTGGTGCGAAAAAAGCATACGACGACGCACATCGGCGTTAAAGAGAACCGGGGTACGGCCGATACTGCATTCGTGACTCTCCCGGGAACGTCCATGTCCTCTCGCACCATCATTCGCCTGGCTGCTCCGCTGGCGCTGACCCTGCTGCTCCCCCTCGCCTTCGCACTGGAGTGGCCTGCGGCCCTGCGCTGGGCGATCCTTTCCACGATGACCCTCAGCTGGCTCGGGTTTGCCTGGTGGAGCAGCCGCAGCACGCTGCACCGCTCGCCGGAGCAGGATCGCGTCCTGCGTGAGCAGGACCAGCTGCTGACCGAACTGCGCAGCTTCGTCGGCAACGAAATCGAAGGCTCGCGCAGCGAAGTCGAGCGTGCCCGCGACTTGATCCGCCAGGCGGTATCCGGCCTGGGCGGCAGCTTCGAAGCGATGAACCGCAAGTCGCGCCAGCAGAACCAGGCCCTCGCCCGCATCGTCGACCGCACCGGTGAAGACGGTTCGGCCGGGCTGGACGTGGCGCGCTTTGCACAGCACGCCAGCCACCAGATGGAACAACTGGTGGAGGCGCTGGAACAGGTCAGCGGCCAGAGCAGCACCACCGTGCAGCACATCGATCAGATGGCGCAGCACCTGGATGGCATCTTCGCGCTGCTGGAAGACGTCAAGTCCATCGCCGACCAGACCAACCTGCTCGCCTTGAATGCGGCCATCGAAGCGGCCCGTGCGGGCGAAGCCGGACGTGGCTTTGCCGTGGTAGCCGACGAGGTCCGCAACCTGTCCGAGCGCTCCACCACCTTCAACGAGCAGATCCGCAAGCTGGCGCACAGCTCGAAGGATGCCATCGCCAAGGTGCGCGAAACCGTGTCTCACATGGCCTCGCGCGACATGGACCGCTCCCGCGATGCACGCATCGAAGCCGCGTCCATGGTCGACAACGTGGCGCAGATCAATGCCTCGCTGGGCGACGGCATGCGCGAAGTGTCTGACTGTGCGCGCGCCATCGACGGCAGCGTCGCGGAAGCGGTGCGTGCCCTGCAGTTCGAAGACATCGCGACCCAGGCCCTGGGCGGCGTGCACGTTCACTTGGACCGACTGACCGCGATCAACCGCGAAGCACTGGCGCTGCAGGAACTGCTGCACCGTCACGGTGGCGCGGCGGACGAAGAAGTGGCGACCGCGCTGCAGCGCACCGGCAACCGGCTGCGCGACATGCGCAACGAATGGGAGCGACCGCCGCACAAGCCGGTCACCCAGCAGAGCATGGGTGCTGGAACCGTCGAACTGTTCTGACCCGGCATGCAGGCTGTCGCAGAAGCGCGTGAAGAAGGCCCCGGCACTGCCGGGGCCTTTGCATGCCCGCCTCCCCCTGCGGCACGCACGTCGGCACGCGAGCAGCTGCAACAGCTGGAGCAACTGGCACGGGCCGAGCTTGCCCTGCTGGCCCTGCGCGCCGCAGCCCAGCCGGCAGCGCCACCGCCCTGCCCGGAGCATGCGAGCGTAGCGTGGGATCTGGGGCTGGACGCTGCGGATCTGTAGTGCCGAGCCGTGCTCGGCGAGCGCACCGCGCGGCGCCCTGGCTTTCCGCCGAGCGTGGCTCGGCGCTACAACGGCATCAGCGCGCCCTCGCCTTCGCGGGAATTTCGATGTAATCGCTGCGGATCTGTAGCGCCGAGCCGTGCTCGGCGAGCGCACCGCGCGGCGCCTTGATCCTCCGCCGAGCGTGGCTCGGCGCTACAACGGCATCAGGGCGCCCTCGCCTCCGCGGGGATGTCCACGAGGCCGCTGCGGATATGTAGCGCCGAGCCGTGCTCGGCGAGCGCACCGCGCGGCGCCCTGGCCCTCCGCCGAGCGTGGCTCGGCGCTACCAGCGCATCAGGACGCCCCCGCCTTCGCGGGGATTTCGGCGTCGACGCTGCGGATCTGTAGCGCCGAGCCGTGCTCGGCGAGCGCACCGCGCGGTGCCCTGGCTTTCCGCCGAGCGCGGCTCGGCGCTACAACGGCATCAGCGCGCCCCCGCCTCCGCGGGGATGTCGGCGTCGACGCTGCGGATCTGTAGCGCCGAGCCGTGCTCGGCGAGCGCACCGCGCGGCGCCCTGGCTTTCCGCCGAGCGTGGTTCGGCGCTACCAGATGATCAGACGACAACCGCCGCCACGCCTCGATGGGCGGCATCACGCGGCTGCCGCAGCCATTGCGCCAGCTCGCGCGGCACCAACGGGCGCGAGTACAGATAACCCTGTATCTCATCGCAGCCTTGGCGACGCAGCATGGCGTCTTCCTGCGCAGTCTCGACCCCTTCGGCCACCACTTTCATCCCCAGCGCGTGGCCGAGATGGACGATGGCCTGGGTGACCTCGGCCGTGCCGGCATCGGCCAGCATTCCCTGCACGAAGCTGCGGTCGATCTTCAGCCGCCCCACCGGGAACCGGTTGAGGTAATGCAGGTTGGAAAAACCGGTACCGAAGTCATCGACCGCCAACGGCACGCTGTGGCGCTCGAAGACATCGAAGCAGTGGCGCAGGATCTCCGTGTCACGGATCAAGGCGGACTCGGTCAGCTCCAGCTCAAGCCGTGTGGGTGACAGGCCCTGCGCGTGGCAGACCTCGATGACCCGCTCAGCGAAGCCGCGCTCGCGCAGCTGGACCGCCGACACATTGACCGCGATGCGATCAAAGACCAGCCCGGCGCGGTCCCAGGCCGAGGCCTGCCGACAGGCCTCGTTGAGCACCCAATCACCTATCCGGACGATCTCACCGCACTTTTCGGCGATGGGAATGAACTCGGCCGGGCTGCAGTAGCCCAGGCCCGGCCGGTGCCAGCGCAGCAACGCCTCGATCGCGGGCGGCTGCTCGGCATCGGCATGCATCAGCGGCTGGTAGACCAGGCTGAACTCTTCGCGCTCGATGGCACCGTGCAGGGCGTGCTCGATGTCCAGGCGGCGCTGGATGCGTGCCAGCGCGTCCTGGCTGTAGTACTGGTAGGTATTGCGTCCCGCTTCCTTTGCCGCATGCATGGCCGCATCGGCCGCGCGCAGCAGGGATTCAAAGTCGTCTCGACCGCTTTCCAGCATCGCGATGCCAATGCTCGCGCCCACCTTCAACAGGTCCTGCCCGCGGTGCAGCGGCTCGGCCAGCGAGGCAATCAGCTTGCGTGCAACGTGCCCGGCATCCTCCGCCTCGGCCAGGTCGCGCAGTACGACAATGAACTCATCGCCGCTGAAACGCCCGAACAGGTCACTGTTGCGCAGCCCCTGGTGGAGACGGCTCGCCGCGGCTTTCAGCAGGGTATCGCCGGTCGCGTGGCCGAAGCTGTCGTTGATCGTCTTGAAGCCGTCGAGGTCGATGAACAGCATCGCCAGCGGCGTGCCGCGATCGCGCGCTTCTTCGATGGCATCGGCGGTCTGCTCGCGCAGCAGCATCCTGTTCGGCAGGCCGGTCAGCAGGTCGTAGTGCGCCAGCAGCTCGATGCGCTCGTTGGCTTCGCGTTCGCGGGTGATGTCCCGGAACAGCACGACAAATCGCGCCGGCAAGCCATCACGCCGGTCCATCTCGACCAGCACCTGCACCCAGACGCGCATCCCGGACTGGCGATAGAAGCACAGGTCCAGCTGCTCAGGCAGGCCGCCGGCACCAATGCGGTCGAGCACCGCCGCGAAGGCAGCGCGGGAGTCATCGGTATACAGCGCCATCGCCTGTTCCAGGCTGATCGGCTCCTTGCGCAGCCCATGGATGCGGTAGCACTCCTCGGTCCACTGCATCTGGCGGGTTTCAACTTCGATCTCGCAACCGCCGATCCGGCCCAGGGCGGAAACGCGGTTCAGCAGCTCGGTGCGCCAGCGGATAAGGGCATCGGTCTGGTGCTGTTCGCTGATGTTCTGCACTTGGCCCAGCACGCGCTGGACCAGGCCGTCGGCGGCCTGCAGGGGCTGCATCCACAGCCGCAGCTGCATTGCCGCCGATGTCTCACGGGCCGCCAGCTCGAGCTCCACGCTTGCCGGATGGCCGTCGCGCCACAGGCGCCGCCATGCCATGCGCAGCGCGCCGCGGGAGCGCGGCTGCAACCGACGCAGCCAGCCGCGCAGGCTGGCGGGTTGGCCGGCACTGACACCCAGCAGCGCCTGCAGCTCCGCCGACCACCAGAACCGCCGGCTGAGCGGATCCCAGGACCAGCTGCCCATGCTGGCGATGCGCTGCGCTTCCCGCAGGTGGACCTGCTGGTCCTGCAGAACCGTTTCCAGCTGTTTCTGCGGCTCGATGTCGGTATGCGTGCCCACCATGCGCAGCGCCTGGCCGTCCGCGGTCCGGCTGACCACCCGGCCCCGGTCCAGCACCCAGCGCCACGGGCGGCCCGGCTGGCGGAAGCGGAACTCGGCGCTGTATTGCGCATCTTCGCCGCGCAGGTGCCGCTGGATGGCGGCGCGGACATGGGCGCAGTCTTCAGGGTGGACACGGTCCATCAACGCGCTGGCGCCTTCCTGCAGCTCGCCCGCGCCCGACGCCTCGCCATAAGGCGAGCGCAGCATCCGGTCGCTGGCGACGTCCCAGTCCCACAGCCCGTGTCCGGCACTCTCCAGGGCAAGCTCCCAGCGATCGCCGGCCTGGCTGCCGGAGGGCCGGGGGATGCTGAGGGTAAAGGCGAGCAGGTGCCCATCGCCGTCATGCACGGCGCGCATCCAGCCGTCATGGCGGCCACCGGGCCCGCCGGGCAGGCTGCAGGGGATGATGCCCCCATCGGCTGCCAGCAAGCGGATGTCTTCAAGCATGGGCTGGTAGGCGGTGACCGCCGCAGGCAGGCCGTGTTCGCGCGCCACCGGATTGGCCGCGAGCGGATGGCCCTGCCGATCCAGGATGACCAGCGCCGAGGCGAGCGGGTGCTGCAACAGGCTGGCAATGATCCCTTGATCCACGCACTTGCTCCGATCACCCTCCCGATATCCGGGCACGAAATCGTTAGCGGCCGACTGCGGCGATAATTGAGCCAGCGGTGGCCCGTACCGATGTCCGGGCCGCGTTAAGATGGGGTCCGTCGTCGCCCACGCGTGCCCTGCGCCCAGGTCCCGAGCTGCCATGCCCCTGCAACCCAACGGCGACACCCCCATGGCCACCCCGTCCAGCGGCTTGGGCGATGCCCTGCGACGTGAACGTCGACGCGTGGTGCTGGTCTACCTGCTGCTGGCGATCGCCTGGGTGGCCAGCAGCGACGCGGCGGTCTACGCCATCGTCGCCGACCCGCGCCAGGCCGCATGGCTGCAGACCGCGAAAGGCCTGTTCTTCATCTTCGCCAGCGCCACCCTGCTCTACCTGCTGCTGCGCCCGTTCGGCGCGAACCTGCTGCAGGTCACCACCCGGCTGGCCGCATCGGACAAGCGACATCGCCAGGCCTTCGTCGGCAACCCCGGCCCGGTGCTCATCTATGACCTGCAGACGGCACGGATCCTGGACGCCAATCCGTCCGCCTGCACGCTGTTCGGCTGGGAACGCGAGCAGCTGCTCGGCCAGCCGATCGGCTGCCTGTGGCCGCCCGGCGCCGAAGCGCAGCTGGATGCAAAGCTGGAGCAGTTGCGCGAGCACCCCGAGCAGACCTGCGTGCTGCGATCGGCGCTGCAGTTGCGGGACGGCACGGTGCGGCAGATGGAGCTGCGCAGCAATGCCATCGATGTCGACGAGCGCCCTGCCCGCCTGCTGATCGTCATCGACCGTACCGCTGAAGATGAAGCCCTGGCACGACGGGACCAGGCGCTGGCGCGGGTCGAAGAAGCACACGAGCTGGCGCGCATCGGCGCGTGGCAGCTCGATCCGGCCACCGGGCTGGCCAGCTTTTCGCGGCAGGTCTACCTGCTGCTGGGGCGGCGCCCGCCACAGGCCCGCACGTGGCACCGCTTCGATGAACTGCTGGTGCCGGCCGACGCCGCTACTGCGGCGATGACCGAACAGCTGCTGGCGGGGATGAGCTCGGGCGAGCCGGTGCACGTCGATGTGCTGCTGCCGCTGCTCGGCATGGATGGCCGGCCATTGATGACCCACCTGCGTGCCGAGAGTGGCCTGGACGATGCGGGCCGCCCCCGGGTGCTCGGCACGCTGCAGGATGTGACCGAACGCGAGCAGTCCCGGCGCCTGCTGCGCGAGCGCGAAGAACAGTTCCGCGAGCTGGTGCGGGTGCTGCCCGATGGCGTGGTGATCCTGTCCGATGAACATGTGCTGTACGCCAATGCGTTTGCGGTGCGGCTGTTCGGCTATGACGGCCATACGCTGCTGGGCGAACCGCTGCAGGCACTGGTGGCCGAATCGGGACTGTCCTCGGTGCGCGCGCTGCTGCGGGAGCGGGTGCCCGAGGACACCGCCGGCCATGCCATCGTCAGCAGCATGCAGCGCGTGGACGGGTCTGGTTTCCAGGCCGGGCTGTCCGTTGGCGAAGTGCGCTACGGCGGACGCGACTGCCGCTTGCTGATCGTGCGCGACCTGAGCGACACCGAGCGCACGCGCATCGCCCTGGAAAACAGCAACCGTGAGCTGCACGCGATGGCCGGGCGCCTGTTCTCGCTGCAGGAGGACGAGCGCCGGGCCATATCGCGCGACCTGCACGATGACATCGGCCAGGCCATCACCGCGATCAAGCTGTCGGCTTGGGCTGCACTGGACGAAGAAGATGGCGCACGGCGCCGGGAAGACCTGCAGCAGATCGTCGGTCTGGCCGACAGCACGGTGGGCAAGCTGCGCGACCTGTCCATGCTGCTACGCCCGCCGCAGCTGGATGCGCTGGGGCTGGAGGCCGCGCTGCGCTGGCAGGCCGGGGTGTTGTTCCGCGCGTCGCAGACCGAACTGCTGGCGCACATCGATACCCTGCCCGAGCGGCCGGACAACGCCATCGAGCAGGCCTGCTTCCGCATCGCCCAGGAAAGCCTGACCAATGCGCTGCGCCATGCGCGCGCCAGCCAGGTGATGTTGCACCTGCGTGACATCGGCCAGGGCCGCCTGCACCTGCAGGTCCGCGACGATGGCGAAGGATTTGATCCCCACGGCCCGCGCGGGCTAGGGCTGATCGTCATGCGCGAGCGGGCGCAGAGCGTCGGCGGCCAGTTGCGCATTCAATCCGCGCCCGGCGAAGGTACCCTGATCGAACTGCATCTTCCCTATCGCGTCGACACCCGCTCGACGCACGCCTTGGAACACCTTCCGTAATGTGGAACAACTCCCTGCCCCAGGTCAGCATCGACGACGCACCGGATCGCCTGGGTGCCGGTAATCCGGAGCTGCAGGCGATGGTCACCGAGGCGGCCGGCGGCGGCGTGCCGCTGCTGTTGATGCACGTGGACATCGACCACTTCGCGTCGGTCAACGAGAACATGAGCGCCGAAGTCGGCGACCAGGCTCTGGTGCTTGTGGCCCAGCGTCTGAAGCTGTGGCTGCGCGGCCGTGGAAAGCTGTGGCGGCATGGCAGCGACGAGTTCCTGGTGGCGGTGCCGCGCACTCCTGACGTGCCGCTGGCCGAAGACCTGGCCGAGGAGCTGCGCCAGCAGCTCGAGCTTCCGCTGTCGGTGCTGCCGTACACCTTGTTCATGACCGGCAAGGTCGGCGTGAGCCTGTGTCCGGAGCACGCAAGCAACGCATCGCGTCTGCTCGACCACGCCGAGGATGCGCTTTACCAGGCCGCCCGCGAAGGCGGTAATGCCGTGCGCATCCATGCCCTCGACACGCCGCCGAGCGCGCACAGCGAGAGCATCATCGCGCGACAGATCATCGACGCCATTCCCAATGGCGAGTTGAAGTTGCGGTACCAGCCGCTGGTCAGCTCGCGCGATGGCCATGTGGTGGGCATGGAGGCGCTGCTGCGCTGGCAGTCGCCGACATTGGGCATGCTGGTGCCCGAGCGGTTCATGCGCACGGCCGAGCGGCTGGGCATCATCGTGCAGATCGGCACCTGGGTGCTGGAGGGCGCCCTGAAGCAGGCCAAGCTGTGGCGCGACCAGGGCTTCGATGATTTCACCATCGCCGTCAATGTCTCCACCCTGCAGCTGTTGCGTCCCAATTTCTTCACCGAGGTGATGGGACTGATGCAGGCTGCCGGCGTTCCCGCACCGATGCTGACGCTGGAAATCAACGAAAGCGCGCTGACCAACAACGTGAATTTCGTCCACGAAACGCTGGTCAACCTGCGCAACGAAGGCATCAGCCTGAGCCTGGACAATTTCGGCACCGGCGATTCCAGCCTGAGTGCACTGGTGCGCTATCCGGTGGACAAGCTGAAGATCGACCGCAGCTTCATCAAGAGTGCGCCGGCCGGCAACCGCGAGGCCGCCATCGCCCGCGCCATCATCGCCATGGGCCACCAACTGGGCATGACGGTGATCGCCAACGGCGTCGAGTCGCAGGCACAGCTGGGTTTCCTGCGCCGCAACGACTGCGACGTGTTCCAGGGGTATCTGTTCGGTGAGCCGATGTCAGCCGATGCGGCAGGCATGACCCTGCGCCGTCGCTACCTGCGTCCGGAAGCCTTCGCCGAGACGCGCCCGGACCGCACGCTGCTGCTGCTGGACGATGAAGAGAACGTGCTGCGCTCCCTGGTGCGGTTGTTCCGCCGCGACGGGTATCGGATCCTGGCAGCCGGCAATGTCCGTGATGCATTCGACCTGCTGGCGATCAACGACGTGCAGGTGATCCTGTCCGACCAGCGCATGAGTGACATGAGCGGGACCGAGTTCCTGGGTCGGGTGAAGATGCTGTACCCGGACACGATCCGCCTGGTGCTGTCCGGCTACACCGATCTCAACACGGTGACCGACGCCATCAACCGCGGCGCGATCTACCGTTTCCTGACCAAGCCCTGGAACGACGACGAGCTGCGCAAGCACATCCACCAGGCGTTCCGCACCTACGAAGAGCAGCGGCGCGGCAACGGCGGCGGTGCACCGGCGGCGGATGTGCTGGACACGGCAGAAGATCGCCTGCTGCGGTAGATGGTCGAACGGGTGGGACCCCCTCGCGGCGGGCTGCTTCAAGGCTACGTGCTTGGGGCCGGGCGGTGGGGCTGGTCGGGGGACGGCAAGAGCCGCATCCATGCGGGCCTCGTTTCGCGCCATCCATGGCACTCAACGCCCCCGCCCAGCCCCACCGCCCGGCCCCCTGACAGGTTCCGTGGCCGCCCGCCGCGTATGAAAAAAGAGAAAAGCGGTAGCGCCGACCCATGGTCGGCGGAAACCATCAGACCCCATTTCCCCACCCTCCGCCGACCACGGGTCGGCGCGACCGGTCGGCATGCCGACGGTTGCATGGCCGCCATGGACCTGTCGAAGGTGGGGCGGGGTGGGTTGGCGGGGGCGTTGAGTGCCATGGATGGCACGAAACGAGGCCCGCAGGATGCGGCTTTTGCCGTCCCCCGCCAATCCACCCCGCCCCGCCAGCCCACAGCCCTGCAGCCTTTGCAGTTGCAGTTGCTGTTGCAGTCGCTGTCGCCTCTGCAGGTGCCGGGCGCAGCCCGGCATACTTCCCGTTATCGCGGTTGCTTGATCGGCAGTACCACGCGGAACGTCGACCCCACGCCGGGCGTGCTGTCCAGGTCGATGCGGCCGTTGTGCTTGTTGATGATGCTGTAGGAAATCGACAAGCCCAGGCCCGTGCCACTGCCCACCGGCTTGGTGGTGAAGAACGGATCAAAGATCCGCTGGCGCAGCTCGGGCGAAATGCCGCCACCGCTGTCTTCGAACTCCACCCACGCATGCTCGCCGTCCACGCCGGTGCGCACGGTAATGACGCCGCGGTCGGCGATTGCGTGACCGGCGTTGAGCAGCAGGTTCATGTACACCTGGTTGAGCTCGGAGGGCAGGCACTCCACCAGCGGCAACTGGCCGAACTCGCGGTGCAGTTCCACCTTGTACTTCAGCTCGTTCCAGATGATGTTGATCGTCGATTCAAGACCGGAATGCAGATCCACCAGCTTCCACGACTCATCGCGGCCGGAATACGAAAAATCCTTCAGATCGCGGACGATGCGGGTAACCCGCTCGATGCCCTCGCGCGACTCGGCCATCAGCTGCGGCAGGTCGCGGCTGATGAAATCGATGTCCAGGCGGTGACGGATGTCGTCGATCTCCGGGATCAGCGTCTTCGGGTCCGGTGCGCGCAACGCGCGCTCGTATGCCTCGATGACCGTGAACAGGCTGCGCAGGTATTCCTGCAGGCTGCCCAGGTTGGAGTGGACATAGCCGATCGGATTGTTGATCTCGTGCGCCACGCCGGCCGCCAGCTGCCCGATCGAGGCCATCTTCTCCGACTGCAGCAGTTTTTCCTGCGCCCCGTTCAAGCGCAGATAGGCCTGGCGCAGCTCCGCATGCCGTTGCTGCAGTTCGCGCTCGTAGTCCTCCTGCCCTTCAATGCGACGGAACAGGCCAAGGTAATAGCCGATGGCCTGATCGCGGTGGTGATACAGCTGGGCCGTAACCACGCCCTCGCCCATCACCAGGCTGCCGCTCCACTGGCCTTCCTTGCGGGCCACGGCCATGGCATCGGGGGGCAGCAGGGCGCGCAGGCGCTGCGGCGCGCCGCCCTCGCCGGTTTCGCTGCCGGCCAGCAGTGCATCGACGGCGGGATTGGCAAGTACCACCGCATCGTCATCGGTGAACAGCAGCATTCCCTCGCGTACCGGCGCAAGCAGGGCCTGCAGCAGCTGTGGCGAAGGGAAAGGGACGGGGGCGTTCGAGGCGGCTGCAGGCACAGGGGCGTCCGGCGTTACGGAAAACGGCCCCCACTATACGACGAGCGCGCACCTGCCGGCCGCGCTGCGCGCAGCGCCAGCACGCACGGCACGCATCGGATCAGGCGACGGCCAACGGCCTGCGCGCGGTCAACTGCTGTGACTGGCCCTTGCTGTCATACGCCGGTGCATCTTCGCTGCGGCCCAGCTGGCGCAGGGCCCAGTTGACCTCGCGACGGCGCCGCGACAGCAGCACGCCGTTGGCGCGATTGCGCTCAGCCAGGACTTCCAGCTGCGCGGATTCGCCCATCGGCGGTGCACGGTCCAGCGTCCGCAACGCATCCAGCTTGGCGCTGGTGGCACGGATCAGGGCCTGCACGTCATGTGCGACCAAGGCCAGACGCTCTGCATCCAGCGCGTCACTGAGGCGTTGCATCGGCTCGCTCATCAGCGTGCTCATCCCTGCAGCTGCTGGTCCAGATCAAGCATGCGCGAGGCGATCGCTTCCGGGTTGATCCGGTAGCTGCCGTTCTGCAATGACTCGCGCACGGCCTGAACCCGCTCGGCGTCAATGGCCGGGGCACTGCTCAGGCTACGCTCGAGCGCCTGCAGGTTGGTCGCTTCACCGGTCAGCTTGAGGCTGTCCGCTGCTTCAATCGGGCGCGCAGGCGTATCGGCGCTGACGCCGGCGCGACTGGTCGGGCCCACCGCACGCAGCGTCTGCGCTGCCTGCATCGTGCCGTCGATTTTTTGGCTCATGGGAGCTCCTCGGGTTGCCGTTCAATATCGATAACGGCCGCCCGACCGTGATCTTTAGGGGATTTCTGCACTTTCTCAGCGCGTCACTAAAACGTCGCCGTTGGCGGCCACGGTCCCTTGTACCACCTTGCGGGAGGCCAGGTTCTCCACCGACAGCCGCTCGTTCTCACCGGCATCACCGAGTGCCTTGCCGACCACCCGTACCTCGACCGAGCCCCGGCGTGACACCAGCGCTACGTTGTCGCCACGCCGGACCAGCCGCTGCGCGACCAGGTCCGACGCGGACAGCAGGCTGCCGGCCGACAGCGTACGCCGCGCCACGCGCCCCACGGCCGCGGCAGGATCGGCCAGCACGGCACCGGCAATCCGCGCGGCGTCCCGCTGCGCCGTCCCGATATCGGCCGCAGACAGGGTTTCTCCAGCAGCTATACCGCGCGACAGCACCAGTACGGTCTGCTCCCGGCGCACCTTCACCGGCACGAACAGGCGCCAGCCGCCGGCATCCGGGCAGCTGACTTCCACGGTGGTGTTGGCGGTGGGCTGGGCAGTGAGCCCTTGGCCACAGGCAGGCAAACGCAGCGCATCGGCCACCACGGCCTCGCCTTGCGCCCCCTCGCCCAGCAGAGACAGCGCTGCAGTGCGGATGGTGTCCACCGGCTGCCACGAAGGTGCGGCCGCGACCGGCGCGCTGGCAAGGGCCAGCAGCCAGCACAGTGATTTAAAGGTAGGCATGCAACCCCCCACGGCAAAGTTCGACAGGCCCGCTGCAAGTGCTGTGCCAGATCACGCACGCACGACGACTCAAGTAAGGACCGCGAGCGCCGATACCTCTCCCATGTCACATGACCTGCTCAACCGCATCGATCAACGTACCCGCCTGGCTGGCCACAACCGCCTGGCGCTGCTGCTGTTCCGGCTTGGCGGACGCCAGCTTTTTGGCGTCAATGTGTTCAAGGTGCAGGAAGTACTGCGCCGACCGGAGCTGTTCCAGGTGCCCGGCTTGCCCAGCGAGTTCTCCGGGGTGGCCGATGTGCGGGGCCGCTCGGTGCCCGTGCTGGACCTGGGCGTGGCCATCGGTCACCCCGAGCGTGACAATGCCGATGGCCCCGGCTATCTGGTGGTCACCGAGTTCAACCGCTCGATCCAGGGCTTCCTGGTCAGCGGGGTGGAGCGCATCGTCAACATCGCCGTGCAGGACATCCACCCGCCGCCGGAACTGGGCGCCGAATCCAGCTACCTGACAGCCGTCACCCGCTTCCAGGGCGAGCTCATCCAGGTGATCGACGTGGAAAGCGTGCTGGCCGACATTGCCGGTACCCGCAGCGAAGCGGTGCTGGACCCGGCCCTGGCCATGCCGGCCGACGGTCCGCAGATGCAGGTGCTGGTGGTGGATGACTCGCGCGTCGCCCGGCAGCAGATCCGCAGCGTGTTGGACCAGCTCGGCGTGGGCGCGACCCTGCTGTCCGATGGCAAGCAGGCACTGGACCACCTAGTGCAGATCCACGCGGCGGGTGAAGATCCCGCCCAGCGGTACGCGATGGTGATCTCCGACATCGAGATGCCCGCGATGGACGGCTACACCCTGACGACGGAAATCCGGCGCCACCCGGGACTGGCCGGCCTGTACGTGCTGCTGCACACCTCCCTGTCGGGCGTGTTCAACAACGCGATGGTCGAACGCGTGGGCGCAAACGCCTTCGTCGCCAAGTACTCACCGCACGAACTCGCCGATTTCGTCCTGGACCGCCTGCGCAAGGTCGCCCAAGCCGCCTGACCCCGGCATCCCGAGCGTGGCCCGGCACTACCGTGCCCGCGTTCGCTGAAATGAAGCGGGGTGGCGGGCAGGCCTGGGCAGGACGCTGAGCCGCATGGATGCGGCGATGCAGCCTACACGGACGTACTTGCGGCGTGTCCTGCCCAGGCCTGCCCGCCGCCCCGCCCTCAGCCCAACGCCGCCGCTTTGGCACGGCGCTTGCAGCTTTCCCGGCACTGTTCCGTGGGAGCGCGCCATGTCCAACCTGATTTCCGACTACCTGGGTGTCCACGCCCAGGCCATGCCGTTGCGCGAGCAGCGCATGAAGCTGATCGCCAGCAACCTCGGCAATGCTGACACCCCGGGCTACAAGGCCCAGGACATGGACTTCGATGCCGCCCTGCGCAGTGCCCAGGGGCAGGCCGGCAACGGCCTGATGAGCACCACCAACGAACAGCACCTGGCCATCGGCAACGGACTGAACCCGTTCCAGATCAGCCGCGAAGGGGTGCAGCCCAACCTCGACGGCAACACCGTCGATCCCGATGCCGAGCGTGCCGCCTACGGCCGCGCCGCGCTGGAATACCGCGCCTCGCTGAGTTTCGTCGAATCCAAGGTGCGCTCCATGCTCACCGCGATCACAGGGCAATAAGCCATGAGCAATCTCCCCATCTTCGACATCGCCGGGTCTGCCCTGCAGGCGCAGTCGGTGCGCATGAGCACCATCGCCTCCAACCTGGCCAACGCCGATTCGGTCGCCGGCTCGCCCGAGGCGGTGTACAAGCCGCTGGAGCCGATCTTCCAGGCGGTCACCAGCCGCACCGACCCGAATGTCACCTCGGTGCAGGTCAAGGAGATCCAGCAGAGCGACGCCGCCCCGATCAAACGCTACGAACCCGGCCATCCGCTGGCCGACGGCGACGGCTACATCTACCAGGCCGACGTGGATCCGGTGGCGCAGATGGTCAACCTGATCTCTACCTCACGCAATTACCAGGCCGGCGTGGAAATGCTCGGTACCGCCAAGGAACTGGCCCTCGCCACGCTGACCATGGGCCGCTGACGCGCGCCCCGGAGACGAACCCAATGAGCACCGCCATCACCACCCAGTCCAGCCAGGATGTCTACTCCGCGCTGGGCCTGAACTCGCCCAACAGCAGCGCCAGCAAAAAGAAAGACACGTTGGAGCAGGCCGATTTCCTGCGCCTGATGACCGAGCAGCTGCAGCACCAGGATCCATTGAAGCCGATGGACAACACGCAGATGGTCGCGCAGATGGCACAGATGTCGACCGTGCAGGGCATCACCGACCTCAACACCACGGTCAAGGGGTTCCAGAGCTCGATGGCCAGCGACCAGGTATTGCGCGGCGCCGCGCTGGTCGGCCACGACGTGCTGGTGCCTTCGGAGAAGATGGTGCTGGAAAGCGAGGGCACCGTCGGTGGCCTCGTGGCTGCACCGAGCGCCGGCATGATCAACGTGGACATCACCGATGCCAACGGTCTGAAGGTGGCCCAGATCACGGTGGAGGCCGCCGCAGCCGGTGAGACCAACTTCGTGTGGGACGGCAAGGACAGCAGCGGCAACCGCCTGCCGCCGGGCAACTACTCGCTGGTGGCCAACCACACCGACACCGCCGGGGCGAAGACCAAGCTCGGCACGTACGTGGAAGCGCCGGTGGAAAGCGTGACCGTCGGTTCCGACGGGCTGTACCTGAATCTCAAGGGATTGGGCGCCGCCCCGATCGATTACGTGCTCCGCATCAGCTGAGCCCCCAGACCGCTTCAACGAGGAGTCCACCATGGCTTTCAACGTCTCGCTGTCCGGCATCAACGCCGCCAACACCGACCTCAGTGTCACCGCCAACAACGTCGCCAACGTCAACACCACCGGCTTCAAGCAGTCGCGCGCTGAATTCGCCGACCTGTTCTCGGCCACCAGCTACGGCCTGTCGCGCAATGCGGTGGGTTCGGGCGCACGCGTGTCCAACGTCGCCCAGCAGTTCAGCCAGGGCAACAATTCGCAGACCGGTCGCAGCCTGGATCTGGCCGTGTCGGGCGAAGGCTTCTTCACCATGAGCGTCAACGGCCAGCGCGCCTATTCGCGCGCTGGCAACTTCCAGACCGACGCGCAGGGCTTCGTGATCAACCCTGCCGGCGCGCGCCTGCAGGTGTTCACCCCCAATGCCGATGGCACGACCTTCGATTCCGGGCGCTTGACCGACCTGCAGCTGCTGACCACCGACAGCCCGCCCAAGCAGACCGGCAACGTGCAGCTGGCCTTCACCCTGCCCGCCAACAGCACCCAGCCGACCGTGACGCCGTTCGATCCCACCGACTCGAACAGCTACAGCCAGTCCAGCGGCGGCGTGACCGTGTACGACTCGCTGGGTGTCAGCCATACGCAGACCTCCTACTTCGTCAAGGGCGCCACCGCCAACGAATGGCAGGTGTACAACTACGTGGACGGCCAGTCGGCCGGCGCACCGAGCACGCTGCAGTTCAGCGAAAGCGGCGCCCTGGTCGCCCCGGCGAACGGCCGCATCACGCTGGATGGCTTCACCCCCGCCACCGGTGCCGGCCAGCTCAACCTGACCCTGGACGTGGCCGGCTCCACCCAGTACGGCGAGAAGTTCGCACTGCGCAACTTCCAGCAGGACGGCTACGCGGCCGGCAAGCTCAACGAGATCAGCGTGTCCGAGCAGGGCGTGGTGTTCGCGCGGTACTCGAACGGTGATGACAAGGCACTGGGCCAGGTCGCCCTGACCAACTTCAACAACGCACAGGGCCTGCAGTCCACCGGCGACAACATGTGGGTGGAGACCTTCTCCTCCGGTTCGCCGCGCACCTCGGCGCCGGATTCGTCGGACCTGGGCAAGATCCAGGCCGGCGCACTGGAATCGTCCACCGTGGACCTCACCGAGCAGCTGGTGAACATGATCGTGGCCCAGCGTAATTTCCAGGCCAACTCGCAGATGCTCAGCACCCAGGACCAGGTCACGCAGACCATCATCAACATCCGTTGATGATGGCCGACTGACCGCAGCACGGAGCTTCCACGATGGACAAGGCCCTCTACGTCGCGATGACCGGTGCGCGCGCTTCCCTGCAGGCGCAGGGCACGCTGTCGCACAACATCGCCAATACCGATACGCCTGGCTTCAAGGAAGCACTGGCCAACACCGAAGCGTTCCCGATCCGCGGACCGGGCTTCGCCTCGCGGGTGGACGCCGTGCACGTGGATGCAGGGTTCAACCGCCGCATGGGCGCCCAGCACATCACCGGCAACCCGCTGGACCTGTCACTGCAGGCCGGCAGCTGGCTGACCGTGCAGGCACCCGGCGGCGGCGAGGCCTATACGCGTGGCGCCGCCCTGTCACTGACGCCGAATGGCCAACTGGTCACCGCCGGTGGCCATGCGGTGCTGGATGAGAACGAAAACCCGATCGCCATCCCGCCCCACCAGGCGATGGAGATCGGCAACGACGGCACGATCTCGATCATTCCGCTGGGGGAAGGCCCGCAGACGATGGCAGTGGTCGGCCGGATCAAGGTGGTGGCCGCCGACGATGCGCGGCTGGAGCGCGGCCTGGACGGCCTGTTCCGCAACACCGATCCACAGCGGCCGTTCGTGCAGACCCAGGGCAAGGCCCTGGAAAGCGGCCAGCTGGAAGGCAGCAACGTGGATGCCGCCGGCGCGCTGGTGCAGATGATCCAGCTGCAGCGCCAGTACGAAATGCAGGTCAAGGTGATCAAGCACGGCGACGAGAACGCACGCAGCGCCAACAGCCTGCTGCGCCTGAACGGCTGACCCGCCGACAGATGACGGAAATCCGGCGCGCCGCAATGGCACGCCGCTTGCAGTACCCCCTGTGAAGCACCTGCGCCTGTCGCAGGTCATCCGCCCCGACCACGTCGGCGCGGGCAACCAGCAGAGGAACTGACCATGAACCAGGCACTGTGGATCGCCAAGACCGGACTGGACGCGCAGCAGACGCGCATGTCGGTGGTGTCCAACAACCTCGCCAATACGAACACGACCGGCTTCAAGCAGGACCGTGCCAGTTTCGAGGATCTGTTGTACCAGCAGGTGCGTCAGCCCGGTGGCGCCTCGTCGGCGCAGACCCAGCTGCCGACCGGCCTGCAGCTGGGCACGGGTGTGCGCGTGGTCGCCACGGCGAAGAACTTCGAGCAGGGCAGCCAGCAGCAGACCGGTCGCGCGCTGGACGTGATGGTCAACGGACGCGGCTTCTTCGAAGTGTCGATGCCCGACGGCAGCTCCGCGTTCACCCGCGATGGTTCGTTCAAGGTCAACCAGGACGGTGAGCTGGTCACCAACAGCGGTTACCCCGTGCAGCCCGGCATCCAGATCCCGGAAGGTGCGCAGACGCTGACCATCGGCACCGACGGCACCGTCAGCGTGAAGATGGCCGACGACGCGGCCACCGTGGAGATCGGCGCGCTCACGCTGACCGACTTCATCAATCCGGCCGGCCTGCAGGCCCGCGGCGAAAACCTGTACCTGGAAACGACCGCATCAGGCCCCGCGCAGAACGGCAACCCCGGCCTCAACGGCCTGGGCAACGTGGTCCAGGGTGCGCTGGAAGGCAGCAACGTCAACGTGGTCGAAGAGCTGGTGTCGATGATCGAAACCCAGCGCGCCTATGAAATGAACGCCAAGGCGATTTCGACCACCGACTCGATGCTCGGCTACCTCAACAACAACGTCTGACCGGACCGCCATCATGCTGCTTCCCGCCTCCCTCGCCCGCCTGTCCCTTGCTGCCGCCGCCATCGCGCTGCTGGGCGGCTGCGTGATCGCCGGCGACGTGCGTCCCTACCCGGCGATGCTGCCGGTGCAGCCGGTGATGCCGCTGCAGTCGCAGGCTACCGCCGGCGCGATCTACGCCGCCGGCCCGTCACTGCAGCTGTATTCGGACCGTCGTGCGCGCGACGTGGGCGACCTGTTGACCATCACCCTGCTGGAAAACACCCAGGCGCAGATGAGCGCCAACACCGCCACCAGCAAGGAGTCCGAGCTGGCCATCGGGACGCCGACGATTTTCGGCGCGCCGGTCACCCTGGGCGGCAAGGACATTCTGTCGGCCACCGCGAACGGTTCGCGTGATTTCACCGGCCGTGGCAACAGCGCGCAGAGCAACCGCCTGCAGGGCAACGTGACCGTCACGGTGATGCAGCGACTGCCGAACGGCAACCTGGTCGTGCAGGGGCAGAAGAACCTGCGTCTGAACCAGGGCGACGAGCTGGTGCAGGTGCAGGGCATCGTGCGCGCCGCCGACATCGGCCCGGACAACACCATTCCTTCCAGCCGCGTTGCCGATGCCCGCATCGTCTACGGCGGTCGTGGCGCGGTCGCCCAGTCCAATGCCATGGGCTGGCTGAGCCGCTTCTTCAACTCCGGCCTGGCGCCGTTCTGAGCATGCCTGCCATGACCCTTACCTCTTTCCCCGCCCGCCTGCTGATCGCCGCGCTGGCCGTTGCTGCCGCCGCGCTGCCCGCGCACGCTGAGCGCATCAAGGACATCGCCCAGGTCGGCGGCGTGCGCGGCAATGCGCTGGTCGGCTACGGCCTGGTGGTCGGCCTGGACGGCAGCGGCGACCGCACCAGCCAAGCCCCGTTCACTGTGCAGAGCCTGAAGAACCTGCTGGGCGAGCTGGGCGTCAATGTTCCGTCGAACGTCAATCCGCAGTTGAAGAACGTGGCAGCCGTGGCCATCCACGCCGAGCTGCCGCCCTTCGCCAAACCCGGCCAGCCGATCGACATCACCGTGTCGTCGATCGGCAATGCGGTGTCGCTGCGCGGTGGCTCGCTGCTGATGGCCCCACTGAAGGGAGCCGACGGCCAAGTCTATGCGATCGCCCAGGGCAACCTGGTGGTCGGCGGCTTCGGCGCGCAGGGCCGCGATGGTTCCCGCGTTTCGGTCAACGTGCCGAGCGTCGGCCGCATTCCCAACGGCGCCACCGTCGAACGCGCGGTGCCGGATGTGTTCGGCGCCTCCGGCGAGATCACCCTCAACCTGCACCAGAACGACTTCACCACCGTGTCGCGCATGGTCGCGGCATTGAACAACGCCTTCGGTGACAACGTCGCCCGCGCCGTTGATGGCGGCACGGTCGCGGTGCAGTCGCCGACCGACCCCGGTGCCCGCATCGGTCTGTTGGCCCGCATCGAGAGTCTTGAACTCACCCCGGGCAGCGCGCCGGCCAAGGTCGTGGTGAACGCGCGTACCGGCACCGTGGTGATCGGCCAGCAGGTGCGCGTTGGCGCAGCGGCCATTTCGCACGGCTCGCTGACGGTGACCATCCAGGAAGGCAGCAACGTGAGCCAGCCCAATGCGCTGGCCGGCGGCCAGACCGTGGTGACCCCGCAGTCCACCATCACCGCCACCAACGAGGGCAGCCGCATGTTCAAGTTCAACGGCGGCACCTCGCTGGATGAAATCGTGCACGCGGTCAATGCCGTGGGCGCCGCACCGGGTGACCTGATCGCGATCCTGGAAGCCCTCAAGCAGGCCGGTGCGCTGAGCGCCGAGCTCGAGGTCATCTGACATGCGCATCCAGCCGGCCTTCGAACTCAATCCAGCACAGCGAACCGACCCGGCCCAGGTCGACAAGGTCGCGCGCCAGCTTGAAGGTCAGTTCGCGCAGATGATGGTCAAGAGCATGCGCGAGGCCAGCTTTGGCGATTCGCTGTTTCCCGGCGAAAACACCATATTCCGCGAGATGTACGACCAGAAGATCGCCGAAGCGATGACGCGCGGCAAGGGACTGGGCCTGTCTGCGGTGATCACGCGCCAGCTTTCCGGCACGGACGGCGCCGGCCCGGCGCTGGACCCGCAGATCAAGCCGGCCGACGCCACCCGCGCGTACCAGCTCAATGCGCCCGCCACCAGCGCACCGCCCATGCCGCTCGATGATGCCGACCAGGCCGTGCGCATGCTGCAGCAGATGGCCGCCGGCACCTCGCCGCGGATGCTGCAGCCGATGGAGCAGACGCTGGACCTGATCGCCGGCCGTGACAGCAGCAGCCTGCATCAGGCCCTGGGCAGCAGTGATCCGTACGCATCGCAGGCGCTGGCGGCGACTGCACCGGTAGCGGCTGAAGACCAGTGGTCGGCCACCGCGACCAACCGGGGCACCGGACCGTCGGCCATCGACACGTTGGCCAGCAGTTCGGCCGTGGCGCGGCTGGGCTCGCATACACCGGAAGGCTTCGTCGCCGGCATCTGGCAGCACGCACAGACCGCGGCCAAGGAACTCGGCGTGGACGCGCGTGCGCTGGTTGCACAGGCGGCGCTGGAAACCGGCTGGGGCAAGCGCCAGATCACCCATGGCGATGGCCGCAGCGCGCACAACCTGTTCGGCATCAAGGCCACCGGCTGGAGCGGTGACCGCGCCACGGTAGGCACCCACGAATACGTCGACGGCGCGCGCCGCAACGAAACGGCCAGCTTCCGCAGCTACAGCTCGCCAGCGGAAAGCTTCGCCGACTATGTGCGCCTGCTGAAGACCAACCCGCGTTACCAGAAGGCCCTGCAGGCCGGTACCGACGTGCGCGGCTTCGCGCGCGGGCTGCAGCAGGCCGGCTATGCGACCGACCCGTCGTACGCCAACAAGATCGCCAGCATTGCTGGTGGCCCGACCATCGAACGCGCGGTAGCCGCCATCGGCGATGCCGGCGCGCAGTTGGGTCGCACCTTCGCCAGCACTGCCCAGGCAGCGCTGGGCATCGCCCGTCGCTGAGGACCCCTATGACCAGCGTGCTCTCCACCGGTACCAGCGCCCTGCTCGCCTTCCAGCGTGCCCTGGCGACCACCAGCCACAACGTAGCCAACATCAATACGGTGGGCTACAGCCGGCAGCGCGTGGACTTCGCCACCGCCGATCCGCAACAGATGGGGTATGGCACCGTAGGCAGCGGCACGCGCATCGCCGACATCCGCCGCGTCGCCGATCAGCTGGCCATTTCGCGCCTGCTGGACGGCAGTGGTGAGCTGGCGCGGTTGAAGCAGCTGTCGACCATGGCGGACCGCGTGGACTCGCTGTTTTCCGAAGCCTCGACGAACGTCGCCGGGGTGTGGTCGAACTTCTTCGACTCGGTCAGCGGGCTGTCGTCCAATGCGTCGGCTACCGCCGACCGGCAGAACGTACTGGACAGCGCCAATACGCTGGCCAACCGCTTCCGCCAGCTCAATACCAGCCTGGACAGCCTGAACAGCGAGGTCAACAACGGCATCAGTGCCGCGGCGACCGAGATCAACCGATTGGCGGCCGAAGTCGCACAGATCAACGGGGCGATCGGCAGCAATGCCGCCAACGCCGCACCGGACCTGCTCGACCGTCGCGACCAGCTGATCGCCAGCCTGGTGGGGTACACCGGCGGCAACGCGGTGATCCAGGACGGCGGCTTCATGAACGTCTACACCGCCGGCGGCCAGGCGCTGGTGGTCGGTGCGACCGCCAGCAAGATCACCACCGTCACTGATGCCTACCAGCCCGAGCGCCTGCAGCTGGCGCTGGAAACCCAGGGCGCGAAGGTGGTGCTGGATTCCAAGGCGCTGGGCGGCCAGGTCGGTGGCCTGATGGAGTTCCGCGAGACCGTGCTGACGCCGGCGCAGGCTGAGCTCGGCAAGCTCGCTATCGGCCTGGCCAGCACCTTCAACGAGACCCATCGCAACGGTGTGGACCTGTACGGCCAGATGGGCACGGACCTGTTCAACATCGGCTCGCCGCGGGTGACCAACAACACCAGCAACACCGGCAGCGCCACGATCCAGGCCAGCTTCGGTGACCTGTCCAAGCTGGATGCACAGAACATCGTGCTGCGCTTCGATGGCACCCAGTGGCAGGCCAACCGGGCCGACACCGGCGCCAGCCTGCCGTTGACCGGCAGCGGCAGCGCCGCCGATCCGCTGGTGATCAACGGCGTCGCGCTGGTGGTCGGCGGCACGCCTGCGGCCAATGACCGCTTCCTGCTGCAGCCCACCGCCAACGTGGCCGGCAGCATGAGCGTGGCGATCACCGATCCGTCGCGGCTCGCCGCCGCCGCGCCGATCAAGGGTGCCGCCGCGACCGCCAATACCGGCAGCGGCAAGCTGACCGACGTCAAGGTCGCCGATGCGGCCAACGGCGCGCTGCGCAATCCGGCAGCCATCGTCTTCACCGCCAACAACCAGTACACCATCAACGGTGCCGGCCCCTTCGCCTACACCGCCGGCCAGACCATCAGCGCCAACGGCTGGAGCTTCGTGCTGGATGGGGCGCCCAAGCCGGGCGACACCTTCAACATCACCCCGGTCGGTGCCGGTTCGTCGGACAACAGCAACGCACTGGCACTCGCCAAGGTCGAGAACGCAAAGACCTTCAACAGCGGCACGGTCACCTTGAACGGTGCCCTTGGCGGCCTGACCACCCAGGTCGGCGCGGCCGCCCGCTCGGCGCAGTACTCGCTGGATGCGCAGCAGGTCATCACCGACCAGGCGCAGGCCGCGCGTGATTCGGTGTCCGGGGTGAACCTCGACGAAGAAGCGGCCGACATGCTCCGCCTGCAGCAGGCCTACCAGGCCGCCTCGCAGCTGATCTCCACCGCCGACACCATGTTCCAGACCATCCTCGGAGCCGTCTCGCGATGAATGACCGTATTTCCACCGGGATGATGTTCAGCCAGTCGGTTTCGCTGATGCTGGGCAAGCAGTCCAAGATCAACCACCTGGAACAGCAGATCGCCACCGGCAGCAAGATCGTGTCGGCCAAGGACGATCCGGTCGCTGCCGGCACCGCCGTCGGCCTGGATCGCGTGGTGGCCGGGCTGGAACAGCTCGGCAAGAACGCGAACAACGCGCAGAACCGCTTGGGCCTGCAGGAAAACGCGCTGGCCCAGGCCAACGAACTGATGACCCGCGCGGTGGAGCTGACCATCCAGGCGAACACGCCGGTGCCCGGCAATACCGATCTGAAGGCGATCGTCAGCGAGCTCAAGACCATCCAGGACAGCCTGCTGTCGCTGGCCAACAGCAAGGACGGCAGCGGACGCTACCTGTTCGGCGGCAGCAACGATTCGGATGCGCCCTTCCTCAAGGCCGGCGGCGTGGTCAGCTACAACGGTGACCAGACCCAGCGCCAGGTGGAAGTGGCACCGGGCCAACTGGTCAACGACGCCCTGCCCGGCAGCGAAATCTTCATGCGCATCCGCACCGGCGACGGCACCGTCGACGCGGGCGCCGCCGCCGGCAACACCGGCAGTGGCCTGCTGACCTCGGTCAGTCGTGACGGCAGCGATGCCTGGACCGGTGGCGCGCTCAACGTGCGCTTCACCGCAGCAGGCGCCGGTGCCTATGAAGTGCTGGATGACACCGGCGCGGTAGTGGCCACCGGCACCCACGCATCGGGCGAAGACATCGTGGTGGGCGGCGTGCGTCTGCGCATCGAGGGCGTGCCCGCTGCGGGCGACAGCTTCGGTGTGGTGGCCTCCAGTTCGCGCGACATCTTCGCCACGCTGGACACCTTGGTGGCCGCGCTGGAATCCGATCCACAGACCGCCGCCGACCGCACCGGCATGCAGAACCTGCTGCAGTCGAGCATGCGCGACATCACCCGCGCGTCGGAAACCATGATCGATGCACGTGCCAAGGGCGGTGCCCAGCTGGCCGCCATCGACGATGCCGCCAGTGCACGCGAAGCCACCGCTGTAACCGTCAAATCCACCCTTTCCACCCTGCGTGACCTGGACTACGCCGATGCCATCGGCCAGTACAAGCTCGAAAACGCGGCCCTGCAGGCCGCGCAGACGATCTTCAGCCAGATGCAGGCGATGTCCCTGTTCAACAGTATCCGCTGACCTTCAACCGGGCGCCCTGAGCGCGCCTCTATCACCTGACCCGAGCAACCCACGGAGACGCCCCATGGCACAGATCATCAATACCAACACGATGTCGCTGAACGCCCAGCGCAACCTTTCCACCAGCGGCAACTCGCTGGCCACCTCGATCCAGCGCCTGTCCTCGGGCCTGCGCATCAACAGTGCGAAGGATGACGCGGCGGGCCTGGCGATCTCCGAGCGCTTCACCACCCAGATCCGCGGCATCAACCAGGCCGCGCGCAATGCCAACGATGGCATTTCGCTGGCACAGACCGCAGAAGGCGCGCTGGGCGAGATCGGCAACAACCTGCAGCGCATCCGCGAGCTGGCCGTGCAGGCGCGCAATGCCACCAACTCCGATTCGGACCGCAAGGCGCTGAACGCCGAAGTGCAGCTGCTGAAGGCTGAAATCCAGCGCGTCGCCGAGCAGACCAACTTCAACGGCACCAACCTGCTGGACGGCAGCTTCACCAACCAGGCGTTCCAGATCGGTGCCGACCAGGGGCAGATGATCAACATCTCGCAGATCGCCAACGCCAACATCAAGGCGCTCGGCAACTGGAACCAGGTGGACACCTCCGCCACGTTCACTGCCATCACAGCGATCGGCACCGGCGGCGGCGGCGCGGCGACCCCGGGCGTGGCCACGCTCAGTCTGGCGGCCGCTACCGATCCGAATGCCACGTTCACCTTCCAGGTGGATGGCACCCAGGTCACCGTCCCCGCTGGCACCGGCCGCGATGCGGAGGGTCTGGCGACCGCAGTCGCAGCGCAGATCAACACCATTCGCCCCGGCCTGGCCGTCGCTGATGGAAACGACGTCGCGCTGAGCAACACCACGGCTGCGCCGGTGGTGCTCAACAACTTCTCCAACGGCGTTGGCACGCAGACGGTGGGCGCCCAGGCCGCTGCCGGCACGGCCACGTTCTCTGCAGGCAGCTTCACCCTGACCGGCGCCAAGGGCGAGGCCACGATCAACTTCGCCGCCGCCGGCGGCAGTGGCCAGCGCGCAAGCGATCTGGTGAAGTCGATCAACGACCAGAGCTACAACACCGGCGTCACCGCCTCGCTTGACAGCAATGGCATGCTGCTGCTCGCTTCGCAGAACGGCGACTTCACCATCGCCGGCGGTGCCACCCTGGGCGACCAGACCGGCCTGACCGCAGGCACCACCGCCGCCGGTGCGATCGGCAGCGCATGGGCCGCCGGTGGTCCGAAGTCAGGCTTTGCCGACCTGGACATCACCTCCACGCTGGGCGCCGACAATGCGCTCAACGCAATGGATGCCGCGCTGACCTCGATCAACTCTTCGCGTGCCGACCTCGGCGCCGTGCAGAATCGTTTCAGCTCGACGATCGCCAACCTGACCACCTCCTCGGAGAACATGTCGGCCGCCCGCAGCCGCATCCGTGACACCGACTACGCGACCGAAACCGCTGAACTGACCCGCGCGCAGATCCTGCAGCAGGCCGGTACCGCGATGCTCGCGCAGGCCAACCAGGTGCCGCAGAACGTACTGAGCCTGCTGCAGTCGTAATACCGCCCTGCCCCGGTAGCGCCGAGCCACGCTCGGCGGATTGCCGCAGCAGACGCAGCACCCAAAGGCCCCGCCAGACAACTGGCGGGGCCTTTTTCCGTGCTGGATGCGCCCGCGAGGCATGCCGCGCCACGGCCATCACGAAAAAAATGTTGACGTTTGGCTAAAGGCTGGGCAGGGAGTGCCGTTATTGATTTCAGCAGCGGCAGCACACCCCCACGGGGGCGCCCATCCACTGCCCCCGTTACCGGCCAAGCTGATCTGCCGGACCCACTGCCAAAAAGGAAAACCGCACCATGGCACAAGTCATCAACACCAACACCATGTCGCTCAATGCACAGCGCAACCTGAGCACCAGCGGCAACAGCCTCGCCACCTCGATCCAGCGCCTGTCTTCGGGCCTGCGCATCAACAGTGCCAAGGACGACGCGGCAGGCCTGGCGATCTCCGAGCGTTTCACCACGCAGGTCCGCGGCATGAACCAGGCTGCCCGCAATGCCAACGACGGCATCTCGCTGGCGCAGACCGCTGAAGGCGCCCTGGGCGAAATCGGCAACAACCTGCAGCGTATCCGCGAACTGGCCGTCCAGTCGCGCAACGCCACCAACTCCGATTCCGACCGTCAGGCGCTGAACTCGGAAGTGCAGCTGCTGAAGGCTGAAATCCAGCGCGTCGCCGAGCAGACCAACTTCAACGGCACCAAGCTGCTTGACGGCAGCTTCCAGAGCCAGGCCTTCCAGATCGGCGCCGACCAGGGCCAGACGATCGACATCGCCCAGATCACCAATGCGAACATCGCCTCGCTGGGCAACTGGAACAAGGTCGACACGGCTGCCAAGGTCACCGGTGCAGCGCCGGCTGGCGAGGCAGGTGCAGGCGGCGGCGCCGCTACCCCGGGTACCGGTGCAGTCGACCTGTCGGCTGCCGATCCTGAAGCCGCGCTCAGCTTCACGGTAAATGGCACCACGGTCAACGTCGCTGCGGGCACTGGTCGTAGCGCCGCCGACTTCGCCACTGCTGTTGCCGGCGCCATCAACGGCCAGGCCGCAGGCCTGGCAACTGTCGATGGCGATGACAACCTGGTCCTGTCCAACACCACCGCTACCGCCGTCACCCTGGGTGGCGCGATTCCGGGCGGCGCCCAGACCGTTGCCGCACAGACCCCGGCCGGCGCTGCTGGCGCCAACACCTTCTCCGCTGGCAGCTTCACGCTGACCGGTTCGAAGGGTTCGGCGACCATCAACTTCACCGCTGCCGGCAGCTCCGCACAGCGCGCTGACGAGCTGGTCAAGTCGATCAACAGCCAGAGCTACAACACCGGCGTGTCCGCTTCGCTGGATTCCGGCAAGCTGGTGCTGACCGGCGCGGACGGCGACGTGACCGTGGCCACCGCCACCGGCACCGATGCCACCGCATTGACCGCACAGACCGGCCTGACCGCGGGTTCCTCCGCCGGCGCAGCGGGTGCCTGGGCTGCAGGCACGGCCGACACCGGCTTCGCCAACCTGGACATCTCCGACGTATCCGGTGCGGACAACGCCATCAAGGCAATGGACGCTGCGCTGAACTCGGTGAACTCCTCGCGTGCCGACCTCGGCGCCGTGCAGAACCGCTTCACCTCGGTGGTGGCCAACCTGAGCACCTCCTCGGAGAACATGTCCGCTGCCCGCAGCCGCATCCGCGATACCGACTACGCTTCGGAAACCGCTGAGCTGACCCGCAACCAGATCCTGCAGCAGGCCGGTACGGCCATGCTGGCCCAGGCCAACCAGTCCAGCCAGAACGTGCTGAGCCTGCTGCGCTGATCCCGGCGGCACGCAACACGGTGTAAGGAAGAAGGGGGCGAAAGCCCCCTTCTTCGTTTGTGTGATCCGCCAAGGGCGGTCGCTGGCACAGGGCTTGCATCGCACCGGGCAGCGCAGCAGCGCTCAAGCTCGCCCCGTGGCGGCCGATAGCAGATGCATGGCATCGGCGCGGGCCACCCCAGCACAAGGATCTTCCCATGTCCCTCGGCACCATCGGCTCCGGCCTCGATATCGCCAGCCTGGTCTCCCGGCTCGTCGCCAGTGAACGCGCCCCCAGGGAGAACCAGATCAACACCGCGGGCACGGCTGCAACGGCGAAAGTGTCCGCGCTGGGTACGATCAAGAGCGGCATGACCAGCCTGCAGAGCGCGCTGAGTACGCTGGTACGCAACGTCGCCACGCCCGGCTTGAAGACCAGCACCCCGACCGAATCCAACTTCAGTGCCACCATCGATACCAGCGCCACCGCCGGCAAACCGGCAGCCGGCACGCATGAGATCGAAGTCAGATCGCTGGCGCAGAACCAGAAGCTGAGTACCAAGGCGTATGAGAAGGACGCCGTCGTCGGTGACGGTGCGTTGAGCATCGGCTACGGCGACAAGACCATCGATGTCACCATTCCGGCCGGCTCGAAACTGACGGACATCGCCGCGGCGATCAACTCCGCGGCCGGTGGCAAGGGCGTGACCGCTGCGGTGATCACCGCCGATGACGGCCAGCACCTGGTGCTGAGCGCGGTGGATGCCGGCAGCAAGGGCGCCCTGACGATCAGCACGACAGGCGGCAACGGCGGCCTGGCCGACCTGGCGCACGATCCCGCCGGCACGTCGAAGATGACCGAGATGGTCGCCGCCAAGGATGCCGTGGTGGTGGTGGACGGTTTTACCCGCACGTCCAGCTCGAACACCATCACCGATCTGGTCCCGGGCGTCAGCCTGACCCTGACCAAAGCTGAGGAAGGCAAAAAGCAGACGCTGACGCTGACACCGGACAACAGCACGCTGAAGACGAACCTCACCTCGTTCATCACGGCGTACAACTCGGTGCAGAGCACGCTGAAAAGTTCCAGCGCGTACAACGCCGAAACCGGTACCGCCGCGACCCTCACCGGCGATGCGATGGTGCGCGGCCTGCAGCAGCAACTGCGCAACCAGCTCAGCGGCAACGTCAACGACCTGAAAGCGCTGGGCGTGACCATCGCCGCCGACGGCAGCCTGAGCCTGGATGCCGCGAAGCTGGACACGGCCATCGCCAAGGACCCCGAAGCGGCCAAGTCGCTGTTTGGCGCCGAAGGCAGCATCGGCAAGTCGATGACCGCCCTGCTGAAGAGCAACCTGGATGCCACCACCGGCAGCATCACCCAGCGCACCAATTCGCTGAACAAGGAAATCAAGGCGCTGGAGAAGCAGCTGGATGACCTGGATGCCCGCATGGAAAAAGTGTCAGACCGCTACACCAAGCAATTCACCGCGATGGAAGGCCTGGTGACGCAGATGCAGAGCGCCAGCAACTCGCTGTCCCAGCAGTTCGCCAGCAACAGCTGATCCGCGTCCCTCAAGTTCACCGGCCCCACCGCCGATACCATTGAAACACCGGTGCCGTCCCCCGCTCACCTGTTGGGAGCGCAGGCACGATGGCACCCCAGGAGACTGATACATGTACGCCACAAACCGGCAGTTCGCCGAGCAGTACCGCAAGGTCGGCGTCAGCACGTCCGTTGTCGATGCCGACCCGCACAAGCTGGTGGCGCTGCTGCTGTCCGGTGCCTGCGAACGCATCCGCACCGCCGAGGCCGCGCTGCAGCGCAACGACCAGGCACGCAAGGGCAAAGCGATCGGCGAGGCCTGCTCGATCGTGGGTCACCTTGACGGCTCGCTGGACCATGAAGCCGGCGGCGAGATTGCCGGCAACCTGTCGGCCCTGTACGAGTTCGTCATCGTGCGGCTCACCGAAGCCAACCTCAACAACGATCCCGTCGCCTTGCAGGACGCGCTGGGCCTGATGGTTGAAATCGATTCGGCATGGAGCGCCATTCCTGCCGACCAGCGCCAGATCCGCGGCGCTGGCGCGCCATGAACATCGCCTCGCTGCAGCCACTGCACGCCGCGCTGGACACGCTGGAAGCAGCGCTGCCGGTGGGTGACCATGCCTACAGCGAGCGGCTGATGAGCGAACATCTGCAAGCGGTCGCCGGTCTGTCGATGGCCGTGGAGCGGCCTACCGACGAAGCCATCCACGCCCTGCTGGCCCACCAGGCCAAGGTGATGGGCCGCATGGTGCAGCTGCGCGACGAAGCGGCAGCGCACATCAACCAGGGCAAGCGCTCCCTTCGCGCCGCCCATGCCTACCTGAAGGCAGAATCGCTGGCATGAACGATCCCGCCGCGCCCCTGATCCACCATCCGGCCGAAAGCGAGCTGTTCGACGAGACGCTCAGCTGCGACGTCGACCTGCCCGCCGACTTCCTGCGTGGCAGTGGCGTGGTGCGTGCATCGGTTGCCGAACAGCTGCTGCGCAGCGTGGCACTTGTGGAAGACAGTCGGGCCGAAGACAAGGACGACCGTGGCGAGACCAACCTGGCCCAGCAGCGCATTGAAGCGAAGCTGGACCTGGTGCTGGTGCTGGTGGGCCGCCTGGTGCGCCAGCAGGGTGATGCCCTGCCCCTGCGCCCCCTGCGCTGGTCACGGCGCGGCATTCGCCTGCAGTTGGGTCCGCGCAGCGGGGCGGCCATCGGCAGCCAAGGCGTGGTGCGCCTGCAGCCCAGCGACTGGCTCCCTGATCATGTTGATCTGCCGGTCCAGGTGGTAGCCGAGGCGGCCAACGGCGCCGGCGGGCATTACCTGTGGCTGCGTTTCAGCGAACTGGGCGAAGGCCTGGAGTTGGCGTTGGAACGCCACCTGTTCCGGATGCACCGGCGACAGATCGCCGACGCCCGCCGTCACCGCTGAGCGAACGCGGCCGGCGCCACAACAGCACCCCGCGCGAGACCCACCCGGTAGCGCCGAGCCACGCTCGGCGAGCGCAGCGGGGCCTTTCACCACCCCGCACGCGGCCAACATTCCGCCGAGCACGGCTCGGCGCCACAACAGCACCCCGCTCGCGGCCGGCATGACAACGGCTCCATACCGTTCCGCGACGGCCGTCGCTATCCCGGCGTGTCGCTATTGGCTGCCCGGCCCCGGTCCGTTAAGGTGGGGGCTCTCCTGCCCTTAGTTGCTGCCCTTGCGCGTTCTGATCGTCGACGACCACACCCTAGTTCGTGCTGGCTTGGGCCGGCTGCTGCAGGGATTCGCTGACGTGCACGTGGTAGCCGAGGCCAGCAACGCCGAGCAGGCCTTGCAGCAGGCCCTGCAGCATGCGCCCGACGTCGTACTGATGGATCTGTCCCTGCCCGGTCGCAGCGGCTTGGAAGCACTCAGCGATATCCTGCTGCGGGCCCCTGGCTCACGCGTGGTGATGATGACCATGCACGACGACGCTGCCCACGTGCGCGATGCCCTCGACCGCGGCGCGGTAGGCTTCGTGGTCAAGGATGCGGCGCCAGCCGAACTGGAGCTGGCATTGCGTGCCGCCCATGCCGGACAGGTCTTCCTCAGCCCGCAGATCTCCGCGAAGATGCTCGCCCCGCTGCTGGGAGGCCGGGAAAAGCCGGTCGGCGTCGCTGCCCTCTCGCCGCGCCAGCGCGAGATCCTGCGTCGTATCGGCGCTGGCCAGAGCAACAAGGAAATGGCAGCCGACCTCGGCATCAGCGTGAAAACCGTCGAGACCCATCGCGCCCGGATGATGGAATCGCTGGGCTGCCGCCGCGCGAACGATCTGGTGCTGATGGCGGCCCGCCATCAGACCGACCTGGGCTGATCGCCGGCGTCGCTTTCCCGTCACCCCGACAGGATGAGCGTGCCTTAAGGCCCGACGCTGCGTTCGCCCGTAACGCACATTCAGGCACTTAGCATCGACACGCGACGGAATTCGGTTGCGCTGTAAGGGTTTTCCTGACGCGGCGTCAGGAGATGCACCAAGGCCCTAAGGAACGCCCCGATTACACCCCGTCGTGCCTACAAGCAAGATGTGTTCCATAACGCGCCGGGGATGGCGACGGGGAATGCAGATGAAAGCCGCACTCAATGTCCAGCTGGGCCAGAACCTCCACCTGACGCCGCAATTGCTGCAGTCGATCCGCCTGTTGCAGCTCAACGGCCTGCAGTTGGAGCAGGAAATCCAGCGCGCTCTGGAAAACAACCCGTTGCTGGAAATCGAAGAAGCCAGCGAATCGGCAGCGGATGGCCCGGCCGGACCGGAGGCCTCGCTGGAGACGGCGGCCTTCGACGAACTGCCCGACAGCGGCATGTGGGACGTGCCCGGCGCGAGCTGGCAGGACGGCGACGATGACCGCATGGCGCGCATCGCTGCCGGACATTCCAGCGATCCCCAGCTGCGCGTGCTGCAATCATTGGCGCTGGAACTGGACGAGCGCGACTTGGCCGTTGCCGCGTTCTGGCTGGAGCATTGCGACGACGCCGGCTATCTTGACGCGCCGCTGGCGCAACTGCACCTGCTGGCCAGCGCCCATCTGGACATCCCCGCCACGGAAGTGGAAGCGGTCCGCCAGCGCCTGCTGCACGGTGACCCGGCCGGCATGGCCGCGCAGGACCTGGCCGAGTGCCTGTTGGCACAGCTGGATGCGCTGCCGGGCACGGTCGCGGCCCGCCATCTGGCACGCCGCATCCTGCGCGGGCCGCTGGATCTGCTCGCCGGCCACGACTACGCCGCATTGGCCAACGCATGCGATGCCGACGTAGCGGACATCTGCGAGGCGGTACGGCTGATCCTTTCCCTGCAGCCACGCCCGGGCGACAGCCTGCTGCCGGAAAACAATGCCACCGTGGTGCCGGATGTCAGTGCCTGGCACGCTGACGGACAGTGGCGGGTCGCCCTGAACACCCGTAGCAGCCGCCGCGTGAGCATCAACCGTGATTATGAACAGGCCTTGGCAGACTGCCCCGACGCCAGCCCGGCGATGCGCGAAATGCTGGCTGAAGCGCGCTGGCTGACCCGCGGGCTGTCGATGCGCCATGACACCCTGCTGCGCACGGCGCGGGTGATCGTGGAGCGCCAGGCCGCCTTCCTGACCCGTGGCGACGAAGCCATGGCACCGCTGACGCTGAAGGAAGTGGCCGATGCGATCGGCATGCACGAATCGACGATTTCGCGCATTACCACCGGAAAATACCTGCAGACCCCGCGCGGCACCTTCGAGTTGAAGCACTTCTTCGCGGTGCGCCTTGAAGGGGCCAGCGTGTCCGGCGCGGCCGTGAAAGCCATGGTGCGCCGCCTGATCGAGTCCGAACCGGCCGGCCGGCCGCTGGCCGATGAGGCGATCGCCGGACTGCTGGCGCGACAAGGGGTGAACATCGCACGCCGGACCGTTGCAAAATACCGGGAACAACTGGACATCGCTCCGGCCCGCGAACGCCGCCGGCAGACCGTCCGGCAACCGCTGATGGCCCGGACGGGCTGAGGACGAACTGGAATGGACAACAAGCTGACCGTGTTGCTGGTGGATGACCACGAGGGTTTCATCAATGCCGCCATGCGCCACTTCCGCAAGGTGGAATGGCTGGCCGTGGTCGGCAGCGCCGGTAACGGCCTGGAAGCCATAGAACGTTCGGAAAGCCTGCGCCCGAAGGTCGTGCTGATGGACCTGGCCATGCCCGAGATGGGCGGACTGCAGGCCACGCGGCTGATCAAATCGCAGGATGACGCGCCGTACATCGTCATCGCCAGCCACTTCGACGATGCCGAACACCGCGAGCACGCCCTGCGCGCCGGTGCCGACAATTTCGTCAGCAAGCTGTCCTATATCCAGGAAGTCATGCCGATTCTGGAAGGGCTGAAGGAAAACTGAGATGAGCGAGTCACGGATCCTGCTGCTGGACAACGATGCCGTCCGCGCCGAGCACACCGTTGCCCTGCTGGAGTTCATGGATTTCAATCCGCGCTGGGTCGCCGACGCGGCGGATTTTTCCACGGGCCGTTACCGCCAGAACGACTGGATGGCGGTGATCGTCGGCGAGTTGGACGACAGTGATTCCAGTGCCTCGCTGTACCAGTGGCTGGGCCAGAGCAGCCTGCCGCCGCCGGTGCTGCTGATCGACGGGGATGCGCCCGCCTTCGCGCGACGCCATGGCCTGCACGAGGCCAATGTGTGGCCGCTGGAAGCGCCGCTGCGCCATGCCCAGATGGAAGCGCTGCTGCGCCGCGCGAGCCTGAAGCGACTGGATGCCGAACACCAGGCCGGTACCGTGCAGGAACAGGGACCCACCGGCACCGGGCCGGCGGTCATCGCGCTGCGGCAGATGATCGAGCAGGTCGCCGCGTTCGATACCACAGTGCTGGTGCTGGGTGAATCCGGCACCGGCAAGGAAGTGGTGTCGCGTGCGATCCACCAGCGTTCGCCGCGCCGCGACGGCCCGTTCGTCGCGATCAACTGCGGCGCGATTCCGCCGGACCTGTTGGAAAGCGAACTGTTCGGTCACGAAAAAGGGGCGTTCACGGGCGCACTGAGCACCCGCAAAGGCCGCTTCGAAATGGCCGAGGGCGGCACGCTGCTGCTGGACGAAATCGGCGACATGAGCCTGCCGATGCAGGTCAAGCTGCTGCGCGTGCTGCAGGAACGCAGCTTCGAGCGCGTGGGCGGCAACGAAACGATCCGCTGCAACGTGCGCGTGATCGCGGCGACCCACCGCGACCTGGAAAGCCGCATTGCCGATGGCAAGTTCCGCGAGGACCTGTTCTATCGGCTCAATGTGTTTCCCATCGACGTACCGGCCCTGCGCGAGCGCCTGGAGGATCTGCCGACGCTGGCAGAAACCATCGCCGGCCAGCTGGCGCGGACCGGGCGCGGCGAAGTGCGTTTCTCCCCCGAAGCCCTGCAGGCGCTGACCGCCTATGCATGGCCGGGCAATGTGCGTGAGCTGACCAACCTGGTGGAGCGCCTGGCCGTGCTGCATCCGGGCGGCACCGTGCGCGTGCAGGACCTGCCGGTGCGCTACCGCGCCGACATCCCGACCGTGGCCACGCCGGCAGCGCCCGTCGCGGCGAATGCGCCGGAAGGTGAGGAGCGCCTGGACCTGCGCAGCTTCTCCTTCCATGCGCCTGGCCAGCACGCCCACGCGGCGCCGGCCGCCCCGGCCGCACTGCCCGATGATGGCCTGGACCTGCGCAACCACATGGCCAACATCGAACTGGCACTGATCCATGAAGCCCTGGAACGGACCCAGGGCGTCGTCGCCCACGCCGCCCAGTTGCTCGGCCTGCGCCGTACCACGCTGGTGGAAAAGCTGCGCAAGTACGGCATCGAACGCGATCAGCCGGAAATGACCGGCTGACCCATCCGCCGAGCACGGCTCGGCGCTACAACGGCATCACGCACGAACCGACCCGGTAGCGCCGAGCCACGCTCGGCGAGCGCAGCGGCGCTTTCCCTCACCCGCTCGCTGCGGGCATCCGCCGAGCACGGCTCGGCGCTACAACGCGCACTTTGCACATTTCCTGAAAGCCACGGCGACCACTCCGCCACACGCTGGGTACTCCGCTTCCTGGAGCCGCTCCATGCGCATCCTGCCTGCTGTCCTCGCCTCCTGCCTGCTGGTCCACGCTGCGGTCGCCGCCCCGCCCCAGCCGCCCGGCTGCAGCATGCCCAGCAGCATCGACAGCCGCCGCCTGACCAACCTCACCGATCCGCTGTGGCGACCGGACAACCCGAATGCGGGCCGCATGGTGCGGGTCGACTTCAGCGGTGGCCATTACCTGCTCACCGTACTCGGCACGCGCCTGCGCTATCAGGGCACGTACCACTACAAACGGATCGCCGCCAACATCGCCGCGATCGACATGCACGAAGCGTTTGAAGCGGGCGACAGCCATTACCAGTTGCTGCTGACCTGCCAGACCGACCTGCAGGGCCGCTTCGTGTTCACCCAGTTCGACGGTCCCCTCCCACCGAAGCGTCGCCAGAATGGCGGCACGTGGACGCTGCAGCCGCATTGACGGAACGGAGGCGGAAACCCGACGCCGGATTTCCGACGTCTCCCGGGGACAGCGCCTTCAGCGCTGACAGAAAGGCGCTGTCCTCCCCGCCCGGCAGACGTTCGGCAAACATTAACGATTCCGGCACGGCGCTTGCATCGGCACCAGGGCAACTCCCTGTTCCCGTTCCATGGAATCGCGCCACATGAGCCACTCCGTCACCTCGATCCTTTCGCAGATCCGCAGCTTCCAGACGCAGGCTACCCAGCCGCTGTCCAGTCCGCTGTCGGAGATGCCGCGTACCAATGCGATCCCGGGCGGAACCGCCATCGGCGGCCCTGCGCCGACCAGCTTCAGCGATACCCTGCGTGGCGCATTGTCATCGGTGAACGAAGCACAGGCGAAGTCGGGCGGACTGGCGCGTGATTTCGAACTGGGCGTACCCGGTGCCGACCTGGCCAAGGTCATGATCGCCTCGCAGCAATCGCAGATCGCCTTCCGTGCCACCGTGGAAGTCCGCAACCGTCTCGTCCAGGCTTACCAGGACGTGATGAACATGCCGCTGTAAGGACCGCATCCCATGGCACTCACCCTTTCCAAGGAAGCACTGAACGGCGAGAAGGCCGGCCAGTGGTTTGATCGCCTGCAGAGCCTGCAGATCGCACGCCGCCTCGGCCTGATGGCCATGATCGCCGTCGCCGTCGCCGCCGGCCTGGCGGTGTTTTTCTGGTCGCAGAAGCCCGGCATGGTGCCGCTGTACACCGGCCTGGACCAGAAGGCCACCGCCGAAGCCACCGACCTGCTGCGCGCGGCGCAGATTCCCTTCGAGCTGGATGCGGCCACCGGCGGCATCACCGTGCCGGAGAAAAACCTGCACGATGCGCGGCTGAAGCTGGCCAGCTCCGGCCTGACCGACAACGGACGCCTCGGCTTCGAGCTGATGGAGCGCGATCCCGGTTTCGGCGTCAGCCAGTTCGTGGAAAGCGCCCGCTACCAGCATTCGCTGGAAACCGAGTTGTCGCGCACCATCAACACCCTGCGTCCGGTGCGCGATTCGCGCGTGCACCTGGCCATCCCCAAGCCCAGCGCCTTCACCCGCCAGCGCGATGTCGCCAGCGCGTCGGTGGTGCTGGAACTGCGCGGTGGCCAGCAGCTGGAGCGCGGTCAGGTCGACGCGATCGTGCACATGGTCGCCGCCAGCATCCCCGATCTCACCCCGGAACGCGTGACCGTGGTCGACCAGAGCGGACGCATGCTGAGCGTGTCCGATCCGAACAGCGAAGCGGCCTTGAATGCAGCACAGTTCGAGCAGGTGCGCCGCCAGGAAACCTCGTTCAACCAGCGCATCCGTGAGCTGCTGGAGCCGATGACCGGCCCGGGACGGGTCAAGCCGGAAGTCAGCGTGGCGATGGACTTTTCCACCACCGAAGAAGCCCGCGAGCTCTACAACGGCGAGCCGGCCAAGGTGCGCAGCGAGCAGACCAGCGAAAATTCCACCGCCGCAACCGGTCCGCAGGGCGTGCCAGGGGCTGCCAGCAATGCGCCGCCGGGACAGCCCGCGCCTGCGGCGGCGACCGCAGCGCCGACCGAAACCTCGCGCAACGCCACCCGCAACTACGAACTGGACCGCACCCTGCAGCACACCCGCCAGCCCGCCGGACGCATCGAGCGCGTGTCGGTGGCAGTACTGCTGGACAACGTCCCGCGTCCCGGTGCCAACGGCAAGGTGACCGAGCAGGCATTGTCGGCCGCCGAACTCACCCGCATCGAGGGCCTGGTGAAGCAGGCGGTCGGCTTCAATGCCGAGCGCGGCGACACCGTGTCAGTGATGAACGCGCCCTTCGTGCGTGAAGTCATTCCGGTGGAAGGTCCCAAGTGGTGGGAGCTGCCGTGGGTGCAGGATGGCCTGCGCCTGCTGCTGGGTGCGGTGGTCGTGCTGGCCCTGTTGTTCGGCGTGCTGCGTCCGGCACTGCGCGCGATCAGCGGCAACGGCCCGCGCCCGGCGCAGCTCGGGCAGGATCCGCTGACCGCCGACGTGCAGTTGGTGGACGATGACATGGACCTACCCGCGCTGGAGCGTGACCGCAGCAGCCTGGGCAGTGTACCGCTGGCCCTGCCGGTGGATTCCTATGAAGAGCGCCTGCGCATGGCACGCGAAGCAGTGAAAACCGATTCCAAGCGCGTCGCGCAGGTCGTCAAGGGGTGGGTGGCGCATGAATGAGATGCCGATCAGCGGCGTACAGCGCGCGGCCATCCTGCTGCTTTCCCTGGGTGAGCAGGAAGCCGCCGACGTGCTGCGCCACATGGAGCCCAAGGAGGTGCAGAAGATCGGCATCGCCATGGCGACCATGAGCAATGTCACCCGCGAGCAGGTAGAAGGCGTGATGGACAGCTTCAACAATGAGCTGACCTCCAAGACCTCCCTCGGTGTCGGGTCGGACGACTACATCCGCAACATGCTGGTGCAGGCACTGGGCAGCGAGAAAGCCAGCAGCCTGATCGATCGCATCCTGCTCGGACGCAACACGACGGGCCTGGATGCGCTGAAGTGGATGGATCCGCGCGCGGTCGCCGACCTGGTGCGCAACGAACACCCGCAGATCATCGCCATCGTCATGGCCCACCTGGAAACCGACCAGGCCGCCGATGCGCTGAAGCTGCTGCCGGAGCGCACCCGCGTGGACGTATTGCTGCGCATCGCCACGCTGGACGGCATCCCGCCCAACGCGCTCAACGAGCTCAACGAAATCATGGAACGCCAGTTCTCCGGCAACCAGAACCTGAAGTCGTCGAATATCGGCGGCGTGCAGGTGGCCGCCAACATCCTGAACTTCATGGACAGCGGACAGGACCAGGTCATCCTGGGCGAGATCGCACGCGTGGATGCCTCGCTCAGCGGGCGCATCCAGGAAATGATGTTCGTCTTCGACGACCTGGTCGACCTGGACGACCGCGAGATGCAGCTGGTGCTGCGCGAAGTGAGTGGCGAACGGCTGGGCCTGGCCCTGCGCGGTGCGGACATCAAGGTGCGCGACAAGATCACCCGCAACATGTCCCAGCGCGCGGCGGAGATCCTGCTGGAAGACATGGAAGCGCGCGGTCCGGTGCGCCTGTCCGACGTGGAAGGGGCGCAGCGCGAGATCCTTGCCATCGTCAAGCGCATGGCCGATGAAGGCACGGTCGCCCTCGGTGGCAGCGCGGAGGCCATGCTGTGAACACGGCCATCCGCTGGAATGCACCCGACCTGCTGGCCGATGCGCAACCACTGCTCGACGAGCACCTGCTGCAGGGCGAGCCGGAGCACGAACCGGAGCCGCTGCTGCAGCCCCCTACCCTGGAAGAAATCCAGGCCATCCAGGACAGCGCCGAGAAAGAAGGCTTCAGCCATGGGCATGCCGAAGGCTTTGCGCAGGGCCAGGCCGAGGTGCGCCGCGTCGTCGCACAGATGGAGGGCATCCTGGACAACTTCAGCCGCCCCTTGGTGCGTCTGGAAAACGAAGCCGTCGCCGCGCTCGGCGAGCTGGCCGTGCGCATTGCCGGCAGCCTGGTCGGACGCGCGTACGAAGTGGATCCGGAGCTGCTGGCGCAACTGGTCGCAGAAGGCGTTGACGCCGTCGGTGGCAGCAGCCGCGAGGTGGAAGTGCGCCTGCATCCGGATGACATCGCCGCCCTCGCCCCCTGCTCACCCTGTCACCGCAGCAGCGTCTGGTGCCCGACCCCGCGCTGGGCCGTGGCGACCTGCGCGTACACGCGGAGAGCGTGCGCATCGACGGCACGCTGGAGGCGCGCCTGCGCGGTGCGCTGGACAAAGTGATGCGACAAGTAGGAGCCGGCGCATGAGCACGATCGATCTGCCGCTGCCGCCGGAATGGACCGGTGCACGCAACCTGCGCCTCGGTGCCCGCTTGGACGCCTTGAAATTCGACACGCTGCACGGGCGCGGACTCATCCGCGAGGGCGTACTCCGTCGCGCCGTGGGCCTGACCCTGGAAGCGGTCGGCTGCGAAGCGCCGCTGGGCGCCAGCTGCAAGGTGGAAGTGGACGGCGGCTGGGTGGACTCGGAAGTGGTCGGGTTCGCCGGCGACCGCACCTACCTGATGCCCAGCGCCGAACTGCACGGCCTGCTGCCCAATGCGCGGGTGGTGCCTTCGCTGCGCCGTGGTGGCGGCGTGGACGTGGGCGAAGGCCTGCTGGGGCGTGTCATCGACAGTGATGGCGTGCCGCTGGACGGAAAGGGCCCCATCCGCGCGGAGGGCTCGGTGGGCATGGCCGGCGTGTCGATGAACCCGCTCGCCCGCGAACCGATCACCCAGCCGCTGGATGTCGGCGTGCGCGCGATCAACGCATTGCTGCCGATCGGCCGCGGCCAGCGCGTGGGCCTGTTCGCCGGCTCCGGCGTGGGTAAATCAACGCTGCTGGGCATGATGACCCGCTTCACTTCGGCAGACGTGATCGTGGTCGGCCTGATCGGTGAACGTGGCCGCGAAGTCCGTGATTTCGTCGAATCCACCTTGGGCGAAGAGGGCCTGCGCCGCGCGGTGGTCGTGGCTGCACCCGCCGACCGTCCGCCGCTGGCACGCCTGCATGGCGCCTACCGTGCTACGGCCATCGCCGAGTGGTACCGCGATCAGGGCCTGAACGTTCTGCTGCTTATGGATTCCCTGACCCGCTTCGCCCAGGCCCAGCGTGAGATCGGTCTGTCCGTTGGCGAACCGCCGACCACCCGCGGCTATCCGCCCTCGGTATTCGCCAAGCTGCCGGCACTGGTCGAACGGGCCGGCAACGGGGCCAAGGGCCGCGGCTCCATCACCGCGTTCTACACCGTGCTGACCGAAGGCGATGATCCGCAGGATCCGATCGCCGATGCCGCACGTGCCATCCTCGACGGTCATATCCTGCTCTCGCGGCGGGTGGCCGACAGCGGCCTATACCCGGCAATCGACGTGGAATCATCGGTCAGCCGCGTGGTCACGGAAATCGCCGATGAAGCCTGGCGCCTGCGCATCCGCAAGTTGAAGCGGCTGGTCTCGGCGTATTCGTCCAATCGCGACCTGATCGCGATCGGCGCCTACCAGCGCGGCAACGATGCGGCGACGGACGAAGCGTTGGAGCGCTGGCCCGAGATCGTCGAGTTCCTCGGCCAGGACGTCGCCAAGGCGGCCGACCTTCCCCACAGCCAGGCCGCCCTCAAGCGCCTGGTGGAACCGGAGCACGCGGCATGATGCAATCAAAGCGTATCGATCCGCTGCTCAAGCGCGCGCAGGAAAAAGAAGACACCGTGGCGCGCGAGCTGGCTGACCGCCAGCGCACCCTGGACACGCATCTTTCGCGACTGGACGAACTGCGGCGCTATGCCGATGAGTACGCCAATGCGCAGATGGCCGCGACCAGCCCGGCACAACTGCTGAATCGTCGCGCCTTCCTGGACCGGCTGGACAGTGCGGTCACCCAGCAGACCCAGAACGTGGACAGCAACCGCGAGAAAGTGGAGGCCGAACGCGCGCGCCTGCTGCTTGCCAGCCGTGACAAGAAGGTGCTTGAGCAGCTGGCGGCCAGTTACCGCGCACAGGAACAGCAGGTCGCCGAAAAGCGTACCCAGCGCGAAATGGACGATCTCGGCGCTCGGCGGTCCCGCCTACAGCAGGTCGCAGACCCCGATTCCGGGGTGCAGTCGTGATGGCGCCGGCGCTGGGGGGCAGCACCGCCGGAACCGCAGTGGCCGCTGCCGGCACCTCGGCGCGCGGCAATGCACCCCGCGGCAAGGATGGCGCCGACGGTTTCGACCGCATGCTGCAGCAGGCGGACAGCCCCTCGCGTCCACCACGCTCCCGGCAGGACGCGAACGCCGACACGCCGTCCGACACCACCGCGACCAGCAAGGACCGCCCTTCCGCAGCACAGGACGGCGGCACCCGTGAGCCCCGCCCGGATGAGGTGGCAGACACCGAAGCCGCCGTCAGCCAGGCGGCCCAACCTGACGGTGTCGAGCACCGTGATGACGTGCCTGAGTGGCCACCTGCCGGCTTGGCCGGCCTGCTGCTGTCGATGCCGCCGCCCGCCACGGAAGCGTCCGCAGCACTTACCAGCGCGTCGACCTCCACTGCCGCGCTGACATCCCCGGCCATGGCATCGCCAGCACTGCCGATGGCCGCCGCAGCCCCCTCCGCAGGATTTGCCGTCGCCGTGGACGCGGAAGCCGGCGATACCGAACTGCCTGCCGACCTGATGGATGCCCTGATGGCCGCGGGTGGCACGGACGAGGCCGCGGCCAGCGACGACACCGCTACCGCACCCGGCCTGCTGTTCGGCCTGTCCTCACTGCAGGCGATGCGCACCGGCAGCGAACCCGCCCTGGCGCGGATGAGCGATCCGAATCCGACGCCGGTGCTGGGCCAGGACGGCTTCGACGACGCCGTCAGTGCCAAGGTGGGTTGGCTGGCCGAACAGAAGATCGGCCACGCCCACATTCGCATCAGTCCTGATGAGATGGGGGCGATCGACGTGCGCCTGCAGATGGACGGCGACAAGGTCCACGCCAGTTTCAGCAGTCCGCATGTAGAAGTCCGCCACGCGCTCGAAAGCAGCCTGCCGCGGCTGCGCGAACTGCTGGGTGAGCAGGGCTTCCAGCTGGCCCATGCCGATGTCGGCCATCAGCCGCAAGGTGAGCCGGGCCAGGGTGAGCAGCGGAGCAGCTTCACCGGCGAAGGACGCGATGCCGAGCGCGGCGTCGCAGAGGTCACGCTGTCCAGCGCCCAGCTGATCCGCCAGCGGGGCCTGCTCGACGTCCACGCGTGACGGATTACCGCCGCCAGTAATCCGTCGCGGCGAACGGCTGAGCCCCTCGTGGTCGGTCGGGGAAGCTGTTTCCTGGGGTTGGGCCGGGCGGGAGGGATTGGTGGGGGACGGCAAGAGCCGCATCCATGCGTGCCTCGTTTCGCGCCATCCATGGCGCTCAACGCCCCCACCAACCCCTCCCGCCCGGCCCTGACAGTCCGCGCGCGCGTCCCGCCACGGAAAGAAAAAAAGAAAAAGCGGTAGCGCCGACCCATGGTCGGCGAGCGCAGCGGGCCGTTGGCGGGAACATTCCGCCGAGCACGGCTCGGCGCTACCAGAGGCCGCATTGACCCATCTGGAGGAGGGAGCCCCTGAGTCAGGCTCCCGGCACAGCCCTTGCATGTCACCGCAGGCAACCTCCAGGAGCTTCACACGTGGCCGCAGCTGCAGACAAAACCAAGAAATCCGCCGACAAGGACAAGGCCGCCCCGTCGCGTCGTCCCATGCTGGTCATCGCCCTGATCGCCGTCGTTGCCGCCGCGGCCGCGGGCGGTGGCGTGTGGTATTTCACCCAGTCCGCGCACGGCGATGCCGGTGCACCGGCCGCCAAGGCCAAGCCCAAGGCGCCGCCGGCACCCGCCCAGTACTTCGGCCTTGAGCC
Source organism: Stenotrophomonas sp. 169 (assembly GCF_014621775.1). NCBI lineage: Bacteria > Pseudomonadati > Pseudomonadota > Gammaproteobacteria > Lysobacterales > Lysobacteraceae > Stenotrophomonas > Stenotrophomonas sp. 169. Next base: position 2,311,149 of record NZ_CP061204.1, read on the forward strand.
GCCCTTCGTGGTCAACCTCAACGGCCCGGTCGATGGCCCCCGCTACCTGCAGGTGGAAGTACAGCTGATGACCCGCGACGCCACTTCGCTGGACGCCATCCGCACCCATTCCCCGGCGCTCCGCGCCCGCCTGCTGATGCTGTTCTCGCAGGTCACCCCGGACCAGATCGCCGATCGGGCCGGCAAAGAGAAGCTGCAGGCCGACTCGTTGGCTGAGGTGCAGAAAGTGCTGATGGCGGAAACCGGCAAGAAGTGCGCCGATGACCTGCTGTTCACCAGTTTCGTCACCCAGTAAGGGCCGGCCATGAATGACCTGCTGTCCCAGGACGAGATCGATGCCCTGCTGCATGGCGTCGACAGCGGCGCGGTGGAAACCGATGTCGATGCCTCCGTGCCCGGCGAAGCGCGCTCGTACGATTTCGCCAGCCAGGACCGCATCATCCGCGGGCGCATGCCCACGCTGGAGATGGTCCACGAGCGCTTCGCCCGCCTGTGGCGCATCGGCCTGTTCAACCTGATCCGCCGTTCGGCCGAGCTGTCGGTGCGCGGTATCGAGCTGATCAAGTTCAACGACTACATGCATTCGCTGTACGTGCCCACCAACCTCAACCTGATCCGCTTCAAGCCGCTGCGCGGCACCGGCCTGATCGTGTTCGAGCCGACCCTGGTGTTCGCCATCGTCGACAACTTCTTCGGCGGGGATGGGCGCTACCCCACCCGCATCGAGGGCCGCGAGTTCACCGCCACGGAAATGCGGGTCATCCACCTGCTGCTGAAGCAGACCTTCGCCGATCTGCGCGAGGCGTGGGCGCCGGTGATGGACGTGGAGTTCGAGTACCTCAATTCCGAGATCAACCCGCACTTCGCCAACATCGTCACCCCGCGCGAATACGTCGTGGTGTGCCGCCTGCACGTCGAACTCGACGGAGGCGGCGGCGACATCCACGTCACCCTGCCCTACTCGATGCTGGAACCCATCCGCGAACTGCTCGATGCCGGTATCCAGAGCGACCGCAACGACCGCGACGAGAGCTGGGGCAAGACCCTGCGCGAGCAGCTCAACGTGGCCGAGGTCAACCTGTCCAGCGTGCTCGCGACCAAGCGCATGAGCCTGCGCGAGCTGACCCGCTTGAAGGTCGGCGACATCCTGCCGATCGACCTGCCCAACGAGGTGCCGGTCTGCGTGGAAGGCATCCCGGTGTTCACCGGCCAGTTCGGCGTGGCCAATGGCATGAACGCTGTAAAGATCACCGCAACCCATCCGCCGGGCACCCGCCAGCGTGCGCCAGCTACCCAGGAAGACCCGCAATGAACGAAACCGAGCGCCAAGAAGCCATCGCTGCCCAGTTCGAGGCCCTGCAGGCCGAGGACACCGGCGGTGCCGATCTCAACCTGGACGTGATCCTGGACGTGCCGGTGACGCTGTCACTGGAAGTCGGGCGTGCGCGCCTGCCGATCCGCAACCTGCTGCAGCTCAACCAGGGCTCGGTGGTGGAACTGGAACGCGGCGCCGGCGAGTCACTGGACGTGCTGGTCAACGGCACGCTGATCGCACATGGCGAAGTGGTCGTCATCAATGACCGCTTCGGCGTGCGCCTGACCGATGTGGTCAGCCCCAGCGAACGGATCCGGAGACTGCGTTGAGCCTGCACGTGCTCATCGCCACCGGTCAGGCGGCAGCAAAGGTCGCCGCGCCCGCGGTAGGCCAGCATGCGCCCTCCACGCCCGGTCTGTTTGGTGCCGTGCTGGCGCTGCTGCTGGTGCTGGCGCTGGTGGTCGGCCTGGGCTGGCTGCTCAAGCGCATGCCGGGCAGCAGCTTCCGCCAGGCCGAGGGCCTGAAGATGGTGGCCAGCATCGCCGTGGGCGCCAAGGAGCGCGTGGTGGTGCTGGAAATCAACGGTGAGCAGATGCTGCTGGGCGTGACCGCTGGTGGCATCAGCAAGCTGCACACGCTGAGCGAACCGCTCCCGCCGCCGACGCCGATGCGCGTGCCGGACCTGAAGAACCTCCCCAATTTCGCCCAGTTGCTGCAGCAGCGGCTGCGCAAGGATTCCTGAAATGCGTTCGATCTCTCTGCCGCGCGCAGTCCATCGGCCCGCAGCCACCCGCTGGCTCCCTTGGCTGGCGTTGCTGGTGATGCTGCTGCTGCCCGCACTGGCCTTCGCGGTGCCGGGTGCGCCGGCCACGCCGCTGCCCGACGTGAATGTCGGCCGCATCGGTGGGCAGCCGGTCAGCCTGCCGCTGCAGACCCTGCTGCTGATGACCGCGATCACCCTGATCCCGTCGATGCTGCTGGTGCTCACCGCGTTCACCCGCATCATCGTCGTGCTGGCCCTGCTGCGGCAGGCGCTGGGCACCGGCCAGACGCCCTCCAACCAGGTCATGCTCGGCCTTGCCCTGTTCCTGACCGCGATGATCATGTTGCCGACCTGGGACAAGGCCTGGAGCACCGGCATGGCGCCTTACCTGGACGGGCAGATTGATTTCCAGTCCGCCTGGACGCTTACCACGCAGCCACTGCGCGCCTTCATGCTGGCGCAGATCCGCGAAACCGACCTGATGACCTTTGCCGGCATCGCCGGCCATGGCACCTATGCCAGTCCAGACGCGGTGCCCTTCCCGGTGCTGGTGGCGTCCTTCGTCACCAGCGAGCTGAAGACCGCCTTCGAAATCGGCTTCCTGATCTTCATCCCCTTCGTGATCATCGATCTGGTCGTGGCCAGCGTGCTGATGTCGATGGGCATGATGATGCTGTCGCCCATGCTGGTGTCGGCGCCTTTCAAGATCCTGTTGTTCGTGCTGGTCGATGGCTGGGTGCTGACCGTCGGCACACTGGCCGCCAGCTTCAATCCTTCCTGAGTCGCCCGGCCCCTCTTCCACTGGAATTCCGATGTCTCCCGAACTTGCCCTGACCGAACTGCGCGGCGGCCTGATCGCCACCCTATGGGTGGCCGGCCCCCTGTTGCTCACCGTGCTGGTGGTGGGCGTGGTGGTGGGCATCGTGCAGGCCGCCACCCAGCTCAACGAGCCGACCATCGCGTTCGTCGCCAAGGCGGCTGCGCTGACGGCCGTCCTGTTCGCGCTGGGCAGCCTGCTGCTGGGACATATGGTGGAGTTCACCATCCTGCTGTTCCAGCGCATTCCCCATCTGATCGGCTAGGTCGTGCGCTTCGTCCCACCCTGCATCGGCGCCCGATGGGCGCACGCGCCCTTCGTCGTCCGCCTGGACGGCTGCGACAGGGGCCGGATCCCGCTGGAGGGCGGCTGATGGATCCTGCGACCCAGATGGCGACCGACGGCCTGCAGGCCTTCGGCATGATCGGCGATACGCTGTGGACCCTGCTGCGGCTGGGCGCCATGATCATGGCAATGCCGCTGATCGGTACCCGAGCGGTGCCGTCCCGCATCAAACTGCTGCTGTCGGCCACGCTGTCGATTGCACTGGCGCCGATCCTTCCGCCCGTTCCCAGCTGGGTGGGATTCGATGCCGCTACCGTACTGACCATCTTCCGCGAACTGGTGATCGGGATAACGATCGGCTTCATGCTCCGGCTGGTGTTCGAGGCCGGCGCGTTGGCTGGCGAGCTGATCGCCCAAGGCACCGGCCTGTCCTTCGCGCAGATGGCCGACCCGATGCGCGGGGGCAGCTCGGGCGTCATCGGGCAATGGTTCTACCTGATGTTCGGCCTGCTGTTCTTCACCGCCAACGGCCATCTGGCGTTGATCTCGCTGCTGGTGGACAGCTATCGCGCATTGCCGATCGGCACCACCCTGCCCGATCCGCAGGCACTGACCACCTTGGCTCCCACCTTCCTGCTGACCGTGCTGCGTGGCGGCGTCGGCCTGGCGTTGCCGCTGATCGTGGCGATGCTGGCGGTCAACCTGGCCTTCGGCGCACTCGCCCGTGCAGCCCCGGCGCTCAATCCGATCCAGCTCGGCCTGCCGGTATCGCTGCTGTTGGGGCTGGCCCTGCTGGCCGTGCTGGCGGGCGAGATGGGCCCACCCGTGCAGCGCCTGTTCGATGCCGCCTTTGATGCGGCCGGTGCCGTGGTCCGCTGACCGCAGCACGCAAGGCAGCTCACTGACAGCAGGCAGGGACACCACCGCGCGTGCATCCACGCCATTTATCGGTAGATTCATCGTGAAGATGCGCTGACCTGCACGAGCCAGCGCAAGTCGAACAGGAGATCGACGATGCTGCAGGGCCGCTACGAGATTTCGTTGGTCATTTTGTCCCTGCTGGTCGCTGCGCTGGCATCGTTCACCGCACTGGCCATGGCATCACGCGCTGCGCGCAGCGACGGCGCGTCGGCGATGTGGGCCTGGCGGCTCGGCGGCGGCTGCGCCATGGGCCTTGGCATCTGGTCGATGCACTTCATCGGCATGCTGGCCTTCGCGCTGCCCATTGCGGTGGCCTATGACCGCACTCTGACCTCCGCGTCGCTGGCGATCGCCATCGGATCGTCCGTGTTCGCCCTCTGGCTGGTCACCCGGCCCACCCTGCCGCACGGACGGCTGGCCGGTGGCGCAGTGCTGATGGGCGCTGGCATTGCCAGCATGCACTACGTCGGCATGCTGGCCATGCGGATGCAGCCGCCCATCCAGTGGCATTTCGGCTGGGTCGTCGCCTCGCTGCTGGTGGCTGTCGCGGCGAGCTGGAGCGCCCTGTTCATCGTGTTCCGTCTGCACCGCTCACAGGCGCGCCTGTCGGCACGCCTGGCTGCATCGGTCATGCTCGGCGCCGGCATTGGCGGCATGCACTACACCGGCATGGCCGCAGCGCGGTTCCCGCAGGACAGCGTCTGCGGCGCATTGGCTGGCGGCAGCCTGCCCAGCGACATCCTGGCGCTGCTGGTCGTGCTGGTTACCGGGCTGATTCTGGGAGGGGCGTTGTTGTTGGCCTGGATGGAGCAACGCCTGCAGACCCACCTGCTGCGGGTACGCAACGCTTCACTCAGCCACAGCCTGGATGATGCACACGCCGAACTGACACGGGCTGCGTTGCACGACCCCCTCACCCGCCTGCCCAATCGCAGGCTGTTGCAGCAGCACATCGAGCAATCGCTCAGCGAGGTGACCACGTCGGGCCAGCGCTTCGCTGTGGTGTTCATCGATCTGGACGGGTTCAAGCACGTCAACGACGCATACGGGCACCAGACCGGCGATGCGCTGCTGATTGCAGTCAGCGAGCGGCTTGGCCGCCTGCTGCGTCCGCGTGACCTGCTTGCACGCCTGGGTGGGGATGAGTTCGTGCTGGTGGCCGACCTGGACGCAGGGCAGGACATGACCCTGCTTGCGCAGCACATGCTGCAGGCGCTGGATGTCCACGATCTGGTCGTCGGCCACGAGTTGCGGGTGAGCGCGAGCATCGGCATCGCCCTGTGCCCCGACCACGCGATGTCCGAGCGACAGCTGATGGCCTGCGCCGACGCTGCGATGTACCAGGCCAAGCAGCGGGGTCGCAACCGCTATGTGGTCTACATCGATGGGATGGATTCCGATGCCGCTGCGCAAGCGGCGCTGCAGGCCGAGCTTCGCGCCGCCATCGACGGCCACCAGCTGCTGCTGCATTACCAACCGAAGCTGCGGGTAGAAGACGGGGACGTCTGCGGTGCCGAAGCCCTGGTCCGCTGGCAGCATCCGCAGCGCGGCCTGATCGCCCCCGACCAGTTCATCGGCCTGGCCGAACGCAGCGGCCTGATCGGCGCGCTGGGGCGCTGGGCGCTGGATGAAGCGTGCAGGCAGCTGCGCCAGTGGCATTGCCTTGGCCAGGACGACTGGACGATATCGGTGAACCTGTCGCCGCTGCAGTTCACCGCGCCCGGCCTGCTGCAGGATGTGGCCAGTGCGTTGGCACGTCATCAGCTGCCCGCGCGCCAGCTCATCCTTGAAATCACCGAGAGCACGGTGATGCGCGATACGACGACCAGCACCGACCTGTTGCAGGGGCTGTCGGCGCTGGGAGTGGGCATCTCCATCGACGACTTCGGCACCGGCTATTCCAGCCTGTTCTACCTCAAGCGCTTGCCCGCCACGGAACTGAAGATCGACCACGCCTTCGTGCGCGACCTGGCCAACAGCCGCGAGGACGTGGTCATCGTGTCGTCCATCATCGCGCTGGGCCGCGCCCTGCACATGGACGTGGTGGCCGAAGGCGTGGAAACCATCGCCCAGCGGCGCTGCCTGGAGCAGCTGGGATGCACCTCCCTGCAGGGCTATCTGCTGGGGCGTCCGGTCGAGGCCGCACGTTTCCTGCAGTTGCACGGTGAGCGAAGGCCGCAGGTGGAGCCGACCCCGTAGCGCCGAGCCACGCTCGGCGGATGCCCGCATCGTCCGGGCCCGCTGCGCTCGCCGACCCTGGGTCGGCGCTACCGGTGATCTGCAACGGCACGGATCTTGCAGCCTGCCGGGTACCCCCCTGGATCTGCGCGCGATGTCCGAGAACGAAGACGGCGGCGAAAAAACCGAACAGCCAACTGAAAAACGACTGCGCGAGGCCCGCGAACAGGGCAATACGCCGCGCTCGCGCGAGTTGGCGACCGCCGCGGTATTCGGCGGGGGCGTGCTGGCGGTGATGGCCACCGGCGGGCAGCTGGCCAGCGGCGGCATCGACTGGATGAAGCAGGCGCTGACCCCCGACCTCTCGCTGCGCCAGCACCCGATGGAGCTGTTCGGCCATGTCGGCGACCTGTTCCTGCGCCTGCTGCTGGTCACCGCACCGCTGTTGATCGTCTGCCTGCTGGCCAGCTTCCTGGCCCCGGTGGTGATGGGTGGCCTGCGCTGGTCCGGCAAGGCGATGATGCCCGACTTCACCCGCATGAATCCCGCCTCCGGCCTCAAGCGCCTGTATGGCCCCGAAGCGGTCGCCGAGTTCGTCAAATCCCTGCTGCGCGTGCTGTTCGTCGGCACCGCCGCCACCATCGTGATGATGGGGGGCATGGACCTGCTGCGTGGCCTGCTGCACCAGCCGTTGGAGACCGCCATCGTGCGCGGCCTCGGCTTCACCTTGAAGCTGCTGCTGGCCACGGCGGTAGCGATGCTGCTGCTGGCTTTCATCGATGCGCCGTACCAGCGCTGGAACTGGCTGCGCAAGCTGAAGATGACCCGTGAAGAACTGCGCCGCGAGATGAAGGAAAGCGAAGGCAGCCCGGAGGTGAAGGGGCGCATCCGCCAGCTGCAGCACGAAATGTCCAACCGCCGGATGATGGAAGCGGTACCCACCGCCGACGTGGTGCTGGTCAATCCGACCCATTACGCAGTCGCGCTGAAGTACGAAGGCGGCAAGATGGGCGCGCCCAAGGTGGTCGCGCTGGGGGTGGATGAAACCGCCCAGCACATCCGCAAGATCGCCGAGGGCAACAAGGTGGCCATCGTCTCGGCGCCGCCTTTGGCACGGGCCTTGTATCGGGAAGGGGAACTCGGAAAGGAAATCCCCGTGAGACTGTATTCGGCCGTTGCCCAGGTGCTCTCCTACGTCTACCAGCTGCGCAGCTGGCGCACCGGCCCCATGCCCAGCCAGCCGTACGTGGACGTGGCCGAATACGCGCCGGGCACCGCGCCTGACGGGGCGCCGCGATGAGCGCCCAGCCCGGCACCTTCAATACCCGCAGCATCCTGGCGATGATCCGCCAGGGGCTCGGCGCGCCGCTGATCGTCATGGCCCTGCTGGCCATGGTGGTCGTACCGCTGGCCGCCCCGGTGCTGGATGCGCTGTTCACCTTCAACATCGCCATTTCGATGATGGTGCTGCTGGCGGTGGTGTATGTGAAGCGTCCGCTGGACTTCACCATCTTCCCGATCGTGCTGCTGGTCACCACGATGCTGCGGCTGGCACTGAACGTCGCCTCCACCCGCGTGATCCTGCTCAACGGCCAGAACGGCCACGAGGCCGCCGGCAAGGTGATCGCCGCCTTCGGCGAGTTCGTCATCGGCGGCAACTACGCCGTCGGCATCGTGGTCTTCGCGATCCTGACCATCATCAATTTCGTGGTGATCACCAAAGGTGCAGGCCGCGTCTCCGAAGTGACCGCGCGCTTCATCCTCGACTCGATGCCCGGCAAGCAGATGGCCATCGATGCCGACCTCAATGCCGGATTGTTGACGCGTGAAGAGGCCAAGGCCCGGCGCGAGGAGGTCCGCGAGGAAGCAGACTTCTACGGTGCGATGGACGGTGCCAGCAAGTTCATCCGTGGCGACGCCATCGCCGGCATCCTGATCCTCTTCATCAACATGATCGGCGGCCTGGCCGTCGGCATGCTCCAGCACAACATGGCCTTCGGCGACGCAGCGGCCACCTATACCCTGCTGTCCATCGGTGACGGCCTGGTGGCGCAGCTGCCGGCGCTGCTGGTGTCCAGTGCGGTGGCGATGCTGGTCACCCGCGCCTCGCGCTCGCAGGACATGAGCCAGGCCATGATGGGCCAGGTGTTCGGCCAGTACCGTGCGCTGGCCATCACCGCCGGCATCATCGGCGTGGTCGGCCTGGTCCCGGGCATGCCGAACGTCGCCTTCCTGACGCTGGCGACGATCCTGGGCTTCATGGCCTGGAAGATATGGAAAAAGAGCCAGTTGGCCGAGGCGCAGGCCAACGCCGCGCCGACCGCCCAGCCGATGGACGCGCTGGGTCGCCCCGCCGCGGCCGCACCCAGCGCCGAACTGACCTGGGACGAACTGCGTCCGGTCGACCCGCTGGGCCTGGAAGTGGGCTACCGGCTGATCCCGCTGGTCGATGCCGCGCAGGGCGGCGAACTGATGGCCCGCATCAAGGGCGTGCGTCGCAAGCTGACGCAGGACATCGGCTTCCTGATTCCCTCGGTGCACATCCGCGACAACCTGGAACTGCCCGCCACCGCCTACCGCCTGCTGATCCACGGCGTGCCGGTCGCCACGGCGGAAATCCATCCTGACCGCGAACTGGCGCTGGACCCGGGCAGTGCCTTGGGCCAGTTGGACGGCATCGCCGGCAAGGACCCGGCCTTCGGCCTGGATGCCACGTGGATCCAGCCCCATCAGCGCGCCCATGCGGAATCGATGGGCTACACCGTGGTGGACCCGGCCACCGTGGTCGCCACCCACCTGTCCCACCTGATCCGCGAGCATGCGCCGGAGCTGCTGGGTCATGAGGAAGTGCAACAGCTGCTGGCCAACCTGGCCAAGAGCGCCCCGAAGCTGGTGGAAGACCTGACCCCGAAGGCCGTGCCGCTGTCGGTGGTGGTACGCGTGCTGCAGAACCTGTTGATCGAGCGCATCCCGGTACGCCAGCTGCGCAAGATCGCCGAGTCGCTGGTGGAAACCGCACCGTCCAGCCAGGACCCGACCGTGCTCACCGCGGCAGTGCGCAACACGCTGGGCCGTTTCATCGTGCAGGAGATCGCCGGCATGTCCGCCGAGCTGCCGGTGTTCACCCTCAACCCGCAATTGGAACGCGTCTTGCAGGAGTCCACGCAGGGTAACGGCGCTGCGCTGGAACCCGGACTCGCCGAACGGCTGCACCAGAGTCTTGCCGACTGTGTCAGCAAGCAGGAAGCCCGCAACGAGCCCGCCGTGGTGCTGGTACCGGGCCCGGTCCGTGCCGCGCTGGCACGCCTGGTCCGTCACAGCGTTCCATCGCTGTCGGTGCTGGCGTACAGCGAGGTGCCGGAAGACAAGCGGTTGAAGCTGGTCGGCACGATCAGCTGACCGCAGGCCTCCACCGGCGCCGGGAAACCGGCAGCAGCGCCGCCGCCACCGTAGTGATCCAACCATTTTCCAAGGGGACCCCGCACCGTGCAGACCACCGAACAATCGCGATCCCCTGCCACCGAACCGACTCCGTCCCGGTACCCCAGCATGAAAATCAAACGCTTCGTCGCCGCCGACATGCGATCGGCCATGAACCTGGTCCGCAAGGAACATGGACCGGATGCGGTCATCCTGTCCAACCGGCGGATCGAGGAAGGCGTCGAAATCGTGGCGGCCGCGCATTACGACGAGAGCGTGGTGCAGCGTGCACTGGAAACCGCCCGCAAGGACAGTGCACCCGTACAGGCAGCCGCACCGGCGCCGCGTCCGCGCACCGCCGCCGACGCGATGATCGCCGCGATGACCCGTCGCCGCGAGCCGGTCGCCGAGATCGAACCGGTGGCGGCGACCACGTCGGCCGTTGCGGCCCTGGCACGCGCAGCGGTGGGCGCGACGGGGCGTACGTTGAACAGCAGCGATGAGATCGTCATGCAGCGCGGCAGCGAAGGATTCGCGGCGACCCTGGCCCGTGCCGCCGGCGGTGCGCTGCACCGCGAAGCGCCGCAGCGTGTCAACGAACCGGCGCTGCCGGAGCAGATCTTTGCCCCGTTCGAACACGCACAGCCCGAACCGCGCCAGCAGGCCACCGCACCGCGCCCACTGCCGCCGCTGCCGCGCGCCTGGGTGGAAGACGAAGCCTTCGCCACCGAGCCGCCGGTCGTTGCCGCGCCGGTCATCCGCCCCCCGACCGTGCTGCCGCCGCCGCTGCCGATGGCCTTCGCTGCGCAGATGCCGATGATCGGTAGCGCCGAGCCACCCTCGGCGGACACCCTCCCGGCGCCGCAGACCCCCGCCGCCGCGGACACACTCTCGACGCCGCAGCCGCCTGCCGCCCTGGACATCTCCGCGGCCCCGCAGCCGCCTGCCGCCCTGGACATCTCCGCGGCCCCGCAGCCGCCTGCCGCCCTGGACACCTTGCCGGCGCCGACCTCCGGTAGCGCCGAGCCACGCTCGGCGGACACCCTGCCGGCCCTGCAGGTCGCCGAGGCCGTACAACCGGCGCGACCCATCGTCGCCCCGCCGACCCTCACCGTCATCGCCCGCGACGACGAAGAGATGCGCCACCTGCGCAACGAAGTCGCCGGCATGCGCCAGGTGATCGAACGCGAAATGCACCGCTTCACCGATGAGCGCCTGCGCGGCAATCCCGTGCGCGCCGCCGCGCTGGACCTGATGGACGAATATGGCTTCGATGCCGGCATCGCCCGCGACGTGGTGCTGCAGATCCCGCTGGAGACCGAAGCCCACCGCGGTCGCGGCCTGATGCTGGGCCTGCTCTCGCGCAAGCTGCCGATCTCGCCGGTCGACCCGCTGGAAGCAGGCGGTGTGATCGCGCTGGTCGGCCCCACCGGAGCCGGCAAGACCACCACCATCGCCAAGCTTGCCTCGCGCTTTGCCGAAAGCCACGCCCCGCGCGATGTCGCCCTGGTCACCACTGACACCACCCGTATCGGCGCCCGCGAGCAGCTGTACGGCTTCGGCCGCCAGCTCGGCATCGCCGTGCACGAGGCCAGCAGCGGCACCGACCTGGATCAGTTGCTGGAACGCCTGAAGGACTACAAGCTGGTGCTGATCGACACCGCAGGCGTCGGCCCGCGCGACCGCACCCTGGCCTCGCAGCTGCAGTGGCTGCGTGCCGCGCCGAAGGTCAGCACCCTGCTGGTGCTGCCGGCCAACACCAGCTTCGGCGACATGGACGAAGTGGTGCGCCGCTTCAGCGCCGCCAACCTGCAGGGCGTCGTGCTGAGCAAGCTGGACGAGACCGGTCGCTTCGGTACGGCCCTGTCGGTCGCCGTCGACCACCGCCTGCCGATCACCTGGGTGACCGATGGCCAGGACGTTCCTGAAGACCTGCACCGGGCCAGTGCGGCCAATCTTGTACTTCGCCTTGAAGATTTGCGCCGCGCGGCCGATATGCCCTGCAACCCGGAGTTGAACCATGCAGTCGCGTGAATACGCCAAGCTGACCACGACCTTCCCGTTGTCGGCCACCCGCAGCCAGCCGCTGGGCCCGGTCCGCACCATCGCCGTCACCGGCGGCAAGGGCGGCGTGGGCAAGACGAACGTTTCGGCCAACATGGCCGTGGCGCTCGCTGGCATGGGCAAACGCACGCTGCTGCTGGATGCCGACCTCGGCCTGGCCAACATCGACGTGATCCTCGGCCTGAAGCCGGAGTTCACCCTGGCCGACCTGATTGCCGGGCGCTGCACGCTGGAAGAAGTCATCATCGAGGGCCCCAACGGCGTGCTGGTGGTTCCGGCTGCATCCGGTCGGCGGCACATGGCCGAGCTGGCACCGGCCGAGCACGTCGGCCTGGTCAACGTGTTCTCCGAGCTGGAGCGCGACCTGGACGTGATGGTGGTCGACACGGCCGCCGGCATCACCGACGGCGTGCTGACCTTCTGCCAGGCCGCGCAGGACACCGTGGTGGTGGTCTGCGATGAGCCGGCCTCGATCACCGATGCCTACGCGCTGATCAAGGTGTTGTCGCGCGAACGCGGCGTGGATCGCATCCAGGTGGTGGCCAACATGGTGCGCGACCCCAACGAAGGGCGCGTGCTGTATGAAAAACTCAGCCGGGTCTGCGAGAAATTCCTCGCCGATGTCTCGTTGAACTACCTCGGCTGCGTGCCGCAGGATGACTGGCTGCGCATGTCCGTGCAGCGCCAGCAGCCGGTGGTGAAAGCCTATCCGTCCAGCCCGTCGGCGCTGGCGATCAACGAGATCGCCCGCCGCACCGCGCGCTGGCAGGCACCGACGGAGCCGCGCGGTGGCGTGGAGTTCTTCCTCGAACGCATCCTCAAGCAGCGGGGGGTGGTGGCATGAAAGGCGCCGCTCAATACCGCGAGGTGCAGCGCACGGCCGCAACCGAGTGCATCGCGCAGCATTCGGACCTGGTGCGGCGCATCGCCCACCACCTGGCCGCGCGACTGCCCGCCAGCGTCGAAATCGATGACCTGATCCAGGCCGGCATGATGGGCCTGATGGAAGCGTCGCGCAGCTACGACGCCGACCAGGGGGCCTCGTTTGAAACCTATGCTTCGATCCGCATCCGCGGTTCGATGATCGATGAGATCCGTCGCGGCGACTGGGTGCCGCGCTCGGTGCACCGCCGCGCCCGCGATGCCGCCTCGACCATCCGTCGCCTGGAGCAGACCACAGGTCGCGCCGCATCGGCCACCGAAGTGGCCGCGGCGATGGACATCCCGCTGCCGGAATACCTCCGGCTGATGGAAGATGCCTCGCGCGGCCAGGTGCTGAGCCTGGAATCGCGCATCGAAGACCAGGGCGAGCTGGATACCGTCGCCCAAGGCGGACCCACCCCGCAGCAGGTGCTGGAGCGCAGCCAGTTCGGCAGCGAGCTGGGCAAGGCCATCGGCCACCTGCCCGAGCGCGAACAGCTGGTGCTGTCGCTGTACTACGAACAGGAATTGAACCTTAAAGAGATCGGCGCAGTGCTCGGTGTGAGCGAGTCGCGGGTCTGCCAGATCCATGGCCAGGCGGTATTGCGCCTGCGTGGCCGACTGAAAGCCTTCGAGGCCGTTGACGCGGGCCTGGAAGCATAAGTACCCAAGAGGAATGAAGCTTTGAACAAGAACATGCGCATCCTGATCGTCGACGATTTCTCGACCATGCGTCGCATCGTCAAGAACCTGCTGGGCGACCTGGGCTTCAGCAACACCGCCGAGGCCGAGGATGGGCATGCCGCGCTGGCGTTGCTGCAGAGCCAGTCCTTCGACTTCGTGGTGACCGACTGGAACATGCCGGTCATGACCGGCATCGAGCTGCTGAAGGCCATCCGTGCCGACGCCAAGCTGAAGACCCTGCCGGTGCTGATGGTGACCGCCGAAGCCAAGCGCGAGCAGATCATCGAGGCGGCACAGGCCGGCGTGAACGGCTACATCATCAAGCCCTTCACCGCACAGACGCTGCAGGAAAAACTGGGCAAGATCTTCGAACGCCTGGCGGCGAGCGCTTGATGGACGTCGCCATGGACAAGGCGTGGCTGGTGCAGCGCCTGCAGGAAGCATTGGCCGCACTGGAAACCGGCGATGAAGCCGGCTGGCGTGTGCAGATCGATGCGCTGGCGGCGGCACGCACCCAGCCGATGATGGCCGGCCTGTCACGGTTGGCCCGCGAGCTGGGCCAGGCGCTGGGAGAACTGCCCACCGTGGGCCACGACGCCGATGCCGAAGAGCTCGACGATGCGTGTGCGCGCCTGGACCACGTGGTCACGATGACCGAGCAGGCCACCCACCGCACCTTGGATCTGACCGAGGAATGCCGTGCCCTGACCGCCCGCCTGGGCGAGGAGGCGCTGCCTGCACTGGAGCAGCAGCAGGCACTCGAGCGTATCCGCCACAACCTGACCGAGATCGCGCTGACCCAGAGTTACCAGGACCTGACCGGCCAGATCATCCGCCGGGTGGTGGGCATCGTGCGTCGCGTACATGAAGGCTTCGGTGCCCTGGGCCTGCCGCCGGAACTGCAGGCATCGCGCCAGCAGGGCCGCACTGAGCCGGCGCTGGCCGGACCGGCCGTGGCCGGCGTGGATCGCCACGCGGTGTCCCAGCTGGACGCCGACGACCTGCTGTCCGACCTGGGGCTCTGAGCATGAGTGGAATCGCCGACGACATCGCTGCGGACTTCATCATCGAGGCGCAGGAAATCCTGGATCGTCTCGGCGAGCAGCTGGTCACCCTGGAGCAGGACCCGCAGGACAGCCCCCAGCTCAATGCGGTGTTCCGGGGATACCACACGCTGAAAGGCGGTGCCGGCTTCCTCGGCATCCACGCCATGGTGGAGCTGTGCCATGCCGCCGAGGAAACCCTCGGCCTGGCGCGCTCCGGACAGGCCACGCTGCAGCCGCATCACTTCGATGCAGGCCAACAATCGCTGGACTATCTGCAGGCGATGCTGGATGCGGTGTCGGCCGGCGAAGAACCGGGCCATGCCCCGCCGGACCTGATCGCCCAGTTCGATGTCGGCGTGGCCCCCTCGCCTGCCGCGTCGGCCCCGCTGGCCGGCAATGACGCCGGTTCGGAAATGATCAGCGACGATGAGTTCGAGGCCCTGCTCGACCAGTTGCATGGCGGCGCCGCGCCCACGGCGGTCGCGCCCAAGGCCGACGATGGCATGATCAGCGAGGACGAGTTCGAGGCCTTGCTGGACCAGCTGCATGGCGGCGCTGTGCCGGGCAGTACACTCGCGCAGCAGGCGCCCGTTGCACAGGCGGCCCCGCCGCCGAAGCGCCCTGTCGCCGCCCCCACGCCCAAGCCCGCCAAGCCGCTGGCCGAGGCCGAACACACCGTGCGCGTGGACACCAAGCGCCTGGATGCCATCGTCAACCTGATCGGCGAACTGGTGCTGTCGCGCAACCGCCTGAAGACCCTGCGCGTGCGTTTGCGCGACGAAGAGCTTGATCGCGCCGTGTCCACGCTGGACATCGCGACCGCGCGTCTGCAGTCGGCGGTCATGCGCACCCGCATGCAGCCGGTGGGCAAGGTCTTCTCGCGTTTCCCGAAAGTGGCGCGCGATGTCGCGCGCTCGCTGAACAAAGAAGTGGAACTGGAACTGTTCGGCGCCGAAACCGAACTGGACCGCAACCTGGTCGAGGCACTGGCCGATCCGCTCGTGCATCTGGTGCGCAATGCCATCGACCACGGCGTGGAGATGCCCGACCTGCGTGAGGCACAGGGCAAGCCCCGCAGCGGCCACGTGCGCTTGTCCGCGCAGCAGGAAGGCGACTACGTCAGCATCGAAGTGCAGGACGACGGCGCGGGCATCGACCCGGAGAAACTGCGTGCCAAGGCGCGCGAGAAGGGCCTGATCGATCCGGAGGCCGCTGCCCGCCTGAGCAGCGAAGAATGCCTGCACCTGGTGTTCCTGCCGGGCTTCTCGACCAAGGCCGAGGTCACCGACATCTCCGGCCGCGGCGTGGGCATGGACGTGGTGCAGTCGCGCATCCGCGAACTCAGCGGACAGATCCAGATCCAGTCCGAACTGGGCCGCGGCAGCCGCTTCATGATCCGCGTGCCGCTCACCCTGGCCATTCTGCCGACCCTGCTGGTACAGGCCGGCGAGGATGTGTACGCCCTGCCGCTGGCACGCGTGCTGGAGGTGCTGCATGCACCGGCCACGTCCCTCGGCTGGTTCGATGGACGCGCCGTGCTTGATCGCCTGTCGCACACCCTGGCCCTGGTGGACCTGCGCCACTGGCTGGACGTGGAACCGGCACCGTCGCACCTGCTGACCATCGTCGTGCTGCAGGCGGGCGAGACCCGCTTCGGCCTGGTCGTGGACCAGGTGCGGGGCCGCGAAGAGGTCGTCATCAAACCGCTGCCCAAGGCCCTGCGCGGGCTGCGTGGTTATGCCGGGGCGACCCTGATCGGCGATGGACGCATGGCCCTGATCCTGGATGTGGACGGCCTTCGCAGCCCGCACGACGGATGAAAACTGTGACGCCGGTCGGCCACTCCCTGGCCACCACCTCAAGTCACCCCGCTACAGGCCGATAACCGATCCATGGACAGACTCAGCCTCATCGGACTCTTCCTCGCCTTGGCATCTCTGGTGGGGGGCAGCATCCTCAAGGGCGCCGGCCTGGCGTCGTTGTGGTCGCCTGCCGCGTTCGTCATCGTCATCGTCGGCACCCTTGCCTCGATCCTGCTGCATACCGCGCCGGCAGTGTTCAAGCACGCCTTCAAGATCGTGCGTTGGGTCATCCGCCCGCCGCAGAGCGACCGCCGCCAGCTGATCACGCAGATCGTGGAATGGAGCAACATCGCGCGCCGCCAAGGCTTGCTGGGTCTGGAGGCGCAGGTCGACGCGCAGAGCGATCCGTTCCTGCGCAAGGGGCTGCAGTTGCTGGTGGATGGCGTGGAGCCGGAAACCATCCGGCACATGCTGGAGATCGAACTGAGCAGCCAGGAACACAAAGACCTGGCCGCGTCGAAGGTATTCGAAGCCATGGGCATCTATGCCCCGACGCTGGGCATCATCGGCGCAGTGCTGGGCTTGATCGCCGTGATGAAGAACCTTGCCGACCCCAGCAAGCTGGGACACGGCATCGCGGCCGCCTTCACCGCTACCATCTACGGCATCGCCTCGGCCAACCTGCTGTTCCTGCCGGTGTCCGCCAAGCTGAAGAGCGTGATCGCCCACACCACGAGGGATCGCGAGATGGCCATCGAAGGCATCATCTCGATCGCCCACGGCGAGAACCCGCGCAACATCGAAACCAACCTGAGCGGATTCCTGCACTGACATGGCCCGCCGCCGTCACCACGAAGAGCATGCCAACCATGAGGCCTGGGCGATTCCGTACGCCGACCTGATGACGCTGCTGCTTGCCTTCTTCGTGGTGATGTATGCCATCTCCACGGTGAACGAAGGCAAGTACCGGGTAGTCGCCAGTGCCTTGAGCAGCGCCTTCGGGTCTGCGCCACGCACCATCAACCCGGTGCAGGTAGGCAGTCACCAGGTAAAGGGCGGCGGCTGGGACACCCCGTCGGTCATCAACGCCGGCAGCCGCGTCGGTCCCTCGGCACCTGCCCCGGCCAACGACCCTACCCTGCTGCCCTCGATGGCATCGCAGATGCGCTCGCCCATCTCGTTCCGCGACCAGGAGCAGCTGAAGCAGGCGGAAAAACAGCTGGATGGCATCGCCGACCGACTCACCGCCGCGCTCACACCGTTGATCGACCGCGGCATGATCACCGTGCGCCGTACCGAGCTGTGGATCGAAGTAGAGATCAACAGCGACATCCTGTTCCCCACCGGCGCATCGATGCTCGATGTGCACGCACGCGACACGCTCGCCAAGCTGGCCGAGGTGCTGCGTGACGTGCCCAACAGCGTGCGCGTGGAAGGCCACACCGACAACATCCCGATTGCCACGGCCCAGTTCCCCTCGAACTGGGAACTGTCGGCGGCCCGTGCGGCGAGCGTGGTGCATCTGTTCGCCGATCAGGGGCTGCAGCCCGCCCGGCTGGCGATGGTCGGCTACGGCGAGTTCCGCCCCCGCGAAGACAACACCAGTGCGGACGGCCGCAACCGCAACCGCCGCGTGATGGTGATCATCCTGGCCGATACCAGCCACGGCGTGGATCCCATCAGCCAGCGCCTCAACGCCTCCAGCGACGCCGACGCGCCGGTGATCGCCCCCATTGCCTTACCCCCCTCCCGCAGGCGCCCCGCGCGCCCGCCCCGGCCGGCAG
Source organism: Stenotrophomonas sp. 169 (assembly GCF_014621775.1). Classification (NCBI taxonomy): domain Bacteria; kingdom Pseudomonadati; phylum Pseudomonadota; class Gammaproteobacteria; order Lysobacterales; family Lysobacteraceae; genus Stenotrophomonas; species Stenotrophomonas sp. 169. The sequence goes on from NZ_CP061204.1 coordinate 2,329,149, forward strand.
CCCCATCGGCGCCGCCGTCACCCCCGCCATGAAGGAGTAGACCGATGCGCATCTGGGCAATCGCCAACCAGAAGGGCGGAGTCGGCAAGACCACCACCACCCTCGCACTGGGGCGCCAACTGGCCGGCCTGGGCCATCGCGTGCTGCTGATCGATCTCGATCCGCATGCATCGCTGACCCGCTCGTTCGGCATTCCGCTGGATCCACCGCCGGCGGGCGTACTGGATCTGTTCGCCACCCCGCCGGTGGAGCTGTCCGTGCTCAGCCACCCCAGCGCCATTCCCGGCCTGGACCACGTCTGCGCGCAGGCCGCACTGGCCACGCTGGAACGGCGCAGCGCCAACCAGCCGGGCCTGGGCCTGTCACTGCAGAACGCGTTGGCCCGCCACAAAGGCCGTCACGATTACATCCTGCTGGACTGCGCACCCACGCTGGGCTTGCTGATGATCAACGCACTGGCAGCCGCTGATCGACTGATCATTCCCACCCAGGCCGAGCCGTTGGCCCTGCACGGTCTGGATGGCATGGTCCGCACCGGCGAGATGGTGGAGCGCTCGCGTCGCCGTCCGCTGCCGATGTCGATCCTGCCTACGCTGTTCGATCGACGCACCCGCGCCGGCAACGAGACGCTGAGGCAGATGCAGGACCGCCACCTCACGCGGGTCTGGGATGACGCGATTCCGGTCGACACCCGCATGAGCAGCGCTGCCACCCTGATGACGCCGGTGGAAGGCGATGACTACCCTGGGCGCGGGCTCGCCGCCTATCGGCGTGCGCTGGAGTGGATCCTGACCGACGATGCGCGCGCGCTGGAGCAGGCCGCATGAACAACGAACAGGTGCTGGACGACTATCTGGAGCAGTTGCTGGGTGACGCGGTGGCATCGACCGACGCGCCTGCGACCGACGCTGCGCAGGTGCTCGCCCCTGCAGTGACGGGCGACGCGGACGACGCGCGCGAGCCCACTTGGGATGATCTGCCGCATGAGGTCGTCTACGAAACCGGCGCCCCCGCCGTGGTGGACGATGAAGAAGCCGCGCTGCAGGCTGCCTTCGATGCCACCTTGGACGCGATGGACCAGGCCAGCGCCGCGACGCCGCCCGAACGCCCACCGACCTGGGATGACCTGCCCGACGAGGTGATCTACGAAACCGGCGAGGACATCGCGGCCGTGCTGGCCAATGCGGACAGCCCGTCGCTGGAAGCCGCCTTCGCCGCCGCTGCCGACCCGGCCGCGGCAGACACGGTGATCCTGGCAGCGCCCGCCGCGCCGATCGCCGCCGCCGCGGTTGCCCGCGCCCCCGCGCCCGCGCGCATTCCGAACCGCCCGTCCAACCTGCCGCCGCCAGCGAGTACGACCGGCGCGCCCAGCACATGGCAGGAGCTGCAGGAACAGGCCCGTGAGAACGGACATGCGTCCTCACCGCAGCGCCGCGCCGCCGAGCGCAGCTCGCGCTGGCTGCGCCTGCGCTGTGGCAGCCAGGCCTACGCGCTGGAGCTGCTGAAGGTGCAGGAGGTGGTGCTGCCGGTGCCGTTGCTGTCGCTGCGCGGCACCGCCCCGGCCATGCTGGGCATCATGAACCTGCGTGGGCAGGTGGTACCGGTGATGGACCTGGGCATCCACCTGGGTGGCGCCCCCGCGGGCGAAGATGCGCTGACCCGCATCGTGGTGCTGGAGGAGAACGGCGACATCATGGGCCTGCGGGTCACCGCGGTCGAGGATGTGACCAACCTCAGCGACTCGCAGATCGAGCCCCCGGACACCGCGCGTATCTGCCGGATCAGCAACGACATCTTCCGTGGCGTGGCCCGCGTAAGCGCCCAGCCGATGATCCTGCTCGACGCCACGCGCCTGCTCAACTGATCAGCGCAGGCGCCCGGCCTCGGCCTGGTTCCTGCGCTTGTGCGCTCCTGCTCTCCGCCCAACTGCGGTCAAGGGCAGACTGTCAGCGAGGGGGCGGGCAGGGTCAGGCAGGACTGTGTGAGGCAGGAGCCGAACACAAGCCTACATGGACGTACTTGCGGCGTGTCCTGCGTGGCCCTGCCCGCCCCCTCGGCCCCGGGTCCTGCTCCCGCCCTGGCCCAGAAACAGAAAAACCCATCCCTAAAGCTTTCCCGGAAATTGCCGCTATGAAGTCTGGAACCGTTTGTCCGGAGCAACAATGAGCACAGTGGACCTGGGTGAAGATCTCGGCATCGAGAGCAGCACCGAGCTGAAGAACCGCCTGGCCCCGCTGCTGGCCGAGGCCGCGCCCGTGGTGCTTGACGCCAGTCGGGTCAGCCGCATCCACACCGCAGCGGTGCAGGTGCTGTGCGCGTTCGTGCACGACCGCCGCAGTGCGGGCCGGCCGACACAGTTCAGCGGATGCACCGCAACCTTTTCCGACGCCGCGCGACTGCTCGGCGTCAGCCAGGCCCTCGGCCTGGATGTACCCCATGACAACCTGAATTCTGTGGAGAACGCGGCATGAGCGCACGTATCTTGGTGGTGGATGACTCGGCGTCGATGCGCCAGATGGTCTCCTTCGCCCTCACCTCGGCCGGCTTTGCCGTCGAAGAAGCCGAGGATGGCGCCGTCGCACTCAACCGCGCCAAGGAACAGCGCTTCAACGCAGTGGTGACCGACGTCAACATGCCCAACATGGATGGCATCTCGCTGATCCGCGAGCTGCGCCAGTTGGCCGAGTACAAGTTCACCCCGATGCTGATGCTGACCACCGAGTCAGCGGCCGACAAGAAATCCGAAGGCAAGGCGGCCGGCGCGACCGGCTGGCTGGTGAAGCCGTTCAATCCCGAACAGCTGATCGCCACCGTGCAGAAAGTCCTGGGCTGATCGCCCTCGCCGCCCCCGTCCCCCGCGCCCCTGGAACACACCTGACATGAGCATGGACCTGCAACGATTCCACGCCACCTTCTTCGAGGAAAGCCGCGAAGGGCTGGATGCGATGGAAGCTGGACTGCTGACCCTGGAATCCGGCCAGCACGATGCAGAGATCATCAATTCGGTGTTCCGGGCCGCGCACTCGATCAAGGGCGGCGCTGGCACCTTCGGCTTCGATGCCATCGCCGCGTTGACCCATGTGCTGGAAACGCTGCTGGACGAACTGCGTGCCGGCAAGCGCGCGCTGGAAGCCAACGCCGTCGACGCCATGCTGGCATCGGTGGACGTGCTGCGCGCCCTGCAGCGCGAAGCCGAACACGGCGTGCAGGCCGACCCGGCCGTGGTCGCCGCGATGAAGGCGCGCCTGGAAGGTATTCTGTCCGGGCAGGCGCCCGCCGCCGCCGCAAGTGCGCCCGCTGCCGCCGTTGAAGCCGAGCCGGAAGCCTGGCAGATCGGCTTTACGCCGGCACCGTCGATGTTCATGAGCGGCAACGATCCGCTGCGGATCATCCGCGAGCTGGAGCACCTCGGCCCGCTGCAGGTGCAGGCCCGCATGGAACGCCTGCCCGGCTTCGAGCAGCTGGATCCGTTCGAAGCGCACCTGGCATGGGACCTCGGCCTGATCGGCAAGATCAAGCGCAGCCAGATCGAAGACACCTTCGCCTGGGTGGTCGATGACTGCGAACTGGACATCCGTCCGGTCGCGCCGCCCAGCCTGGCCCTCGATCCGGTGGTCGAGGTTGCCCCGCAGGCGGCCGCTGCACCGATCGCAGCAGCCACCCCCAGCGCGGCGCCAGCCGCACCGCCGGCCGAGGCAGAGACTTCGATCCGGGTGAGCGTGGACAAGGTCGACGCCCTGATCAATCTGGTGGGCGAACTCGTCATCACCCAGGCCATGCTCAAGCAGGTCTCCAACCACATCGACCCGGCCCACGCCGAGCGCCTGTTCGCCGGCCTGGACCTGCTGGAGCGCAACACGCGTGACCTGCAGGAAGCGGTCATCGGCGTGCGCATGCTGCCGGTGGATGCGGTGTTCCGCCGCTTCCCGCGTCTGGTCCGCGACCTCTCCACGCGATTGGGCAAGCAGGTGCGCCTGAAGACGATCGGCGAAGGCACCGAGCTGGACAAGGGCCTGATCGAAAAGATCGCCGATCCCCTGGTCCACCTGGTGCGCAACTCGATCGACCACGGGTTGGAAATGCCGGAGTTCCGCCGCAATGCGGGCAAGGACGAAACCGGCACGATCACGTTGGCGGCATCACACCAGGGCGGCCACATCGTCATTGAAGTCAGCGACGACGGCCACGGCCTGAACCGCGAACGCATCCTGGCGAAGGCGGCCGAGCGCGGCCTTGCTGTGCCGGACAACCCCACCGATTCGCAGGTCTGGGACCTGATCTTCCAGCCTGGTTTCTCCACGGCAGATGCCGTGACCGACCTGTCCGGCCGCGGTGTGGGCATGGACGTGGTCCGTCGCAACATCCAGGCGCTGGGCGGTGAAGTGCAGATCGAAAGCCGCGCCGGTTTCGGGACGCGCACGCTGATCCGCCTGCCGCTGACCCTCGCCATCCTCGACGGCATGACCGTTTCGGTGGCGGGCGAAACCTTGATCCTGCCGCTGGCCTATGTACTGGAAGCATTGCAGCCGCAAGCCAGCGACATCCGCACCATGGCCGGCGAAGGCCGCGTGCTGCGCGTGCGCGGCGAGTACCTGCCTATCCTGTCGTTGAGCGAGTACTACGGCTACGGCCAGCGTCACAGCGATGAGTCGCTGGTGGTGGTGGTGGAAGGCGATGGCCAGAAGATCGCGCTGGAAGTGGACGAACTGGTCGGCCAGCAACAGGTTGTGGTGAAGAACATCGAGAACAACTACCGCCGCATCGGCGGCGTGTCCGGCGCCACCATCCTCGGCGATGGCCGCGTGGCCCTGATCGTCGACATCGGCGGCCTGGTCCGCTCGCTGCGGGTGCCGCAGGCGGCCTGAGCCGCGCTGCGCTGACCTCCGGTAGCGCCGAGCCATGCTCGGCGGCTTTTCTGCCCGCGATCACGACGCCTGATACAGTCCGCGCTGCGCTGACGTCCGGTAGCGCCGAGCCACGCTCGGCGGCTTTTCTGCCCGCGATCACGACGCTTGATACGGGCCGCGCTGCGCGCTCGCCGAGCGTGGCTCGGCGCTACCAGCGATTCCTGCGCTGACGTCCGGTAGCGCCGAGCCATGCTCGGCGGCTTTTCCGCCCGCGATCACGACGCTTGATACAGGCCGCGCTGCGCGCTCGCCGAGCGTGGCTCGGCGCTACCGGGCATTGCGGCTGACGAACAGATCGCGCTACAGATCCACGCGGCGATGCCGCTATCTGTGTAGACGGCGTGATGATGCCCCCTCCATTGCGGGCCGTTTCCTGAAAAGTTCCCACGGCCCTGCCGCGGGCGCATCGTCCTGCCCTGGAGCACCCCCATGAAGTGGTTCCGCGATCTCCCCATTGCCCGCAAGCTGGCCGTGGGATTCACCCTGACCACCCTGATGACCCTCGTGGTAGGCGCTTTCGCCCTGCTGCGCCTGTCTGAAGCCAACACCCAGCTGCGCGGCATGGCCATCGATGCCATTCCTTCCGTGCAGCATCTGGGCGAGGTGCGTTCGCAGCTCGGCGAGTTCCGCACCTACGAAATGGCCCAGCTGACCATGCTGGACAAGCCGGAGAAGGTTGCCGACTACAACACCCGCATGGACGCCACCGCCAAGGTCGTGCGTGAGGAGCTGGACGCGTATGCCGTACTGAAGGCCGACGCGCAGGAGCGCGCGCTGTTCGACAAGGTCAAGGCAGGCGTCGATGCGTATTTCGCCGCCAACGTACAGCTGCGTGCGGCGGGCGCAAGCGGTGATGCGGCGCTGGCCCAGCAGGTGTCCGACGAGCAGTCGCGCCCCCTGCGTCGCAAACTGTTTGAAGACCTCAAGGCGCTGAGCGCCTACAGCGGCACCGTCATGGACGCCGGCATCGCGCGCGCCAATGCCACGCACCGCAACAGCATGGTCGCCATCATCGCGGCGATGGTGCTGCTCTCGCTGGTCGCCGCAGCACTGGCCGTCACTATCTCGCGCGTCATCACCGTGCCACTGGGCAAAGCCGTGCAGGCCATCCAGGCGGTTGCACGCGGTGACCTGAGTGTCAGCACGCCGGCCACCAGCAGCGACGAAGCCGGCCGCATGCTGACCGCGACCGCCGAAATGACCGCCACCCTGCGCCGTTTCTCCGGCCAGACCCAGCAGATGGTGGAAATGCATGCGGGCCCGGACATCAACCACCGCATCCCGGAAGATTTCCCGGGTGTGTACGGTGAGCTGGCGCACGGCATCAACACCGTGATCTTCGAGCACCTTGATTCCATCCGCGATGCAATCGACGTGCTCAACCAGTACGCCGCCGGCAACCTGGCGCCGGATGCACGACGCCTGCCCGGCACCCGCGCGATCCTGCACGAATCGATGGATGCCGCAAAAGCCAGTCTGATGGCCATCAATACGCAGATCCAGCAGCTGGCCTCCGCGGCGGCGGCAGGTGACTTCAGCCAGCGCGGCGACGCGTCCCGCTTCGAGCATGACTTCAAGCTCATGATCGAGCAGCTGAACACCATGATGCACGTGGCCGACGGCAACCTGTCGCAGCTTTCGCAGCTGCTGCAGGCGATCGCCGCCGGCGACCTGACCGCGCGCATGGACGGCGAGTTCCACGGTGTATTCGCGCTGATGCGCGATGATGCCAACACCACCGTCAGCCAGTTGACCGGCATCGTGTCGCGCATCCAGGTGTCGGCGCAGAGCATCCGCGGTGCAGCCAGTGAAATCGCAGCCGGCAACAACGATCTGTCGCGCCGTACCGAACAGCAGGCCGCCAATCTGGAAGAAACCGCCGCATCGATGGAGGAACTGACCTCCACCGTGCGCCAGAACGCCGAGCACGCGCGCCAGGCCAACCAGCTCGCCATCGGTGCCGCCGGTGTCGCGTCGCAGGGCGGCGAAGTGGTGGGTCAGGTCGTCAGCACCATGAGCGCGATCGAGGCGTCTTCCAAGAAGATCGCCGAGATCATTTCGGTGATCGACGGCATCGCGTTCCAGACCAACATCCTGGCATTGAACGCGGCGGTCGAAGCGGCCCGCGCCGGTGACCAGGGCCGCGGCTTCGCCGTGGTGGCCAGCGAAGTGCGCACGTTGGCACAGCGCTCAGCCGCTGCCGCGAAGGAGATCAAGGGCCTGATCGACGAATCCGTCGACAAGGTGGCCGATGGCTCCGCACTGGTGCACCGGGCCGGCGCCACCATGGGCGAGATCGTCGCCTCGGTACAGCGCGTGACCGACATCATGGCCGAGATTTCCGCGGCCTCGCAGGAGCAGTCTGCCGGCATCGAACAGGTCAACCAGACCGTGGTGCAGATGGATGAAACCACCCAGCAGAATGCCGCGCTGGTGGAAGAAGCCACTGCCGCCGCACGCTCCATGGAAGAACAGGCCATGCAGCTGACCGATGCGGCAGCGCAGTTCCGTATCGCGGGCGGTGCCGCCAGCACCACGGCCGCCGCGGCCCCCGTCGTGCCATCGAAAGCCAAACCATCGGCAGCCCGTACGACGGCCCGCAAGCCTGCGCCGGTCATCCGCCAGCCCGTCCTGGCGGGCGAAGGGGACTGGCAGGAGTTCTGATCACCCCGGGTCGCGCTCCCTGCCGCGTCCCGGCGTTGGATCCCCCTCGCGCGCGGGAGGGATCCAACCACACTCATCCGATGCAAGGAGTGCCATGGACGCACCTGCAGAACCGGTAGCCACTGCCCGCCGACGCCCACTGAGGGCGATCGCGGGCCTTCTGCTGTTGGCCAGCTGGATCGGCTGGGCCGTCCCTGCCCTCTGGCACCAGAACAGCACATCCCCTGCTCCGCTGTGTGTCGCGTTCAACGACCGCCGCTGAGTGTCTACACCGCAGTCCATGCCAAAAGGAGCATTGCGCATGTCCGCACCCTCCCGCACCGCCGAGTCGTTCGTCGGTCACGAAAAACTTCCCTTCCTGCAGGTCCTCGGCGCAGACGCCGACCGCCTGTTCCTCGCCCTCACCGCCGTGCTCGCTCTGGTCTCGATGGGCCTGGCGCTGCGTGCAGGCATCTGGATGCCTTTCCTGGCGATCAGCCTGCCGACGGCCCTGGTGGTCGCCGCACAGGTCCAGCTGCTGCCCGGCACGCGGCTGTCGCGCTGCACGGTGGCGCTGGGCTGGATGGTGCTCGCCGCCACCTTGATCCACCAGACCAACGGACTGCTTGAAACCCACTTCACGGTCATCGTCTTGATCGCGCTGCTGCTGTATTACCGCGACTGGCTGCCGTTGGTGGTTGCGGCGGTCGCGATCGCGATCCACCACGTTGCGTTCTTCTGGCTGCAGCAGCGGGGCCTGCCCTACCCGGTCTTCAGCGCCGGCAGCGGCATCGGCGTGCTGGTGCTGCATGCCAGCTACGTCGTGGTGGAGACCGGGCTGCTGTCGGTGATGGCGATCCAGATGCGTCGCCAGCTGGTACTGCTTGGCCATGACCCACGCCAACTGGCCGTGCTGGCCCGTGGCGTGGCGGCCGATCAGCCTTTGCCCCCCGGCATCCATGCAGGCCAGTTCCCGCCGGACTCGCTGGCGGGCGCCTTGGTGCAGACAAGCACACAGCTGCTGCAGCGTCGTGAGCGCGAACAAGCGGTGCTGGGCGAAACGCTGCGCATCCGCTCCGCACTGGAGGATGTCACCACCAACGTGATGATCGCCGACCGCGAGCGCAACATCGTGTTCGTCAACCGTCCCCTGCAGAAGATGCTGGCCGCTGCCGAAGCCGACCTGCGCCGCGACCTGCCGCAGTTCAGCGCAGCTGACCTGCTCGGCCGCAACATCGATATCTTCCATCGCAACCCGGCCCACCAAGCCACGCTGCTGGACACGCTGACCACCACCTACCGCGCGCAGATCCGCGTGGGCGGGCGCGTGCTGCAGCTCATCGTCAACCCCATCATCAATGGCGAGGGAGAGCGCCAGGGCTTCGTGGTCGAATGGGCTGATCGCACCGTGGAAGTGCAGGTGGAAGAAGAGCTCGGCCACATCGTGCAGGCGGCGGCGGACGGTGATTTCAGTGGCAGGGTGGCCTGCGCAGGGAAGACCGGCTTCTTCCTGCAGCTGGCACAGCATCTCAATGCCCTGCTGGACGCGAATGCCACCAGCATCGAACAGATATCCGCCCTGCTGTCATCGCTGTCGCGGGGCGATCTCACGGTGCGCATGGAGGGCGACTTCCACGGCGTCTTCGCCCGCATCCGCGACGATGCCAACGCCACCGTCGACCAGCTGACCGGCATCGTCGGCAGCATCAAGGATGCGTCCAGCCACATCAACCACACCGCATCCGGTCTCGCGCAGGGCAATGAGCACCTCGCCAGCCGCACGGAGCAGCAGGCCGCCAGCCTGGAAGAAACCGCGGCGACAATGGAAGAACTGACCGCTGCGGTGCGGCAGAATGCCGAACATGCGCGTACCGCCAACCGCGTCGCCAGCGGCGCCGCGGACGTGGCGGCAGCCGGTGGCGCGGTCGTCGGCAATGTGGTGACCACCATGTCCGACATCGAGCGTGCGTCACGACGCATTGCTGAAATCATCTCGGTCATCGACGGCATTTCCTTCCAGACCAACATCCTGGCGCTGAACGCCGCGGTCGAAGCCGCGCGTGCCGGTGAGCAAGGCCGTGGCTTTGCTGTCGTGGCCTCGGAAGTGCGCGTGCTCGCACAGCGCTCGGCAGACGCCGCCAAGCAGATCAAGGGCCTGATCGAAGACTCAGTGGACAAGGTGACTGAGGGGACCACCCTGGTGCAGCGCGCCGGGGCGACCATGGACGAGATCATGCAGTCGGTGCAGCAGGTCAACCAGATCATGGGCGAGATCGCGGCGGCATCGCAGGAGCAGAGCGCGGGCATCGAACAGGTCAACCAGAGCATCAGCCACATGGATGCGTCCACCCGGCAGAACGGCGCTCTGGTGGAAGCGTCCACCGAGGCCACGCAGGCGATGAGCGAACAGGCCGCGCGCCTGGCCGAAGCCGTGGCACGTTTCCGCCTGCAGGCCGACGACGGTGAAACCGCCGTGATGCGGCGGCTGCGTGAGCTCGCCGGGCACGCGCCCTGAGGGACCTGACGGCCGCTGGGTAGTGACGGCCGCTGGCCGTCAGCTCCCTGCCGCTGCGCTCGCCGAGCGTGGCTCGGCGCTACCGGACGTGTCCGCGTAACACGCCGGCGTCGCGGGCTTCAGGAAAGCACGGCTTTGCCGATATGCTGAAAGACGCACCGTGCCGCACGTCACGGTTTTTCCCGCTCTCGAACGCAGAACCGATGTCCGCAGGCAGCCACGACGACGCACAGGAACACCCTACCGCGCAGGACGACAGCGCCGATGAGCGTTTCCTCGTGCGCAATCCGCTGCAGGTGCGGCAACTGCTCCGGCAGCTGATCGAGCACCGATCGCTGATCAACGCCCACATTGGTGGACGCGACCAGAGCTTCCCCACCGCCGTACTGGAAATCGACGAGGACGAAGAGCAGCTGATGCTGGATGGCAGTCCGCAGGAGGCGTCGAACCGCGCCGCCGAGGCCGCCGGCTATCTGTTGTGCTTCGCCCAGCTGGATCGCGTGCTTGTGCGCTTCCGCGTGGATATCGTGCAGCGGGAGCAGAACGGCCGCCATATCGCCTTCCGCGCCAGCCTGCCGGACGAGATGATGCATCTGCAGCGTCGCGAGATGTACCGGCTGGAGACACCGATCACGGACTCGCCCCACCTGCTGCTGCCTGCGGCCGATGGCCGGCCTGAGCCACTGTCGATGCGCGTGGTGGATATCAGCGGCGGTGGACTGGCGGTAGCCCTGCCCGCCGAGTACAACGTCTTCGGGATGCAGAAGCGCTATGACGCCGTGCTGTCCGTGCCGGATGGCCCGGACCTGCAGATCAGCCTGATCGCCTGCAACGAGCGCGTGCAGAAGCTCCCCAGCGGCGTCGAAGTGAACCGCGTCGGCCTGCGCTTCGACCGCCTGCCGCGCGGCGGCGACAGCACCATCCAGCGCTACATCTTCCGCATCGACCGCCAGCGCAGCGCCCGCAAGAACGGCGAATCGTAGCCGGCGGACTGATACCCCGGTAGAGCCGGCTTCAGCCGGCTGCTTGCTGACACCCGGTAGAGCAGGCTCCAGCCGGCTGCTTCGTCCCGTTGGCGGTGCCGACTGAAGTCGGCACTACCAGTCGGCATACCGGTCGGCGTTACCGATCGGCATTACAGGCCGGCATTACAGGCCGGCACTACGGGCTGCCGTTGCAGGTCAGCGCTAAAGTCGTGGCAGCAGCAGCCGATACCGAGCCTGAGACCGCGAATCACGGCACCCAGGACACCCTCGATGAACGACAAGAACCAGGCCCACGCCGATACCGGCGGCGAGTTCCTCAGCTTCACCCTCGGCGACGAGCACTACGGCGTGGACATCCTCAAGGTGCAGGAAATCCGCGGCTATGACGCGGTGACCCGCGTGCCGGACGCACCGGATTACATCAAGGGCGTCATCAACCTGCGCGGCACCATCGTGCCGGTCATCGACCTGCGCCTGAAGCTGCGCCTGGAAAACGCCCGCTACGACGCCTTCACCGTGATGATCGTGCTGAACGTGGAAGACCGCGTCGTCGGCATCGTGGTGGACAGCGTCTCCGATGTGATCCCGCTGGCCGCAGAGCAGATCCGCCCGACCCCCGAATTCGGCGCCGCCGTCGATACCCGTTTCATCTCGGGCATCGGCACCCAGGACGACCGCATGCTGATCCTGCTGGACATCGAAACCCTGCTCGACAGCGCTGACATGGGTCAGCCCGCTGCGCTGGAAGAAGTGGCTGCCTGATCGTCACCGATCAAAACAAAATCCTTCAGTTCCACCTGCAACGGCCGATAGGGGAGTCAGGACCGCCCGCGATGGAACGCGCCAGGCCGGCCACCCGATCACCATTCTTCTTACTGGAGTACCCGTCGATGAAGTCCCTGCTCGCTTTTGCGTCTGCCACCCTGCTGGCCGCCACCGCCCTCACCGCCTCCGCGCAGTCGGCCATGATTCCGCCGGAAATGGCAGCCCGCCAGGTCGGCAAGGACGGCATGGTCTGCGGCAAGGTGGAAAAGGCCCGCTTCGCTGAAGGCTCGGAAGGTTCGCCGACCTTCCTGTACATGGGCGGTGCGTTCCCGCGCCACACCTTCTCCGCGCGCATCGCCGGCGCCAACCGCGGCAAGTTCAGCTTCCCGCTGGAAACCCTGGAAGGCAAGACCGTCTGCGTGATCGGCAAGATCGAGCGTGATGCCTCGCGTGCTGAAATCGAAGTCAGCTCGCCGGCTGGCCTGAAGCTGGCCGACATCAAGTAATACCGGCCTGTCCTGCCACGCCGGCCCGTCCGGCGTGGCTGCTGCACCCGGACCATGGTGGTCCGGACGCGTCCGCCTTTGGAGAGTGCAACGCCCATGCCCTGGATCAACAACCTCAAACTGATGCCCAAGCTGATGGCCACCTTTGGTGTCCTCCTGCTGGTGATGCTGCTTCAGGGCATCGTGGCCTACCGTGGCCTGGACTCGCTCAATGACGTGACGACGACGCTGGCCGGCAAGCGGATGGAAAGCATCCGCATGGCCGGCGAAATGCGCGGCATGCTCGGCGAGTACCGCAACTCTTCCTACCAGCAGCTGATCCGTGCCAGCGATGACGTCAAGGCCGAAGCACGCACGCGTGCCGCAGACCTGCGCAAGCAGCTGGACACCTCCATCAAGGCCTATCCGGGCCTGGTCGATGGGGCGCAGCAGAAGGCGCTGTTTGACACCTTCGTCAAGGACTGGAACCAGACCCTGACCTCCTATGATTCGGTCAGCGAGATGCTGGAACTGCAGCTGCCCGACGACGCCATCGATACCTTCGTCGGTGAAACGCGCACCCTGCACCGCAAGTCGTCGGATGCGCTGGAAGCGCTGATCGCCGAAGACAACCGCCTTGCCCGCGCTGCGCGCGACGAGGCCACCTCGACCTACGCCACCTCGTCCATGCTGATGCTGATCGCCCTGCTGGGCGGCGCGGCACTCGGCCTGGTGCTGGTGTATCTGTTCGCCCGCTCCCTGGTGGGCAGCGTCCGCGGCGCGGTCAGCGTTGCCAACGAAGTCGCCAGCGGCAAGCTGGACGGCCACATCGACACCTCGCGTTCGGATGAAGTCGGCGACCTGATGCAGGCCATGCAGCGCATGCAGCGCGACCTGCGCGAGCGTATCGAACGCGACGAAGCCATCGCCAGCGAGAACCTGCGCATCCGCACCGCGCTGGATTACAGCTCCACCGGTGTGTTCCTCAGCGATGCGAACCAGCAGATCGTGTACGCCAACAGCGCGCTGCAGCAGTCGCTCGTCGAGCATGCCGACGAACTGCGCAAGGACCTGCCGGGCTTCGACCCCGAAGCACCGCTGGTCGGCCGCCCGGTCGCCGAGCTGGAACACGGTGGCCAGGCCGATGCGGCCGTCATGGCCGAGCTGGCCAAGACCGGCGTCGCCCGCCGCGAAGTGCAGTACGGCCAGGCGCAGTTTGCCCAGGTCATCACCACCATCCGCAACGAAGACGGCGACACCGTCGGCCATGTGACCGAATGGCGCGACCGGACCCCGGAAGCTGCCGTGGAAGCAGAAGTGGCGCAGGTCATCGCCCGCGCCGCCGCCGGCGACCTCACCGGCCGTGTCGGCAGCGAAGGCAAGGACGGCTTCTTCCTGCAGCTGGCCAACCAGATCAACGGGCTGCTCAACGCCAACGCCAGCAGCATTGAGCAGATCTCGCAGCTGCTTGCCGCCCTGTCGCGCGGCGACCTGACCGCCCGCATGCAGGGCGACTACCAGGGCGTGTTCGCCCAGATGCGCGACGACGCCAACGCCACCGCCGAGCAGCTCAGTGGCATCGTCACCCGCATCAAGCACTCCAGCCGCGCCATCAACTCGGCCGCCGGTGAGATCGCCAGCGGCAACAGCGATCTGTCGCGCCGTACCGAACAGCAGGCCGCGAACCTGGAAGAAACCGCCGCATCGATGGAGGAACTGACCTCCACCGTGCGCCAGAACGCCGAGCACGCACGTCAGGCCAACCAGCTCGCCATCGGCGCCGCCGGTGTCGCCTCGCAGGGCGGCGAAGTGGTCGGCCAGGTGGTCACCACCATGTCGGCCATCCAGACCTCCTCCAAGAAGATTGCTGAAATCATCTCGGTGATCGACGGCATCGCGTTTCAGACCAACATCCTGGCGCTGAATGCCGCGGTGGAAGCCGCCCGTGCCGGTGAGCAGGGCCGTGGCTTCGCCGTGGTCGCCAGCGAAGTGCGCACCCTGGCCCAGCGCTCCGCCGCTGCCGCCAAGGAGATCAAGGGCCTGATCGACGACTCGGTCGGCAAGGTCGCCGATGGCTCCGCCCTGGTCAACAAGGCCGGTGCCACCATGAGTGAAATCGTCGCCTCGGTGCAGCGCGTGACCGACATCATGTCCGAGATCTCCGCCGCCTCGCAGGAACAGTCCGCCGGCATCGAACAGGTGAACCAGACCGTCGTGCAGATGGATGAAACCACCCAGCAGAACGCCGCGCTGGTGGAAGAAGCCACCGCCGCCGCGCGGGCCATGGAAGAACAGGCCGGCCACCTGAGTGAAGCCGTTTCGGTGTTCACCCTGGATGAGTCCGACGTGCAGCATGAGGCCCCGGCCGCCGCCCGTCCGCGCGCCGCCGCCCCCGCCGCGCCGGCAGTGCGTCGTCCCACCACCCGCCAGCCCGCCGCCGAGCTGGCCGAAGGGGACTGGGCAGAGTTCTGATCCGACGACATCTTCGGATGAGGCCGGGCCATGTGCCCGGCCTTTTTTTATCCCGCCGCCCGCGATACCCGGTAGCGCCGAGCCACGCTCGGCGAGCGCACCGCGCGGCCTCCGTCAGGCATCGCCTTGCCGGCAGGAAGTAACCGCCGAGCCCAGCGCGGCGCGACCAAAGCACTCAATTGTCCGCCGCAGCGGCCGATAACGTGGTTGACGCAGTACCGCGTCCCCTTCCCTGTTCTGGCCCCCTCCATGACGCTCAAGCAACGCTGGCATCGCTACTTCGACAACCTTCCGGTCCGCCGCAAGCTCAACCTGTTGACCGTGCTGATCGCCATCGGCGTCGTCGCGCTGTCCATCGTGGCGGCGCGCATGCAGTACCTGGACCTGACCGAAACCCGCAAGGAATCGCTTGCCGTCCAGGTCGAGCTTGCCGAGGGCGTGCTGACCCATTACCAGCGTCTGTCCGCCAAGGGTGAGCTGACCGAAGAAGCCGCCAAGGCCGCCGCGCTGCAGGCGATCGATGCCATGCGCGCCCAGGACGATGCCTACTACTACAACGTGCTGGACACGAACTACGTGTTGCTGATGCATCCGTTCAAGCCCGATCGTGTCGGCAGCGTGCAGAAGGACTACACATCGGTCGACGGAGTACCGCTGTACTACCTGCAGGTGGGCATGGCGCGCATCGGCGGCGGCTACACCTACTACCAGACCAACAAGCCCGGCGCCGAGAAGCCCATCGACAAGGTCACCTACGCGCACATGTTCGCGCCGTGGCAGTGGGTGGTCACCAGCGGCGTCTACATGGACGACGTGCAGGCGCAGGCATGGACCTTCACCCTGATCATGGCGCTGACCGGCGGCCTCGTCGTGCTGCTGGTGCTGGCGCTGAGCTGGGTGATCGGCAGCCGCATCGCCACCCCGCTGCGCAAGGCGACCCTGGTGGCCGAAGGCATTGCCGCCGGCAAGTTGGACAACACCATCGGCGACCAGCCGCACGATGAAACTGGCCGCTTGCTGCACAGCATGTCGCGCATGCAGGATCAGCTGCACGCGGTAATCGGCGGACAGCGGGAGATGGCCCGCCGCCACGAGTCAGGCGAGCTGTCCTACCGTATCGACGCCAGCACCGTGCCCGGCGAGTACGGGCAGATGGTGCGTGACACCAACACCCTCGTCGGCAACCACGTGCAGACCCTGCACGATGTGCTGGGCGTGGTGCAGCAGTACGCCGTTGGCGATCTGCGTACCGATATCGCCCGCTATCCGGGTGAGAAGGCGGCCATCACCACGACCGTGGACGCCGTAAAGGCCAACCTCGCCCGTATCAACGCCGAGATCAAGCGCTTGGCTGGTGCGGCGGCGGCCGGTGATTTCAGCCAGCGCGGCGATGCGGCCTCGTTCGAGCACGACTTCCGTGCCATGGTCGAAAACCTCAACGCCATGACCGCCGTCAGCGATGACAACCTGGGCAAGCTGTCGCGCCTGCTGTCCGCCATCGCCGAAGGCGACCTGACCGCCCGCATGCACGGCGAGTTCCAGGGCGTGTTTGCGCGGATGCGCGACGATGCCAATGCCACGGTGATCCAGCTGACCCAGATCGTCGGCCAGATCCAGGGTGCCACCAGCAGCATCACCTTGGCCGCCGGTGAAATCGCCAGCGGCAACAGCGATCTGTCGCGCCGTACCGAACAGCAGGCCGCCAACCTGGAAGAAACCGCTGCCTCGATGGAGGAACTGACCTCCACCGTGCGCCAGAACGCCGAGCACGCACGCCAAGCCAACCAGCTGGCCATCGGTGCGGCGTCCGTCGCCTCGCAGGGTGGCGACGTCGTGGGCCAGGTGGTCACCACCATGTCAGCCATCCAGACCTCGTCCAAGAAAATCGCCGAGATCATCACCGTCATCGACGGCATCGCCTTCCAGACCAACATCCTGGCGCTGAACGCTGCGGTGGAAGCGGCGCGCGCGGGTGAACAGGGCCGCGGTTTCGCCGTCGTCGCCAGCGAAGTCCGCACCCTCGCCCAGCGCTCGGCTGCGGCGGCCAAGGAGATCAAGGGCCTGATCGATGACTCGGTCACCAACGTGGCCGACGGCTCGGCACTGGTGAACAAGGCCGGTGCCACCATGGGCGAGATCGTCGCCTCGGTGCAGCGCGTCACCGACATCATGGCCGAGATCTCCGCGGCATCGCAGGAGCAGTCCGCCGGCATCGAACAGGTCAACCAGACCGTGGTGCAGATGGACGAAACCACCCAGCAGAATGCCGCGCTGGTCGAAGAAGCCACTGCCGCCGCGCGGGCCATGGAAGAACAGGCCACCCAGCTCGCCGATGCCGTGGCGATCTTCCGTCTGGACAACCAGGTCAACGCCGCCGTGCGCGCCGTGGCCGAGCGCATCGAGCGCCCGGCGCATCGCGCATCCACCCCGGCACCCGCCGCATCCCGCGCGGCCGCCCGTCCGCCGGCCCGCGCGCCTGCGACGCCGCGTGCGCTGTCGACCCCTGACGATGGCAACTGGCAGGAATTCTGATCCGTCCGGCGTGGGCTTGTCCCGCGCCACCGTCCCCGCTCTGGACACACCCTGTGACCCTGCCCGCCTCCCCGATCATCCGCAGTGACAACCGCGAGTTCGACTTCGCCGACCGCGATTTCCGCCGTGTCTGCGAACTCATCCACCAGCGGGCCGGCATCGCGCTGGCCCCCGCCAAGCGCGACATGGTCTACGGCCGCTTGTCGCGGCGCCTGCGTGCGCTCGGCCTGCGCAGCTTCCAGCAGTACCTGGACCTGCTGGAAAACGGCGGCGATGACGAATGGCAGGCGTTCACCAACGCATTGACCACCAACCTCACCGCCTTCTTCCGCGAGCCGCATCACTTCGAGAAACTGCGCGAAGAACTGATGGCACGTGCCGCCACGGCGACCAGCGCCAATCCGCTGCTGCTGTGGTCCTGCGCGGCGTCCACCGGCGAAGAGCCCTACTCCATCGCCATCACTGCCTGCGAAGCCTTTGGCACGCTGAAGCCGCCGGTACGCATCGTGGCCACTGACGTGGATACGCAGGTGTTGGCCACCGCAGCACGCGGCGTGTACGCGATCGATCGCGTGTCCGGGCTGGAGCCCGACCTGCGCCGCCGCTACTTCCAGCGCGGGACAGGCCCCAATGATGGCCAGTGCCGCGTCGTGCCCGCGCTGCGCGATCTGATCGACTACCGCCCGCTGAACCTGCTGGCGCCACGTTTCGACATCGGTGGGCCGTTCACCGCGCTGTTCTGCCGCAACGTGATGATCTACTTCGACAAGCCCACCCAGCGCGATATCCTGGGGCGGCTGGTCAAGCACCTGGCCGATGACGGGATGCTGTACACCGGTCACTCGGAGAACTATCTGCACGCTGCCGACCTGATCCAGCCCTGCGGCCGCACCTTGTACCGCCGCGCACCGGGGGCCCCGGTATGAGTGCCGCTGCACTGCGCGAAGACGATGTCATGCGGTACTACGACAGCCGTTTCAAGGTGACCGCGGCCAAGCTGCTGCCCACCCAGTACCTGGTGGTGGACGATGACACCGCACTGACCACCATCCTCGGTTCCTGCGTGGCCGCCTGCCTGCGCGACCCGGTGCTGCGCATCGGCGGCATGAACCACTTCCTGCTGCCGGAAGGCAATGTCGGCGACGGCGCGCCCGCGCGCTACGGCAGCTACGCCATGGAACTGCTGATCAACGACCTGCTCAAGCGCGGCGCCAACCGCAAGCGCCTGGAGGCCAAAGTGTTCGGTGGCGCCAACGTGTTGAAAGGCTTCACCAGCAATCCGGTCGGTACCCGCAACGCCGAGTTCGTGCGCCAGTACCTGCAGGCCGAACACATCCCGATCATTGCCGAAGACCTGTGCGGCATCCATCCGCGCAAGATCTGGTTCTTCGCCGATAGCGGGCGCGTCGTGGTGAACCGCCTGCCACATGCGCACGAGGCCGAAGTGGCGGCAACCGAATCGGCGGTGCGTGCCCGTCTGTCGAAGGCACCGGTCACCGGTGGTGTGGAGCTGTTCGAATGAGCTTGGAACAACCGTGCCGCGTGTTGATCGTGGACGACTCTGCGGTGGTGCGGCAGATACTGACTGAGATCCTCGCCAGCGATCCGGGCATCGAAGTGGTGGGCACCGCGGCCGATCCGCTGCTGGCGCGCGAGAAGATCAAGCGGCTGGCGCCGGACGTGATTACGCTGGACGTGGAAATGCCGCGCATGGACGGCCTGGCCTTCCTGGAAAACCTGATGCGTCTGCACCCGCTGCCGGTGGTGATGATCTCATCGCTGACCGAACGCGGCGCGGACACCACTCTGCAGGCCCTGGCGCTGGGCGCAGTGGATTTCGTGTCCAAACCGAAACTCGACGTCACCCGCGGTCTGCAGGGGTATGCGGATGAAATCATCGAGAAGGTGAAGACCGCCTCGCGCTCGCGGGTGCGCGCACTGGTGCGTGCACCGGTGGCGCCGAAACTCACGTTGGCGTCCACGGGCACGCCCACCGCGCCGCGGCCGTCACAGTTCCGCACCACGGACCGGCTGATCGCCATCGGTGCCTCCGCCGGCGGCACCGAGGCACTGCGCGTGGTGCTGGAAGGCCTGCCCGCCGATGCCCCGGCCGTGGTGATGACCCAGCACCTGCCGGCTACGTTCAGCACCGCATTCGCCGAACGGCTGGACCGCCACTCGGCCATGGCCGTGCGCGAGGCCACCGACGGCGAAGCGGTACTGCCGGGCCACGCCTACCTGCCGCCGGGCGGCAAGCACCTGCGGGTGATCCGCGACGGTGCCCGCTGGCGCTGCCGCATCGACGACGGCCCGCCCGTGAACCGGCACAAGCCGGCGGTGGACGTGCTGTTCCAGTCGGTGGCACAGAGCGCCGGCGCCAATGCGATCGGGGTGATCCTGACCGGCATGGGCGATGACGGCGCACGTGGCCTGCTGCAGCTGCGGCAGGCCGGCGCGCCGACATTGGTGCAGGACGAAGCCACGTCCGTGGTCTGGGGCATGCCGGGCGCCGCGTTCAAGCTCGGCGCGGCCGAAGAGCAGCTGCCGCTGGAGAAGATCGCCGAACGCCTGCTGGCGCTGTCGCGCACGTGATCCGGTAGCGCCGACCCATGGTCGGCGGCTGTTTGAGGATGCGCCCGGACAGATTCCCGGCTTCGGAAAGGTAGTGACGGCCGCTGGCCGTCCGCGCCCTGTAGCGCCGATCCATGGTCGGCGGCTCTTTGCCGAAGCACCCGGATGCTTTCCGCCGAGCACGGCTCGGCGCTATCCGTACCTGCATTCCTCACAGGTCCGCACTGCTTTGGCCCAACCGGTCTCGCGTTACGAAACAGCCGGGCCATACACAATCGGCTCGCCAGTGAACCGCGTGCCGCCAACCAGCGTTCGCAAAGTGGATGGCGGAGGGGTGAGAATGCTCCGTGGTCACGACGTGGCCGCTGCACCTTACACACCGCCACAGACAGGAGCAGGCACATGCATGGCGATGACTCACTGCTGTTCCGGACGCACGTAGTGAACCGGGACAATGTCATCTTCCCCTGGTCACTTTCCATCGTGGATTGCTTCTTCATCAGCAACGCGTTCAAAGCGCTGGCGGATGCGGAATTGGAATCGGTAGCATTGCTGCGGCTCTCTGCGGATGGGACGGAAGCGGAGCCCATCGACGTGCGCGATGCGTACGATCTCTACGACGTAGACACCTTTGCCGGCGGTAGCGAAGTGGTACTGCTCCATCAGCCAACGAGCTCGGCCTGCTACTGGGATCCACACGAGCGCTTCGTTGTAGTCGTTGGACCAAAGGCCTTCCTCGACGCGGCAAGGCCCTATCCCGCTGATATCGAAAAGCACTTCTACGTCGAAGCCATGTCGCATTCATCGGCTTGCAGTGACGTCGATTCTCCCGAAGCAGTCTACACAGCGCTCTGCCGTCAGCGCGCTGCATACCCGAGCAACCTGTAGCGCCGACCCATGGTCGGCGGCTCTTTGCTGATGTGCCCGGGCTCATTCCGCCGAGCACGGCTCGGCGCTACCGGACCTGCACTTGCAGTTGCCAACCTAGCGACTGCAGCACGCGCAGCACCGTGGACAACGGCAACCCGCGGGCATTGCGGAACTGCCGCCGGAACGTGCCGTTGCTCATGCCACAGCTGCGCGCCACGCCGCTGATTCCGCGCTGCTCTGCCATCAGCAGCAGCGCCGCCACCAGGCAGTCGCCATCCACAGGATGTGCATGCAGCCGGGCGTTGAGCTCATCGGCGATGGCGGATTCTGCTTCCTGCGTCGTGGGAGATGCGGTATTCAACGTTGGACCTCACATGCATGGAGGCCGCCTGCGCAGATGCGCAAGGCGGCGGGCGATGCGGGTTGCCGTACCGGAACACACTCTCAAAACCGGTGGATCAAAGGATCCCCACGCATCACCCGCCATATGACCGGCAGAGCAATGCATGCTCCGCGTTTCCCAAGGGAATCAACAGAGCTGTTTGAGAGTGTTTTCCAGGACGGCAATCCCGACGGGTGCGATGGCGCACCAGCACGTCCAGCGTGACCACACGACGACGCACCGTACATGGGCGGAGTTGCAATCGAGCCGCTCGGTGCATCGTTGGAATGATGCGGTTCGCGTCAGTATCACGGGGTAGCGGGAAAAGGCAGCCGACTGAAGTCGGCTCTACCGCCGCCCCCCGGCCCCCGCCCCGCTCTGCACGCAATAAAAAACCCCCGGCTTGCACCGGGGGTTCTGTATCAGCAGGCGCCGACCGACGTCGGCGCTACCGCAATCAGGCAGCGACCGACTTGCCGGCTTCCTGATACTCCTCGATCTGATCGAAGTTCATGTAACGGTAGATCTCCGCGCCGCTGGCTTCCAGCACGCCCACGTCCGCCATGTACTCTTCCTTGGTCGGAATACGGCCCAGGCGCGAGCAGATCGCCGCCAGTTCCGCCGAACCCAGGTACACGTTCGAGTTGCGGCCCAGACGGTTCGGGAAGTTGCGGGTCGACGTCGAGAACACCGTCGCGCCCTCACGCACCTGTGCCTGGTTGCCCATGCACAGCGAGCAGCCCGGCATTTCCATGCGCGCACCGGCGCTGCCGAAGGTGCCGTAGTGGCCCTCGCGGGTCAGCTCGGACGCGTCCATCTTGGTCGGCGGGGCCACCCACAGCTTGGTCGGGATGTCACGCTTGCCTTCCAGCAGCTTGGCCGCCGCGCGGAAGTGACCGATGTTGGTCATGCACGAACCGATGAACACTTCATCGATCTTGGCACCGGCCACTTCGGACAGCGTCTTGACGTCGTCCGGGTCGTTCGGGCACGCCACGATCGGCTCGTGGATGTCGGCCAGGTCGATGTCGATCACCGCCGCGTACTCGGCATCGGCGTCCGGTGCCAGCAGCTGCGGATCGGCCAGCCAGGCTTCCATCTTGTCGATGCGACGCTGCAGCGAACGCGGGTCCTGGTATCCCTCGGTGATCATCCACTTCAGCAGGGTGATGTTGCTGGTCAGGTACTCGATGATCGGTGCCTTGTCCAGGTGCACCGAGCAACCGGCGGCCGAACGCTCGGCCGAGGCATCGGACAGTTCGAACGCCTGCTCGACCTTCAGGTCCGGCAGACCTTCGATTTCCAGGATGCGGCCGGAGAAGATGTTCTTCTTGCCGGCCTTGGCGACGGTCAGCAGGCCCGACTTGATCGCGTACAGCGGGATCGCGTTGACCAGATCGCGCAGGGTCACGCCCGGCTGCATCTTGCCCTTGAAGCGCACCAGCACCGATTCCGGCATGTCCAGCGGCATCACGCCCGTGGCAGCAGCGAAGGCGACCAGGCCCGAACCGGCCGGGAACGAAATGCCCACCGGGAAACGGGTGTGCGAGTCGCCGCCGGTGCCGACGGTGTCGGGCAGCAGCATGCGGTTGAGCCAGCTGTGGATCACGCCATCGCCCGGACGCAGCGAGATGCCACCGCGGGTGGAGATGAACTCCGGCAGGGTGTGGTGGGTCTTGACGTCGACCGGCTTCGGATAGGCCGCGGTGTGGCAGAACGACTGCATCACCAGGTCGGCGGAGAAGCCCAGGCAGGCCAGGTCTTTCAGCTCGTCACGGGTCATCGGACCGGTGGTGTCCTGCGAACCCACCGAGGTCATCTTCGGTTCGCAGTAGGTGCCCGGGCGCATGCCCTGGCCTTCCGGCAGACCGCACGCGCGGCCGACCATCTTCTGCGCCAGCGAGAACCCCTTGCCGGTGTCGGCCGGCTGCACCGGCAGGCGGAACAGATCGGTGACCGGCATGCCCAGCGCTTCGCGCGCCTTGGCGGTCAGGCCACGACCGACGATCAGCGGGATGCGGCCACCGGCACGTACTTCGTCGAACAGCACGTCCGACTTCACCTGGAACTCAGCAATCACTTCGCCGTTCTTCAGCGCCTTGCCGTCGTACGGGCGCAGCTCGATGACATCACCGTGCTCCATCTGCGTGACGTCCAGCTCGATCGGCAGCGCGCCGGCATCTTCCATGGTGTTGTAGAAGATCGGGGCGATCTTCGACCCCAGGCAGACACCGCCGAATCGCTTGTTCGGGATGAACGGAATGTCTTCACCGGTGAACCACAGCACGCTGTTGGTGGCTGACTTGCGCGAGGAACCGGTTCCCACCACGTCGCCCACGTAGGCGACCAGGTGGCCCTTGTCCTTCAGCGACAGGATTTCCTGGATCGGACCGCGCTTGCCGTCTTCTTCCGGCACGAAGGCCGCATCGGGACGCTTGTTCTTCAGCATCGCCAGGGCGTGCAGCGGGATGTCCGGGCGCGTGGTCGCATCCGGTGCCGGCGACAGGTCGTCGGTATTGGTTTCGCCCGGCACCTTGAACACGGTCAGGGTCATGCTCTGCGCGACTTCCGGACGGCTGGTGAACCATTCGGCGTCGGCCCAGCTCTGCAGCACGGACTTCGCGTTGGCATTGCCGGCGTTGGCCTTTTCCTGCACGTCGTGGAAGGCATCGAACACCAGCAGGGTGTTCTTCAGCGCCGTGGCGGCGATGCCACCGACCGCGGTGTCGTCCAGCAGCTGGACCAGCGGGGCGACGTTGTAACCGCCGAGCATGGTGCCCAGCAGTTCGGTGGCGCGCTCGCGGCTGATCAGCGGAGTCTGCTCGCTGCCAAAGGCGATGGCCGCCAGGTACGACGCCTTGACCTTGGCGGCGTCATCAACGCCGGCCGGCACGCGGTGGGTCAGCAGCTCGACCAGGAATTCGGCTTCGCCAGCGGGCGGGTTCTTCAACAGTTCAATGACATCGGCCGTCTGCTGCGCGGTCAGCGGCAGGGGCGGGATGCCAAGCGCAGCGCGCTCGGCGACGTGGTGGCGGTAGGCTTCCAACATGACAACTCCCGGGGTAATGCGGTGAATACAACGAATGGATGAAGCGGTAAAACGGTTTCGCTCAGGCCTGCGGCACGATCAGCTTCAGGCCCTTGAAGTAATCTCGGTAAAACGTGTCGTTCCAGGTGATCAGGCCATCGCACTGCAGCAGGGCATGGGCGCCGACCATGAAGCCATCAAGGCTGCGGCGCTCGTTGCCGCGCTGCCGATGACGGCGCTGCATTTCGCCGGCGCGCAGGGCGGACTTGGCTTCCAGCGCATTGAAATGCACACCCATCTCTTCCAGCGCCTCCAGCACTTCGGCACCGCCACGCAGCGCGGCGCAGACCTCGGCCAGCGTCGCCCCGCAGACCACCACGCGGCCACCGACCAGGCTCTGGCGGAGGCAGGCCTCTACGGCATCGGCCTGCGCGCCATTGCTGAGCAGCTCGATCAGCACCGGCGAATCCACGGCGATCATGGCGGGCTTACTGTTCGTCACGGACGGCCTTCACCGCGGCGTCGGTGCTGTCAAAGCCATCCAGCGCGAACTTGCCACGGGCACGCGAGATGGCGTCATCCACGCTCTTGCGCAGGATGATCCGGCCGCCCTCCAGCTCCACGGTGAGCTGGGTGCCCTTGGTCAGGCCCAGCGCATCGCGGACCGCCTTCGGCAAGGTGATCTGTCCGCGTTCAGCTACGGTGGCTTCCATGGGTAGGCCCTCTTCGGTATGCATGAATTATACATACTTTTCAAAAAGGGGATGGAGGGGATTAAGTCGTTTTCAGCCCGACTGGGGCCATAAACGACTTAATCCCCTCCGTCCCCTTTTTGGCCGTGATGACATCGGCGCTACATCTGAATGTGTAAGCTTCTGCGCTGAGCAAGCAGGCGCGCCTGGTGCGCGGCCGTTGCAAGCCATTCGCAAAGGAGTCATCTGCAATGAGTGATTCGTTCTCCACCCGCAGCCAGCTGGACGTCGGCGGCAAGCGCTACGATTACTTCAGCCTGCCCGCGCTGGGCCAGCGCTTCGACATCTCCCACCTGCCCTACTCCATGAAGATCCTGCTGGAGAACCTGCTCCGGCATGAGGACGGTGGGGTCACCGTCGGCAAGGATCACATCGAAGCGGTCGCCAAGTGGGATCCGAAGGCCGAGCCGGACATCGAGATTGCGTTCATGCCCGCCCGCGTGGTGCTGCAGGACTTCACCGGCGTGCCGTGCGTGGTCGATCTGGCTGCGATGCGCGACGCCGTGGTCAAACTGGGCGGCAGCCCGGAACAGATCAATCCGCAGATCCCGTCCGAGCTGGTCATCGATCACTCGGTGCAGGTGGATGTGTTCGGCAAGCCCGAAGCGCTGGACCTCAACGGCAAGATCGAATTCCAGCGCAATCAGGAACGCTACGGCTTCCTGCGCTGGGGCCAGAAGGCCTTCCACAACTTCAAGGTGGTGCCGCCCAACACCGGCATCGTCCACCAGGTGAACCTGGAAAACCTCGCCCGTGTAGTGATGGCAGCGGACAAGGATGGCGTGACGGTCGCGTATCCGGACACGGTGTTCGGCACCGACAGCCACACCACCATGATCAATGGCATCGGCGTACTAGGCTGGGGCGTAGGCGGCATCGAAGCGGAAGCGGCGATGCTGGGCCAGCCTTCCTCGATGCTGATCCCGCAGGTGGTCGGCTTCAAGCTGACCGGGCAGATGCCCGAAGGGGCCACCGCCACGGATCTGGTGCTCACCGTCACCCAGCAGTTGCGCAAGCACGGGGTGGTCGGCAAGTTCGTCGAGTTCTTCGGCGACGGCCTGCAGCATCTGCCGCTGGCCGACCGCGCGACCATCGGCAACATGGCGCCGGAGTACGGTGCCACCTGTGGCATCTTCCCGATCGACAATGAATCACTGAATTACCTGCGCCTGTCCGGCCGTCCTGAAGAGCAGATCGCGCTGGTCGAGGCCTATGCCAAGGCCCAGGGCCTGTGGCACGACGCCGACACCGCACCGGCCCAGTACAGCACCACGCTGGAACTGGACATGGGCACCGTCAAGCCGTCGCTCGCCGGACCCAAGCGCCCGCAGGACCGCGTGCTGCTGGAAGACGTGCAGGCCAACTACCGCGATGCGCTGGTCGGACTGACCACCAACCGTGACAAGAAAGACGTGGACGTGTCCACCTTCATCAACGAAGGCGGCGGCACGGCCGTGGGCAACGAGCAGCTGGCCAAGGGCCAGGCCGACGTGGAACTGGATGGCAAGGCGTTCCGGCTGAAGGACGGCGCGGTGGTCATCGCCGCCATCACCTCGTGCACCAACACCTCCAATCCGGCGGTGATGATCGGGGCAGGCCTGCTGGCCCGCAACGCGGCCGCGCGTGGTCTCAATCGCCAGCCGTGGGTGAAGACCTCGCTCGGCCCAGGCTCGCGCGTCGTCACCGATTACCTCGAAAAAGCCGGCGTGCTGACCGAGCTGGAAAAGCTCGGCTTCTACGTGGTGGGCTACGGCTGCACCACCTGCATCGGCAACTCCGGCCCGTTGCCGGCGGAAGTCAGCGCGGGCATTGCCCAGGGCGACCTGGTGGTGACCTCGGTGCTGTCGGGCAACCGCAACTTCGAAGGCCGCGTACACCCCGAAGTGAAGATGAATTACCTGGCCAGTCCGCCGCTGGTGGTGGCCTACGCCATCGCCGGCACCACCGACATCGACCTGACCACCGAACCGCTGGGTACCGGCAGCGATGGCCAGCCGGTGTACCTGCGTGACATCTGGCCGAGCAACAAGGAGATCGGCGATGTGATCGCCGCTACCCTCGGGCCGGAGATGTTCAAGCAGAACTACGCCGACGTGTTCAAGGGCGATTCGCGCTGGAACACCATCGCCTCGCCGGATGGCGATCTGTACGAGTGGGATGACGGCTCGACCTACATCAAGAACCCGCCCTACTTCGACGGCATGACCATGCAGGTCGGCACCATCGACGATGTGCACGGTGCGCGGATCATGGGCGTGTTTGGCGACTCGATCACCACCGACCACATTTCGCCTGCGGGCAACATCAAGAAGGAATCGCCGGCCGGTCGCTTCCTGCAGGACCGCGGCGTGCAGCCAGCGGACTTCAACAGCTACGGCAGCCGCCGCGGCAATGATGACGTGATGGTGCGCGGCACCTTCGCCAACATCCGCATCAAGAACCTGATGTTCGACGGCGAGGAAGGTGGCAACACGCTGTACTACCCCGCCAGCGGTGGTGAGCCGGAGAAGCTGGCCATCTACGATGCGGCGATCAAGTACAAGGCCGACGGCGTGCCGCTGGTCGTGCTGGCCGGCAAGGAGTACGGCACCGGCTCGTCGCGCGACTGGGCGGCCAAGGGCACGCTGCTGTTGGGCGTCAAGGCCGTGATTGCGGAGAGTTTCGAGCGCATCCATCGCTCCAACCTGGTCGGCATGGGCGTGCTGCCGCTGCAGTTCCGCAATGGCGAAAACGCGCAGTCGCTGGGCCTGGATGGGTCCGAAACGCTGGACATCACCGGCCTGCAGGACGGCGCCAGCAAGCGCGCCACGGTCACCGCAACCAAGGCGGATGGCAGCAGCCAGACGTTTGAGGCTTCGGTGATGCTGCTGACCCCGAAGGAAGTGGAGTATTTCCGCCACGGCGGGCTGCTGCAGTACGTGCTGCGGCAGTTGGCGGGGAGGTAAGGGTGAGGCCACGGTGCCCGGAATAACCGGTCACCGTGGTCTGGAAGCATCAGTCCCTGAGAAGATCCATGTACGCCAGATACGCGTAGGTCTGCCGACGACTGCGCCCCGATGTCTCACTAAGGATGCCAAGTGATTCCAGGGACACCACTGCGGCGCGTGCAGTTGGCGCACTGACACGCAGTGCGTACTGTGCGCGTTCAACAGTCAGTTTCGGCATTGTCGGAAGCATCTCGAACAGCCGCATGGTCTGCAGCGTGCTGTTCCCTGCGCCCAGCACCAGCTTGCGATCGCTGGCGATCCGCGTGGCCAAGGCGACAATATTTCGCTGGGCATCGTCAGCCGATCGCTCCACGGCCTCAAGGAAGAACGATACCCACCCTTCCCAATCACCGTAGAGCCGGACGGCGGAGAGTCTGCGGTAGTACTCGGCCTGATGTGCCTTGAGATAGCTTGAAACACAGAGCAGTGGCTCGGGTAGCAGCATCCAGTGCTCAAGCAGCATGGCGATGAGCAGCCTTCCTATACGTCCATTGCCATCGAGAAATGGGTGGATGGTCTCGAACTGGGCGTGTATCAGCGCAATGCGCACCAAAGGGGGAAGCTCCTGTTCTCCCTCATGATGGATATAACGCTCCAGAGCCCCCAGCAGCGCATGAACCTCGCCCGATGGAGGGGGGACAAACGCTGCATTGCCGGGCCGGGTGCCGCCAATCCAGTTCTGGGTAGTACGTATCGTGCCAGGCTGGCGCGAGGCGCCCCGCACTCCAGAAAGAAGTATGCAATGCGCTTCGGTGAGCAACCGGGTGGACAGAGGCAGTCCCGTTGGCGATCCAAGCTGCTCCCGTACGTAGCGAAACGCTTGAAGGTAGTTGGTCACTTCCTCCACGTCATCAGCGTTGTTGACCCGGATGCCGGCTTCGTCATCGAAGACATCGGTAAGAGTCGCCTGCGTGCCTTCAAGCTGTGAGGTGAGCAGTGCCTCTTTTCTGATCGCGCTGTAAATCAACCATTCGCCCGATGCCCAGCCCGGACATGGCGGCCAGGCGCGAGAGTGCCAGCTCAGCCCTCCGACCTTGCTGCATAGCTTCGAGGATCAAGCAGCGGCTCGATGGGGGGCAGCGGCAGTGGCACGAAGGCACGCACCGCTTCTCCATGCGTGGTGGTCACCACAAAAGATCCAGAGCTGCGCGCCATGAAAAGTCCTCTTTCCATCCTGTGACTGTAATGAAAGATATCTTTCTTTAGCGGTCACCCAGTGCAAGCTTTTTGCTCCTCCCACCCTCCGCTGGCGCAGCGATGCCAGCCGAGAGGGCGGTTGAAGCCATTGCGCGCAGGACGCTTGGCGCCCTGAATGGGCGGAAAGCAGGGCCCCATGGATTGGTTTACGACGTGTCCTGCGCAAGGGCTTCAACCGCTCTCCCTCGCACCAATCAGACGTCACTCGAAAAAATGATTTATTCCTATTTTAGACAATTCATATAAATAGGACGAAACAGGAGTAATCTCGACCCCAAGGCACACCCCGTGGAGTCCACCATGCTGCACACCCCGATCAGCTTCGAGCCCATCACCGAGCTCACCCGCACCACCGCCTCGTCGGTGAAAGAGCACTGGCGCAAGGTGATGCAGGAGGTGCGTGACCAGCGCATGGTGGTGGTCACCAACCACAACGAGCCGCAGGCGGTGATCATCTCCGCCGACCAGTACCGTGCGTTGCAGGCCAAGGTTGAGGCGCTGGAACAGTCGCTGGATGAACTGCGCAGCCAGACCCCTGCCCTGACCGAGCTCCGTCAGGGCTTCGACGAGCGCTTGGCGGTGCTGCAGCAGGCGCAGGCCGGTGCGCGCGCACGTGACCTGCTGCAGCGCCCTGCCCGCCTGCAGGGCAAGGTCAAGGCCGGTTCCGGCTACTGATGGCGCGTCCGTTCCTGTACGTGCTGGCCGGCGTCAACGGTGCCGGCAAGAGCTCCATCGGCGGTCACCTGCTGCGTGAAGCCGGGCTGGACTGGTTCAATCCGGATACCTATGCGCGCGCACTGGTGCAGCAGCTCGGCACGCCACAGGCGCAAGCCAATGGGCAGGCTTGGCAGGAAGGCGTACGCCGCTTGCAGGCCGCACTGGCCGAGGGCCACAACCATGCCTTTGAAACCACGCTGGGGGGTACGTCGATAACGGCGATGCTGCATGAGGCCAGCGCAACGCATGACGTGCTGATGTGGTTCTGCGGGCTGTCCAGTCCAGAGCAGCACATCGCCCGGGTGAAGGCGCGCGTGCAGGCCGGCGGGCACCCCATCAATGAAGCCGACATCCGCCGCCGCTGGCCGCTGGCGCAGCAGAATCTGATCGGCCTGATGCCGGTGTTGGCGGCGCTGCAGGTCTATGACAACAGTGCCGATGCCGCGGCGGGTGAGGCGGTGGCCGACCCGGTGCTGGTTCTGCAGCTGCAGGAGGGCGTGCTGGAGTGGCCGCAGGCGGATGACCTGGAGCAGCTGCGTGGCACGCCGGAATGGGCCGTGCCGCTGCTGGAGGCGGCGCTACGCCTCGGTAGCACACCGGCTTGAAAGCAACGGCCCCGCTGCGCTCGCCGAGCGTGGCTCGGCGCTACCCACTTCGGGCGTCCCGGTAGCGCCGAGCCGTGCTCGGCGGTTTTCAGCGCCGATGCGGGGCATCCGGATCGGTGCGCAACGCGCGCAGCAGGCCCACCATGTAGAACACCAGGATGAACGAGAACGGCAGGCCGCACAGCACCACGGCCGTCTGCATCGCGCCGAAGTTGCCGGCCAGCAGCAGGCCGATGCTCACTACGGTGATCACCGCGGCCCAGAACACCCGCAGCCAGATCGGGGCGTCGTGGCCGTCTTCCACCCCGCCGTCCACGCGCCGGGTACACAGGTTGGCGATCATCAGCGTGCCCGAGTCCACCGGCGTCAGAAACAGCACGAAGCCGATCACCACCGCCGCACCGGCCACGTAGGGCGCCCACGGCAGGTACTCCAGCAGCTTGAACAGGGTCATCGCCGCATCCGCCTTGGCCACCTCACCCAGCACCGCCTGGCCGTGGTTCAACACCAGGTCGATGGCGGTGTTGCCGAAGATCGACAGCCACGCCAACGTGAATCCCAAGGGGATCAGCAGGACGCCAAGGATCACTTCGCGGATGGTGCGCCCGCGCGAAATACGCGCCACGAACAGGCCCACGAACGGCGCCCAGGCAATCCACCACGCCCAGTAGAACAGCGTCCAGCTGCCCAGCCACTCGCGGCCCTGAGGCTGGTTGAGGTAGATATCGAAGCTCTTGCGCACGAACGAGGCAAGGTAGTCGCCGGTGTTCTGCACCAGCCCGTCCAGCAGATGCAGCGTCGGCCCGGTCACCAGCACGAACAGCAGCAACACGCACAGCAGGCGCACATTGAGATTGGACAGCCAGGCGATCCCCTTCTCCACACCGGCCACCACGCCGATCGTGGCCACCGCCATCATCACCAGCACGATCAGCACCAGCGTCTGCGGCGTATCGGGCATGCCGAACAGATAGGTCAGCCCGGATTGCACCACCAGCGCGCCGATGCCCAGGTTGGTCACCATCGATATCAGCGTCGCCAGGATGCCGAATCCGTCAACCATGTCCCCGATGCGACCATGGATGCGCTCGCCGAAGATCGGGTACAGCGCAGACCGCAACGCCAGCGGCAGGTCCCGGCGATAGGCGAAGTAGGCAAGTGCGACACCCACAAGCGCATACAGCGCCCAGCCGTGCAGTCCCCAATGCAGGAAGGTCAGCGCCATTGCCTCGCGACTCGCCTACACGGTGCTGCCCGGCTGGTCCGGCGGGGCCAGGAAGTGGTCCAGCGGCTCATAGGCGCCGTAATACAGCAGCGCGATGCCGATGCCTGCGGAAAACAGCATCGAGACCCACGGGACGTACGCGAACGCGGGCGCTTCTTCGTTGTGGCCCAGCCGGATCGCGCCGTAGCGCGACAGCGCCAGCCACAGCACGAAGCACAGGCAGATGACCATCAGCACCATGTACCACCAGCCGAACGCGGCGGACACTTCGGCCTGCGCGACCTTGAGCCAGTGTTCGCTGGCATCGGGATGCAGCACGGTGAGCAGACCCAGCACGCCGATGGAAAGGGCGGAGCTGAAGAACACGAAGCCGTTCAAACGCAGCGGCGACGGAGCAGAGGAAGCCTTGGAAGACATGGGGTTGTCTCTTCGATCCAGGAAGCACGTACGTGGGGCCGGATCGGGGGGCCAGACGCAGGGCGCGGGGGACGCAGGCGCATCCTACGCCTTTATTGATTGAACGTTCAATCAATAAAAAGTATAGTGACTCCTCTACCCGGTCCCGTACCGGTTGCCGCGCATGGAGAAACGATGCCAAAGAAAGGAATTGAGCCGGTCCGCCGTGAACAGCTGATCCGCGCCACCTTCGAGACGATCGACGAGATCGGCCTGGCCGATGCGACGGTGGCCACGATCGCGCGCAAGGCAGGCCTGTCCACGGGCATCGTGGCCCATTACTTCGGTGACAAGGATGGGCTGCTCAATGCATCGATGCGGCAGATCCTGCGCGAACTGAAAGCCGCCGTCGCACGCTTCCGCGACACCTGCGCCGACGACGCGCGCGCCCAGCTGCGGGCCATCGTCGACGGCAACTTCGACGACAGCCAGACCAACGGCACGGCCATGCGCGTCTGGTTGACGTTTTGGGCCGCCAGCATGCACCAGCCGGAACTGGCTCGACTGCAGCGCGCAAACGATCAACGCCTGTTCTCCAACCTGTGCCACCAGTTCAAACGTGCGTTGCCGGCGCCGCAGGCCATCCTGGCCGCACGCGGGCTGGCCGCGATGATCGATGGCCTGTGGCTGCGCGGCAGTCTGGTCGGCGGTGAGTTCAATGCCGACAAGGCGCGCCGTATCGCTTACGGCTATATCGACTTCCAGTTACAGGCAAACGCGCTATAAGCGCTGGGTGCCCTCCCCCCTCCCCCTTCCCCTTCCAGGAGTTCCCATGTCCACCCTGCCCCTGCAGCAGCTTTACATCCACGGCAAGCTGGTCGACGCCACCAGTGGCAAGACCTTCCAGACCGTCAACCCGGCCACTGGCGAGGTGATCGCCGAGGTCCAGGTCGCCAACAAGGCCGACGTCGAGCGCGCCGTGGCCAGCGCCGCGGAAGGCCAGAAGGTGTGGGCGGCCATGACCGCGATGGAGCGTTCGCGCATC
Source organism: Stenotrophomonas sp. 169 (assembly GCF_014621775.1). Lineage (NCBI taxonomy): Bacteria > Pseudomonadati > Pseudomonadota > Gammaproteobacteria > Lysobacterales > Lysobacteraceae > Stenotrophomonas > Stenotrophomonas sp. 169. The sequence continues at coordinate 2,362,229 of NZ_CP061204.1, forward strand.
CTGCGCCGTGCGGTGGACCTACTGCGCGAGCGCAACGATGACCTGGCGCGGCTGGAAACGCTGGACACTGGCAAGGCAGTGAGCGAGACCACCACGGTGGACATCGTCACCGGTGCCGATGTGCTGGAGTACTACGCCGGCCTGGCCACCGCGATCGAAGGCAGCCAGGTGCCGCTGCGCGAGTCGAGCTTCTTCTACACCCGCCGCGAACCACTGGGTGTGGTCGCCGGCATCGGCGCCTGGAATTACCCGGTGCAGATCGCGCTGTGGAAGTCCGCCCCGGCGCTGGCCGCTGGCAACGCGATGGTGTTCAAGCCCTCCGAAGTGACCCCGCTGACCGTTATTGAACTGGCCAAGATCTACACCGAAGCGGGCGTGCCGGACGGTGTCTTCAACGTGGTGCAGGGACCGGGCCGCGACGTCGGCACGTGGCTGACCGAACACCCGGTGATCGAGAAGATCTCCTTCACCGGCGGCGTGGAAACCGGCAAGAAAGTCATGGCGTCGGCCGCGTCGTCGTCGCTGAAGGAAGTGACCATGGAACTGGGCGGCAAGTCGCCGCTGGTGATCTGTGATGACGCCAACCTGGACCGCGCGGCCGATATCGCGGTGATGGCCAACTTCTTCAGCTCCGGTCAGGTCTGCACCAACGGCACCCGCGTTTTCGTGCCGCGCAGCATGCTGGCCGCGTTCGAAGCGGCGGTGGTGGAACGCGTGAAGCGCATCCGCATCGGTGACCCCACCCAGGCTGACACCAACTTCGGCCCGATGGTGAGCTTCGCGCACATGGACAACGTGCTGCGCCTGATCGAAACCGGCAAGACCGAGGGCGCACGTCTGCTGACCGGCGGTGGCCGCGTGACCGACGCGGCGCTGGCCAACGGCGCCTACGTGCAGCCGACCGTCTTCAGCGACTGCCGCGATGACATGACCATCGTGCGCGAAGAAATCTTCGGGCCGGTGATGAGCATCCTGGCCTACGACGACGAAGAGGAAGTGATCCGCCGCGCCAACGACACGCATTTCGGCCTGGCCGCGGGCGTGGTCAGCAACGATATCGCGCGTGCGCACCGCATCATCCATCGCCTGGAAGCGGGCATCTGCTGGATCAACACCTGGGGCGAATCGCCGGCGGAAATGCCGGTCGGTGGCTACAAGCAGTCCGGTGTCGGCCGTGAGAACGGCATCTCCACCCTGGCCCACTACACGCGCATCAAGTCGGTGCAGGTGGAGCTGGGCGACTACGCCAGCATCTTCTGATTGCCCCTTCCCGGTAACGACCGACGCGCCCCTCCCCCCGCGTCCGGTCGTTCCTTCATCCCGCCAGCCGGTCGCGCGTGCGCACCGGCCAGCCTGCAGGAGAACGACATGAGCACCCTCAACGAATACGACTACATCATCATCGGCGCAGGGTCGGCCGGCAACGTGCTGGCCACGCGGCTGACCGAAGACGCCGACGTCACGGTGTTGCTGCTGGAAGCCGGTGGTCCGGATTACCGCCTCGACTTCCGCACGCAGATGCCGGCCGCGCTGGCCTTCCCGCTGCAGGGCAAGCGCTACAACTGGGCGTACAAGACCGATCCCGAGCCGCATATGAACAATCGGCGCATGGATTGCGGCCGCGGCAAGGGCCTGGGCGGTTCGTCGCTGATCAACGGCATGTGCTACATCCGCGGCAATGCGATGGACTATGACAACTGGGCCAGCATGCCGGGCCTGGACGACTGGACCTACGCCGATTGCCTGCCGTACTTCCGCAAGGCCGAAACGCGCGACATCGGCGCGAATGATTACCACGGCGGCGATGGCCCCTTGCGGGTCACCACGCCGAAGGCCGGCAACAACGTCCTGTTCAAGGCGATGATCGAAGCCGGTACGCAGGCGGGCTACCCGCACACCGACGACCTCAACGGCTACCAGCAGGAAGGGTTCGGCCCGATGGACCGCACCGTGACCCCGCGCGGCCGCCGTTCGAGCACCGCGCGTGGCTATCTGGATCTGTCCCGCCCGCGCCCCAACCTGACCATCGTGACCCACGCGCTGACCGATCGCATCCTGTTCTCGGGCAAGCGTGCGGTGGGCGTGGCATGGCTGCGCAACGATGAACCGCAGAAGGCGCGTGCGCGCCGCGAAGTGCTGCTGTGTGGCGGGGCGATCGCTTCGCCGCAGGTGCTGCAGCGTTCCGGCGTGGGCCCGGCCGACCTGCTGCGTGGCCTGGGCATCGACGTGGTGCACGACCTGCCGGGCGTCGGCGCGAACCTGCAGGATCACCTGGAGATGTACCTGCAGTACGAGTGCAAGCAGCCGGTATCGCTGGCACCGGCGTTGAAGCTGTACAACCAGCCGGCGATCGGCGCGGAGTGGCTGTTCCTGGGCACCGGCACCGGCGCCAGCAACCAGTTCGAAGGCGGCGGCTTCATCCGCAGCAACGAGGAATTCGACTGGCCGAACCTGCAGTACCACTTCCTGCCGGTGGCCATCAATTACAACGGCTCCAACCCGATCAAGGAGCACAGCTTCCAGATGCATGTCGGCTCGATGCGCTCACCGAGCCGCGGCCGCGTCCATGTCCGCTCCACTGATCCGCGCGAACATCCCAGCATCCTGTTCAACTACATGTCGCATGATCAGGACTGGCGCGAATTCCGCGATGCGATCCGCATCACCCGCGAGATCTTCGCCCGGCCCGCGCTGTCACCGTACACCGGCCGTGAGATTTCGCCCGGCAACCAGATGCAGACCGATGCGGAGATCGATGCCTTCGTCCGCGAGCATGCCGAGACGGCTTACCATCCGTCGTGCTCGAACAAGATGGGCAGCGCCTCGGATCCGATGGCGGTGGTGGACGGCCAGGGCCGCGTGCATGGCATGGAAGGCTTGCGCATCATCGATGCGTCGATCATGCCGCAGGTGGTCACCGGCAATCTCAACGCGCCGACGATCATGATCGCCGAGAAGCTGGCCGACGTGCTGCGCGGGCGCACCCCGCTGCCGCGCAGCACCGCGCCGTACTACAGGGCCAACGGCGCCCCGCCGCGCCAGCGTTGAGGTAGTGACGGCCGCTGGCCGTCAATCCCTCCGCCGTCGTTCCCTCGGCGGCGACCTTTGATATGACACGCGTGACGGCCAGGGGCCGTCACTACCGCGCAGGACACAGAGGCCCGCCATTGGCGGGCCTCTTCGCGTTTTCCATCCGGGACGGTATGCTGCCAAGGCTGGATCTGCATGATACTGGCTACCGCAACACTCAAATTCTAAGTTTCCTGGAGGGGGAATCATGAGCCTGGAACGTCCCTGGTTGCAGAGTTATCCGACCGGCGTACCCGCCGAGATCGACATCAACGAGTTCCACTCGGTCTCCTCCGTCTTCGACGCTTCGGTAGCCAAGTACCGGGATCGCCCCGCCTACTCCAGCTTCGGCAAGGTGCTCACCTACGGTGAAACCGATGCACTGGTCGAACAGTTCGCTGCCTACCTGCTGGGCGAGCTGCAACTGAAGAAAGGCGACCGCGTCGCGCTGATGATGCCCAACTGCCTGCAGTATCCGATCGCGACCTTCGGCGTGCTGCGCGCCGGCCTGACCGTGGTCAACGTCAACCCGCTGTACACCGCGCGCGAGCTGAAGCATCAGCTGGTCGATGCCGGCGTCACCGCCCTGGTGGTGGTCGACAACTTCGGTGACACCGTGCAGCAGGTCATCGCCGATACGCAGGTCAAGCATGTCATCACCACCGGCCTGGGCGACATGCTGGGCGCCAAGGGCGTGGTGGTGAACTTCGTGCTGAAGTACATCAAGAAGATGGTACCCAACTACACCCTGAAGGGCGCCGTGCGCTTCCGTCATGCGTTGAAGCTGGGCAGCCGCCATGAGCTGCCGAAGGTGGAGATCGACCACGACGACATCGCCTTCCTGCAGTACACCGGTGGCACCACCGGCGTCGCCAAGGGCGCGATGCTGACCAATCGCAACCTGGTCGCGAACATGCAGCAGGCCTCGGCCTGGATCGGCGCCTCCGGCATCGAACCGGGCAAGGAATGGATCATCACGGCCCTGCCGCTGTACCACATCTTCGCCTTGACGGCGAACGGCCTGGTCTTCATGAAGTTCGGTGGCTGCAACCACCTGATCACCAATCCGCGCGACATGAAGGGCTTCGTCAAGGAGCTGAAGGGCGTGCGCTTCACCGCCATCACGGGCGTCAACACGCTGTTCAATGGTCTGCTCAACACACCCGGCTTCGACACGGTGGATTTCTCTTCGATGAAGGTCACCCTGGGGGGCGGCATGGCCGTGCAGCGATCGGTCGCCGAGCGCTGGAAGAAGGTCACCGGCGTTACCCTCGTGGAGGCCTATGGCCTGACCGAAACCTCGCCGGCCGCGTGCATCAACCCGCTGACCCTGGCCGAGTACAACGGCTCGATCGGCCTGCCGATTCCCTCCACCGACGCCTGCATCAAGGATGACAACGGCAACATCGTCGGCGGTGACGACGTGGGCGAACTGTGCATCAAGGGTCCGCAGGTGATGAAGGGCTACTGGCAGCGGCCTGAAGACACCGCCGGCGCCATCGATGCCGACGGTTGGCTGCACACCGGCGACATGGCCAAGATGGATGCGCAGGGCTTCTTCTACATCGTGGACCGCAAGAAGGACATGATCCTGGTGTCCGGCTTCAACGTCTATCCGAACGAAGTCGAGGACGTGATCGCGATGATGCCCGGCGTGTTGGAAGTGGCCGCGGTGGGCGTGCCGGATGACAAGTCCGGTGAGATCGTGAAAGTGGTCATCGTCAAGAAGGACCCGAACCTGACCGCCGAACAGGTCAAGGAACACGCACGCGCCAACCTGACCGGTTACAAGCATCCGAAGATCGTCGAGTTCCGCAAGGAACTGCCGAAGACCAACGTCGGCAAGATCCTGCGCCGCGAACTGCGCGACGCCCCGGCCCCCTGAGCCGCCCCCGCTAGCGCCGACCCACGGTCGGCGACCGCAGCAGCGGGCACGATCCCGGCACCCCGGTAGCGCCGACCCATGGTCGGCGAGCGCAGCGGCCCGCACGATCCCGCATTCCGCCGCTCGACTCTCACGATGACCGGAACCTGAAAGGGCCGGCGTCGCGAATGACTCTGGCTTTTCCATTCGGGGCAGTTGCGTCGGTGTAGCATCGCCGCGAGTGGACCCGTCGGCCCGCCGACCACCGATCCTCCCGCGGGCCAGCCATGCCGAGGAACTGCCATGAGCACCATTGAAAAGCTGCCCGTCACCCGCCCCTACACCACCATCCGCACCGAAGACAGCACCGATGGCGCCGCCCATTGGCTGTATATGCACGCCGATGCCAGCACCGGTATCCGCCCCTGCTGCCGCAAAGACATGCTCGACGAAATGTGGAGCTACATGAGCGCCATCACCCGCGGACCGGCGGCGCGGCATGACGGGCGACTGCGCCATTTCGTGCTGGCCTCCGATGCCAGTGCCTACAACCTCGGCGGCGATCTGGACCTGTTCACGCGGTTGATCCGGGAAGGCAACAGGGACCGCCTGCTGGCGTACGCCCAGCGCTGCGTGGAAGGCGTGCACCACCTGCACACCGGCTTCGGCGGTGATGTGCGGTCCATCGCGCTGATCCAAGGCGATGCGCTCGGCGGCGGCCTGGAAATGGCGCTGGCCTGCCACACCATCGTGGCCGAGGAAGGCGCGGGCATGGGCCTGCCGGAGGTGCTGTTCGGGCTGTTCCCGGGCATGGGCGCGTACTCGTTCCTGTGCCGTCGGGTGGCCCCGCAGCAGGCCGAGAAGATCATCCTTGACGGCCGGATCTACAGCGCCGAAGAGATGCATGCGATGGGCGTGGTGGATCTGCTGGTAAAGAAGGGCGAAGGGCGCAAGGCGGTAGAAGACCTGATCCGCCAGCATCAGCGCATCCCACAGTCCTACCTGGCCATGAACGCTGCGCGCAACCTGGCGCAGGCCGTGAGCTACGACGAACTGCTGGAAATCACCAAGGTCTGGGTGGATTCGGCGCTGGCGCTGGGCGACCGTTCGCTGCGCACGATGGATCGGCTGATCAAGGCGCAGACGCGCCGTGCCGGCCTTGACGCGGCCTGAGTGCGCTCCCTCCCCCACGCGTACATTCGGCAGGTGCCGGCCATGAGCCGGCACACTGCGTTCCGACCGGGATCGGGCGATGGCGGGCATCCCGCCGCGCATCGCGCGGCGCCACCCCGTCACTCAACGCGGATCAGCCTCGTCGACGCCGGGCTGGCTGCGATGGACGGCACGTGCATTCAATGCCAGGCGTCCTTCTTTCACGGTATCGGCCAGCACGGACAGACGCTGCCGCCACTCCGCCTTCAACTGCCAGTCGGCCATGCGCATCAGTTCACCCGCGCGGTTGGCAGCACGAACCAGCCCAAGGTTGCTGGCCACGCCCTTGATGGCGTGTGACTGTTCACGGAACTGCACCCAGTTCATTGCGTCGCCGTCCTGCTGCGCCTTGCGCATGCAGGTCTCAGCATCGGCCAGGCATTGGCGGATGAACTCCCGCTCGAAGCCCTCGCCCATGCCCAGCGACGCCAGTTCGTCCAGTACGGCCGAATCCAGCACCCCGTCGGTGCCCGCCGTAAGCGTGCGTACGATCGGCGCAGATGGCTTGAGGTCACGATTGGACGCGATCTCGGCCAGGGTATCCAGCAGGCGCACGGCCACTACGGGCTTGGCCAGGAACGTATGCGCGCCCGCCTGCATGCAGCGCTGGATCGCATCCGGGGTCACATCCGCACTGAGCACCAGCACCGGCGTGCGCGGTGCACCGCCGGCCTGCAGGACCCGCAGCTCTTTGAGCATGTCCAGGCCACTCATGCCCGGCATGTGCAGGTCGACGATGGCCGCATCGAAATCGTTGTCGGCCATCGCATCGAGCACGGGCTCGCCGCCGTCCACGCACAGCACGCGATGACCGGCCTTCTGCAGCAGGCGCTGCAGCACCATGCGGTTGGCTTCGTGGTCATCAGCGACCAGGATGCTCATGCTGCGCACCCGCGCGCGGTGGCGCAGGAAGGGATCGGCGAAGGCGATCACGTTGCCGCCCTCGCCTTGCAGTGGATTTCCCACCAGGGCGGGCGTAACAACATGGGACTGCGGTTGCGGCGGTGCGAATGGCACCTCGATCCAGAAGCAGCTGCCCTGCGGCAGGTTCTCCTGGTAGCCGATCTCGCCTCCCATCGCTTCCACCAGCCCCTTGGCGATGGTGGTGCCCAGCCCGGTGCCTTCGTGGCGGCGCGCCATGCTTACGTCGGCCTGCTCGAACGCCTCGAACAGCCGCGGTCGCATGGCCGGCGCCACGCCGATGCCGGTATCGATGATGTCGAAGCGCAGCCGCACGCCCCCATCGGTCTCGGCGCGGACCACGCCGACGCGCAGCTCCACTTTGCCGTGATCGGTGAACTTCACCGCGTTGCCGGCCAGGTTCAGCAGGATCTGCCGCAGGTGGCCGGTGTCACCGCGCAACCGCGGCGGCACGGTCTCGTCGATCTTCACCCGATAGTCCAGCCGCTTGGCCTTCGCCTGCGGCAGCAGGATCAGGCCGATGGCCTGGATCACGTCGCCCAAGGCGAAATCTTCCGCCGCCACGCGCAGTTTGCCGGCCTCGATCGCCGAGATGTCCAGTACCTCTTCCACCAGCGCCAGCAGGCTGCGCGATGACGCCTGGATGGTGTTGAGGCATTCGCGTTGTTCTTCGTCCAGGCGCGTGGTGGCCAGCACTTCGGTCATCCCCGCCAGCCCGTTCAACGGCGTGCGGAACTCATGGCTCATGTTGGCCAGGAACCGGCTCTTGGCCTCGCTCGCCCGGCGCGCCTCGTCCATCGCCTGGGTGAGCTGGCGCAGCAGCGTGGAGAAATACAACGGCACCGCCGCAAGTCCCAACCAGAGGCCTATCGCCAGGCGCGCGTTATCCACCCAGTAATCGGTATACAGCGCGGTGCAGCCGAAGCTGACCATGGCCATCGCCACGGCCAGGTAGAGGTAGTTGTTGCCGAAACGCATGCCGTTGCCCACGGTCACCCACATCACCACGATGTAGACCCACGACAACGGCTCGCCCATCTGGATCATGCCGGCGGCAATCAGTCCGTAGTCGGCCAGCATGCCAAGCACACGGCGCGGATCGGACCGTTGCGGCCGCCACAGCAGCCAGGCGAAGGCCAGCACCGACAGCCCCAACCCGCCCAGCACGATCGCCAGCACGCCGACGTACTGCGCGTGCGGCAGGTCGTTGCGAACGCCCGGCATCAACACGTACGCCAGGATGACGCTGATCAGGGCGATGCGGACGATCTGCTGCCCGTGCTCGGAATCCTGGCGGAGGGCCAGTCGCTGGCGCAGGCGGGGCAGCAGGGCGGTCATGGTCAGAAGCCGGGTCGGACCGAAGCGGTGGAGTGTTCGGCGCAGATCTGTTCCAGCTGCTCGCGCCCCTGCAGCAGCGCGTCCACGATACGGGGGTCGAACAAGCGTCCCCGCTGCGCGTATAGATACGCCAACGTGGCATCCATCGTCCACGCCTCCTTGTACGGTCGTGGCGATATCAGCGCGTCGAACACATCGGCGACCGCGACAATGCGTGCCTCCAACGGGATCGCATCGCCAACCAGACCGTCCGGGTAGCCGCTGCCGTCGTAGCGTTCGTGGTGGCGCAGGGCGATCAAGGCACCGACCTGGATGAAACGGTTCTGGCTGCCGCTGAGCAGCTCGTGGCCGATCCGCGGATGCCGGCGCATGATCGCCAGCTCTTCGTCGTTGAGCTTGCCCGGCTTCAGCAGCACCGCATCGGGAATCGCGATCTTGCCCATGTCATGCAGCGGGGCCGCCATTTCGATCAGCTTCACTTCCTCTTCGGGAAGCCCCAACTGTTCGGCGATCAATCCCGCCACCCGGGCCATCCGCTCGAGGTACGCGCTGGTGCCCGCATCGCGGAACTCGATGGCGCGCGCCAGCCGTGACAGCGTCTCGCGCTCGCGCTCTTCCACCTCGTGCATGCTGGCCAGCAGGCGCTGCTCCAGCGACAACGCACGCTGCTTCACGTTCTCGGATTGTTTGCGCAGCTGCAGCAGGTTGTAACAGCGCGCGCGCAGCTCGCGTGGCCGGATCGGCTTGACCAGGAAATCGATGACACCCGCTTCGAGCGCCGCCTGGCGGATCGGCTCATCGCCGACCACGGTGATCAGGATCACCGGAATGTCGCGGTGCTTGGGCAGGCGACGGAAGCGGCGGGCAAATTCCAGCCCGTCCATCTCCGGCATGCGGTAGTCCAGCAGCAGCAGGTCGACCGGCTGCGACTCGCACCAGTTCAGCGCCGACAGCGGGTCGCCGAAATCGTACACAGCCAGTTCCGGCGCGATGTCTTCGATGACATGGCGCAGCATCGTCCGGGCAGACGTCTGATCGTCAACGATCACAATATTCAATGCTGCTTCTGCCTGCTTGTTCGACCACCCTGGAATCAGGGTTGGCGAGGATAACCTGCCATCCTGCGTGCCCGCACCCTGCATCAGTCCGATATCCGCCATGCGCTCCCCGGATCTTGATCGCCGTCACATTGTGGCGGCACTCTGGACGCGGCCTGCCGCCTCCCCCCAGGAATTGCAGGCCATATCGGCCATCACAGGCCTCGCTGACACGATACTCCAGACATCGCAGCTTAGGTAGGTGCAGGCCTTCGCCCACACCCGGCCCCCGGACTCAGGCTTCCGGGCGCATGTACGGGAACAGCAGCACGTCACGGATCGAACTGCTGCCGGTCAGCAGCATGACCAGGCGGTCGATGCCGATGCCCAGGCCGCCGGTCGGGGCCATGCCGTATTCCAGCGCGCGGATGTAGTCGGCGTCGTAGTGCATCGCCTCGTCGTCGCCACCGTCCTTGGCCTCGACCTGCGCCTGGAACCGGGCCGCCTGGTCTTCCGGGTCATTGAGCTCGGAGAAGCCGTTGGCCAGCTCCTTGCCGTTGATGAACAGCTCGAAGCGGTCGGTGTAGCCCGGTGCATCGTCGTTCGCGCGGGCCAGCGGGGACACTTCCACCGGGTGATCGGTGATGAAGGTCGGCTGGATCAGCGTGTGTTCGACGGTGGCCTCGAAGATCTCCAGCAGCAGCTTGCCCCAACCGTAGGAGGGCTTGATGCGGATCTTCAGACGTTCGCAGTGGGCCGCCAGTGCGTCGCGGTCGGTGCAGTCGGCCAGGCTGATGTCCGGGTTGTGGTGGCGCACGGCCTCGTCCATCCGCCAGCGACGGAACGCCGGTGCCAGGTCGATGCGCGCCCCATCCCACTCCACTTCGGTGGTGCCCAACACCTTCTGCGCCACGTCACGGATCACGCCCTCGGTGAGGTCCATCACTTCGTTGTACGTGGCATACGCCTCGTACAGCTCCATCATCGTGAACTCGGGGTTGTGGCGGGTGCTGACGCCCTCGTTGCGGAAGTTGCGGTTGATCTCGTACACGCGCTCCAGGCCACCCACGACCAGGCGCTTGAGATACAGCTCCGGCGCCACGCGCAGGTACAGGTCCAGGTCCAGCGCATTGTGGTGGGTGGTGAACGGCTTGGCCGTAGCGCCGCCGGGGATGTAATGCATCATCGGCGTTTCGACTTCCAGGAAGTCGCGGTTGTCCAGCCACGCGCGCATGGCGCGGATGATCTTCGAGCGCTTGATGAAGACCTCGCGCGATTCCGGGGTGACGATCAGGTCGACATAGCGCTGGCGATAGCGCTGCTCCACGTCGGCCAGACCGTGCCACTTGTCCGGCAGCGGACGCAGCGACTTGGTCAGCAGGCGGATCGCGTCGGCCTTCACCGACAGTTCGCCGGTACGGGTGCGGGTCAGACCGCCTTCCACGGCGATGATGTCGCCGACGTCCCAGCCCTTGAAGGCGGTGTAGGCGTCGCCCAGCACGTTGCCCTGCAGGAACACCTGGATGCGGCCGGATTCGTCCTGGATCTGCGCGAAACTGGCCTTGCCCATCACCCGCTTGGCCATCAGCCGGCCCGCCATCCGCACCCGCCGCTCGCCGGCTTCCAGCGCCTCGGCCGTCCACTGGTCGGCGTCGATGAAGTCGGCCTGCAGCGTGCCGGCGAAATCCTCGCGGCGGAAATCATTCGGATAGGCGATGCCCTGGGCGCGCAGCGCGTTCAGTTTGGCGCGACGCTCAGCGATAAGGCTGTTTTCGTCGACGGGGGGCTGCGGCGCGGCGGTCTGCTCGTTCATGGGCGTGGGGGTCGTGTCATTGGGGAGGGGAATCAGGGATTCCAGCCCGCCGAGGATACGACGGACCGGGGGTGGCTGCGCTTGCAGCCACCGGACGGGTCACCGCACCGGTGACCCGCAGGCTCAGGCGTCGCTGCGTTTGGCGCCCGCTTCCAGGCCGGATTTCAGGCTGGCCTCGATGAACTCGTCGAGGTCGCCATCGAGCACCTTCTGCGTGTCCGTACGCTCGATGCCGGTGCGCAGATCCTTGATACGGCTCTGGTCGAGCACGTAGTTGCGGATCTGGCTGCCCCAGCCGATGTCGGACTTGGTCGCTTCCAGCGCATCGCGCTCGGTGTTGCGCTTCTGCACCTCCAGCTCGTACAGCTTGGCGGCCAGCATCTTCATCGCGGTGTCGCGGTTCTGGTGCTGGCTGCGGCCGGTCTGGCAGGCCACGACCGTATTGGTCGGGATGTGCGTGATGCGCACCGCCGATTCGGTCTTGTTGACGTGCTGACCACCGGCGCCGGAGGAGCGATAGACGTCAGTACGCAGATCAGCTGGATTGATGTCGATCTCGATGTTGTCGTCCACTTCCGGCGACACGAACACCGAGGTGAAGCTGGTGTGGCGGCGATTGTCCGAATCGAACGGCGACTTGCGCACCAGACGGTGCACGCCGATCTCGGTCTTCAGCCAGCCGTAGGCGAAGTCGCCCTCCACGCGGAACGTCGCCGACTTGATGCCGGCCACGTCGCCACCGGAGACTTCCATCAGTTCGGTTTTCCAGCCACGCGCTTCGCACCAGCGCAGGTACATGCGCAACATCATCTCGGCCCAGTCCTGGGCTTCGGTGCCACCGGCACCGGCCTGGATGTCGACGAAGGCGTTGCAGTTGTCCATTTCGCCGGAGAACATGCGCTGGAACTCCAGCTGTTCCACGTGCTTCTGGTACTTGTCCAGGTCGGCGACCACCGCGTCGGCGGTTTCCTCGTCCTGCTCGCTCTCTGCCAGCTCCAGCAGGTCGGTCGATTCGGCCAGGCCATCCAGGATGCTGGCGATGCCGCCCACGGTCTTTTCCAGCAGCGAGCGCTCACGCCCCAGGTTCTGGGCGTACTCCGGCTTGTTCCAGATATCGGGGTTTTCGAGTTCCCGGGTTACTTCTTCCAGGCGCTCTTTCTTGACGTCGTAGTCAAAGATACCCCCTGAGCGACAGCACGCGATCGGTCAGATCGGTGATGCGCTGGCGGACAGGATTCAGCTCGAGCATGTCGGCGGTTTCTGTTCGAAAGATGACCTGCAATGATAGCAAACTGCGGCCAGCCGGTCGGCCGACCCGGCACCTGCCCGGCGCCGTGGCCGATCACGCGCCCAGCGCCTGGCGCAGCACCGGCAGCTGCCGCCGGCTGCACGGCACCCGACCGCCATCGGCCATGTGCAGCAGGGCTTCGCCCCCTTCGGTGGGTTCGATCGAGCGCAGGCAGGCACGGTTGACCAGCCAGCTGCGGTGGCTGCGCAGGAACAGCTGCGGATCCAGCCGCTGCTCCAGCGCGGCCATGGTGGTCCGCAGCGGATAGTCGCGTCCGCGCACCCGCAGGTTGACGTAGTTGCTGGCCGCCTGCGCGTACTCGATATCAGCCGTTGCGACGAGGAACTCCTTGCCCAGCGTGCGCACCAGGAAATGCGCCGGGCGATCCACCGGCTCCACCGGCGGCGCATCGTCCGGTGCCGCCAACAGGGCCGCCTCGCCCTGCCGCCGCCGCCCGAACCACGCCACCGCATGCACCGCACAGACAAGGATCGCGTAGGTCTGCACATCCTTGAACAGTTCGTACAGCCACTGGGTAGGCCAGGGCCCGTACTGATAGGTGCTGCCCACCACCGCGTGCGCTGCCTGGCGCAGGGCCACCATGCCGGTGACATGCAGCAGCCACCACGCCACCCCGCCCAGCACATAGACCGGCAATCGCCTCCGCCACGTATCGGCATGCAATGGCCAGCGCCACGCCAGCCGGCTCAGCACGGCCAGCAACAGCAGCGACACCACCCCACTGCTGGCTTCATCCACGCTGGTGGAAAACCAGTCGAAGGCCTCGTGGTCGCGGGCAGCACGCATCCAGCCGACCAGCACATTGGCCGCTGCCGTGCCCATGAATACGGCCAGCCAGAACAGGGCCACCGCGCGCGCCGTGCGCCGTGGTGACCGGGGAACGTGTGGCGTCGTTGCCGCGGCCTGCGGCGTTGGGTGGGGGCTGTCCATCCGGCGCATTATGGCGTGCGACGACGGTTTCAGCCGCCCCGTTGGTCCCTCCCCGCCCGCCATCGGTCCCTGTCGTTCGCCCACACGGCCCCTGCCCTGCACCGCCTCCACCCGACGACGGCACGCTTCGGACTTCCTTCCCGGGCTGCCCGTCACCATGCACCGCCGACATGATCTCGACGCCCTGCGCGTCCTCGCCCTCATGCTGCTCATCCCGTACCACGTCGGCATGGCCTACGTGGACGACTGGGGCTTTCATCTGAAGAGCGCGTACACGGTTGAATGGCTGCAGTGGCCGATGATCGCGCTCAACCGCTGGCGCATGCCCTTGCTGTTCGCCATCTCCGGCATCGCACTTGGACTGGCTGTTCCTGCGGCGGGACGCATGGGCTTTGCGCTGCGGCGCAGTGGGCGGTTGCTGCTGCCGCTGGTGTTCGGCATCGTCGCGGTGGTCAGCCTGCAGGCCTATTGCGAAGCGGTGGATACCGGCGACGTTGCCCCCGGACTGGGCGCCTTCCTGATGCGTTACTGGCAATTCCGCCCCTGGCCCGGCGCCCACTTCACCGGCGCGGCCTTCGGCTTCACCTGGAACCATCTCTGGTACCTGGCCTATCTGGTTCCGTATTCGCTGCTGATGATCGGGCTGGCGTCGCTGCTGCGGCCCTTGCGCGCGCTGTTGCCCAGCGGGTCGCTGTCGAACCGGGTGATCGCCACGGCCGGCCTGCTGCTGCCGGTGTCCTGGCTGGCCTGGAACATTCTGGTGGTGCTGCCCGACCATCCGCCCACCCATGCCCTGATCGGCGATCCGTTCGTCCATGCCGAGTCGTTGCCGTTGTTCGCGCTGGGTTTCATCGGTGCCCGTTGGCAGCGCGGCTGGGACCTGCTGCTGCGCTGGCGCTGGCCCACGCTGTGGCTGGCCCTGGTGGGCCTGTGCCTCGAGTTGGGCATCCGCGCGCTGGGCCGGATGCCGGGCCTGGACGGAAGCGAGGCGTGGATGCTCGCACTGCCGTGGGCGCAGACCGAGCGCATCGCACGCGCGCTGTACACGTGGACCGCGCTGCTGGCCCTGTTCGGCTGGGCACGGGCATGGCTGGACCGGCCGTTCCGATGGCTGCCCTATGCGCGCGAGGCGGTGTTCTGCCTCTATATCCTGCACCAGACCGTGCTGATCGTGCTGTTGTACTGGCTGCGTCCACTGGCCCTGGGGCCTTGGCTGGAACCGATGCTGGTGCTGGCCGGCACGTTCGCCGGCAGCCTGCTGCTGCACGAGCTGTTGATCCGCCGCGTGCCCCTGCTGCGGCCGCTGTTCGGCCTGCCGCGCCGGCATCCCGCTCGGAATCCAGCCAGTCCGTCTGCCGTCAACGCACCTCGAACTCGCCCACCAGCACCGTATCCGCCTGATCCTTCAGCCGCAGGGTGACCTGCTGGTCCTGCTGCCGGGCAGTCCCCCAGTGCGTGCTCAGGCGCAGAGTAAGCGTGGTCGCACCGGTCACCAGCTGCTCGCGGCTGCCGAAGAAATTGGCTTCCACCTTGTACACGCCGGGTTTGGCCTCGCGCAGTGAAAACTGCTCGGGCCCATACCCGCCGGTGAAATCCTCCGACATCGCCCCGCCCTGGTAGGTCAATCGATTGCCGTAGTACGCGCGCTCGCCATTCGGGTCGGTCACCCACAGGTCCATGTCACTGTTGTCGCTGTCCCAGCCCAGCACCACGCGCAGGTCCAGTGGCATGGGGGCGCGCAGCCGCGGATCGATCAGACCGGCATCCAGCTGTTCGCGGGCCGCCAGGGTCGTGGCTTCATCCAGCGCGATCAGCGAAATGCCGCTGAAGCGTGCATCCCACGGCCGCAGCACCACTTCGTACAGCGCACTCAATGCGGCCGGATACTGGCCGTCCGCTTCCAACGCCAGCCCCAGGTCGCGGAAACTCTGCGGCTCCTCCTCGCCCAGTGCCAGCACGTCACGGAACACCGGCACCGCCTGCGCTGCGGCCCCTGCCTGCATCAGGCGATAGCCCAATACGCGCAGCACATGGCGGTTCTCCAGCTGCATCTCCGCCAGGTTGGACAGCACCCGCAGGGCCAATGCACGCTGGTCCTTGGCCAGCAGCAGATCAGCCACGTCCAGGTAGAACGCACTGCTGTCGGCATGCGCGGCACGTTCCTGCAGATAGGTGCGGTAGAGCTCTCCCGCACTGGCGGCACGCAGGCGCCGGGCGTAGTCGGAATCCGGTGCCCAGGGCGCAAGCGAAATGGCGATGGCGCCGCTATTGCTCGCGCGATCCCCAGCCACGTCCATCGCCGGACGCCCGGCCGGAGCCGCTGCTGTCACCGCGATGGGCACCGGCGCCGGCGCCGGCGCCCTCATTTCATCGGCGGCACGCGGTTCGGCGAATGCCTGCAGCGCCGCCACGGGGGCGCTCTCCCGCAGTGCCACCGGGCGGCTTTTCTGCTGCTCGACACGCGGGGGTGCCTGCTTCGGCCAGCGCGTCTCCCACCACCGGCGGCGTGCGGCCAGCTGCCCCGCGATCTGCTCCAGCCTGGCGCTGCGTGCGTGCGCGGCGTCGTCCACACCCAGTGCGTGCAGGCGGTCATAGTCGGCACGCAGCGGTGCCGGCGGGCGAATGCCGTTGGCCAGGTAGTCGTCCAGTGTTTCCAGCACGATCAAGGACGTATCTGCGCCGACCAGACCGAACTGCTGCGACAGCGAACGGATGCGCGCATCATGACGCGACGGATCGCCCGCCCAGTCGGCCAGCTTCGCCCTGGCCCACGCATGGGCAACAAGACCTCCGGCCACGTCGCGGGCGGCACTGACCGCAATGCGCTCGGTCACGATGCCACCGTCCGCCCCGCGCAGGCGCAGGATCACGGTCCCATTGTCATCGCGCACGGCACCGTGCACGCGCACCCACCCCTGCGCTGCATCGCTCACCTCGGCGACCAGTTGATCCACGCCGTGTCCTTCAAGCGACATCACCTGCACCCCCTGTTGCAGCAACTGCGGTGCCACGGTTGCGGCGTCGGCGGCACCGGTCAGTACCAGCACGCGCCCGGCGTGCGCCGACGTCCATGCGCGCAGGCGCGGCACGTCGGTGTTCTCGCCTGCGCCACTGATCGCGTACAACCGCTGGCCGGCCCGTAGTGCCGGCAGCGCACGTGCACCGTAGTTGGCCAGGCCATCGCTCACCAGCACGTATTCCTCGATGTCCGCGCGCGGCGTCCACGCCCCCAGTGCGCTGGCACCGTCCAGCGGCAACGCCTGCAGGTACGCGCGCAGTGCCGACCAGTCGCCGCCGCGGATGGCAAAGTCACGCACGGGCTCGGCCTCGTCGCGCAGCACGGTCAGCTGCACCCGCCCCGTGCCGATGGCGCGGAAGTACGCATCCAGGACCGCCAGCTCCGCCTCGCGGTTGCGCCGCACCGCAGACCCCGATGCATCCCACAACAGGCCGACGCGTGACGGCATCGTGCGCGCGCGGACCTGGCTGGCGACGGGCACCTGTGCCAGCAGATAACGCTGGCCCTCATGCGTTCCCGTCACTACATCGGCCTGGCGCACCTGCGGCACGGTCCATTGGGCCAGCGACGGCAACGCGGCCCCCGCGCCCTGCCAACGGGCGTGATAGCGACCATCGTGCAGGACGAAGGCCCAGTCCGCTGCGGACACCGGACGCGGTGTGCCGCCACCACTTGCCTGCAGGTGCACGTCCACCTGCTGCGCATTCCGGGCGAACTGTAGCGGCAGGCTCCAGCGCAGGCCCTGCGCATCGGCCGGCAACGTCTGCCGCACCACCAGCGCAACGCGTCGGCTGCCGCGCGCGGGAATAGGATAGATGCGCAGGCGGAACTGATTGCCGGCGGTCTGCTCCAGCAGACCCGGGTCCACCCGGCGTCGTTCGATGGCCTCGAACACCTGCCGACCTTTGTCCTTCGCCACCGGCACCGCGTCACGCAACGTCCCGTCGATGTCCAACGCAAAGCCGGCCACCTGCTGACCATCCGCGAGCGGAAACGCCAGCTGCCCTTCCAGTACGCGCGCGCTGGGGTTGAAGAACTCCATCTCGATACGGGTTTCGCCGAGGCCGCCGGCGACCTGGCTGTCCACGCTGACCCGACGCAGCTGCACCGGCACCTCCGCGCCCTTTACCTGCAGCACCGGCGCGGTTACGGCGGCCACGGGCGGCAAGGGCGCGCGTGCGGCAACCGCTCCGCCGTGCAGGCCCGCGGCCAGACAGCAGAGCAGACCGATGCGGCGATGAAGAGATTCCATGGGGCGCTCCTGCGTAGTGGATGCTCCATTGAACGGCTGGTTGCGAGGAACGGGGTTGAGTGGATGCATGATGGGCCTGTACATCCGCATGAGCGACCATGTCGCTCCCTGATCGCCCTCCGGAACCTCCTTCCCATGCGCCTACTCTGCCTGCTGCCGTCGTTGCTGCTCGCGCCGTTCACCGCAATCGCCGCACCTGCCATCGTGCCTGGCGTGGACTTCACCCATAACGACTGGACCCTGGCCTGCGACAACACCCGTACCTGCCGCGCGTCGGGCTACCAGAATGAAGAGCTGCCAGACAGCTTGCCGGTATCGGTGCTGTTGACCCGCTTGGGTGGGCCGGACCAACCGGTGACCGCCGAACTGATGCTGGGCCAGTACGAAGAGATCAAGCTGCCCGCGCGCCTCAGCCTGCAGATCGACGGGGTCGACCAAGGCCGCGTGGACTATGCCGGCCAGGAAGGCACGGCACGGTTTTCACCCAAGCAGGTGGCTGCACTGCTCACCGCGCTCAGCGGTCAGGGCCGCATCGTGTTCACCGGCAACGAGGGCACGCAGTGGACGCTGTCCGGGCGCGGCGCGTCTGCAGTGCTGCTGAAGATGGATGAGTTCCAGGGTCGCCTGGGCACGCCGGGTGCGCTCATGCGCAAGGGCAAGCGGGCCGAATCGTCGGTGCTGCCTGCGCTGCCGGTGCCGGTGGTGGTGCTGGGAACGCTGCCTGCCGCGCGCCCGTCCGATGCCGCGCTGGGCAGCTCAGCCGCGCTGCGTGCCGCATTGGTGGCGGCCACGCCGGCCGAGGACTGCGATGGTATCCAACCGGACCAGACCGTCGTGCTGGACGATCCGGCACCGCCGTTGAACGTGCGGCGACTGAGCGCGGACAAGCTGCTGGTGTCGACGGTGTGCTGGCGCGGCGCCTACAACGAGGGCAGCGGCTATTGGGTGGTCAACGACCGCGCCCCGTATGCGCCCACGCTGGTGACGAATCTGGGCAACGATGACGACGGGCGCAGCATCAGCGGCGCACACAAGGGGCGCGGACTGGGTGATTGCTGGTCGATGAACGGCTGGGGCTGGGATGGACGCCGGTTCGTTGCCACGGCGGTGTCCACCAGCGGCATGTGCCGGTTGGTGGCCGCAGGCGGTGCGTGGGATCTGCCGACGCTGGTGACCCACGTCAAGGAATAAGAGTACGCGGAGGGTATCGCGCGGCCTGATGCAGTATCTGTAGCGCCGAGCCCCGCTCGGCGGACTCCATCAGGCCGCGCTGCAATGCTCGACGATCAACTGGATCGCGGTGCCGCCGCGATAGTCGTCACAGGCCAGCCGATAGGCCAGGTGTACGTTGCGCGCGGGCGCATTGCCGGTCCAGCCGCCGAACTGGATTGCGTTCACCACACCGCTCACGCCCGGTCGACGCAGTTCCAGCTTCAGGTGGCGCTCCTTCAGCACGCGCCAGTTCGTCACCTCGAAGTGCCCATCGAACAGCGGCTCGGGAAAGCCCTGCCCCCACGGGCCGGCAAGGCGCAGCGCATCAGCGTGCTGATGGTCCAGTTCGTCACTGCCGAGTTCGCCGTCACTGAGCAGTTGCTGTTGCAGCATCACCGGGTCCAGCATCTGTTGTACGGCGGCGCAGAACGCGACATGAAACGCGGCCAGATGCGCATGCGGCATGCTCATGCCCGCCGCCATGGCATGGCCACCGAAACGCTCGATCAGCCCGGGGTGCCGTGCATCCACCAGGGCCAGCGCGTCGCGGATATGCAGGCCGGGGATCGAACGGGCCGATCCGCGCATCGCATCGCTCCCGGGCTCGGCCGGTGCGAACGCCACGACCGGCCGATGCAGACGATCCTTCATCTTCGACGCCACCAATCCCACCACGCCCGGGTGCCAGTCCGCATCGAACAGCACCGCCGCGATCGGCCGCTGGCCGTCATCATCCAGCACGACCTTGGCGACGGCTTTTTCGGCATCGTCGGTCATGGTCTGCTGCACGGCACGTCGTTCGGTGTTGATCTGTTCCAGTGTCTGCGCGATCTCGCGCGCCTGTCGCGGCTCGTCCGTCAGCAGCAACGCGATGCCGAGCGCCATGTCCTCCAGGCGACCGGCGGCGTTGAGCCGTGGCCCCAAGGCAAAGCCGATGTCCGTCGCGGTGAGCCGTGCGGCATCGCGACCGCTGGCTTCAATCAGGGCTTTTAGGCCGACGCAGCCCTGCCCCGCACGCAGCCGGCGCAGGCCGGCGCTGACCAGCGCACGGTTGTTGGCGTCCAGCGCGACCAGATCGGCGACGGTACCCACCGCGACCAGGTCCAGCAGGACGGCAAGGTCCGGCCCCTTGCCATCGGCGAACACCTTCATTTCGCGCAGATGGCGGCGCAGCGCCAGCAGCACGTAGAAAATCACGCCCACGCCCGCAAGCGACTTGCTGGGGAAGGCATCGTCCTGCAGGTTGGGGTCCACGATCACATCGGCAGGCGGCAACTGCGGCCCTGGCAGATGGTGGTCGGTGACCAGTACCTGCCAGCCCTTCGCCTTGGCCGCCGCAACGCCGGCATGGCAGGCGATGCCATGGTCGACGGTCACCAGCAGGTCCGGCTGCAGTGCGGCGAGTTCTTCCACCAGCGCGGGCGACAGGCCGTAGCCGTGCACCATGCGATTGGGCACCGCATGGGCCACGTGTCGCGCGCCGAGCATGCGCAGGCCGCGCACGCCGACCGCACAGGCGGTGGCCCCGTCGCAGTCGAAATCGCCGACCACCACGATGCGCTTGTCGTGCGCGATGGCCGCCGTCAGCAACGCGACTGCGCCGTCGATGCCGCCCAGCAGTTCGGGCGCATGCAGGCTGCCCAGCTTGGGCAACGCCAGCTCCGGTGTCGTCGCGCCGCGGCTGGAATACAGCCGTGCCAACAAAGGGAGCGTGCCGTCGGGCCACGATCCCACCTCGGTGTGCTCACGGCGACGGATAAGCAGTGCAGGTTCGGCGGCAGGGGACATCGGCGACGCCGGTTGCAGGAAGACAGCGCATGATACCGCGCTGGCAGCGCCCCGCCGAACGAACGGGCCACAGTTGTGACCTCGGTAGAGCCGACTTCAGTCGGCTCTACCTTGTCGGCCGTCTTTCATGAAGCCGACGGACGTTGTCCCGTCAGCCGTTCTACATGAAGCAGACGAAAGTCATCCCGTCGCCCGTTCTTCATCCAGCCGACGAACGTTCGTCGTGCAGTTGGCGCGGTTTCTTCCAGAAGCTCCAGCGCTGCGAGCGCATGAAGACAAACTGCGTGCCATCTTCGAAATCCAGTACCAGTTGGCGCAGTTCACCGCGCTGCAGGGCAGCCAGCAACGGGGTGATCGCATCGCGACCCAACTGCTCCAGCGAGCGCAGCTGGCGCAGGTCCACCAGCGCATCCACGGTCTGTTCGCCATCGATCTGCACGCCCGCGGCCTGCGCCAGCGCGCGCAGCAGGGCATCGCGGCTGCGCACCTGGGCATGCGGCGTAGTCACCGTGGCGGGGAGGGCGCCCGCTCCCCAGAACCACAGCGAATTGATCGGAGAACTGCCGGCAGCGATGCGCTCGGCGTTCCACGGGTGAGTGTGCAGCACGACCTGCGTTTCCGTCAGCAGGGCACGCCAACGGCGTCCCTCCCCGCCAGATGGCAGATGCGAGAACAGATCATCCCCCAGCACGACCTCCGGGCTGGCGAAGCGCGGCAGCGGCATGTCGGCGGGCACCTGCAGATACCACCGCGATGCAACGGGTGCGTCCAGTACCAGGCCATGATCGGCGAACAGTGGCTGCAGGGCAGGCAGCAGCGCCACCACATCATCGTGGCCGGGCCGCAGCGTGTCGCCATGGCCCATCATGCGGGCGCCGTGCATGTCCGGCACCACATGGGCCGGATCGGCGCGCAGCCAGAGGTGTCCTTGCGCATCCCCGGCATCGAGTTGCCGCGTCAGGGCGGCGGCGGGCATCTCGCCCGCCGGCGTCACGGTGAAGTGGCGCTGCAGTTGCGCCGCCTCCCCTGGCTCGCGAACGTGGTGCTGGGCACGGCCCAGCGCACGTGCGACGTCATCGGGCAACGCTGCCGCGGGAAACCGGCTCCGCGCTGGCAGCAGCAGCGTTGCGTTGGCCACCGATCAGCCTTCGTAGCTGACGCTGACGATTTCGTACTCGCGCTGGCCAGCAGGCGCATCGATGGTGATGCTGTCGCCCTCCAGCTTGCCGATCATCGCGCGCGCGACAGGCGAGGAGATGGCGATCAGGCCCAGCTTGATGTCCGCTTCGAGGTCACCGACGATCTGGTACTTCTTCTCTTCGTCGGTTTCCACGTCGGCCAGCGTCACCGATGCGCCGAACACCACCTTCGAGCCCGCGTTGAGCTTGGACACGTCGATGATCTCGGCATGGGAAAGCTCACCTTCAAGCTGCTTGATGCGGCCTTCGATGAAGCCCTGCTCCTCGCGCGCGGCGTGGTACTCGGCGTTCTCCTTCAAGTCGCCGTGTTCACGTGCTTCGGCGATCGCCGCGATGACCTTCGGGCGCTTGACCGACTTCAGGTGGTCCAGCTCGTCGCGCAGACGCTGCGCGCCCTTCATCGTGATGGGAGCTCTCATGCGTTCAGTTCCTTGTGCAGTTCCTGCAGCGACCAGACCGGGCCGGTACCGCGGAATTCCAGCGAATGCACCAGTGCCTTGGCACCGGCGATGGTGGTCGAATAGGTCACGCGATGCTGCAGCGCTTCACGACGGATCGAGAACGAGTCATTGATCGCCGCGCGGCCTTCGGTGGTGTTGACGATGTAGACGATCTCGCCGTTCTTGATCCGGTCCACGATGTGCGGACGACCCTCCACGACTTTGTTGACGATCTCGCATTCCATGCCGTGCTGCTGCAGCCATGCAGCGGTGCCGCGGGTGGCGACCAGGGTGTAGCCCTTGGACAGCAGCGCCTCGGCGACCGGCAGCACGCGCTGCTTGTCCGGGTCACGCACCGACACGAAGGCCTTGCCCACCGGCGGCGCCTTGATGCCACCAGCTTCCTGGGCACGCGCGAACGCGGCACTGAAGCTGCGGCCCACGCCCATCACTTCGCCGGTCGAACGCATCTCCGGCCCGAGGATCGGATCGACGCCCTGGAACTTGGCGAACGGGAAGATCGCCTCTTTCACCGAGTAGTAATCCGGCACGATTTCCTTGGTCGCACCCTGCTCTGCCAGCGTCTTGCCGGCCATGCAGCGGGCGGCGATCTTGGCCAGCGCCATGCCGGTCGCCTTGGACACGAACGGCACGGTGCGTGAAGCGCGCGGATTCACTTCCAGCAGGTAGACGATGTCTTCGCCGTTCTCACCGGCCTGGATGGCGAACTGGGTGTTCATCAGCCCGACCACGTTCAGCGCCTTTGCCAGCTCGACGACCTGGCGACGCAGCTCGGCCTGGGTTTCGGCGGACAGCGAATACGGCGGCAGCGAGCAGGATGAATCGCCCGAATGCACGCCGGCTTCTTCGATGTGCTCCATCAGGCCACCGATGAGCACGTTGCCCTGGTTGTCGGCGATGATGTCCACGTCCACTTCCACGGCATTGTCGAGGAAGCGGTCCAGCAGCACCGGCGAATCATTGGACACCTTGACGGCGTCGCGCACGTAGCGGGCCAGGTCGGACTCGCCGTAGACGATTTCCATCGCGCGGCCGCCCAGCACGTAACTCGGGCGCACCACCAGCGGGTAACCGATCTCGCGCGCCAGCAGCAGCGCTTCCTGGTCGTTGCGGGCGATGCGGTTCGGCGGCTGCTTCAGGCCCAGCTTGTCGACCAGCTGCTGGAAACGCTCGCGGTCTTCGGCCAGGTCGATGGAGTCCGGCGAGGTGCCGATCACCGGCACGCCGTTGGCTTCCAGCGCACGCGCCAGCTTCAGCGGCGTCTGCCCACCGTACTGCACGATCACGCCCTTCGGCTGCTCCAGCTCGACGATCTCCAGCACGTCTTCCAGCGTCAGCGGCTCGAAGTACAGGCGGTCGGAGGTGTCGTAGTCGGTCGAAACCGTTTCCGGGTTGCAGTTGACCATGATGGTTTCATAGCCATCTTCGCGCAGCGCCAGTGCGGCGTGCACGCAGCAGTAGTCGAACTCGATGCCCTGGCCGATGCGGTTCGGACCACCGCCCAGGATCATGATCTTGTCGCGGTTGGTCGGTGCGGCCTCGCATTCGTCCTCGTAGGTCGAATACAGATACGCCGTGCCGGTGGCGAATTCGCCCGCGCAGGAGTCAACCCGCTTGTACACCGGGCGCACCTTGTGCGCACGGCGCAAGGCGCGCACGGCGGCTTCATTGGTGCCGGTCAGCTGGGCCAGGCGCGCATCGGAGAAGCCGGTACGCTTGAGCTTGCGCAGGCGCGCAGCATCCAGCCCGTCGATGCCGCTGGCGGCGACTTCGCCCTCAGCGGTGATGATCTCTTCGATCTGGTCCAGGAACCACGGATCGATGAAGGACAGCGCATGGATGTCTTCCACGCTCAGGCCGGCGCGGAACGCATCGGCCACGTAGAACAGGCGCTCCGGGCCCGGCGCCTTGAGCTCGCGGCGCATGGTCTGCAGATCGTCTTCGTTGCTCAGGTCCAGCTCGGTCGGGTCGAAGCCCACCTTGCCGGTTTCCAGGCCACGCAGCGCTTTCTGCATCGATTCCTGGAAGGTGCGACCCATCGCCATCACCTCGCCCACCGACTTCATCTGGGTGGTCAAGCGGGCATCGGCGGCCGGGAACTTCTCGAAGGCGAAGCGCGGAATCTTGGTCACCACGTAATCGATGGACGGCTCGAACGACGCCGGGGTCAGGCCGCCGGTGATTTCGTTCTTCAGTTCGTCCAGCGTGTAGCCGACGGCCAGCTTGGCGGCGACCTTGGCGATCGGGAAGCCGGTGGCCTTGGACGCCAGTGCGGACGACCGCGACACGCGCGGGTTCATCTCGATCACCACCACGCGGCCGGTTTCCGGGTTGATGCCGAACTGCACGTTGGAGCCGCCGGTGTCCACGCCGATCTTGCGCAGCACGGCGATGGAGGCATCGCGCAGGCGCTGGTATTCCTTGTCGGTCAGGGTCTGCGCCGGGGCCACGGTGATCGAGTCGCCGGTGTGCACGCCCATCGGGTCCAGGTTCTCGATGGAGCAGACGATGATGCAGTTGTCCGCGGTATCGCGGACCACTTCCATCTCGAACTCCTTCCAGCCGAGCACCGACTCTTCCACCAGCACTTCGGTGGTCGGCGACAGTTCCAGGCCCCGGGTGACGATGTCGATCAGCTCTTCGCGGTTGTACGCGATGCCGCCGCCGCTGCCGCCCAGGGTGAAGCTGGGACGGATGATGGTCGGATAGCCCACGCGCGTCTGGATATCCAGCGCTTCTTCCAGCGTGTGCGCGACGGCCGCCGACGGGCATTCCAGGCCGATTTCGCCCATCGCCACGCGGAACAGCTCGCGGTCTTCGGCCATGCGGATCGCTTCGCGCTTGGCACCGATCAGCTCGACGTTGTACTTCTCCAGCACGCCATTGTCCGCCAGGTCCAGCGCGCAGTTCAGCGCGGTCTGGCCGCCCATGGTCGGCAGCAGGGCGTCGGGCTTCTCCTTGGCGATGATCTTCTCGACCGTCTGCCAGTTGATCGGCTCGATGTAGACGGCATCCGCCATCTCCGGGTCGGTCATGATCGTGGCCGGGTTGCTGTTGACCAGCACCACGCGGTAGCCCTCGTCGCGCAGCGCCTTGCAGGCCTGCGCGCCAGAGTAGTCGAACTCACAGGCCTGGCCGATGACGATCGGGCCAGCACCGATGATGAGGATGGTTTTCAGGTCAGTGCGCTTTGCCATTTTCTTCTCTAGGTCGGTACAGCGTGACAAGGGGGAGTGATCGCACGCTGACGATCAGGACATCTGTTCCGGGTCGAAATCGATGCGGCATTCGCGCTTCAGCGCGCCGGACATCGCTTCGCCGATGTTCTCCGGCATCCCGCCGTCGGCACTGATTCCTTCGATGAAACGTTGAAATGCAGGCGTGCCCATGAACCGGGCGATTTCCACCTTGTTCGCTTCGCTTACCTGCGGTGCTTCGGCGTTCGCACCCTGTTGCGCCGCGGCGCTGGCCTGGAAGGTGCGACCCATGTCCTTGCCGGCAGGCGTGGCCAGGAACTGCGTGAACTCAACGACCAGTGCCGCGCCGTCGTCACCCAGGTTGCCGGCGATCTGCTGCTGGAAATGCGCATCCAGCAGCTTGCCGATCTGTGTGGCGGCGCAGTCGCGTCCGCTGTCGTCGAGCGCCTGCAACGTGGGCGACACACTGAACAGCACGTCCGCGCTGTTCCGGCCCAGGCCTTCCATGCCGAGCTGATGCATGATGACCGCCACCTCGGCCGGGGTGGCCGGCTGTGCGCTGGCGGCGCCGGCCAGCAACAGCCCGGCCAGCAGTGCAGGAACGCGCATCAGGCGCGGGCTCCCGCCATCAGGGTCACGAAACGATCGAACAGCGGGCCGACATCGGTCGGGCCGGGCGACGCTTCGGGATGGCCCTGGAACGAGAACGCCGGCACGTCGGTGCGCGCGATGCCTTGGTTGGTACCGTCGAACAGCGACCGGTGGGTGACCCGCAACGTGGCCGGCAGGGTCGCCTCATCCACCGCGAAACCGTGGTTCTGCGAGGTGATCATCACCCGGCCCGTGTCCAGATCCTGCACCGGGTGGTTGGCACCGTGGTGGCCAAGGCCCATCTTCATCGTGCTGGCACCAGAGGCCAGCGCGAGCAGCTGGTGGCCCAGGCAGATGCCGAAGGTCGGCACCTTGGCGTCCAGTACGGTCTTGATCGCCGCAATCGCGTAGTCGCACGGTTCCGGATCACCCGGGCCGTTGGACAGGAACACGCCGTCGGGCTTCATCGCCAGCACATCGGCCGCCGGCGTCTGTGCAGGCACCACGGTGACCTCGCAGCCGCGCTCGGCCAGCATGCGCAGGATATTGGTCTTCACGCCGTAGTCGTAGGCCACGACCTTGTACTGCGACGGCACGCTGACGAACGTGTTGGCGTCCAGGTCCAGCTGGCCTTCGGTCCACGTATAGGTCGTTTCGGTCGACACGACCTTGGCCAGGTCCATGCCCTTCAAACCGGGGAAGCTGCGCGCCGCCTCCAGTGCCTTTTCCACGCTGAGGCCTTCACCAGCCATCAGCGCGCCGTTCTGCGCACCCTTCTCGCGCAGGATGCGGGTCAGCTTGCGGGTGTCGATGCCGGAGATGGCCACCACGCCGCGCTGCAGCAGCCAGTCCTGCAGCGAAACCTGGCTGCGCCAGCTGCTGGGCCGGCGCGGCACATCGCGCACGATCAGGCCGGCGGACCACACCTTGGACGCTTCATTGTCCTGATCGGTCATGCCGGTGTTGCCGATGTGCGGGTAGGTCAGCGTGACCATCTGCCGGGCGTAGGACGGGTCGGTCAGGACTTCCTGATAACCGGTCATGGCGGTGTTGAACACCACTTCGCCAACGGACAGGCCGGGCGCGCCTACGGATTCGCCCTCGAATACGGTGCCGTCTTCGAGGACGAGGATTGCGGCTTGGGTCACGGAAATCTCACTTTGGCTACCGATGGGGTACCGAAGGTCACGCCTGCGCTCACGGTAAAAACCGGTTGCAAAAAAGCGCGGACGTACGGTTCTGGACCGGTCCGGCTATCGTGTTTCGGCGAGTGCGAATTGTAGACGCATGTGGGCGCGCGCGCCAGCGCTGCGTTGCGGAAAGGCGGGCCGGTCGCGCGGGCCCACCGGCATCGCAGGCCCACCGGTAGCGCCGAGCCATGCTCGGCGAGCGCAGCGGGCCGTCCGGCCCGGATCCCCGCCCTCCCGTTCAGCCGTTCAGCAGATCCCGCACGCGATAGCTGCCCGGGGCCTTGCCGGCCAACTGCCCGGCGGCGAACAACGCGCCCCGGGCGAAGATGTCCCGGTTGCTCGCGCGATGCACCAGTTCGATGCGCTCGCCCAGGCCGGTGAACTGCACCAGGTGCTCGCCGATGATGTCGCCGGCACGCAGGCTGGCGTAATGGGGGTGTGCCCCACCCCGCTCCGCTGCGGCGCCCAGTGTCAGCGCGGTCCCCGAGGGGGCATCCAGCTTGCGGATATGGTGGGATTCGACGATATCGCAGTCCCAGCCAGCCACCGCCTGCGCCGCGCGCTCGACCAGCTCATCCAGCACCGCCACGCCGAGGCTGAAATTGGAGGCCCACACCAGCGGGATGGCCTGCCCAGCCTTCGCCAACGTGTCCTGTTGGACGTCGCTGATCCCGGTCGTGCCCGACACCAATCCAGCACCGCGCTGTACGCACAGTGCCAGGATCGCATCGAACCCGGCCGGCAGGCTGAAATCGATGGCCACGTCGAACGGCGGTGCACCCGCCAGTTCGCTGGCGGCGAAGTGCGGGACGCCCTCGATGACACGCTGGGCCGGCGAGCGCCCGGTGAAGGCAGCCACCACCTGCACGTGCTGGGAGTTCTCGGCGGCGAGACGCAACAGGGCCTGGCCCATGCGGCCAGAGGCGCCGTGGATAAGCAAACGTAGCGGAGTCGGATTCATGCACAGAGGCTAGCGGTTGGCCACCTGTTTGCACAGGGGGCTGGAGACCCGATCCGGTCACTGCACGCGCCCTCACGCAGCAGCTTGCTAGTCTGCGCGCCCGCCTCACGATCCTGCGCCCTACCATGAAGATTGAAGAACAGCTGGTGCTGGTCACCGGCGCAGCACGCGGCCTGGGCCAGCACATCGCCCGCGCGTTCGCCGTGCAGGGTGCGCAGGTGATCATCAACTACCACCGCAGCAGCGACGCCGCCCGCGCGCTGGCGCAGGAGCTTGGTGACCAGGGACTGGCC
Source organism: Stenotrophomonas sp. 169 (assembly GCF_014621775.1). NCBI lineage: Bacteria > Pseudomonadati > Pseudomonadota > Gammaproteobacteria > Lysobacterales > Lysobacteraceae > Stenotrophomonas > Stenotrophomonas sp. 169. The sequence goes on from NZ_CP061204.1 coordinate 2,390,885, forward strand.
GTACAGGCCGATGTCACCGACCGCCACCAGGTGGACACCCTGATGACGCTGGCACAGGCACATTTCGGCCGCCCGGTGACCACTGTCGTCAACAATGCGCTGGCGAACTTTTCTTTCAACGGCGAAGCACGCGAGAAGGCCGACACCATCAGCTGGAGCAGCTTCCAGACGCAGTTCGACGGCAGCGTCCGCGGCGCGCTGAACACGGTGCAGGCCGCCATTCCGGGCATGCGCAGCCAGCAGTTCGGACGCATCATCAACATCGGGACCAACCTCTTCCAGCTTCCGGTCGTGCCTTATCACGATTACACCGCCGCCAAAGCGGCATTGCTGGCACTCACGCGCACCCTGGCAGGTGACCTGGGGCCCGACGGCATAACGGTGAACATGCTATCCGGCGGACTGCTGCGCATGACCGATGCCAGCGCGGCCACGCCGGAGGCCGTGTTCGATTACATCGCCAGTGCCACCCCGCTGCGCCGCGTCACCACCCCGGCAGAGTTCGCCGATGCGGTGCTGTTCTTCGCGTCACCGTGGTCGCGCGCCGTTACCGGCCAGAACCTGGTGGTGGATGGCGGGTTGGTGCGGAACTGACTGCGGGCAAGTGAGGGGTAGAGGCGACTTCAGTCGGCCGCATCCAGCCGACTGAAGTCGGCTCTACCTGCTGCAAGGAGCAGCCGACTGAAGTCGGCTCTACCGGTCCGAGGGAGGAGCCGCCACGTCACTGGTCAGTGCGCCTTCGGCGGGGTGGGCCCGCAGCTGTCACAACCGCCGCAGGCGCCAGCGCTGCCAGTGGCCGGCGGGGCGATGCGCCGCCCCAGCGACTGACGCCAGCCCTCCGTTCCGGGCCGCAACAGGCGCACGGCAATCGCGCCGCGTGCCTTGCGCACGACGCCCGGGAACTGCTTCTTCAGCACCACCCACGCGCTGACCAGCACGGCCACGGCGATGATCAGGTACTGCAGCAGCAGGCCGGCCTCCATCAGCCGCCCCCCAGCGCCACGGTCACCTGGTAGGTGATGAGCGCCGCGATGTACGCGGCCGCGAACAGATACACCGTCGCGAAGCTCACCTGCTTCCACGAGTTGGTCTCGCGCTTGATGGTGGCCAGCGTGGAAATGCACATCGGCGCGTAGATGAACCACACCAGCAACGACAGACCGGTCGCCAACGACCAGCCATCGCTGACGATCGGCGTCAGTGCCGAGATGGCGGCATCGTCATCCGCCGCGGACAGCGCATAGATGGTCGCCAGCGAAGACACCGCCACTTCGCGCGCGCCCATGCCCGGGATCAACGCGATACAGATCTGCCAGTTGAAACCCAGCGGGGCGAAGATCGCCGTCATCGCGTGGCCCAGCTGGCCGGCGTAGCTGTAATCGATGGCCGGCATGGTCGCGTTCGCCGGCGCACCTGGGAACGACAACAGGAACCACAGCAGGATGGTCAGCGACAGGATGATGCCGCCCACGCGCTTCAGGAAGATCATGCCGCGCTCGTACAGGCCCACCGCCAGGTCACGCGGATGCGGGATCCGGTAGGACGGCAGCTCCAGCATCAGCGGATGCTCGCTCTTGTCGCGGCGCCACTTCTTCATCACCCACGACATCAGCAGCGCGCTGAGGATGCCGGCAATGTACAGGCCGAACAGGACCAGGCCCTGCTGGTTGAAGATGCCGACTTTTTCATCCGGGATGAACGCGCCGATCAGCAAGGCATACACCGGCAGGCGCGCTGAACAGGTCATCAGCGGCGCGACCAGAATGGTCGCCAGGCGGTCGCGCGGGTCCTGGATGCTGCGCGTGGCCATGATCCCGGGCACCGCGCAGGCAAAGCTCGACAGCAGCGGAATGAACGACCGTCCGGACAGGCCGGCCGATGCCATCATGCGATCCAGCAGGAACGCCGCGCGCGGCAGGTAGCCGGATTCTTCCAGCGCCAGGATGAAGGCGAACAGGATCAGGATCTGCGGCAGGAACACCACCACACCGCCCAGGCCGGCAATGATGCCGTCGGTGATCAGGCTGGCCAGCGGGCCTTCCGGCAGCACCGCACCGGCCTGCTCCCCCAGCCAACCGAACAACGCTTCGATGCCGTCCATCATCGGCGTGGCCCAGGCAAACACCGCCTGGAAAATCAGGAACATCACCACGACCAGGGTCACCAGGCCGAACACCGGATGCAGCAGCCAGCGGTCCAGCGTGTCGTCGATCTTCGCGGTGCGGGTGGGCATGCTGACCGAGGCGTCGAGGATGGCGCGCACCTGCGCGTGGTAATCCGCGCCCTGCCCATCCACGGCAACGACCGGTGCCCCGAGGTGCGGCACCATCGCGTCCAGCCGCTCCACCAGGGCCTGCGCACCGTGCTTGCGCACGGCGACCGTTTCCACCACGGGTACGCCCAGCGCGCGCTCCAGCGCCGCCACGTCGATCTGGATGCCACGACGCTGCGCGGCATCCACCATGTTCAGCGCGACCACCATCGGCTTGCCCAGCTCGCGCAGTTCCAGCGCGAAGCGCAGGTGCAGCCGCAGGTTGGTGGCATCGATCACGCACAGCAGCACGTCCGGCGCGGCCTCACCGGGGTAGAAACCGCGGCACAGGTCGCGGGTGATCGCCTCGTCCAGGCTGGCCGGCTGCAGGCTGTAGGCACCCGGCAGATCGAGGATGGCGAACTCGCGACCGGACGGCGCACGCATGCGGCCTTCTTTCCGTTCCACGGTCACGCCGGTGTAGTTGGCCACCTTCTGCCGACTGCCGGTCAGCTGGTTGAACAGTGCCGTCTTGCCGCTGTTCGGGTTACCGACCAGAGCAACGCGCAGCGGCAGGTCCGCAGCAGGGCTCATGCCAACGCTCCCGGCTGGGCGCTCAGCTGCACGCGTGCTGCCTCGCTGCGGCGCAGGGCGAAACGGGTAAACCCGACCTGCACCAGCAACGGCTCACCGCCGATGGGGCCGCGCGCGACCAGGCGCACGGACTCGCCCTTGACGAAGCCCAGCTCCCTCAGACGACGGGCGATGGTGTCATTGGCATGCGTGTCATGGACAGTTTCGACCACGGCATTGGTTTGCAAGGGCAGATCGGACAGCGTCACTCGCGCACGTCTCAGTGATAAGAATGGTTCTCAATTCTACCATCGCCGCGCCGCGTCATGGCCCATGACCTTCGGCCCGCTATGATCCATACAGGTATGTACCCACGGCTGAAAATGACCGATTCCCTGCTGATCGAGCGCTCCGGCGCCACCCTTACCCTGCGCCTGAACCGGCCGGAGCTGCACAACGCCTTCGATGCCGGCCTGATTGCCGACCTGACCGCCGCCCTGCGTCAGGCCGGCAATGACCCCGACGTGCGCGTTGTCGTGCTGGCCGGCGAAGGCCGCTCTTTCTCCGCCGGTGCCGACCTGCACTGGATGCGCGGGATGGCTGCGGCCAGCGAGGCGGACAACCGCGTCGATGCACTGGCACTGGCGGCCCTGATGCGCACCCTGGATGAACTGCCCAAGCCGACCATCGCCCGCGTGCAGGGCGCCGCCTTCGGGGGCGGGGTCGGTCTGGTGGCCTGCTGCGACATCGCCATCGGCGTCGACACGGCACGCTTCGGCCTGACCGAGAGCCGGTTGGGCCTGCTGCCGGCGGTCATATCACCGTATGTCGTGGCCGCCATCGGCCCGCGCCAGTCGCGTCGATGGTTCGCCACCGCCGAGCAGTTCGATGCCGCCGCGGCCCTGCAGATGGGCTTGCTGCACCAGGTGGTCACCGCCGGGCAGCTGGATGCGGCTGTGGCCGGACAGGTCAGCCTGCTGCAGAAAGCCGGACCCATCGCCGCAGCCAGCGCCAAGCGCTTGGTAAGCCAGGTGCTGGCCAGCCATGACCGCGACGCACTGGATGCGGCCAACGCGGACCTGATCGCACGCCTGCGGGTGTCGGCCGAGGGCCAGGAAGGCCTGGGGGCTTTTCTGGAAAAACGGTCGCCGAGCTGGGCCGCAGACGCCTGATCCGCGCATTCTTCACGCATTGCCGCCCGGTACGCGCGGATCCTACGCTGCAACGCGGCGGGCCGGGCCTGAAACCAAACGATTCATTCCCCACGCTGGCCGTTTGTCACCGTGGCCCGCGTGTATTTCCCTCGTGGCTGCCGCGCTGCGCGCCACCTCGCTGACAGGACGTTCCGTGATCGCTGATTTCCGCCCCTCATTCCGCTGTTCCCTCTCCTTCCCGAACCGCGGGAGGCTGTGCGATGTCTGATGCCGTCCGCATCGTCGAGGTCGGTCCACGCGATGGACTGCAGAATGAAAAACAGCCGGTCAGCACCGCCGACAAGATCACCCTGATCGACCGCCTGTCCGCTACGGGGCTGCGCAGCATCGAGGCCACCAGCTTCGTCAGCCCGCGCTGGGTACCGCAGCTGGCCGACGCCGCCGAGGTCTACGCCGGCATCACCCGCCATGCGGGCGTGGCCTATCCGGTACTGGTGCCCAACGAGCAGGGCTACGACCGTGCATTGGCTGCCGGCGTACAGGAAGTGGCCGTGTTCACCGCCGCCTCGGAAACCTTCAACCGCACCAACACCAACGCCGGCATCGACGAGTCGCTGGCACGATTCCAGCCCATCCTGCAGCGTGCTGCACACGATGGCGTGCGCGTGCGCGGCTACGTCTCCACCGTGCTCGGCTGCCCCTATCAGGGGGAGGTGCCGGTCAGCGAAGTGGTCCGCGTGGCAAAGGCGCTGCACGCGATGGGCTGTTATGAGATCTCGCTGGGTGACACGATCGGGGTCGGCACGCCGCTGAAGGCGCGCGCGATGCTGCTGGCCGTGGCGGCCGAGGTGCCGATGCAGGCGTTGGCCGTGCATTTCCACGACACCTACGGCCAGGCCATCGCCAACATCGCCAGCTGCGTGGAAGCGGGCGTGCGGGTGGTGGACAGTGCGGTTTCCGGTGCCGGCGGCTGCCCCTACGCGAAGGGCGCAAGCGGCAACGTCGCCAGCGAAGACGTGGTGTACCTGATGCGCGGCCTGGGCCTGGAGACCGGCGTGGACCTGGACGAACTGGCCGCGATCGGCCGCTGGCTGGCGGAGCGGCTTGGCCGAACGACCGGCAGCCGCACCGGCAAAGCCCTGGCGCCTGCATGAGCAGCCGCGGCCCGTGCGACGATCTGGCCGCTGGCGGACACCCCGCCACGCAGAACGACGCACTGGCCGCTCTGGACCATGCACTCGCGCAGCCCCATCGGGCCGAGCATCACGCCCTGCTGCAGCAGGCACGCCACGCGCTGACCGAGTCCATGCAACACCGCCAGGACGCCGAGCAGCGCTATGCCGCCCTGTTCGACGCGGTGCCCGACCCGGTCAGCATCCTCAGCTCGGCCGGGGTGGTGCTGGACCTCAACCGTGCCGGCGTGCGTGCTTACGGCCGTCCGCGCGAGGCGATCATCGGCCAGCCCATCGAACTGTTGAACCCCGACCTGCCCAGTGACCACCTCGAACCGGTGTGGGCCGCCTTCCAACGCGGCGATACCTATGTCATCGAAGTCACCAACATGCGTGGTGACGGCAGCCGGTTTCCCGTCGAAGTGCACTCGGCCGGCTTCGAACTGCAGGGCGCGCCGTGCATCGTAGCCGTAGCCCGTGACCTGAGCGGGCGCTGGCAGGCCGAGTCGCGCTATCGCCTGCTGATGGAGTCGATCGACAAGGGCGTGATCCTCTTCGACCGGGAACTGCACGTCGTGTCGGCCAATCCGGCGGCGCACCGCATCCTCGGCACGGCCGGTACCGGTGCCAGCCTGCAGACCCTGCTCGATCCGCAGGACTGGATCGTGGTCGACGAACATGGCCACCTGCTCAGTCGTGAGCACTGGCCGGCGAACCGGTGCTTCCAGGCCGGTCGGGTCATCCGCAGCACCATCATCGGCCTGTACCACCGCCCGCGTGGCCGGATGTTGTGGCTGTCGATGACCAACGTACCTGTGTTCGGCAATGGCCGGGACCACGCCGATCATGTGTTCGCGATGTTCAGCGACATCACCGAGCTGAAGCGCAACAACGCCCTGTTCGACCGTGCGCAATCGCTGGCCCACATCGGCGGATGGGAGTGGGACCGTGGGCTGGCACGGTTGTACCTGACCGAAGAGGCGCGCCGCATCCTCGGCCAGGACCTGCCGATGGACGACATGCCCGACCTGATGGACTGCCTGCGCAACGAAGATCGACTGGCCCTGCAGCAGGCGCTGGCGAACTCGGTGGACGCCCGCAGCGGCTTCACGCTGGAACTGCGCGGCCAGCGCGCGGATGGGCACAGCTTCTGGATCCGGATGATCGGCGAGGTATCCGAGGGCGATGTCGAGGCCGCGCGCATCGCCGGCACCGTGCAGGACATCACCGAGCGCAAGCAGGCCGAAGAGACGTTGCGCATCCAGGCCCGGACCGACCCGCTGACCGGCATCATGAACCGCGACGCCGTGCTCAGCGACCTCGGCGTGCGCCTGGCCAACCCGACCCACTGCAAGGCCGCGGTGCTGTACATCGACCTGGACCGCTTCAAGACCGTCAACGACCTGCTGGGCCACAACGCCGGTGACGAACTGCTGGTGGAAGCCACACGCCGCATCGGCGGCGCCATCGGCACCGAGGGCCTGCTTGCGCGCTTCGGCGGTGACGAGTTCCTTGTGGTCTGTGATACCCGCGACCAGGCCGACCAACCCGAGCAGTTGGCCGAGCGCATCACCGCCGCGTTCGTGCCGCCCTTCGTGTTCGGCAACGATGAGTTCGTCGTGACCGCGAGCATCGGCATCGCCTGCGCACCGCGCGACGGCGTACGTCCGCAGCAGCTCATCCAGAATGCCGACACCGCGATGTATGACTGCAAGCGACGCACGCGCAACGGCTGGCAGGTGTTTTCGCCCGAACTGGCACAGCGCCAGAACGACCGCCTGCAGATCGAAAGCCGCCTGCATCGCGCCCTTGAAGGCGACGAGTTCCGCCTGGTGTACCAGCCGCAGGTCAACCTGCGCACCGGCGAGGTGATCGCCGCCGAGGCGCTGATCCGTTGGCAGAACGAACAGTTGGGCGAAATGCGGCCGGACCTGTTCATCGCCCATGCCGAGAGCACCGGCGACATCGTGCGCATCGGCCAATGGGCACTGCGCGAGGCCTGCCGCCAGGTGCGGGAGTGGCAGAACCAGGGGCTGGGTCTGGTACGCGTGGCGGTGAACGTGTCCTATCGCCAGTTCACCGGCGATGACCTGGCACTGAAGGTGCGCCAGGCACTGGATGAGTTCCATCTGCCGGGTACCGCGCTGGAACTGGAGTTTACCGAGCGCGTACTGATCGAGGATGCGCCGGACACCCTGCGCACCTTCGCCCGCCTGCGCGAGATGGGGGTGATGCTGGCCATCGACGATTTCGGCGAAGGCTACAGCGCCCTCAACTACCTGCGCCGGCTACCCATCGACGGGCTGAAGCTGAGCCAGCTGTTCACCGAAGGCGTCCCCGGTGACCGCTCCGACACCGCGATCTGCGAAGCCGTCTGCGGAATCGCCCGCAGCCTCGGGCTCGGCGTTGTCGCCGAAGGCATCGAATCCGAAGCCCAGCGCCGCTACCTGATCGGACTGGGCGTCAACGTCGGCCAAGGTTTCCTGTTCGCCCCCGGCCTCACCCCCGAAGAATTCGTGCGCAAACTACGGTAGCGCCGAGCCATGCTCGGCGGCTCTATGCCTCATGTCCCACCCCACTATTTCCCCTCCCCTGACGCATCCCGCCGACCATGGGTCGGCGCTACCGCTGTGCGCACGCCCGACGATTTCATGGCCACCGTGGACCGGTCGAAGGTGGGGTGGGGCGGGGTGGGCTGGCGGGGGTGTTGAGCGCCATGGATGGCGCGAAACAAGGCACGCAGGAGCGGCTCCTGCCGTCCCCCGCCAGCCCACCCCGCCCCGCCCAACAGGACGCCCTGCCGCTTCGGCTGTTGCTGTTGCCTTTGCTTCGGCCGCGCCGCAGGCGCAACGCACTGCACAACAGCCCTGCCCCCACCATCCGCTAGAATCGCGGGCTCTTGAACCTGCAGGACCGCGCAATGCAGTTGAGCAACGTACGTGCCGTCATCACCGGCGGTGTCTCCGGCCTGGGCCTTGCCGTGGCCGAACATCTGGTGGGCCAGGGCGCGAAGGTCGTCCTGTTCGACCTCAATGACAACAAGGGCGCCGCCGCCGTCGCCGCGCTCGGCGACGAAAACGCCCACTACCTGCAGGTCAACGTCAGCGACGAAGCGGCCGTCACCCAAGCCATCGAACAGGCCCACACCTTCCTCGGCGGCCTCAACGTCGCAGTGAACTGCGCCGGCATCCTCGGCGCCGGCCGCGTGCTCGGCAAGGAAGGCCCGATGCCGCTGGCCGGCTTCCAGGGCACGGTGATGGTCAACCTGGTCGGCAGCTTCAACGTCGCCAAGGCCGCCGCCAACCGCATGCAGCACAACGAGGCCGGCGTCGACGGCGAGCGCGGGGCGATCATCAACACCGCCAGCATCGCCGCCTACGAAGGCCAGATCGGCCAGGCCGCCTACGCGGCCTCCAAGGGCGGCGTCGTCTCGATGACCCTGCCGATGGCACGCGAACTCTCGCGCTTCGGCATCCGGGTCAACACGATTGCGCCGGGTGTCTTCTGGACCCCGATGGTGGATGGCATGCCGCCCGCCGTGCAGGAATCGCTGGCCGCGTCGATCCCGTTCCCTTCGCGCCTGGGCAAACCGGAAGACTTTGCCAGCCTGGTCGCTTACATTCTGGGAAACACCTATCTCAACGGCGAGACCATCCGCCTGGACGGCGCCACCCGGCTCGGTCCGAAGTGATTCCCCCGGGCGCCGGGACGGCGCCCTACCCCCCCAATCAAGCCATACGATCATGAAAGCCAGCGATATCAAGAAGGGCAACGTCGTCGAATACAACAACGGCGTGTACCAGATCCGCGACATCGAGCGCAGCTCGCCGCAGGGACGCGGCGGCAACGTCCGCTTCCGCTTCATCATGTACAGCGTGCCGGGCGGCAACAAGCTCGATGCCAGCTTCGATTCCGACGACAACCTGCCGGAAGTCGAACTGCTGCGCCGGCTGTCCACGTACTCGTACAAGGACGGCGACGCCTTCGTGTTCATGGATGACGAGGACTACACCCCCTACACCCTGGATGCGGACGTGATCGGCGACGACGCCGGCTACATCACCGATGGCGTTACCGGCATCTATGTACAGGTGATCGACGACCAGCCGGTGGCCATCCAACTGCCCACCAGCGTCGTACTGGAAGTGATCGAGACCCCGCCGGAAATGAAGGGCGGCACCGCCACCAAGCGCCCGAAGCCGGCCAAGCTGAGCACCGGCCTGGAGATCATGGTGCCGGAGTACATCGCCAACGGCGAACGCGTGCTGGTCAACACCGCAACCGGTGAATTCGGCGGTCGCGCCGACTGAGTGTGGCGGGCGCGCCGAGCCATGCTCGGCGCAAACCTTCCGACCTCGTCACCAGGCAGCCGCGCCGACCTTGGGCCGGCGCTACCGCGCCTACGGCGCGCTGAAGCTCCCACACCCGTGCAACTGGCGCGCTCCCACCGTCAGCATCGCCTTGGCGTCGAACGAATCGCCGCTCATGGTGTCCTGGCAGGGTACGCGCTCGATGCTCAACTTCACCGGCGTGCCATCCGTCGCGGTACCCGCCCACCCGTCGGCACCCTGCGTGGGTGCCGCCACGTCGTACGTCGTCTGGCCATGATCCACCTCGACGCGCAGGCCGACATGGCCGTCTGTGCCGACCTGGGCCAGCCAACCGGGCTCGTTGCCGGTTGCACGAAAGGCCTGCGGTGCGGTGCCGCTGGCGGTATCCGCTGAAGCGGGTGATGCCACGGGCGCGGCGGCGGGCTGCACCACGGCAGCGGGCGCGGCCGGCTCATTACCGGACTGGCAGGCGACCGCCAAGGCCACTACGGCAAGCGTGGGCAACAAAAAAAGAGAGGGGCGCATGTAAGCTCCTTGTGTTATAGCTACACACAGGACGCTAACATCCGCACCGTCAACGCAAGGGCAATGCCGCGTCCTGCGGTTCAGCCGGCAGCATCGGCACCGCCGCCAGATCACGCAGCCGCGCGCGCAGCGACACCAGGTTCGTTTCCAGCGTATCGAGCTCGGCGCGCTGTGCGTCCGGCAACTGCCTGCGCATCTGCGTGCGCAGCAGTTTCCAGGCGTCAGGTGCGTTTGCGGCGATGTCGTGCAGCGTCGGCTGCAACGCCGTGAGCTCTGCGGCCTGCGGCAGGCCATAGCCGTTTCCGGTCAGCAAGCCCGCCGGTCGCAGCCACTGGCCCGATTCCTCCAACAGCGTCTGCAACTGGCGCGCGCCCTCGCTGTCCGGCTGTTTCAGCAGCGCGTGTTTCAGTTGATCGCGCGCCCGCAGTTCAGCACGCGCGAAGGCTGCCTGCTCCAGCAGCAGCAGGCCCGCCGTGGCCCGCAGGCCGCCACGCTGCAGCCACGGCGTACGCTGATCCGCATCAAGGTCGATCCACGCCCGTGCGTCGCGCGCGGGCAGATTCACCTCCGCGCGGGCGGCAGCAAACAAGGTCGCGAAGTAGCGGTCACTGGACGGGAAGTAGTAGCCGTCACGGATCGCCGCCGCCTGATCGTCCAGCACCGTTTCATCCAGCCGGCCCAGCCGATCCAATCGGCGACGCAGGCCGCGCGGACTGATCCGCTCGATGCCCGGTTCCTGCAGCGCAGGCACGCCGGCCTGCAGCAGCTTGGCGGTCTCGACCGCGCAGTTGTTGCTGATGAAGTAGTAGCGACCGTCATAGCCCCAGTGCACCTGCGCGGTACGCTCGAGCAGGCCGCTGATCTCCGCCGGCGAAAGCTGCAACGGGATCGATGCGAGCCCGCGCAGCTCGACCTTGGTGTATTCGTCGACCACCTGCTGCAGCGGCAGCACGAACAGACGTGACGGATAACCGCCGGTCAATCCGCGCCAGCTGGACAGTTCCACGTCTCCCACGAAGGCGCGGAAAGACAGGACACGGTGCTGGTCCAGGTCCAGCCGGCAGTCGGGCCCCGGCGCCCTGCCTTCGCGGCAGATCACCAAGCGCAGCATGCTGTGCCCCCAGCGGCTCATCGGCACGCGGCCGCCTTCGGCGAACAGGTAATCCACTGCGTACACGCGGGCCGGATCCAGCTGCATCAAGGCGACAGCACCCTCCTCTTCGCTGGCCTGCACCAGCGGCAGCGTGGAAGCGCAGGGCGTCGCCTGCAGCGGCGCCGCACCGAAGGTCGTACTGAACCACGCAGCCAATGCCGGACGCCGGCAGGCAAACTCCGCATCCAGCAGCCAGTGTTCGGCATTGACGGCCAGATACTCCGCCGCACTCTGCCGCTCGTAGGCATCCGGATTTCGATCGGTGAAGTGGTTGGCCCCTCGGCCGAGCTTCCACACCCGGCGCTGCCATCCGGCGAGCTCACGCAGGCGCGGGCTGCGCGACCAGCCGCCACCGGCAGACCGGTCGGCGACGTGCATCAGTTCGTGGATCAACGTGGATCGCAGGGCATCTGCCGCCGCGGGGTCACTGCCGGTGAGCATGCGGCGCGGAAGCAGGATCACGCCGGCAAGCGCCCGCCCGGCCACGTGGGCAGGCAACGTGTCGGAAACGCGCAACGGCACGTCCACCGGCAGTGCGGCCAGCAGCCCGGCCGGCAGACGGGGCACGACATCGGCTATCGCCTGGTCCAGGCGCGCACGTTCTTCGACGCGCAGGCCTGCATCGGTCGGCGTCAGCTGAACCGCCTGAACGGCGGACGACAGGCACAACAGCCCCCACGCCAACCACGCGCGGGGACGGGCCCGCATCAGCGTGCGAGCAGGGACTGCGCCAGGGCCAGGTCGCTGCGCTCACGCGCGGCGGCATCGTGCTCGCGCAGATGTACCAGCGCAGCCTGCAGCCGTGCGCCGCGGATCTGGCCATCGCTGGCCACGAAAGCGGCTGCATCGTCGCGGGCCGCCACGACCACCTTGTCATCGCCGGAGCTGCTGCCCGACGAATTCGACGACGCGCCCGACGCCGAACCGGCCGACGTACCAGCAAAGCTGGAAGCACCCGCTGCCAGCGGCAGGACCAGCAGGGACAGCGCCAAGGGAACCAGCGGCGAAGGCAATCGGGTCATCGTCGGGTTACTCGTGAAGGGTGTGTGCAGAGCGTACCCGACCCATCGCGCGAACGGCGCGTCACAGATCGAAGACCTTGCCGGGGTTCAGCCGCCCTTGCGGATCAAACGCGCGCTTGACCGCTTTCATCAGTGCGATCTCGGCCGGCCCGCGCGTGCTGTCCAGGTACTTCTTCTTGACCAGCCCGATACCGTGTTCGGCGGAGATACTGCCGTCGAAACGCGCAAGCACCTGCGCCAGCAACGTGGTGACGTGCTCGCACTGCTGCACGAATTCCGCGTCGCTGGTGCCTTCCGGCTTGAGCACGTTGATGTGCAGGTTGCCATCGCCGATGTGGCCGAACCACACCACCTCGAACTGCGGGTACGCCTCCCCGATCAGCGCCTGTGTTTCCGCAAGGAAAGCAGGCATCGCCGAGATGCGCACCGATACATCGTTCTTGTAGGGCGTGTAACGCGCCACCGCCTCGGTGATGCCCTCGCGCAAGCGCCACAGCTGCGCCGCCTGCGCGTCGCTGGCACTGACCACGCCATCACTGACCCAGCCATTGCCCATGCAATCCTCGAACGCAGCCATCGCGGCGGCTTCCTGCGCCTCGTCGCCAGCGGCGAACTCGGTCACCACGTAGAACGGATGCACCTCGGCAAAGGGAGCTTGGGCACCATGTGCCAGCACGTGCCGGAGTGCCTTGTCGGTGAAGAATTCAAACGCCTGCAGCTGCAGCCGCGCGCGGAACGCGGAGAACACCTGCATCAGCACGTCGAAGCTGGGCACCGCCAGCAGCATCACGTTGCTCGCCGGTGGCGGGTCGGTCAGCTTGACGGTCGCCTCGACGATCACGCCAAGCGTGCCTTCCGAGCCGATCAGCAGCTGGCGGAAGTCGTAGCCGCTGGAGTTCTTGATCAGACCTTTGTTGAGTTCCAGCAGATCACCCTGCGCGGTCACTACCTTCAGCCCGGCGATCCACTCACGCGTGTTGCCGTAGCGGATCACCCGGATGCCGCCGGCATTGGTGGCGATGTTGCCGCCGATCGAACACGAACCGCGTGCAGCGAAATCCACCGGATAGATCAGCCCGTGCTCCAGCGCCGCGTTGTGCAGCGCCTCCAGCGGCATGCCCGCCTGCACCACCAGCGTGCGATCCACCGCATCGTAGTGCAGCGCCGCGTTCATCCGTTCCAGGCTCAGCACCAACTCGCCGTTGGCGGCGACCGCACCACCCGACAGCCCGGTGCGACCGCCGGATGGCACCACCGCGACGCCTTCGGCCGCACTCCAGCGCATCACCGCCTGCACCTCCTCGACACTGCCCGGCAAGGCAATGGCCAGCGGCGCCGGCGTCCAGCGCCGTGTCCAGTCGCGGCCGTAATGCTCCAGGTCGGCAGCATCGGTCTTCAACCGCAGTCCGGGAACGGCCTGCAGCAGGGAAGCAAGGCGGGAATCGGTCATGTCAGTCCAGCGCGGCGCACGAATAGCACGCAAGCGTGCCAGCGGTCGCGTCCAGCGTCCAGCCCCGCTGGAGCTATCGATTGGCTACGGATGCAACCATTTCCGCAGCGCACCATCGCCTTCGCCATCTGGCATAGTGGACAGCCCTTGCCCCACTGGCCGTGCCGTCCCATGTCGCCGAAGAAGACCTCCTACCCCAAGCAGGATATCCGCGTGCTGTTGCTGGAGGGGGTTAGCCAGACCGCCGTGGATGTGTTCACCGCGGCCGGTTACAGCCAGATCGAACTGCATTCCAAGGCGCTGCCCGAGGCCGAGCTGAAGGCCCGCATCGCCGAAGCGCACATTGTCGGCATCCGCTCACGCAGCCAGTTGTCGGCCGACGTACTGGCCGAGGCCAAGCGGGTGATCGCGGTGGGCTGTTTCTGCATCGGCACCAACCAGGTCGACCTGGACGCCGCCGAGCTGGCCGGCATCCCGGTGTTCAACGCGCCCTACTCCAATACCCGCAGCGTGGCCGAACTGGTGATTGCCGAGGCGATCATGCTGACCCGCGGCATCCCGCAGAAGAACGCCGAGTGCCATCGCGGTGGCTGGTCGAAGTCGGCCGCCGGCAGCCACGAAGTCCGCGGCAAGACGCTGGGCATCATCGGCTATGGTCATATCGGCACCCAGGTCGGCGTGCTGGCCGAATCCCTTGGCCTGCAGGTGATCTTCCATGACGTGGAAGCCAAGCTGGCGCTGGGCAACGCGCGTGCCGCCGCCAGCCTGGATGACCTGCTGGCGCGTTCGGACATCATCACCCTGCACGTGCCGGAAACCGCTGCTACGCAGTGGATGATCGGCGCGACCGAGCTGGCGAAGATGCGCCGCGGCGCGCACGTCATCAATGCCGCGCGCGGCACCATCGTGGACATCGACGCGCTGGACGCAGCACTGCAATCCGGCCATATCGGCGGCGCCGCACTGGATGTGTTCCCGGTGGAGCCCAAGGGCAACGGCGATGCCTTCGAAAGCCCGTTGACCGCGCACGACAACGTGATCCTGACCCCGCACGTGGGCGGCAGCACGCTGGAAGCCCAGGACAACATCGGCATCGAAGTGGCCGCCAAGCTGGTGCGTTACAGCGACAACGGCAGCACGCTGTCGGCGGTGAACTTCCCGGAAGTGACCCTGCCCGAGCACCACGGCAGCCTGCGCCTGCTGCACATCCATCGCAACGTGCCCGGCGTGCTGTCCAAGGTCAACGAGATCTTCTCGCGCCACAACGTGAACATCGACGGGCAGTTCCTGCGCACCGACGCCAAGGTCGGCTACGTGGTGATCGACATCACCGCCAGCGTCGAACAAGCCGCCGCCGTCCGCGACGAACTCGCCGCGATCACCGGTACCCTGCGCACCCGCGTGCTGTACTGATAAAAAAGGGGACGGAGGGGATTAAGTCGTTATCGGCCCGCTGCACGCGGCGGATAACGACTTAATCCCCTCCGTCCCCTTTTTCGGCCTACCGCCAGCGCTGGGCCATGCGCTGCAGTGAGGGGTCGGCTTCGGGGTCCGCAGCGATCTGTGCGATGTCGCGCCAGGCCAGTTCCAGTGACTCTTCGCTGACGACGAAGGCTTCTGAAGTGCCGGCACGCACCACGAAACGCACGTCGTAATGCCAGTGCCCCGGCACGTCGGTACGCGCGGGTATCCAGTGCTTGTCCAGATCGAAGATCGCGGGGTGCTCCAATCGGAGCCCGTCCAGGCCGGACTCTTCTTCCGCTTCGTTCAGTGCCACACGCGCCAGGTCGCGATCGCCATCCGCATGCCCGCCCAACTGCAGCCAACGCGCCAGTTTGCGGTGATGCGTCAGCAGCACGCGTCGCCCGTCGGCGCTCACCAGCCACGCGCTGCCGGTGAAGTGGCCGGAGAGACGCTCGCGCAGGAAGGGATTGAGGGGATCGTCCAGAAGTGTGCTGAATTCGTCAGCGAGCCCGGCTTGATCAGGTACTCGGAGCGCATGATCCCGCAACAATTGACGAAGCTGATCGTCAAGCGCGGCAACGGTTGTAGTTGTTTCCGACATGTCCTATGCGTGTTCAGCAAACCAATCGGCCATTATCGCCACAAAATGTTGCACATGCGGCTTGTGCATCACCTTCAGCTTTGGCTAAGGTACAGCGAGCCATTCGCATGGCCTTCATTCACCACACGCGTCGACGGCCATGTATCGCCGACTGCTCCACGATGACTTAGGGAAGTACCGCATGCTGAAAGCTCTGTTGAGGGTCAAACCGGTTGAGCCAGCCGGACACGTAGACGCTGGCGAACCCATCGAAGGCAGCCTGGACGGCGAAGCCACCCTGAAACGGACGCTCACGGCAAAACACCTGATCCTGCTCGGCATTGGTGCCGTGATCGGTGCGGGCATCTTCGTACTCACCGGACAGGCAGCCGCCAATCATGCCGGCCCCGCGATCATGCTGTCCTTCGTGCTGGCGGGCCTGGCCTGCGCACTGGCGGGCCTGTGCTACGCAGAGTTCGCCGCGATGATGCCGGTGTCCGGCAGCGCGTACTCCTACTCCTATGCCACCCTCGGCGAAGGCATGGCCTGGTTCATCGGCTGGTGCCTGGTGCTGGAATACCTGTTCGCCTCGGCCTCGGTCGCGGTCGGCTGGTCGGCCTATCTGATCAGCTTCATCACCACCACGCTCAACATGCCGTTCCCGGATGCGCTGAGCGCAGCGCCGATCGCGTGGACCGGCCAGGAGTTCATTGCCTCGGGCAAGCTGTTCAACCTGCCGGCCGTGCTGATCGTGGCGGCCGTCTCCGGGCTGTTGTACGTGGGCATCACCCAGTCGGCCTTCGTCAACGCGATCATCGTGGCGATCAAGGTCACCGTCATCTGCCTGTTCATCGGCTTTGGCGCGACGCACATCGATCCGGCGAACTGGACGCCCTTCATCCCCGAGAACACCGGCGTGAGCGGCGAGTTCGGCTGGAGCGGCGTGTTCCGCGCCGCCACCATCGTGTTCTTCGCCTACATCGGTTTCGATGCGGTCTCCACCGCGGCGGGCGAAACCAAGGACCCCCAGCGCAACATGCCGATCGGCCTGCTGGGCTCGCTGGCGGTGTGCACCATCGTCTACATCATCGTCTGCGCCGTGCTGACAGGCATGATGCCGTACCAACTGCTCGGCACCGACAAGCCGGTTGCCACCGCGCTGGAGCCGTATGCCAGCTTGAGCTGGTTGAAGACCGCCGTGGAGATCGGCGCCATTGCCGGCCTGTCGTCGGTGGTGCTGGTGATGATGATGGGCCAGACCCGCATCGCGTACACCATTTCCCGCGACGGTCTGCTGCCGAAGTTCTTCGGCAAGATCCACCCGCGTTTCCACACCCCGTACTGGGCCACGATCGTGGTGGGCGTGCTGGCCGCCGCGCTGGCCGGCATGGTGCCGCTGAACGTGCTGGGTGAACTGGTGTCGATGGGGACCCTGCTGGCCTTCGCCACGGTGTGCGTGGGCGTGCTGGTGCTGCGTTATACCCGCCCGGAACTGGAGCGTCCGTTCCGCGTGCCGCTGGTCTGGGTCATCTGCCCGCTCGGTGCGGCGATGTGCCTGTTCCTGTTCTGGCAGGCCTTCGTGGTGCATTGGCATCTGTTCCTCGGCTGGACCTTCCTGGGCCTGCTGATCTACTTCGGCTACGGCATGCGTAACAGCAAGCTCGCCAAGTCACCCTGATGCATCGACGGGCCGGCTCCTTTGCCGGCCCGTTCGGTATCATGCCGCACCCTTTGCAGGCCCTTCGGCCTGCCCGCACCGAAAGACCATCACACCATGCTCAAGCAACTGTGGGCCACCAAGCATCCGCACGCCGCCCATGAAGACGCCAACGGTCTCAGTCTGACCCGTACCCTGGGGCCATGGGGACTGACGGCGCTGGGCATCGGTGCGGTGATCGGCGGTGGCATCTTCGTCATCACCGGCCAGGCCGCCGCCAACCACGCCGGGCCGGCGATCATGCTGTCCTTCGTGCTGGCCGCCATCTGCTGCGGCTTCTGTGCACTGGCCTACGCCGAGTTCGCCGCGATGGTGCCGGTATCCGGCAGTGCCTACAGCTACACCTACGCGACCTTCGGCGAGCTGGCGGCCTGGTTCATCGGCTGGATGCTGGTGCTGGAATACGGCGTATCCGCGTCGGCCGTCGCGGTCAGCTGGACCGGCTACTTCCTCAGTCTGCTGAGCCACTTCGACGTCCACCTGCCTGCCGCGCTGGTCAGCGCACCGCTGGATGGGCAGCTGCGCCCGACCGGTGCCATCGCCAACGTGCCTGCCGCGCTGCTGGTGCTGGCGCTGACATGGCTGTGCTACCACGGCATCCGCAAGTCGTCGGCGATGAACATGGCGATGGTGATCCTGAAGACGGGCCTGATCGTGCTGGTCATCGCCGTGGGCTGGAAGTACGTCGACACCGCCAACTGGCATCCCTTCATCCCGGAAAACACCGGTCCCGGCCAGTTCGGCATGGAAGGTGTGCTGCGCGGCGCGGCGATGGTGTTCTTCGCCTACATCGGCTTTGAAGCGGTGTCCGTGGCGGCGCAGGAATCGCATCGTCCGCAGCGCGACATGCCGATCGGCATGATGCTCTCACTGGTGATCTGCACGGTGCTGTACATCGCCATGGCCGCGGTGATGACCGGCCTGGTGCCGTATCAGCTGCTGGGTACCGATGAGCCGGTGGTCACCGCCGTAGCCGCCCACCCGACGCTCGGCTGGTTGCGCGTCGTCGTGGAAATCGGCGCCCTGGTGGGCCTGTCGTCGGTGGTGCTGGTGATGATCATCGGCCAGCCGCGCATCTTCATGATCATGGGCCGCGACGGCCTGCTGCCGCCGTTGTTCACCAAGATCCATCCGAAGTACCGCACCCCGCACATCAACACCGTGATCACCGGCATCGGCATTGCGCTGCTGGCGGCGCTGTTCCCGCTGGACGTGCTGGGTGAGCTGACCTCGATGGGCACCCTGATCGCCTTCGCGGCGGTGTGCGCCGGCGTGCTGGTGCTGCGCCACACCCAGCCGGACCTGCCGCGGCCCTTCCGCATCCGCGCCGCGTGGCTGGTGTGCAGTCTGGGCGTGCTGAGCTGCCTGGCGCTGCTGTCGGCCATGACGTTCCATAACTGGATGCTGATGGGCGTGTGGACGGCGGTGGGCTTTGCGATCTACTTCGGCTACGGCTACCGCCACAGCCGCCTGCGCGGGAAGTAATCAGGGTATCGCCGAGCGGTGTCGGTAGCGCCGAGCCATGCTCGGCGAGCGCAGCGGCCAAGGCCTGAAGCGGACGGCCAGCGGCCGTCACTACCGAGGCAGGCACAGCCCCCAACGTGGTCGGCGGGACCGGATAGAATGTGGGCCATGAACGCGCCCACTTTCCCCTACGACACCCAGCGCCTGAGTGAACTGGCGCAGCTGCTGATCGACAACATCCGCGAGCTGGCCCAGGCCGGCTGGACGCCGGCGACCAGCAGCAACTTCTCCCATCGGCTGGACGACCACCATGCCGCGATCACGGTCTCCGGCCGCGACAAGGGCCGGCTGATCGAAGACGACATCATGGTCGTCGACTTCGACGGCAAGGCCGTCGGCCGCCCGCTGCGCCCGTCCGCGGAAACCCTGCTGCATACCCAGCTGTATCGCCGCTTTCCGGAAGTGGGCTGCGTGCTGCATACGCATTCGCCGGTGCAGACGATCGCCTCGCGCCTGTATGCACCGCAGGGCCACATCCGCCTGGAAGGCTATGAGCTGCTGAAGGCCTTCGCCGGCAACAGCACGCATGAAATGGCCATCGACGTGCCGGTGTTCGCCAATACCCAGGACATGGACGTGCTGTCGGCACAGGTCGATGCCCTGCTGGACACGCAGTGCCTGTGGGGCTACCTGATCGATGGCCACGGCCTGTACGCATGGGGCCGCGACATGGCCGAAGCGCGGCGCCATCTGGAAGCCTTCGAGTTCCTGTTCCACTGCGAGCTGGAACTGCGCCGCCTGCGCAACTGACACGCCGTGGGTGCCGGGTCAGATGCCGGATTGGAATCTGACCCCCGCCCGCCGCGCTGCTACCCTGTCTTCCCCCACCTTGTTCGAGCTGCCGCCATGAGCCGACTGCGCATCTACAACGACACTGCCCCCGACACGCCGCTGCTGGATACCCAGGACGGTGCGCAGATTGCCGCCGAACTGCAGAAGATCGGCGTGACCTTCGAGCGCTGGACCGCCAGCCAGCCCGTCGCCCCCGGCGCCAGCCAGGACGAGGTGTTTGCCGCCTACCGCAGCGACATCGATCGGCTGGTCGCCGAGCGCGGCTTCAAGAGCGTGGACGTGGCCTCGATCGCGCCGGACAATCCGAACCGCGCCGAGCTGCGGAAGAAATTCCTCGACGAACACTTCCACAAGGAGGACGAAGTGCGTTTCTTCGTCGCCGGCTCCGGGCTGTTCACCCTGCACGTGGACGAGAAGGTCTACGAGATCGAGTGCGTCAAGAACGACCTGATCGCCGTGCCGGACAGTGTCAATCACTGGTTCGACATGGGCGATGAGCCGAGCTTCGTGGCGATCCGCTTCTTCACCGAAGCCGATGGCTGGGTCGGGCATTTCACCGGCACCGACATCGCGCAGAAGTTCCCCCGCTACGTGCCTACCCAGGACTGAATCGCCATGCAGCCCCGCGTCATCCTCACCGATATCGAAGGCACCACCAGCAGCATCTCCTTCGTCAAGAACGTGCTGTTCCCGTATGCGCGCAAGGCGCTGCCCGGTTTCATCGCGACCCACGGCAACGAACCGGACGTGCGGCGGTGGCTGGACGCCGTAGCGACCGAAATCGGCGGTGCCTGCCAGGACAGCCTGGTGGCGGAAACGCTGCAGGGCTGGATCGACCAGGACCGCAAGCACACCGCGCTGAAAGCGCTGCAGGGCAAGATCTGGGAAACCGGCTACCGCAATGGCGATTACAAGGCGCACTTCTATCCGGAAGTGGCCGCCGTACTGAAGGGCTGGCATGCCGCGGGATTGCCGCTGTATGTGTATTCGTCCGGATCGGTGCCGGCGCAGAAGCAGTTCTTCGGTTTCAGCGACGCCGGTGACCTGACCGCCCTGGTATCGGGCTGGTTCGACACGGAAATCGGTGGCAAGCGCGAGGCGGAAAGCTACCGCCGCATTGTCGATGCGATCGGCGTACCGGCCGGCGAGATCCTGTTCCTGTCCGATGTGGTGGAAGAGCTCGATGCCGCGCGCGACGCTGGATTGCAGACGCGGCTGTTGGATCGGTTGGACGACTACCCGCTGCCACGCAGCGGTGAAGCGACGCACGGCCACGAGCGCGTGGAGAATTTCCAGCAAATCGCGTTCTGACGGTCTCGCCGCTGCGCTCGCCGAGCACGGCTCGGCGCTACCACACCCGATAAACCGGTGACGGCGGCATTCCCGATATCGCGGCAACGGCGGCATTCCCGTTATCCCGGCAACGGCGGCATTCCCGATATCGCGGCAACGGCGCCACCCGCGATATCCCGGTAGCGCCGAGCCATGCTCGGCGGGGGCCTTCCCACGAAGATCCGCCGAGCACGGCTCGGCGCTACCGCACTGCGTGTACCCTGAGAATATCGCCGAGCGTCTGCACGCGCAGCGCCGCGCGCAGCGTCGCGGCGTCACGGTCAGATCGTGCGCGCAGCACACGGCGCTCCCCCGGCAGCAGGTCCAGCAGGTTGTCTTCCAGCACCACCTCGTGCAGTCCGAAGTCGATCCACGCCGCACGCACCAGACCCCGCGCCTGCAGCACCACCTCAAGCTGATCGCCCTCGCCCTGCAGGCTCGCCTTCACCTGGTCGGCCTGCAGCGCCTGATCGCGCGCTTCGACGAAGCTGACCACCTGCCGCGACACTACCCGCTCGTCCTGCAGCAGCTCGACCACGGCAATCGTGCGCGCAGGGTCCTCCACCCCCAGCAGTCGGGCATCCCCCAGCCGCCCGACCTCGGTCGCAGAACCGGGCGCGAGCACGACGGCCTGTTGCCTACGGCTTATCTCACGACCGTCCAAGGCCATTACCCGCAGCCGCCAGTCGACCCGCTGCGGTGTGGGCGTATCGTTCAACAGGCTGATCCGGGTCACGCCGTCATCGCGCAACGCCGCCACCGCAAGGTCGGCGAAGAAGCGCCGCGCCTGGAAATGCAGCGCCTTCCAGTGGCCGTCATGGTCCAGGCCGGACCACGAAGCGCCCGGCCACACATCGTTGAGCTGCCAGTAAAGCGAGCCCATCGTGTAGGGGCGCGATGCGCGATGGTGCAGCGCGGCCAATTGGATGCCCTCCGCCTGCATCACTTGGCCGAGATACAGGAACGCGGCGAAATCCCGCGGTTCACCGTAGCTCAGGCGGATGTAGTGCAACAGCCGTTCGTTGCCCTGCCCGGCCATGAACTTCTGATGCGCCTGGATCACCGGGCTGTCGATACGCTGTTCCGCGCGCGGCGCAATGCGGTCGACCATCGCCTGCGACGGCCATGACTGCAGGCCGTATTCGGACATGAACCGGGGTGTCTCGCGCAGGTACGCCGTCACCGGCAGCGCCGGATTACCCCATACCTGCCAGTAGTGCTTGTCGCCCCGCGTGGAGTCGTTGGCCTTCGTGTCCAGATCGTTGCTCGGCGAGCTGGACCAGTACGGCACCCCCAGCGCTTCCTCAGCCACGACCCGGCGCAGGTCGTTGCCGAACAGATCGACATAGCCCTGCCACACCTTGGCGGCGAACACAGGATCGGCCTTCGCCAGATCGCGGCCATGCCCCCAATCCTTCCAGGCCGTCTCTTCTTCGTTGTTGCCACACCACAACACGATGCTGGGGTGGTGACGCAGGCGGCGGACGTTGTCGCGCGCTTCCGCTACCACGCTCTGACGGAACGCCGGATCGTAGCCCGGCTGCATGCCGCCACCGAACATGAAGTCCTGCCAGACCAGCAGGCCGAGCTCATCGGCGATGTCGAAGAAGGCGTCGTCCTCGTAATAGCCACCGCCCCAGTTGCGCAGCATGTTCATGTTGGCGTCGCGCGCTGCGGTCAGGATCGTGCGCAGACGCGACGTGTCCACCCGCGCAGGGAACGCGTCGAACGGAATGACGTTGGCCCCCTTGGCGAATATCTCGCGTCCGTTGATCACGAAGGCAAAGCCTTGCCCACCGTCGGCATCGTCCTGCCGCCGCAGTTCAATGCTGCGCAGCCCGATGCGGCGTTCTGCGCGCAACGCGGGATCCTCATCGCGACCGAGTGACGCATGCACGGTATAGCGGTCCTGCGCGCCCTGGCCGGCCGGCCACCAGCGGCGGGGCTGGTCGATCTGCAGGGGCACGTCGATCTGCTGCTCGCCCGGCTGCAACAACGCGTTGTGCTGTGCACGCGCCACGATGCGGCCCTCCGGGTCACGCACGTCCACGTCGAGCAGCGCCGAGGCCGCCGCGCCTTCGTGCCGCACCGTAACCTGCGCGGTCAACAGTGCCGCATCCGCATCCAGCCGGTCCGTGCGCACGGCGAGGTCGTCGATACGGTGCGCGCCCCAGGTCTCCAGCCGGACCGGACGCCACACACCCGCCGTGACGTAACGCGGGCCCCAGTCCCAGCCGAAGTGATACGCCGGCTTGCGCACGAAGTTGCCCACCATCGCATCGCGCGGCTCGTCGCCATAGGGCGACGGATAATTGCCGGCGATCTTGTGCGGCATCGCCTGCACGCTCGGCAGCAGCGTGGTGATCGGCGAGCGGAACACGATGCGCAGCGTGTTGCCACGTGGCTGCAGCCGCCCCTCCACCCGTGCGATCCAGGTGCGATGCGCGTTGTCGGCACGCAGCAACGGCTGGCCGTTGAGTTCGACCTCGGCAAAGGTATCAAGCCCCTCGAATACCAGCTCGGCATGGGGGCGCGCCAGGGTTGCGGCCGCGACATCAAAGGTGGCGCGGTATTCCCAGTCGGCCAGGCCGATCCACTGCAGCGATGCTTCGGGTGCGCCGACATAGGGATCCGGGATCAGTGCATGGGCCAGCAGGTCGGTGTGTACGCTGCCGGGCACCTGCGCCGTTCGCCAGGCGCTGGCGCGGGGATGCGCCGACGCCTGCGCGTTGCCGGGCAGCAGGCGGAACTCCCACCGTGCGTCCAGGACCGCAGCGGGCGCCTGCGCTGGCATGAGCAGCAGCATCACGGCAATGGCCAAGCACCACGAGGTGATTCTGTTCTGCATGTCGATACCTGGAAGGTGGGCGGGCTTGCGCCGCCGGGTGGACATCCGCCGGGCATGGCCCGGCGTTACCGACAGCTCCGGTTTCAGGCCTTGGGCCGGACCACGTTCAGCACTTCGTAGCAGGCCCCCATGGTGTGGTAATCCACCTTGCCGGCCGGGCTCTTTTCGTCACTGTACTTGCGGTTGTCCGCGTCGAGGATGCGGAACCATGCGCCGTACTGGTGATCGACGAAATGTTCCCACGAATAGGCCCAAAGCCGGTCGTACCACGTCCAGTACTGCGCGTCACCGGTGCGTTGCGCCAGCACCGCGGCGG
The DNA here is from genome assembly GCF_014621775.1 of Stenotrophomonas sp. 169. Taxonomy (NCBI): domain Bacteria; kingdom Pseudomonadati; phylum Pseudomonadota; class Gammaproteobacteria; order Lysobacterales; family Lysobacteraceae; genus Stenotrophomonas; species Stenotrophomonas sp. 169. The sequence goes on from NZ_CP061204.1 coordinate 2,415,089, forward strand.
TGGCCAGCGTCTCGGCCTGCACCCAGAAATACTTGTCGTCGTCGCAGACGCTGCCATCGGGAGCGAAGCCGTAATACAGGCCACCGCGCTCGCGGTCCCAGCTGCGCTCCACCGCCACGTCGAACAGATGGCGTGCCAACGGCACCAGCCAGTCCGCTTGCACATGACGGTCCAGGATCAGCAGCAGCTTGGCCCACTCGGTCTGATGGCCCGGCTGGAAGCCCCACGGGCGGAACAGGTGCTTGGGATCATCCAGGTTGTACTTCCAGTCGACATTCCACTCGCTGTCGTAGTGTTCCCATACCAGGCCGTCGGCCTTGGCCGCCTGGCGGCGCGTCATGATGTCGGCCAACTGCAATGCACGATCCAGGTAGCGCTGTTCGCCACTGCTCTCGTACGCCGCCAGCATCGCTTCGCACATGTGCATGTTGGCGTTCTGGCCGCGGTAGCCACTGAAATTCCACTGCGCGTCGGCTTCATCGCGGTACAGCCCGTACGGCGCTTCGTAGAATCGCGTCTCCAGCAACTGCCAGGTTTCATCCATCCAGCCGCGCGCTTCTTCGATGCCGGCCTTCAGTGCGCAGCTGTAGGCCAGCAGCACGAACGCCACGCCGTAGCAATGGTTGGTATCGTCTTCCACCACACCATCGCGCAGCGTCCAGGCATAGCCGCCTGTCGCGGGATTGCGATGCACATCGCGCAGGTAACGCACGCCGTGGGTGACGCCTTCCAGGTAGGCGGCATCGCCGAACTCGCGGTAGGCCATCGCATAGTCGAAGACAAAGCGGGTGCTGCTGACCAGGTGCCGATGCCCTGCGTCGTAGACGCTGCCATCGTCACGGAAGTAGTGGAAGAAGCCGCCCTGCGGATCGATGCAGCGCGGATGGTAGAACGCCATCGTGTGGGCGATGTGGCCGCGCAGGAAGGCGGGCGAACGGAAGTCCGGGGTCTGCGTCATCAGTGGGTCTCCTCGGGTTGCTGCAACAAGGCATCGACTTCGGCGCGCGACGGCATGGCCGCGAACGCACCCTTGCGGGTCACCGCCAATGCCCCGACGGCAGCGCCGAAGCGCAGCACCGCGCGCATCGCCGTGGGATCAGCGCAGAACGCAGGCAGTCCGGCGGCATCCACGCCACGCTCTACCAGGGCGGTCAGCAGGCCACCGACGAACGCATCACCGGCGGCGGTACTGTCCACCGTCGGCACGCTGAAGCTTTCCACCTGGCCGCTGCTGTCACGGGCATGCCACTGCAGCGGCGCCGCTCCGTCAGTGACCACCACCCAACGTGCGTGCGCGCCCAGCAATCGCTGCAGCACCTGCTCGGCACCCTGGGCCCCCAGCGGGGCCGCGAGGTAGTCCAGTTCCTCGCGCGAGAGCTTGACCACGTCGGCCAGTTCCAGCGCCTGCCACAGCGTCGGCAGCGGGTCAGCGTCGGTCGGCCACAGCGCCGGGCGCAGGTTGAGGTCCAGGCTGACCAGCGCACCCGAAGCGCGCGCACGCTGCATGCCCTCGAACGTGGTCCGTGCGATCTCCGCCTCGGTCAGGCTGTTGGAACAGACATGGAAGCAGCTCGCCTGGTCGAAGCACCCTGCCTGGAAATCGGCGGCGCGGAACAACAGATCCGCAGCCGGCGGGCGGTAGAAGCTGAAACTGCGCTCACCGTGTGCATCCAGCGCCACGAAGGCCAGCGCGGTCTTCGCCGCGTCGGTGCGCGCAATGAAGTCGGTTCCCACGCCATGCTGCTGCAGGCTGTCGGCCAGGAAATCGCCGAACATGTCACGCCCCAGCATGCCGACGAACTGGGTGCCCACGCCAAGCCGGGCAGCGGCCACGGCGACGTTGGCCGGCGCGCCGCCGGCGTACTGCAGGAAGGCCCGCGGCTGCTCGGGCGATGCCGGAGGCTGCGCTAATAGATCGATCAAAATCTCGCCGAAGCAGACAATGTTGCCCATCTGACTCAGCCTCCGCGCGGTGCGATGGCCGGCAGGCGGGCGCCTGACAGGCCGAAGAAGATCACGTAGCCGTAGCACAGCAGCGGCAGGATGAAGCTCGGCTGCAGACCGATATGGTCAGCCAGCACGCCCTGCAGGTACGGCACCAGCGCGCCACCGACGATGGCCATGATCAGCAGGCTCGACGCCTTGTTGGTCAGCGGTCCCAGACGCTCGATGCCGAGCGCGAAGATGGTCGGGAACATGATCGAGTTGAACAGGCCGATGGCCACCACCGAGTACAGCGCGACCTGGCCCGAACTGGCCATGGTGGTGCCCAGCAGCACCACGTTGATGGCGGCGAACAGGGCCAGCATGTGGCGTGGCGAGTAACGGGTCAGCAGCGCCGAGCCAGCGAAACGGCCGATCATCGCCATGGTCCAGTACGCAGACACGTAATGGGTGGCCTGCTGCTCGGTGAAGCCGCCGATGGTCGGCATCGACAGGTAGTTGACCAGGAAGCTGCCGATGGACACTTCGGCGCCGACGTAGAAGAAGATACCCAGCACCGCGAACAGCAGGTGGCGGTGACGCAACGCGGCGCCGTAGCTCTGCTGCGGGCCATCGTCCACCTTCTCCGCAGCCTCGCTCAGCGTGGGCAGGCGGAACAGATAGACGAACAACGCCAGCAGCACCAGCGCGATCGCCAGGCCGATGTACGGGCCCTGCACCGACTGCGCTTCGGCGGCGCGGTAAGCCGCTTGTTCGGCCACCGACAGTGCATTGATTTCATCGGCACTCTTCACCGTGTTGCCGAGGATCAACAACCCGCCGAAGATCGGTGCGATGGCCGTGCCCAGCGAGTTCAGCGCCTGCGCAAGGGTCAAGCGGCTGGAACTGGTTTCCACCGGCCCCAGCAGCGCGACGTACGGGTTGGCGGCCACCTGCAGCACGGTGATGCCGGTAGCAAGCACGAACAGCGCGCCCAGGAACGCACTGTACTCACGCAGCTCGGCCGCAGGCCAGAAGCCCAGCGCGCCCACGCCGGCGATCAGCAGGCCGGCCACGATGCCTTTCTTGTAGCCCAGGTGGGCCACCAGCCGGCCCGCAGGCAGCGACATCAGGAAGTAGGCACCGAAGAAGGTGAACTGCACGAGCATCGCGCGCGCATAGTTGAGCTCGAATACCGCCTTGAGATGCGGGATCAGGATGTCGTTGAGGCAGGTCAGGAAGCCCCACATGAAGAAGATCGTGGTGGCTACGCCCAGCGCCATGCGGGTGTTGACCGGCGGTGCGCCTTGCCCGGGCGTGGTGTTGAAACGGGGCGTTGATGAAATCGGCATGCGGGTTCGCGCCTCGGTGCGCGTAGGTTGAATGTGGAAGGGAGTCAGTTCGGACGGGCCGCGCTGCTTTCGCGGATGCGCAGCTGCACGGGGGCAACGGTGCGCACGGGCGGCGCATCGGGAGACTGTACGCGCTGCAGCAGCAGCTCGGCGGCTTGCCGACCGCGCGCGCGCGGGTCGACGGTCAGCGTGGTCAGCGGCGGCACCGCCACCGATGCTTCGGGAATGTCATCGAACCCGGTCACGGCGAAGTCGCCGCCCGGACGGATGCCGCGTGAGGTCAGGCCCAGCATCAGGCCCAGCGCCACGGTGTCGTTGTAGCAGACGGCTGCGCTCGGACGCAGGCCATCGACAAACAGCTCATCCACCCGCCGCGCCGCTTCAAGGCGGTTGGGCGCTGATTCGATCAGCCATTGCGGCGTCACCGCAAGGTTCGCTTCAGCCAGCGCCTGCTGATAACCGGCGCGGCGCTGCTCGCAGGAACTGGAATCGGCGTGACCGCCGAAGAAGGCGATGTCACGGTGTCCGCGCTCGATCAGGTGGCGGGTCGCCAGGTACGCGCCCTGCTGGTTGTCCAGCGCCAGGAAATCCCAGTCCGCCCCGACCAGCGCACGATTGAACAGCAGCACATTGGCCGTGGGGCCCAACGCCTGGCGTACCTGTGCCGTGTCGCTGCCCTCGGCCGGCGACAGGATCAGGCCCGCCGGCGTGTGCTCCATCAGCGTGCCCAGCACGGCCTGCTGGCGCTGCGGCGATTCACCCGTACTGCCCAGCAGCGTCACGTACCCCTGCTCGCCCAGCGCCTCGTCCACGCCCGCGGCGAATTCCGCGAAGAACGGGTTGGACAGGTCGTTGATCACCAGCGCCACGCTGGACGAGGTGCGACGGCGCAGGTTCGCCGCCGCACGGTTGTAGACATACCGCTGTCGCCGCAGCTCGGCTTCCACCTTGGCGCGCGTATCCACGTTCACCAAGGGGCTGCCCCGCAGCACCAGCGATACGGTCGCCCGTGACACGCCGATCGCCTGGGCGATGTCGGTCACGGTGACGGCACGCTCCCCGCCTTTGCGCGGGGGCTTTGTGCTGCTGGCGTCATTCATCCTGGAATGGACCCTGGGATCGGATAGGTACCTGAATCATAGCGGGCGCAGCCTGCCATGCCACGGGTGCATGCAGCGAAGGCATCGCAACGCTTCATTCCAGCACGCTGCCCGGCGCGGCGCAGTAAGACACCGGCAGGTCCTTGGTCGCGGTTCCCCAGCCCTGCTGCGGTGCCTGCGCACCCAGTGTCCAGGTGATGTCTGCGCCACTGCGCAGGGTTTCCCAGTCCAGCCACACGGCCGAATGCGCCTTGCCATCCACGTCCACGCCCTGCACGTACTGCAGCGCACGACCGTCCGCGCCAGGGGCCCGCAGGGTCAGCTGACGGCCATTGCCGAGGGCGACATCCACCTTGGCGAAGCGCGGCGCGTGCAGCAGGAACTCACCGCTGCCCGGCACGGCCGGATACAGGCCGAGCGCACTGAACAGGTACCACGCCGACATGGTGCCCAGGTCGTCGTTGCCGGTCACGCCATTGGGTGCGTTGGTGAACAACTGCTGCGCGGCACGCACCACCGTGGCCGTCTTCCAGGGCTGCCCGATCAGCGTATACATCCACGGTGCGTGCAGGTCCGGTTCGTTGTTGGGGTTGTAGCGGTACTGGTTGTAATAGCTGTATGGGCCCACCACCCATTCCTTGCGCGCGGCCTGCAGCGGATCGGCCAGCAGGGCATCCATCGCGAAGAACGCATCCAGTCGCTTGCCGGCCTGCTCGCGGCCGTGCATCGCGTCCACCAGTCCGGGGACGTCCTGCTGCGCCAGCCACTGGTACTGCCACGCGGTGCCCTCATGGAAGCCATGGTGCGAACGCGGGCTGTAGTGACCATCGGACGGGGTGTACCACTGTTCGCCCTCGGTGCGCGGCCGCGGGAAGCCGGTAAACCCGGTCTCTTCGTCGCGCACCGACACGTCCCACACATTGCGCCAGTTACGCCCACGCTGACGCAGGATGGCCGCGTCGGCGGCATGCCCCAGGCCATCGGCCATCTGCGCGAGCGCGCAGTCGGCCAATGCATATTCCAGGGTCGCCGAGCCACCATGGTGCGGATCCACGTCCATGCCCTTGGACGGGAATGCGCGGTCATACACCACATACCCCTTGTCGAGGTAGGACGGGTTTCCCGAGCGGCCGGCCGCACGGGAGTTCAACGGCGGCACGTCGAAGGCGTTGCGACGCAGCGCCGACCACGCTTCCTGCTCACGGCCTTCAAACGCACCGAAACGCCACAGGTCGGCCATGAACGGCGTTACCGGGTCACCGGTCATGATGTTGGTTTCGAAGTTGGCATAGCCCCAGCGCGGCAGCCAGCCCCCTTGCTCGTCGATGGCCAGCAACGTGCGGCCGATATCGCGCGCCACCTTCGGCCGGGTCAGCGCCAGCCACTGGTTCTGCGCGCGGTAGGTATCCCACAGCGAGAAATACTCGTAATACGTCCAGCCGTCGGCGCGATGGATCACATCGTCGTAGCCCCGGTAACGACCATCAGCATCACTGCCGGTCAGCGGCTGCAGCAGCGCGTGGTACAGCGCGGTGTACAACACGGTGCGGTCATCCTTGCTGCCGCCGTCCAGTTTCACCGTCGACAGTTCCTCGCGCCACGCCTCCTGCGCGAGGCCGCGCATGCGGTCGAAGCTGAGCAGCTTGCCGCCCTGCATGCCGTCGCTGCGCAGGTTGGTGCGCGCACCTTCCGCGTCCACGTGCGAGATCGCGCTGACCGCTGTCACTGCACGGCCCTTCGCCATGTCGAAGCTCAACCACGCACCGTTCGGCTTGGCCTCGCCTTCCATGCTGTGGCGTGCGCCGGCCAGGCCGCGCTCTTCGCCCCACACCCCGTGGGCCTTGAACGGACGATCGAACTCGATGCGGAACCACGTCGTGTACTGATGGCCACCGCAGAAGCTCTTGGTGACCAGCTTGCCTTCCACCACGCGATCACCGACCACATCAATCACGCTGCCGATCACCGAATGGCGTTCGTTGGCCTGGCCGACGTTGACCAGCACGTGACCTTCTTTCTGGCCTGCCGCGAAGGTGTAGCGCTCGGCGGCGGCACGCGTGCGCGCGGTCGCTTCGGCATCGATGCCGCCGTAGCTCGTCAGCTTCACCCGGTAGTAACCGGCCTGCCCCACTTCACCGGCGTGGTCGTAGGTGGAGGCATACGCCTTGTGGTCGAAGGCCTTGGGATTGGTGATGTCGAAATCGCCGCCCGCGCCGATGGTGCCGGTGACCGGCAACACGGAGACCTGGCCCCCCTGCTCCCAGCATCCTGCGCCGGACAGGAACGAATGGCCGAAGCCGCGGATTTTCTCGTCGTCGTAGCGCCAGCCGGCATAGTGGCTGCCGATCGGGCTGACCTGGATCAGGCCGAACGGTGCCGAGGCACCCGGGTACGTGTTGCCGTCGTCCTTGCTGCCGATGAAAGTGTTCACTTCGCGCTCGAGCGCAGCCGGTGCCGCCTGCAGCGCGGGTGCGACGGACAGGGCGATCACGCACGCCAGTGAGGCGAGAGGCGTGAAGACACGCAGGGGGGAACAACGTCGGAAGGTCACGTTCACTGGCTCCTTGAGGGCGTCGGGGCGTCGGATCCGAACCGGCAACACGTCCGCGAAGATCCGGGCGGCATCCATGTTCGGGCGATTTAGATCGATTGAAGTAAACATGAACGATCGCCGCCGTGCATCCTGCAGCGCAACATCACGCCCCGTGCGGGCGGGCCAATAGCGTCTGCAAACGTTTTCATATTGCGCAGCAGCATGCCAGTTGCGTCGGGCCGTGTTAAAAAATGCGCGCCAATCGTTTAGATCGATCCAACTTCAAACGGTCACGATTGCCGGGTTCGGAATCCGACAGCAACGCCATCAGGTGCCCTGTCTCTCCTGCCCCACGCTTGCGGTCTCGCGTCGACACATAAGATCGATTCAAGTATTTCGTATCAGCCAACGGTTCGATCCAGGAGAGGGAGAGAATGAATTACATGTCACACAACTACGGTCGCCACACCTTGTCGGCAGCCATTGCATTCGCCTTGGCGGCCAGCGTGGCGCCGGCGTCTGCCCAGGATGCTGCGCCGTCCACGCCCGCCGCATCGCCCAGCGCCACCACGCTGGACAGCGTCAACGTCACCGGCTACCGCTATGCGATCGAAAAGAGCCTGCAGCAGAAGCGCGACGCCAATGCCGTGGTGGAAGTCATCACTGCCGAAGACGTGGGCAAGTTCCCCGACAAGAACGTCGCCGACGCACTGCAACGCGTGCCGGGCGTGGTGATCACGCGCGACGGCGGCGAAGGCAAGAATGTCAGCGTGCGTGGCCTGGATTCGGATCTCACCCTGACCCAGCTCAATGGCAACTACGTCGCCACCTCGGAAACCAACAACGAGGCCTCGCGTTCGTTCAACTACACCCTGCTGCCGTCGAACATGCTGGAGAGCGCGGAGCTGTTCAAGTCGCCCGAAGCCCGCATCGATGAAGGTGGCATCGGCGGCACGGTGATCCTGCATACCCGCCGCCCGCTGGACATGGAGGCCAACTCCGGCTTCCTCAATCTGGAAGGCGTGTCGTCCGACACCAGCGACGGGATCGATCCGCAGATGTCGGCGCTGTATTCCTGGCATAGCAACGATGAGCGCTTCGGCGTGCTGATCGGGGCCACCAAGCAGAAGCGCACCAACCGCAGCATGGAAGTCAACGTCGATGACTACCAGTGGTACGGCAACGGTACCGACGCGGTGGACGCCTATGGCAACAAGATCACCCAGGGTGGCGTGAAGTACTGGTGGGGCGAGTCCGGCTTCAACAACCAGACCGGGCAGAATTACAGCGAATTCTTCATGCCCACCGCAGTGGGCTTCGGCGTACGCGAAGAAGAGCGCGAGCGCACCGGCGGCCAGTTCACGTTCCAGTTCAAGCCGGTGGACAGCCTCACCCTGACCGCCAATTACTTCCGCTTCGAGCTGTCCGGCGACTACAAGCTCAACCGCGCAGCCATCCCCGAGTGGAACATCGCGCGCTTCAACGGCGACGGCAACTGGGCCGGCGGACGCCTGCTCAATGGCCTGGACTTCGATTCCAGTGGCAGCGTCGTCACCGGCGCCCAGTATGAAAAGCTGGCGGGCAAGGCCTATTACTGCAACGAGGCCGAAGCGGCCGCCGCCGGCATGGCGCCCGGTGGCTGGGGCCCGGATGACTGCACCATCCCCACCCCGCAGCTGACCGGCACCTACAGCAAGGAAAAAGCGCTGTCGCAGACCGCCGACCTGACCGTCGACTGGGACATCAGCACGCTGACCAAGGCCACCTTCAAGGGCGGCCGTACGTGGTCCGAGGGTGGCCCGTCCCTCAACTTCCGCATGTCGGCCAAGCCGCGCCGGCAGGTCGATGGTGCCTGGCAGAACGGCAACAGCTACAGCGCGTGGGACCTGACCGGGACACCCACGGCCACCTTCTCGCCTGACCTGCAGCAGCAGCTGATGGCCGGCATCGCCGAGATCGACACCGGGTCGACCGATTCGTCATGGCGCGAAACCAGCATTGAGCAGAACTACTTCCAGGCCGACGTCACCCGCATGTTCGAGTCGGGCTGGATGGATTCGATCCAGTTCGGCCTGAAGTACCGCGACAGCAAGGTGCACCGCAATACCGGCAACACCTACTGGGTGTGCCAAGGCGCTGACCCGGCCGATTACGAGGCCCGCTACCAGTTCAAGAACTGCAACGATCCGCAGAAGGACGTGGCCCAGCCGGGCTTCTTCCTGTCCAACCCGATCGACAACATCGCAGGCGGCTTCAACGCCAATGTACTGCCGGGCGTGAACTACCCGGCCTACATCGACTACCTCAACGATCGCTATGGCGGCATGCAGAACCGCCGCGAACCCGACTTCGTCTACGACGTGGGCGAGAAGGTCTACTCGGGCTATTTCCAGGCGAACTTCCGTACCGAGCGCCTGCGCGGCAACATCGGCGTACGCATCGCGCAGACCCGCCAGCACGCCGCTTCGAGTGACTCGGTCGAGCGCTTCGAGGACTATTTCGTCGATGGCGCCGACGGTAATCCGCTGGCCTGCCCGCCGACCGGTGCGCCGGCCGGCACCGTCTGCGAATCGGGCTTCGTCCGCTCCGACGTCCGCGAAAAGTCGTACGCGCTCTCATCGCTGGACAAGACGTACACCGATGTACTGCCCAGCTTCAACATTGCCTGGGACATCACCGACAACCTGGTCCTGCGCGGTGCCGCGTCGAAGGTGATCGCCCGCCCGGGCTACACCAGCATCGCCTACCCCGGCGGCCTGGAGTACATCAGCGAGGAATACAGCAACGACCGTCGCGTGGCCGGTGGCACCTTGACTCCGGGCTGGTACGGGTCGGGCAGCAACAAGCAGCTGGAGCCGTTTGAAGCCCTGCAGTACGACCTGGGCCTGGAGTACTACTTCCAGCCCGGCGCGGTCGCCGGTGTCGCGCTGTTCCGCAAGGACGTGGACAACTTCACCGTACCGGTGGTGGCCGACCAGCAGATGATGGTCGGCGGTGAACTGGTGACGGTGCAGAACTATTCCACCGAAGCCAACGGCCGTGATGGTGTGTCGCAGGGCGTGGAAGTCTACGGTCAGTACACCTTCGACATGGGCTTCGGCGTGCAGGCCAACTACACCTACAACGACACCAACCTCGCCTCGATCGTGCTGGATGGCGAGAACATCGGCGCATCGCCGCTGGTAGGCAGCGCCAAGAACCAGGCCAACGTGACCTTGTTCTACGAGAATGACAAGTTCCTGGCGCGCGCTTCGTACAACCGTCGCGGTGAAGTGGTCGGCGGCCTGAACAACGGCATGACGGTGTTCACCGAGCCCTACGATCAGCTGGACCTCAACGCGGCCTACAACCTGACCGAAGCGCTGACCGTTACTGCATCGGTGCTCAACGCCACAAAGTCCGAACAGCGCACCCACCTGGGCGGTGACACCAAGGCCCGCCTGATCTCCAACATCTACAGCGGCCGTCAGCTGTACTTCGGGCTCAACTACAAGTTCTGATCCAATGGTTTCCGGGGCAGCCGCGCCGTGCTGGGCGGCTGTCTTTTTTTGTTCCGGCAACGCCGCAACCTGCGCGGCGCCTATTCCGTCACGGCGTGGACGCCGACGTCGATGCACAACGCGAGACAGGCAGATCCGCGGCGCGGGTACCCCAGCCATCCACCGGTGGTACCGTGCTGAGATCGAAGTCGATGCTGCGCGCGGCCCGGAGCTGAGCCCAGTCCACCCACACCGGGTGATGCTGGCGTCCATCGATCCGCACGCCGCTCACGTACTGCACGTCCCCGCCGCTGGCACCCGGCGCCCGCAGGGACAGACGGCCAGACGCCTCGCCAAGATCCAGCGTCACACCGGGAAAGCGAGGGGCATGCAGAAGAAACTGCCCACTGCCCGGCACGGCAGGAAAAATGCCCAACGCACTGAACAGGTACCACGCCGACATCGCGCCCAGATCATCGTTGCCGGTCACCCCGGCGGGCCCTTCGGTAAACAGATGCTGCGCAGCGCGGACGACGGTTGCGGTCTTCCACGGTGTCGCCAGCAGCGTGTACATCCAGGGCGCATGCAGGTCGGCCTCGTTGTTGGGGTTGTAACGGTACTGGTTGTAATAATCGTACGGGCCAACCACCCACTCCCTGCGCGCCGCACCGGCCGGGTCGGCCTGCAGCGCGGGATAGGCGAAGAAGTCATCAAGCCGCTTCACCGCCGAATCGCGCCCGCCCATGGCCTGGGATAGTCCCACCACGTCGTGCTGGGCCAGCCACTGATACTGCCATGCGGTTCCTTCGTGGAACCCGCCTTCCGAGCGTGGTGTGTAGTCCCTTCCGCCGTACCAGCTGCCGTCGGCTATGCGCGGCCGCGGAAACCCGATATGCCCCAGGTCCGCGTCGCGCAGGGTGTCGTCCCAGATGCTTTTCCAGTTCTGGCTGCGCGCGCGCAGCACGGTGGCGTCCTGCGTCTGCCCCAGTGCATCGGCGAACTGCGAAAGTGCACAGTCGGCCAGCGCATACTCCAGCGTCGCCGACGCGCCGTAATGGGGATCGGCATCCATGCCTTTGGCAGGCCAGCGCTTGTCGAACTGCACGAAGCCGTTCGGCAGGTAGCTCACATTGCCGGACCGGCCGGCGTGACGTGATGCAGCGGGCGGCATCTCGAAGGCATTTCTGCGAAGCGCGTGCCACGCGTCCTCCTCTCGGCGCCGCAGGGCGCCAGCGCGCCAGAGGTCAACGAGGAACGGCGTTATGGGGTCCCCGGTCATGATGTTCGTTTCGAAGTTCGCATAGCCCCAACGCGGCAACCAGCCCCCTTCCCGCTCGATGGCCAACAAGCTCTGCGCGATGTCGCGTGCCACCTGCGGGCGCACGAGGGCCAGCCATTGGTTCTGTGCCCGGTAGGTGTCCCATAACGAGAAGTACGCGTAATACGTCCATCCGGCCGCGGAATGCAGCGCGTTGTCGTAGCCGCGATAGCGGCCATCAGCGTCGCTGGCCGTCAACGGCTGCAGGTGGGCGTGATACTGCGCCGTTCTGAAGACCGTCCGATCACTCGCGTTGCCCCCGTCCAACGCCACCAGATCCAGCTCCTGCTTCCAACGGGCGCGCGCCAGGCCGTGCATCTGCTCGAAGGAACGCAGCCCCCGCTCATCGTGGCCCTCCGCCACCAGATTGTTGCGTGCGCCTTCGCCATCCACAAGGGACAACGCGCTGACAACCTCTACCGCACGATCGCGCCCCAGATCGAATGTCAGCCACGCGCCGTTCAGGCCGTAAGTGTTCGTACTGTCGCCGCTTCCCTCTACGCCACCGGCCCCGTTCCAGGTTCCCTTTGCAGTGAACGGACGGTTGAACTGCAGCCGGAACCATGTGGTGTAGCGCGTCCCCCCACAGAAGCTCTGGGTGACGACACTGCCCTCCACTGCGTTGTCATCCACCACATGGATGTCGCTGGAAACGACCTGGTGTCGCTCGTTCGCCTGTCCGACATTGACCAGGATGTGCGCTGTCTCGGCGCTTCCCGCAAAGGTGTATCGCTCCGCCGCCGCGTGCGTAAGCGCTGTCGCTTCCACATCGATGCCGCCGTAGTCGACAAGTCGGGTCCGGTAGTAGCCGGCGCGGCCCACTTCGCCGTCATGGGTTGACCGGGCGGCATAGCGGCGATGGTCAAAGCTTTCCGGCCGACGGGTGTCGAACTGCTTGCCGGGACCAATGCTGCCCGTGACCGGCAGCACCGACACGTGGCCGCCCTGCTCCCAGCAACCGGCGCCGGACAGAAACGAGTGGCCGAACCCGCGAATACGTGCTTCGTCGTACTTCCACCCCGCCCAGTGCTCTGCCGTAGGGCTGACCTGGATCATGCCAAAGGGCGCGGACGCGCCGGGAAACGTGTTGCCGTCGTCCTGGGTGCCGATGAACGTGTTGACCTCGTCGGGTGATTCCACCGCCAAGGCGACAGAAACCGCGCCGACGAGCAGCATGAGCGCCCCGCAGGTGGCGCGCACGCCCCTGCTCAGCAGGCGTGGTGATGACAGTGTCCAATGGCGGCACATGGGCGGATTCCTCGACCTGGGCTGAGAAATCCACAGTGCGCGCCTACCGCATCCCCGCCTATCAGCGCATGCCCCGCTCCGGCGTCGGCGGGCGGGTCGGCGTCAGGGCGTGGCGGTGGCCAGACTGTAACGGGTGTTCGCCGTGAACACCGATCCATCCGGCTGGGTCGCACGCACATCGACTTTGTGCTCGCCGACCGCCAGATCGGTGGGCAGTGCGCCGCGCCACAGATGCGGCGACGCCGTGGCTTCAGGGGACCGGTCGTAACCGCGCAACGTCGTCGCCAGGTCATCGGCCACGTTCTCCTGCTGCAGCCGCGGATCGCCTTGCCGCACCTGCTTCATCGGCTGCCATGCACCACCGTCGACGCGGAACTCCACCCGGGTGGCATCCTCGCCCATGTACACATTGGCGAACACGCCCCACGCCGGATACGCACCCTGGCGCAGTACCTTCGGTGCATGCAGGCCGATCTGGTCGGTGTCGGCTGCACCCGCCACACGGTACTGCAGGCGATAGCTGCCGTTGCCGGCAACATCCAGCAGCGCATAGCCCTTTGGCGTGCCATCACTCATCGTGCTGTCCGGCACGCCATGACGGTCTTTCACCCCCGACCAGAACGCGCCGCAGTTCGCGCCTACGTTGTACTCGTGCAGCGGTTTTTCGCCGTGCCAGCCGTCGGCAGCGGCATGATAATAGTGCTGCTGGGTGTGGCTGTGGCCGCTCAGCACCAGCACATTGCTGAAATCCTTCAGCAGGTCGAACAGGCGCTGGCGGTCAGCGTGACGGAACGTCTCGCGCCCCGGTGCCGCGTCGAACAGCGGGATATGCATGCCCAGCACCAACAGCCGATCGTGGCGCAGGCCCTTCAGATACTGTGCGATGAAGGCGAACTGGTCTTCGCGCAGCCCTCCGATGTAGGTCGGCTTGGCATTCGGGTCATAGACCACGTCGTCGAGGAACAGGAAGCTGGCACCGCCCTCCTCCACCGCATAGGTGTCCGGGCCGTACACGGCGCGCCAGCTGTCCAGCGAATGGGCATCCGTGGCGGCATCGAAGTCCAGATCATGGTTGCCCGGCACGTGGAACCACGGCACGCCCATCTGTGTGGTGACCTTGTTGATCGCCGGGTACAACGACAGGTCGTCGTTGACGATGTCACCCAGCGTCGTGCCCAGGCGTGCCTTGGTCCGGCCCGCGAGCGGCTTGACGATCGACTGCTCGTAGTACCCGATGTCGCGCAACGTGGCGGTCTGCGGGTCGGTGAACACCAGCATCTGGAAGCCGCGCCGAACGTCATGCTTGTCCGGTGTCAGCGCGAAATCGTAGGCATTGACCGGTGTGACCGTCGGCGCGATACCGTTGTACTTCAGCGCAGGCGAACCCTGTGGCGCGTAGTGCCGCCAGAACGCCGGCAGGCCATCGGGGCCGACCGCCATCCGGTAGCCATCGGGCTTGATGATGAAGACCGTGTCACCCGCTTCGACCGGCAGGCGATAGCTGCCGTCGGCGCTGGTACGCACGATGCTGCGGCCATTGGAGACCTGCACACCGCCCATGCCCGGGTCGGTGGCACCGCGCCCCGGCTTGCCGTCGCGGTCCTGGTATACCCGTCCACTGACGGTGATCGCATCTGCGAATGCGGGCGCGCTGGTGAGCAGCAGGCAGCACAGCCAGGCGGCAGAGAGTTTCATGGTTGGACAGGTCCAGATCAAAGTCGGGGGCATTGTAAAGCCCATGCCCCGTACAAGCGTGTTACGCGCGCCGATGTCGGCCGCCTCTGCGGCCTCTGCCTCCGCGTCGGCCTCTGCGGCTGCGCCCGCGGCTGCGGCTGCGGCTGCGGTAGAGCCGACTTCAGTCGGCTGCTTGTATCCGCAGGCGACTGAAGTCGGCTCTACCAGATCCACACCACGTCCGAGAAGGGTCCGTTCGTGATCATCCGCACGCCGGTGGGAGGCGAACAACCCACCAGCCCAAACAACTCAGCGGTGCCGTGCCTGCAGCAGATCGCGCACATCCTGCAGGCCCAGCCCGCGTGCCCGCAGCAGCACCAGCAGATGGAACACCAGATCGGCGGCTTCGCCCAGCAGTTCTTCGTCACCCTGCGCAACTGCGGCCAACGCGGCTTCCACTCCCTCCTCACCCACCTTCTGGGCGATGCGGCGGATGCCCCCATCGAACAGCGACGTCGTATAGCTGCCCGCCGGGCGCTCCGCTTCGCGTGTACGCACCAGCTGGTCAAGTTCGCCGATGAAGTCCTTTGCGGCCTGCGGGAAGCAGCTTTCCGCACCGGTGTGGCAGGTCGGTCCTGCCGGCCGCGCCATCACCAGCAACGTATCCGCGTCGCAGTCAACCGCGATGGACTGCACCACCAGCACGTTGCCGGACTGCTCGCCCTTGGTCCACAAGCGATCCTTGCTACGGCTGAAGAAGGTCATGTGACCGTGCTGCAGAGTGACCTGCAGTGACTCGGCGTTGACGTAACCCAGCATCAGCACCTGCAGGCTGTCGGCATCCTGCACGACGGCAGGCAGCAGCCCATCGCCCTTGCCCCAGTCCAGGCCCGCCAGCGCCGCACGGTCGGGCAGCACGTTGATGATTGCAACTTCAGTAGACATCCCGCACCTCGATCTGTTGTTCGCGCAGATAGCGCTTCAATTCGGGAATGGCGATGGCGCCGCTGTGGAACACGCTGGCGGCCAAGGCCCCATCCACGTCCGCCTGGTCGAAGACCTGGGCGAAATGTTCCGGCGTACCTGCCCCACCCGATGCGATCAGCGGCACGTGGCAGGCCGCGCGCGCATGGCGCAGCTGCTCCACGTCATACCCGCGCCGCACCCCATCACTGTCCATGCAGTTCAGCACGATCTCACCGGCACCGCGCTGCTGCACCTCACGCACCCAGTCCAGCGTACGCAGCGCCACCGCCTGCGTCTTGGACGGGTCGCCGGTGAAGCGGCGCACCCGCCACTGTCCGTCGGGCTCGCGCACCGAATCGATACCCACCACCACGCATTGCACGCCAAATGCCTCGGCCAGCTCGCTGATCAGCTCAGGCCGACCCAATGCCGGGGAGTTGATCGAGATCTTGTCCGCACCGGCATGCAGCACGCACCGCGCGGTCTCCACGTCACTGATGCCGCCAGCAACGCAGAACGGGATGTCGATCAGCCGCGCGATGCGCTCGATCCATGCGACGTCCACGCTGCGCCCGTCCGGGCTGGCACCGATGTCATAGAACACCAGCTCGTCCGCGCCCTGATCGCGATAGCGAAGCGCCAGTTCGGCGATATCGCCCATGTCCACGTGGTCGCGGAAGCGCACGCCTTTCACCACGCGGCCATCGCGTACGTCCAGGCACGGAATGATGCGGCGACTCAACATGCCAGTGCCTCGGCCAGGTCCATGCGCTGCTCCAGCAGCGCCTTGCCCAGGATCGCGCCGCTGCAGCCTGCCGCTCGCGCGGCGACCACATCGGACACGTCGCGGATGCCACCGGAGGCCTGGATCGCGACGCCGGGCAGCAGCGCGGCGAGGTGCCGATAGAGGTCGATGTTGGGTCCGGCCAGCATGCCGTCACGGGCGATGTCCGTGCACAGCAGGTGGCGCATCCCGGCGGCAGCGTAACGCTGCGCCAGCGCATCCAGGGTGACACCGGCATTCTCGGTCCAGCCATGGATCGGCAGCTGCCAGGTGCCCGCCTCATCCTGGCGGGCGTCCAGCGCGATCGTGATGCGTTCGGCGCCGAACTCCGCCAGCCAGCCGATCACCGCCTCCGGCTCACGCACGGCCAGCGACCCCACCACGACGCGGCTCGCGCCTGCGTCAAGGATACGTACCACGTCATCGCGGCCGCGCACGCCGCCGCCGGTCTGCACGTCCAACCCAGCCTCGGCACGGATCTGCCTCAGCAGCGGTGCCAGCGTGTAGCCACCGGCGCGTGCAGCGTCCAGATCCACCAGATGCATCCAGCCCGCGCCCTGTGCGGCGAAGGCCTGCGCACGCGGAAGCGGATCATCGCCGTAACGGGTTTCCTGTGCGTAGTCGCCCTGGCGCAGGCGCACCACGCGGCCTTCGCGGATATCAAGGGCGGGATAGACAATGAAGCTCATGCGGCGGTGTCCTGCAGGAAGTTTTGCAACAGCAATGCGCCGGTATCACCGGAACGCTCGGGGTGATACTGCGCACCGAAATAGCGACCATGCTCGACCACCGCGCTGAACAGCCCGCCATGGTCACAGGCGGCGACCGTGTGGGCATTCAAGGGCGCCGCGTAGCTGTGCACGAAGTAGGCACTGGCGCGCTCCGGGATACCGCGCAGCAACGGCGACTCACGCAGCGGCAACAGGCGGTTCCAGCCCATGTGCGGCACGCGTATGCCGGTGGCGGGCACCAGCTTGCGCACCGTGCCGGGGATCAGTCCCAGCGTCTCGACGCCGCCCTCTTCCGATCGCTCGAACAGCAACTGCATGCCCAGACAAATGCCCAACAACGGAACCTGCAACTGACGCAGTGGCTCGAACAGGCCTTGCCCATGCAGCCGCTGCATTGCCGGCACCGCGGCGCCCACGCCAGGCAGGATCACCCGTGTTGCGCCGCGCAGTTCGTCGGCGTTGCGCACCAGGCGCACCTCTGCACCCAGACGTTCCAGCGCGTAGCGGACCGAGCCGAGGTTGGCCCCGCCCGCATCGATCAGCGCAACGGCACTCACAGCGCCCCCTTGGTGCTGGGCAGGTCGGTGCCCTGGCGGGCCACGGCCGTGCGCAGTGCACGGGCGAGTGCCTTGAAACAGGCTTCGACCTTATGGTGATCGTTGTCGCCGCGCACCTGCAGGTTGAGGTTCAACCCGGCCGCGTCGCACAGAGAACGGAAGAAGTGCGGCACCAGTTCGGTTGGCAGGTCACCCACCCGCTCGCGCTTGAACTCGCCGTCGAAGACGAAATACGGACGGCCGCTGAAATCCAGCGCCGCACTGGCCAGGGTTTCGTCCATCGGCAGGGTGAAGCCGTAGCGGCCGATGCCCCGCTTGTCGCCCAGCGCCTCGCGCAGCGCCTGGCCCAGCGCAAGCCCCGTATCTTCGATGGTGTGGTGCTCGTCGATATGCAGGTCACCTTCGGTCTGGATCCGCACCGAGATGCCGCCGTGCTTGCCGATCTGTTCCAGCATGTGGTCGAAGAACGGCAGGCCCGTGTGTATCTGCGGCTCCGCTGCTTTGTCCAGATCCAGCTCCACGCGGATGCGCGTTTCCTTGGTGTTGCGCTGGAGGACAGCCGTGCGCGGTGCATCGGCAAGCGCGTGTGCGATACCGGGCCAGTCCCACTCGCCACCGAACTCTTCGGTACGTAACTGGAAGCCGCGGATGTTGAGGTTGTCGGCGAACTCGATATCGGTGGGGCGGTCGCCCACCATCGCCGAGCGTGTCCAGTCGATGCTCCGGTCCTGCAGATACCGCGTCATCAGGCCGATGCCGGGCTTGCGCGTGGGCAGGTTCTCATGCGGCCACGAACTGTCGATCAGTACGTCACGGAACCGGACGCCTTGGCTTTCGAAGACGTGCATCATCAGCGCGTGCGGTGGATCGAAAACAGCGCGTGGATAGCTGTCGCTGCCGAGCCCATCCTGGTTGCTGACGATCACGAACTGCCAGCCCGCATCGCGCAGCCGGATCAGGGCAGGAATCACGTCCGGCACGAAGCGCAGCTTCTCGTAAGCGTCGATCTGGTGGTCGGCCGGTTCCTCGATCAGGGTGCCGTCGCGGTCGATGAACAGAATGGGGGTCATGCGGCAGCCCTCCGGGCCGAGAGCGCGGCAAGCACGCGTTGGTTTTCTTCAGGACTGCCGATGCTGATCCGCAGCGCGTCGCCCAGCTGCGGCGCTGCGCGCTGGTCGCGCACGACGATGTCGGCCGCCAACAGGGCATCGAACGCGGCCTGCGCATCATCAAAACGCACCAGCAGGTAGTTGCCGGCAGACCGGTAGACGCGGCGCACGCCGGGGGCTGCCTGCAAGGCATGGAACAGGCGCTCGCGCTCGGACACGACGCCGGCGATCCGGTCACTGGTCTTCGCCAGTACCGCAGGCTGCAGCGCAGCCACCGCCAGTTCCGCACACGGCTGGGGCACGGGATACGGCGCTTGGCAGCGGCGCAGCACGGCAATGAGCTCGGGCGCTGCAATCAGCGTACCGATGCGCGCCGCGGCCAACGCGTGCGCCTTGGACAGCGTGCGCAGCACGGCGATGTTGGGGTGCGCTGCCAGCAACGCAGTGGCCGAGGCCTGGCTGCTGTACTCGATGTAGGCCTCGTCCACCACCACTATGGCCTGGCCCTGCAATGCCTGTGCAGTACGCACGACATCCGCGGTGGCGATTTCGCTGCCGGCCGGATTCGAAGGGGAGCACAGGAACACCAGACGCGCACGATGTTCGCGTGCCAGGTCGATCACTGCGTCGATATCCACCTGCAGCCCCGCAGGCGCATCCAGCAGCGGAATCTCCAGCAGCGGCGCACCCTGCAGGCGTGCGCACACGGCATACATGCCGAACACGGGCGGTGTCACCAGCACGGAATCGATGCCGGGACGGCAGAATGCACGCACCAGCAGGTCGATGGCCTCATCGCTGCCGCGGCCGACCAGCAACTGCGCGGGCTGCACGCCGTACACATCGGCAAGTGCCCGCAGCAGTGCCGGCGGCTGCGGATCGGGATAGCGTCGGCTGCTGCCCTTCGCATCGGCCGGGTTCGGCCACGCCGATTCGTTGGCGTTCAACCAGACCGAGCCCTGCACGGCGCTGCTGCGCGCCGAACTGTAGCCGGCGAAGGACTGCAGGTCCGGGCGCAGCAGGTCCAGCACCGCCTGTATGCCCTCGCTCATGCCAGGGCCTCCATGCGCAGTGCCACGGCACGCTCATGCGCGTCCAGGCCCTCCGCACTGGCAAGAATGCGCGCGCAACCGCCGATCGCCGTGATGCCTTCAGCGCTGGCGCTCTGCACACTGATGGTGTTCTGGAAACTGGCCACGCTGACCCCGCTCCAGGCGCGTGCCGCACCGGCCGTTGGCAGCACATGGTTGGTGCCACTGCAGTAGTCACCCAGTGCTTCGGGGGTGTAGTCACCCAGGAACACCGAACCGGCGGCCTGCACCTGGCCCAGCCACGCACGCGGTTCGCGCAGCGCCAGGATCAAGTGCTCCGGCGCATAGCGGTTGCTGATATCGAAGGCATCCTGCAGGCGATCCACCTGGATCAACCGCGATGCCGACAAGGCCTGGCGGGCAATGGTTTCGCGCGGCAGCAGCGCGACCTGGCGCTCCACCTCCGCTTCCACCGCCTGCAGCAGCGCCTCGTCATCGGTGAGCAGCAGCACCTGGGAATCCGGGCCGTGCTCGGCCTGCGACAGCAGGTCTGCGGCGACGAAGGCCGCGTTGGCGCCGGCATCGGCGATCACCAGCACTTCGGACGGGCCGGCCGGCATATCGATCGCCACCCTGCCGTCCTGCGCGACCTGCTGCTTGGCCTCGGTGACGAAGCTGTTGCCGGGGCCGAACAGTTTGTCGCACGCAGGCACGCTGGCCGTTCCGTACGCCATCGCAGCGATCGCCTGCGCGCCGCCCAGCTTGAACACGCGTTGCACACCGGTCAGACGCGCCGCGACCAGCACCGCCGGGTCAGCACTGCCATCAGCACGCGGCGGCGTGCACAGCACGACCTGCGGGCAACCGGCCAGCGCTGCCGGCACGCCGAGCATCAGCGCGGTGGATGGCAACGGGGCACTGCCCGCAGGCACGTACAGACCCACCCGGCCGATCGGCCGGATCATCCGCTCACAGTGCACGCCGGGGGCGGTTTCCACCGAATAGCCCTGGCTCATGCCGGCTTCGTGGAAGCGCGTGATGCGTGCCGCCGCTTCTTCCATCGCCGCACGCAGCGCGGCAGGCACGGCCTGCTCGGCGGCGTCGAACTCGGCCACCGATACCTCGATGTCATCGAGCTGCACCCGGTCGAAACGCGCGGTGATCGCGCGCAGCGCGTCATCGCCGTCTGCACGCACCTGCGCGATCAATGCCGCCACGGCCTCGCGCGTCTGCGCGGCAACGGCCTGCACGGGGCGCTGCAGCGCGTCGCTGCGCGACAGTTCATCCAGTTGGGACCACATCAGACGATTCATGCCAGCGACCGCTCCACGCTCAATACCATCAGGCCCTGCGCGCCTGCGCGCTCCAGTTCTTCCATCCGCTGCCACGACAGCGGCCCCGGGCACATGGTCTGCAACCTCAGCGCACCGTCATCGGCGGGCAACCGCACCAGCGGCTCGGCATCGGCCAGCAGTGTTTCCAGTGCCGCGATGCGCGACGGATCGGCGCGGAACATCAGCAGCTTGCGATCCTGCACCTGCACCACGCCATCCAGCCTGCGCAGCAGCATGGCCAGCAACGCGCCGCGCGCGTCGTCGGGGGCATGCACGGCGCCGGCCAGGACGGCTTCGCTCTCCAGCAGGGTCTCCACCGGCTTGAGCTGGTTGGCGCGCAAGGTGCCGCCGCTGGACACCAGGTCGCAGATCAGTTCGGCAGTTCCCAAGCGCGGTGCGATCTCCACCGAGCCGGACAGTTCGACCACCTGCGCGTCGATTCCGCGCGCAGCAAGCCAGTCTTTCAGGATGGCCGGATAGCTGGTGGCGATGCGGGTGCCGGCCACCTGCGCCGGACCCTCCCACTCCCATTCTTCGGGGACGGCCAGCATCAACCGGCAGGCACCGAAGCCCAACCCGCGCAGTGCCTGGAAGGCCGGCTTCAGGCCGCGCTGCACGCGCGCCGCGCCCTGCTCGTCCAGCTCGTTGCGGCCGACGATGCCAAGGTCGCACACGCCATCGGCGATCAGCCCGGGGATGTCATCGTCGCGCACCAGCAGCAGATCCACCGGCAGTGATTCGCCATAGCAGAACAGCTTGTCGCGGCTCTCGCGCCAGCTCAGGCCACACGCGCTGAGCAGGTTGCGCGCGGGTTCGGCCAAGCGCCCGTTCTTCTGGATGGCGATACGCAGCCGGTCTCGTGCCGGGGCTGCCTGGAGTGCACTCATGGGGGAAAGTCTCTTGGAATTCAGGGGTGGAGCATTCGGTTCAGCGCGTGGCGAGGCGCGCGATGGCGGCAGCGTAGCCACGGTGGCCATGCTCCAGTGAACGGGCCACGCGACCGGTAGTGGTCACGCTGACGCCGGTGCGCTCATGGATCTCGCGGTACGGCACGCCCTGCTGCAGCAACGGCACCACTTTCCAGCGGTCGGCAATGGCTTCCAGTTCCGCCGGGGTGCACAGGTCACGCAGGAACGCGGCGACCTCCCCGACGTCATCCAGCGCGGCGAATGCGTCAGCGAGCGATGCAAGGTCGGCCTGGGTGTCTTTCGGGTTCGGGGCAGGACGGGCTTTCATGGGATCGCAGCAGGTATCAATGTAATAGCGTGCTAGTACATTATCGCAAACCCCGGTGACCGGTCAAATCCCGTGCAAAAAAAACCCACCGGTGAAGGTGGGGTGGTTCGGCGGCACGTGTCTTGGGGATCCCTCTCACCGAGCGAAAGGGATCCCACCCCGGCCAACCCTCACGCCATGGCGCGGGCCTGCTCCAGTTCGACCTGCAGCGTGCTGGCCAGCTCGTCGCGGGATACTTCGAACTGCTGTTCGCGCAGCAGGTCTTTCACTGCCACCACGCCGCGCGCCAGCTCGTCTTCGCCGGCCAGGACGACAAAGCGGATACCCGCCTTGGCCGCGTACTGGAACTGCTTGCCGATCTTCTTCGCTTCCATCTGCACCTCGGTGTTGATGCCACCGATGCGCAGCCGGCGGGCGATGTCCAGCGACTGCGGCATGCCCTGCTCGTCCATCAGGGCGACCAGCGCGTGCACGCTGCTGGCCTCGATCCCTTCGATCAGGCCGGCTTCGCGCAGCTGCCAGAACAGGCGGGTCAGGCCGATGGAAATGCCCACGCCCGGCAGCTTGGACCTGCTGTAGTGGCTGGCCAGGTCTTCATAGCGCCCACCCGAGCAGATCGAGCCGATCTGCGGGTGGTCGGTGAGCATCGTTTCATACACCGTGCCGGTGTAGTAATCCAGGCCGCGGGCGATGGAGAAGTTCAGGCAGTACGCCTGCTCCGGCACACCCAGCGCCTTCACCAGCTGCAGCACTTCGCGCAGCTCCGCCACGCCGGTGCGCAGCGTGTCCGTCGCCGCCGCGTCGGCCTCCAGCAGCGCCAGCTGCGCCAGTGCATCGTCGTGCCCCTGCGAGCGCACCGCCACGAAGGCAAGGATCCGCTCGACCTGATCGGCCGGGATGTTGAAGTCGGCGCCGACCAGCGTCTCGCGCACGTAGTCCGGTCCGCGCTTGTCCAGCTTGTCCACTTCCCGCAGCACGGCCAGCTGGCGTTCGCCCTCGGCTACGCCCAGGGTTTCGAAGAAGCCGCGCAGCAGCTTGCGGTTGTTCAACTGCACGGCGAAGTCACCGATGCGCAGTTCGGCGAATACCGCATGGATGACCGCCAGCACCTCCGCGTCGTAACGGATGCTGAGCGCATCCTTGCCGATCACGTCGATGTCGCACTGGTAGAACTCACGGAAGCGCCCGCGCTGGGCCCGCTCGCCGCGGTAAACGCGCTGCATCTGGTAACGGCGGAACGGGAACGTCAGGTCGTGTTCGTGCTCGGCCACGTAGCGGGCCAGCGGTACGGTCAGGTCGAAGCGCAGGGCCAGTTCCGGCAACGAGGCGTCCTCGGCCTGCGCTGCATTGGCCAAGGCACCGGTGGACTGGACGAAATACACCTGACGCTCGGTTTCACCACCGGATTTGGTCAGCAGCACGTCGGACAGCTCGAACACCGGCGTCTCCACCGGCAGGAACCCGAAGCGCTCGTAGTTGCGGCGGATGACGTCCAGCATGCGCTGGAACGCGATCTGCTCGCGCGGCAGCAGTTCCATGATGCCGGGCGGGGTACGGGGCTTGATCACGTGGGGCTCCTGCAGAAAACGGGGGAAGGGCAAGGGCGGTCATTGTAGCGGCAGCGCCGCCCGCCGCGCCCGCGTCCGGGCGCATCGGCCACATGTCGTATCATGGCCACTTCCCCTCGCAGCGCGCTTTTCCCCCCACGCCATGTCGCGGTTCGATTCCAGCCCTGCCGATGCCTTCCGCCCTGCCACGCCCGGCTGCTCGACATTGGACTGCATGCACTGTTCGGTACGCCATCTGGCGGTCTGCTCGGCGCTGTCACCAGAAGAAGGCCAGGCGCTGGAGGCCGTAACGGTGTCCCAGCAGGTGGCGATGGGCAGCACGCTGGCCCGCAGTGGTGAACCTCGCCACCATGTCTATACCTTGACGCAGGGCGCATTGCGGCTGGTGCGCACGCTGTCCGACGGGCGCCGGCAGATCAACGGGTTCGTCTTGCCCGGCGATTATCTGGGCCTGAGCGGCAGTGATCTCCACCGCCACGATGTCGAAGCGATCGCCGACAGCCGCGTCTGCCGCGTATCGGTGGCCCATATGCGCGAGCTGCGTGATCGCTACCCGCACCTGGAGCGAAAATTGTTGCAGCGTGCCTGCCAGGCGCTGGACGATGCGCAGGATGCAGCACTGTCGCTGGCACGCCTGCAGCCACCGGAGAAAGTGGCCGATTTCCTGCTGCGGCTGGCCGAGCGCGAAGTGCGCCTGGGGGGCGTGGCCCTGCGTGTCACCCTGCCGATGGGGCGTGGAGACATCGCCGATCATCTCGGGCTGACGATGGAAACCGTCAGCCGCACCTTCACCCGCCTTCGCCAGCAGGCGCTGATCGCCCTGCCCCATTTGAACGTCGTGGAGATTCTCGACGAACCCGCCCTGCGTCGACTGGCCACCGGCTGAGCCGTTCAAGGCCGCGCAGCGTCGGACGGAATCCGCCGAGCGTGGCTCGGCGCTACGCGAATTGGCCGCTTCGTGATCATCGGGTAGCGCCGACCCATGGTCGGCGAGCGCAGCGGCGCGGCCGACGGCGGGCACTACAACGTCGGACGGAATCCGCCGAGCGTGGCTCGGCGCTACTGCTGCAACACCGCCCGCAGCGCGGCATAGTCCGCCGCCAGCGGCTCGGCATGCGTCGGCCGACGCAGCAGCGCCTCCAGTGCAGGCGGCACCTCCAGTGCGGTGCCGATCAACGGCTCCACCACCGATTCGAACTTCGCCGGATGCGCGGTGGCGACGACCGCCCAGTCCCCCTTGGCACCCTGCGTACGAAGATCATCCAGCACCCGCACGGCCGTCGCGGTATGCGGACAGAACACCTCGCCGGTGCTGGCGAACGCACTGGCGATGGTCGCGCGGATCGCCACGTCGTCCACACTGTGTGCGGTGAACGCCTCCCGCAGCGCGCGATCATCCCCCGCGAACAGCCAGCGCAGCCGCTCGAAGTTGCTGGGCGCGCCGACGTCCATCGCATTGGCCGTCGTGGGCACACTCGCACCCGGGCTGAAATCTTCGCCGGCGAAATAGCGCGGCAGCACATCATTGGCATTGGTCGCCAGCACGATGCGTCCGATGGGCAGGCCCACGGCGCGTGCCAGGATCGCCGCCATCGCATTGCCGAGGTTGCCGGTGGGAATCACCAGGTTCAGCAGCGCGCCCCCGGCCTGCTGGTGCTGCAGCGCGGCGTGCGCGTAGTAACTCATCTGCGGCAGCAGCCGGCCCAGGCTGATGCTGTTGGCCGAACTCAACGGCACCTGGGCCTGCAGCTGCGTATCCGCCAGCGCCTGTTTCGCCAGGGCCTGGCAGTCGTCGAATGATCCGGAAACCCGGAATGCCTGCACGTTGCCGCCGAAACACCCCAGCTGGTGCGCCTGTCGCGGCGACACCCGGCCATCCGGGTACAGCACCACCACGCGCAATCCAGGCTGCCCATGGAACGCGGCGGCCACTGCAGCGCCGGTATCTCCCGAGGTCGCGACCACAATCGTCAGCGGCTGGGCATGCCCCGCCCGCAGGCGCGCCAACGCGGCAGCGAGGAAACGGGCGCCGACGTCCTTGAACGCCGCCGTTGGGCCATGGAACAACTCCAGCACGTAGTCGCCGCGACGCGCCAGTGGCCGCAGCGGCAGCGGGAAGTCGAACGCCTCGTCGCAGATCCCGGGCAGTGCATCCGCCAATACATCGCCTTCAAAGAACGGTGCCAGTACCTGCGCGGCCGTCTTTGCCAGCGAATCGGTGGCGACGAAGCGGCGCGCCGCTGGCAGCTGCTGCGGCACGTAAAGGCCGCCATCAGGGGCCAACCCCGCGGCAATAGCTGCGCTCAGTGATACCGGTGCGGACTGGCCGCGAGTGGAAACAAAGTGCATCGCACCTTCCTGAAGGGGGGGAGAGTTCACAACAGCACCGCCGCCGGTGCGGACAACGGAGATACCCACGCCTGGCTGGCGAAGCCTGCCGCAGCAAACGCGGCCTGCACCGGCGCGGCGGCGGCCTGTGCGCTGGCCTTGTCTTCAAACCAGGCAAATACGCTGGGCCCGGCGCCGGAGATGCTGGCGCCCATCGCCCCTGCTGCCAGCGCGGCGTCACGGGCCGCCGCGAAGCCACCGATCAGCGGTGCACGACGCGGCTCGACCAGTACATCCCGCAGGCCGGCACGGACCAGTGCCGCATCGTTCTGGAAGCAACCGGCCAGCACCAGCGCAAGGTTCGCGCTCTGCGCCACGAAATCACCCAAGGCGTAACTGCCCTGCAACGCCTCGCGGGCGCGACGGGTTTCCAGCACCGCGTCGGGATGCACCAGCAGGCTGTGCCACGCTGCCGGTACCGGGATGGACACCAGCCGGTCAGCGGTGCTCAATACCAGCCCACCCAGCAGCATGGGCCCCAGGTTGTCCCCATGGCGGCCGCCGCTGGCCACCATCTCGCCTTCCAGCGCGAACGGATACAGCGCCTTACGGTCCAGGGGTGCATCAAGCAACGCATTGGCGGCCACCAGTGCCGCTACGCAGGAGGCGGCCGATCCGCCCATGCCTGATCCCAGCGCGATGCCCTTGTCGATTTCGACGGCAAAGCCGTACGGCAGTTCGAGCACCTCCTGCATCGCCATCAAGGCCGCGCCGGCCGTATTGAGCGCGGGCTCCCGTGGCAGCGGCAGGTCAGCACCCCGGATGGCGTCGATCCGCACCTCGCGCTCGGCGATCCGACGCACGGTCACCGTGTCACCGACGCCGGCGATGGCATGGCCCAGAATGTCGAAGCCGACGCCGACATTGCCGACCGACGCCGGTGCGAACGCGCGTGCGATCACAGGCGCGCCCCTTCGCCGGCGGCCACGCGCAGCAGGTCCGCGAACACACCGGCGGCGGTCACATCGGGGCCAGCCCCCGGACCCTGTACCACAAGCGGGTTGTCACAGTATCGCCGGGTGCGGAACTGGACCACGTTGTCGGTGAGCTTCAGGTTTGCGAATGCGTGGTCCAGCGGCACCTCGACCAGACCGACCGACGCGCCCTGCGGCGTCAGCGCGGCCACGTAGCGCAGCACGGCACCGCGTTCGCGCGCCTGCCGCAGCTGCTGCAGCAACACCGCGTCGTTGTCGGCGAGGCGTTGCATGAATGCCTCCACGCTGCCGCCGCGCAGCGCCTCCGGCACCAGGCTCTGCACCTGCACCTGCTCCAGGCTGAGCGTGCGGCCCGCCTCACGCGCCAGGATCACCAGTTTGCGTGCGACGTCGATGCCGGACAGGTCGTCGCGCGGATCGGGCTCGGTATAGCCCATGCCACGCGCCTGTTCCACCAGGGCAGAGAACGGCTGACTGCCGTCGAAGCGATTGAACAACCACGCCAGCGTGCCCGAAAAAATACCTTCGATCGACAGCACCTCGTCACCGGTGTCGACCAGGTCGCGCAACGTGGTGATCACCGGCAGCCCCGCACCGACGGTCGCTTCATAACGGAAGCGCGCGCCGCTGGCGGTCGCGGCTGCGCGAATGCGCTGATAGCGTTCCAGGGGCCCGGAGCCAGCCTGCTTGTTCGGCGTGACCACGTGGATGCCGGCCGCCAGCCAGCCCTCGTAACGCTCGGCCACCTCGGCACTGCCGCTGCAGTCGATCACCACCGCATGCGGCAGATGCGCTGACAGCAGATGGGCGGTGAAGCGATCCAGCTCGTTGGCCTCCCTGCCCTCCTGCAGCGCGGTGCGCCATTCGCCCTGCAGCGCGCGCGGTGCCAGGTACATGCCGCCGCGCGATGCCACCGCGCGCAGGCGCAGGTCGATGTTGGCCTTGCCGAGCAGCGGCCCCTGCTCGGCCTGCAACTGGTCCAGCAAGGCCGCACCGACGTTGCCCGGACCAATCACGCCAACCGCGAACGTCTGCGGCGACAGCCAGAATCCGGCATGCGCGGCGCGCAGGGCACGGGTCGCGTCGCCGCTTTCGATGGCCACTGAAATGTTGCGCTCGGAAGACCCCTGCGCGATGGCGAGGATGTTCACCTGCGCGCGGCCGAGTGACTCGAACAGACGTGCCGCCACGCCGGGCTGGCCCGCCATGCCATCGCCTACCGCCGCCAGCACGCTGACACCCGTGGTCAACTGCACGCGCTGCACCTGGGCCACCGCAAGCTCATGCGCAAACGCCTGCAGCAAGGCATCGCGGCCGCGCGCGGCCTCGTTGCCACGCACCACGCAGCAGATGGAGTGTTCGGACGACCCTTGCGAGATCATCACCACCGATACGTGTGCCTGGCGCAACGCCGAGAACACCCGCTCGGCGGTGCCCGGCACACCGATCAGGCCGGTGCCTTCCAGGTTGAGCACGGCGAGTTCGGCGCTCAGCGTCAGCCCCTTGATCGGTCCGCGCACCGAGCGCTCGGCGGTGATGCGGGTGCCCGGATGGTCTGGCTGGAAGGTATTGCGGATCAGGATCGGCAAGCCGCGCTGGATGGCCGGCGACATCGTCTGCGGATGCACCACCTTCGCGCCGAAATAGGCCAGTTCGCAGGCTTCGTCGTAGCTCAGTGCATCCAGCTGCACCGCTTCGGGCACCAGTCGCGGATCGGCAGACAACACGCCGTCCACATCGGTCCATATCTGCAGTTCATCCGCGTCGAACAGGGCGGCGAAGATCGCCCCGGAGTAATCGCTGCCATTGCGCCCCAGCGTGGTGATGCGCCCCTTGCCGTCGCGCGCGATGAATCCGGTAGCCACCACCCGCGTCTGCGGATGCCGCTGTCGCCATGCCTGCAGCCGCGCGGCACTCGTCTCCCAGTCCACGTTGACACCCAGTTCGCCATGCTCGACCACCAGCACCTCGCGCGCGTCCAGCACCGCACAGTCCTCGCCGATTGCCAGGAAATGATGCCCCAGCAGGTGCGCAGAGCACACTTCTCCCAGTCCCTGCACCCGGTCCAGCACGTCGTCCGGCAACCCACCGATCACCGCCAACGCGGCAAGCAGTTCGGCCAACTCATCGAAGCGCGCGTCGAGCCATTCCACGCTGGCCCCGGAATGTTCGCCGAGCAACGAGGCGGCTGCACCGCGATGACGCGCGCGCAGCGCATGCCAGGCATCCCGCCACTGTGGCGAGCCCGCCGCCGCCATCCGCGCGAGGTCGATCAGGCCATCGGTCACCCCTTTCATCGCAGACACCACGGTGACCTGCATCCGCTCGGGGCGCTGCAGCAGCAGACGAGCCACATGGCGGTAACGATCGGCGTCGGCCACCGACGTGCCGCCGAACTTGTGCACGACGGTGCGCGGGGGCACCGGCAAGGGCGACGCGGCGGGTTCTACGGAAACGGCACTGGACATGGCAACCTCGGTGGGAGGCCCCGCATCGCGCTCGGTGGAAGGTTTCCCCGCCACCTGGTTCGGTGCGGGGCCGTGGTTTTCGTGAGTTACGCGAAGACGACGGACCGCACCCGGCAGGTGGTGCCGGTGGTGGTGGTAATCGGGGTAATGGCCGTGCTGCTGCCGGCATCCAACCGCGCACAATCTGGCGCCGCGAAGGCGACGTGTGCGAGGGCGAAGGGAGCGGAGGCGGTGACCATGGGACTAGAAAACACCGGCGACCCCGCTGCTGTCAAGTGCTGCGCTGCAAAAATACCAGTGCTTCATATGCACGCATCGTCGGCGAAAATGGTTGCATCGGTGACCATGTCGCTGGCGCGCGGCGCGGCGGCCACGACATCGTCTTCCTCATCCAGCATGCTCGGTGATCGCGCGTGGCGTGCGATGCGCATGCGCGCACCAGAGCACCCCGGTCACCAGGCAGGCGATGGCCGCCAGCTCCAGAGCGGTGGGCCAGCGCCGTTGCCAGCCGAAGCCGTACAGCAGGGCAAACAGGGTTTCGAACACGATCATCTGGCCGGTCAGCGTCAACGGCAGCAGTCGACTGGCGCGGTTCCAGAAGGCATTGCCCAACAGCGAGGCGATGATCGCTACGCCGGCACTGACGACCCAGAACAGCCCCCACGCCCCCGCATCGTGATGCGCCGTGTTGAAGACGAAGGCCATCGGCACCAGCAGCAGCGCGAGCGCGCCGGTGACCACGCCGGTGAGCAATGACCAATCATGTGCGGACAGATCCGGGCGACGCTGCAACCAGCGACTGTTGCCCACCGAATAGGCCGCCCAGGACAGCAAGGCACCAAACGCACACAGCAGGCCCAGCACGCGTTGTCGCCACGGCGTAGCCACGTGCTCGGACACCAGTGCCTCGTAACCGACCAGGGCGACGCCTGTCAGGCACAGCAGCAGCGCCGGTGCCAGCTTGGCCAACCGTACCGCCCCTTCTTCGCGCACGCCCACCAACGTCACCACGACGGGAATCAAGCCGACGATCAGCGATGCCGCCGCACCGCCTGCCCACTGCACGGCGGTCGCCAGCAGCAGGAAATACACCAGGTTGCCGGCCAGGCTCAGCCACACCAGCCCGCGCCATTCGGCGGCACCGAGCTGCGGCGCCAAGCGCTTCCAGCGCGGCCAGAGCAGGGCCACGGCCACCAGCCCATAGATCAGATAGCGGCCGGCGGAGAGCTGCACCGCATCGAAGGCCATCAGTACGGCGGGAGCCAGGAACACCACGCCCCAGAGCGCGCCTGCCGCCACGCCATTGCCGATGCCCACACCCATCGAACGATTCATCACACCGCCTACCCTGCTGTCAGGCCGGGAAGTCTAGGGGGTGCGTGCGCGGCGTGTCTTGACCCGGGCTACGGTCGCGGGCCCGCGAGAGCGCCAGGTGGTAGGAGTACGCCCGGTTTCGCGCACCAGCGCACGCGTCAGCGCACTCTGCTCGGAATAGCCCGCACGCTGAGCGACCTGGCTGATCGGCAACGCGGTCGTGCACAGCAGATGGCGTGCCAGGCGCAGGCGCACGGCACTCAACCACGCCTGTGGAGGCAGCCCGGTTTCGCGCACGAACCAGGCATGCAGGTGGCTGACGCTCAACCCCGCCCGTCGCGCCATGCGCTCTACCGGCCACGGCTCACCCGGCGCATCCTGGATGTGGGTGCACAGCACCTGCAGACGTGCGCCACTGCCGTCAGGCGCGAACGCCTGCAACAGCTGCGGCAGCAGCGAGGCGCGATCGCCAGCGGGCGTGGCGTGCAACGCGCGGCGCAGTGACTGCGGCAGGAACAGCCAGCGCTGACGGCGCAGGTGGTCCAAGGTGTGGTCGTCGAACCACTGCAGATCGCAATCGA
The DNA here is from genome assembly GCF_014621775.1 of Stenotrophomonas sp. 169. Classification (NCBI taxonomy): domain Bacteria; kingdom Pseudomonadati; phylum Pseudomonadota; class Gammaproteobacteria; order Lysobacterales; family Lysobacteraceae; genus Stenotrophomonas; species Stenotrophomonas sp. 169. The sequence goes on from NZ_CP061204.1 coordinate 2,446,718, forward strand.
TCACCAGATGGGCATTGCACCCCTGCCCCCTCTGGTCATGGTGCTCACCTGGGGCGACGAACACGCCCTGAAAGGCATCCAGCCGCGCCCCCTGTCCGTCCAGTTCGAACTGCAGCTCACCCCGCAGCGGCAGCACCCATTGCGCGAAGTCGTGGCGGTCGCCACCGCCGGCGTCGCCGTAACTGCGGATGTGGAAGCACGGGGTGTTCATCGGGCAAGTCTCGCGCTCGCCTTGAACCCGCGCAAGCAGGGCAAGCGGGACCAGGGTGCTTTTACGGTGCGAGAGAAACCTGCCGTTCTACAGCGCGGGTCCGATCAGGCCCGCCGGGGCAGGCGGGCTTCGAACACCACGTCCTGTGCTTCGTTGCGTGCTTCCAGTTCGCCGCCATGTGCGCGCACGAACTGGTCGGCAATGAACAACCCCAGCCCCAACCCCTTGCTGGCATGGAAGCTGGCCTTGAACGGCTCGAACAGGCGCGGCAGCAGGCTGTCGCCAATATGCCCGCGATTGCGCACGCGCAGCACGACCTGCGCCGGATCCTCGCCGTCCACCTGCACCTCGACCGGTTCGTTGCCACCGTGCACGAGCGCATTGCCGATCAGGTTGGACACCACCTGCGCCAAGCGATCCGGGTCGCCCTGCATGCGCGCATCACCGGACTGCCGCACGTCGATCGCCGCGTTGGCCTGGCCGCGTTCCACTTCCTGTACCACGGCGGTGACCACGCTTGCGGCGTTGCACGCCGTACGCTCCAGGCGCAGGCCGCCGGAACGGATGCGCGAGAAATCGAGCAACTGGTCGACCATCCGCGCCATGCGCAGGGTACTGGACTCCAGGTGCCGCAGCGTCTGCTGCGCGCTGGCATCCTGCGGGATGTCCAGCGACAACTTGTCCGCGCACAACAGGATCGCCGACAGCGGCGTGCGCAGGTCGTGGGTCAGCACGGCCATCATCGTTTCATTGAGCGTCAGCGCGCGCTCCAGCGCCTCGTTGCGCGATTTCAGCAAGCGCTTCTGCTCGTACAACTCGATGAACACACCGAGCTTGCCGAGGATGATCTGCGGTTCGATCGGCTTGTGCAGGAAGTCCACCGCACCGCTTTCATAGCCCTTGAACGCACGCACCGGATCCTGCGGCGAGGCAGTGAGGAAGATGATCGGCACATCGCGGCTGCGCGCCGAACCCCGCATCAGCTCGGCCAGCGCGAAGCCGTCCATTTCCGGCATCTGCACATCCAGCAGCGCCAAGGCGACATCATGTTCCAGCAACAGCTCCAGCGCCTCATAGCCGGAGGACGCGCAGAGAATACGCAGTCCATCACGGCGCAACAGCGCTTCCATCGCAACCAGGTTCTGCGGCACGTCATCGACGATCAACACATTGACCGGCGCTGCGTCTGCTACAGCCACGGGATGAAGCAGGTTCATTTCAAATCCTTCAGGCATCTGCATATCTCTTCAAGCGTCAGCACCGCATCGGCACCGGCACGCTGCAGGGCCGAAGCGGGCATCATCGACGCCTCGGCATCTTCGGGGCATTGCAACCAGGCTTGGCCGCCCGCATCACGCACGGCCGCCACGCCTTCGCTGCCATCACTGCTGGCTCCCGTCAGCAGGATCGCCAACACATCCTCACCAAACACGGCAGCCGCCGATTCGAACAGCGGGTCGATGGCGGGACGCGAGAACAACACCGGTGCATCCATCGACAGCGCAATGGACGACGCATCTTCGACCAGCAGATGGTAATCCGGCGGTGCGAAGGTAACCGTCCCCCGCTCCAGCGGTTGCTTGTCCTCGGCCTCGCGCACGGTCAATGCCGACGACGGATCCAGCAACTCGGCAATCCGGCTGGGCCGATCCCGCGGCAGGTGCAACACCACCAGCACCGGACAGCCCAGCGCCGCAGGCAATGCTGCCAGCACCCGCTGCAACGCGGTGACGCCCCCGGCAGAGGCGCCGATCACCAGCAGCCGCGGAAACGCAGCGCCCATCAGGCCGCCTTCCGGTACAGGCGCTGCTCCCGCGCGCAGGTTTCGAACGCGTTGCCGTGCTCGCCGAACTGCAGCGACTCCTTGCTGCCCAGCCCAAGGAAGCCGCGGTGTACCAGCGCCTCGCGGAACAGCCCCACGGCGCGATCCTGCAGCGGACGGTTGAAATAGATCAGCACGTTGCGGCACGAGACCAGGTGCACTTCGGAGAACACGGTATCGGTGGCCAGGCTGTGATCGGCGAACACCACGTTGCGGCGCAGGCGTCGGTCGAACACCGCGCCGTCGTACCCGGTGGTGTAGTAATCCGACAGCGAGCTCTGGCCGCCGGCCTGCAGATAGTTGCGGCTGAACTGGGCGATCCGGTCGATACCGTAGGTGCCCGACTCCGCCGCTGCCAATGCAGAGGGGTTGATGTCGGTCGCGTAGATGATGCTGCGGTCCAACAGCCCCTCTTCCTGCAGCAGGATCGCCAGCGACCACACCTCTTCGCCGGTACTGCAGCCGGCTACCCACAGCTTGATCGACGGATACGTGCGCAGCACCGGCACCGCCAGCTCGCGCAGCGCCTTGAAGTACGACGGGTCGCGGAACATCTCCGACACCTGCACGGTGAAAAACTGCATCGCCTGGGCAAACAGGTCCGGCTCATGCAGCAGGCGGTGCTGCAGGTCAGACAGCCGCTCGCACTCATAGCGCTGCATGGCCTGGCGCATGCGCCGCCGCAACGACGACACCGCATAGTTACGGAAATCGTAGTGGTAGCGCTGGTAGATGGCTTCCACCAGCACCTTCAACTCCAGGTCGAACAGCTCCGCTTCGTTCATTGCCGCGAGCACCACACACGGCACAGCGACACCAGTTTGTCCACGTCGATGGGCTTGGCGATGTAGTCGTTGGCACCGGCCTGCAGGCAGCGCTCGCGGTCATCGGGCATGGCCTTGGCGGTCAGCGCGATGATCGGCAGGTCCTTGTGCTGGCGCTGGCTGCGGATCTCGCGCATGGCGGTCAACCCATCCATTTCCGGCATCATGATGTCCATCAGCACCAGGTCCACTTCCATGGTCGCCAGCCGGTCCACGGCCTCGCGACCGTTGCGTGCGATCTCCAGCTTCACCCCCAACGGCTCCAGCACGCTGGACAGGGCGAAGATGTTGCGGACATCGTCCTCGGCCAGCAGTACGGTGCGGCCATCCAGCACCGAATCGCGGCGACGCGCCTCGCGCAGCAGGCGCTGCTGGTCGGTGGGCAGGTTGGCCTCCACGCTGTGCAGGAACAGGGTCACTTCGTCGAGCAGGCGCTCCGGCGAACGAGCCCCCTTGATGATGATGCTCTTGGAGTAGCGGCGCAGGCGCTGTTCTTCTTCGCGCCCCAACGCGCGGCCGGTGTACACGATGACCGGCGGGAAGCCGACGTCCTCGCTCTTGGCCATGTACTCCAGCAGGTCGTAGCCACTGCCGTCGGGCAGGGCCAGGTCGGTCACCATGCAGTCGAAGGTCGCACTGCTCAGCTGCTGCACTGCCTCGGCGATGGTGCCGACAGCGGTGATCTGCAGCTGTTCGCGGCCCAGCAGCAGTTCAAGGTTGCCACGCAGTTCGGTGTCGTCCTCGACAATCAGCAGACGGCGCACGTCTCGCTGACTGGTCTTTTCCAACTGCTGGATGGCTTCCACCAGGCGCTCGCGGGTGGCCGGCTTGATCACATAGCCGATAGCGCCCAGCTCCATCGCCAGTTGGCTGCGCTCCATGCCCGACACCACGTGCACGGGAATGTGGCGGGTCAACGGATCGCGCTTCAGGCGCTCCAGCACGCTCAGCCCGGACACATCGGGCAGGCCGATGTCCAGCAGCACGCCACTCGGGCGCAGCTCGCGCGCCATCGTCAGGGCCTCCTCGGCCGTGGTGGCGACCACGCAGTCGAAGTCCAGTTCACGCGCAAGCGTCACCAGCGCCTCGGCGAAGGTGGCGTCATCTTCCACGGCCAGGATCAGCCGCTCGCTGCGCAGGGAACCGGCACGCTGGTTCGCCGCCGCCTGCCACGCCACCAGTGACGGCGACGCGGACACCGCTGCGGCTTCACTGCGCGCCTGAACCGGGATGGTGGCCGGCGCCGCTGCAGGCACACGAGGGCTGGCAGGCGTCGATGTGGCGTGCGCGCTGCCCATCGTCGGTGGCGCGTCGGCCTGCTCGGGCGAGCCGCTCAACGGCAATTCCAACGAGAACGTGCTGCCACGGCCCAGCTCGCTTTGCACCCGGATGTCGCCGCCCATGCGGGTGGCGAGGTCGCGCGAAATCGAAAGCCCAAGGCCAGTGCCGCCATAGCGGCGACGCGTGCTGCCGTCGGCCTGGCGGAACGCTTCGAATACGGCGTCCAGTTGTTCGGCGGCGATGCCGATACCGCTGTCGCGCACCACGAAACGCACCCGATCAGGGGCCACGGCCTGCACCTGCAGGCTGACCGTGCCGTGTTCGGTGAACTTGACCGCGTTGGCCAGCAGGTTCTTCAGGATCTGCTGCAGGCGCTGGCTGTCTGCGGTGAACTGGCTGGGCGCACCGGCATCGGCCACGATCTCCAGTGCCAGCCCTTTCTCGCGCGCCAGCGGCTCGAACGTCTCGCGCAGGCGCTGCAGCGCGCCGTCGACCACCACCACCTCATCGGACAGTTCCACGTGGCCGGCTTCGATGCGGGCCAGGTCCAGGATGTCGTTGATCAACGACAGCAGGTCATTGTTCGACGACAGGATGGCCTGCGCGTACTTGACCTGCTCATCGCTCAACGTGCCGTCGCGGTTGTCGGACAGCAGCTTGGCCAGGATCAACGAACTGTTCAGCGGCGTCCGCAGCTCGTGCGACATGTTGGCCAGGAACTCGGACTTGTAGCGCGAGGCGGCAGACAGCTCGTTGGAGTTGCGCACCAGCGCAGCCTGCGCGATCAGCAGCGCCTGCTTCTGCCCTTCCAGCTCGTGCGTGCGCTCTTCCAGCTGCACGTTGGTCTGTTCCATTTCCGCCTGCTGCTGCTCCAGGTTGGTCTGGGAGTGCAGCAGGCTGCGGCTCTGCTCTTCCAGCTCTTCGTTGGACACGCGCAGTTCTTCCTGCTGTGCCTGCAACTCTTCACCCTGGCGCTGCGATTCCTCCAGCAGCTCGGCCAACCTTGCGCGCAGCACGGCCGCGCGCAGTGCGATGCCGATGGTGTCGGCGCAGCGCTCCAGCAGCACGCGGTCGAGGTGCGGAACGCGCCCCGGACGGATGCGACCCAGCTCGACCACGCCAACGATCACATCGTCGCTGAGGATCGGCGCCAGCAGGCGCTCACGCAGGGGGGTGTCGCCCAGGCTGGAACTGATCTTCAGCACGCTGCCCTCCACCTCGCGCAGGTGACGGACCTTGCCCTCGCGGACCACCTGCCCCAGCTGGCCCTCGGCCAGTCCCAGCGACTGCGGTATGCCGCCTGGCAGCGCCACGCCGCCGGTCAACAGCAACTGGTGGTTTTCAATGCGATACATGACGGCGGTCTGCGCGTTCAGCTGCTCGGCCAGCGTGGTCATGGCCGCCTCGGCGATCTTTTCCGGGCCGAGGTCACCGCGCAGGCTCATCGCCACCACGTTTTCACTCTCCTGCAGCCAGAGTGCTTCGGAGGCTTCGCGGCGGGCCTGGATTGCGCGGTTGACGATCAGCGCGATCATCAGGAAGGCGAAGCCGCCAATGGTGCGGTTGACGAACGAGAAAGCTGAATTGGTGCTCGCCGGTGCGATGTTGTAGCCCACCGCGAGGAAGATGCAGGCGGCCACAGCCACCAGCAGCGGCAACCCCGCATGGCGCTGGAACACCGTCACGCCAATGGCCAGGAAATAGGCCAACCAGACCGCATATCCAAGCGGGACAACCAGTTCAAGCGCCGCGGTAGAGGCCAACAAAGCGGCAGACAGCCCCCACACCCAGGGGTCGCGCGTGCTTGAAGCAGAGGTCATGGAGTGAGATCCCGGCACAAAGAAGTGAGATGGTAACTGAATGACCGTCGTTTCCTGCACGACTTTCGGCACGCGCCCACCTACACAGATCCTTCACACTATCGCTTCTAGCTTCACCGGCCTCAGGGGTCTTCAGCGCAGTCTCGTGGTAAACGCCGTCACCAAGCTCACCTCACAGACAGAGTCCAGCCAACAGTTGAAGCTTCTCATCGAGAGCGTCACTGATCACGCCCTGTACCTGCTCGACACGGATGGCCTGGTATGCAGCTGGAACCCGGGGGCGGAGCGGATCAAGGGATACCCGGCCGATGACGTCATCGGTACGCATTTCAGTCGCTTCCACTGCCCCACTGACCGCGATGCGGGCGAGCCGGGCCGTTCCTTGGATATTGCCGCGCGCGAAGGACGCTACGCCGGCGAAGGCTGGCGGCTTCGCAGTGATGGCAGCCGGTTCCGGGCGAGCGTGGTCATCGAGCCGGTATTTGAATCCGAGGTGCTGGTGGGCTTCGTCAAGGTCACCCGCGACATCACCGAAAGCTACCAGGCCCAGGTACTGCTGCGTGACGCGCAGCGGGCGCTGGCCAGCACCCAGCAGTTCGAGAAAGTCAGTCAGCTCAGCCGCGGCCTGGCGCACGAGTTCAACAACCTCCTGACCACCATCCACAACGCCCTGGATCTCATCGCGCTGCGCTGTGACAAAGACGACACGACCGAACGGCTGATCGGCAACGCGCAGGCGGCGGCCGACCGCGGCGCCCTGCTGACCCGCCAATTGCTTGCGTTCGGCGCCGGCCAGACCCTGGTGCGGGAGCGTGTGTCCACGGCCGATTGGCTGCAGCCTGCGCTGGCCGCCCTGCAGCAGCGCTGCCTGGCCAAACACACGCTGCAATTGCAGGTTACCCGGGTACTGCCCGACGTGCTGCTGGACCCCTCGCAGCTGGAGGCGGCCCTGTTCAATCTGGTGGGCAATGCCTGCGACGCAATGCCGGAGGGTGGGCATATCTGTATCATCGGCGACCTGGAGCGCCGGTTGGACCCGCAGGCCGACACCCCGACCTACCGTGATTTCGTCGCCATCCGGGTCCAGGATGAAGGCCATGGCATGGCGCCGGATATCGCAGCACGGGCCAGCGAACCGTTTTTCACGACCAAGGACATCGGCCAAGGCAGCGGGTTGGGCCTGAGCCAGGTGTTCGGATTCATTACCCAATGCGGCGGATTCGTCGACGTGTCGAGCACCGAAGGTGGTGGTACGACGGTCAGCCTGCTGCTGCCTGCCCTGGAGGTTCCCGCCAATGACTGACCCCATCCGCGTACTCATGGTCGAAGACCAGGAAGATCTGCGCGACATGATCGGGCTGGCCCTGCAGGACATGGGCATCGCCGTAGACACCACCGCAGACGGCCACGAGGCCGTGGCGATGATGGAAAGCGAACGCGAGTACGACGTGGTATTCAGCGATGTCAGCATGCCCAATGGCATGTCCGGCATCGAACTGAGCGAGCACGTCGCCCGCGCCCAGCCCGGTGCCCGCATGATCCTGTCATCCGGCTACGCCCGCTCGCAGCTGCCGCCCCTGCCCGGCCACGTCGAGTTCCTGCCCAAACCCTACCGCCTGCGCCAGCTGCTGGAACTGCTCAGCCCGCGCTGAAAGCGGTGGTAGCGTTGAGGGGTGGGGCAACCGGGTAGAGCCGACTTCAGTCGGCTGTATTTGACCCCAGCCGACTGAAGTCGGCTCTACCCGGCCCCGTCGAACCCAGCCGACCGAAGTCGGCCCTACGTTGCGCTCAGATCCAGCCAGCCTGACCACACCAGCTGGATGCCGATGCACAACAGCACGAAGGCCACCAGTTGCTGCATCACCACCGCGCCGGAGGGCCCCAGGCGCGTGACCACCACGATCGAGTTGCGCAGGATCAGGTAGATCACCACCGCCACCATCAGCGCCCCGCCGACCGCAACGATCGCGCCCGACAGGAAGTGCAGCGGGTGTAGCGGGTTCATCGATTCACCGTGTGCGCCCAGGGTGATGCAGGCGGAAATCACACCCGGACCGGTGGTCAACGGAAACGTGAGCGGATAGAAACTGCGCTGCATCAACTGGTCATCCGCAATGCCCGCAGCCTCAGTCTCATGCGCGGTCGGCGACGTATCGGGGCGGGGCGCCAGCATCCGCCATGCACTCGCCGCGACCAGCAGCCCACCACCAAAGCGCACCACCGCCAGCGAAATGCCGAAAACGGTCAGCACGTAGGTGCCGACCAGCATCGAGGCGATGATCACCCATGCCACGTTCATCCCGATCTGCCGTGCAAGCAGGCGCGCAAGTCCGTGCTTGTTGCCGACGGACGAAACGAAAATCGAGGCGATGCTCAGCGGGTTGATGATCGGCAGCAGGGTCACCGGGACCAGCGCCATTTCCTTCAACAGGGCGATCATGTATTCCATGTCAGCTCCACGCCAGCGGGTCATTGCCCGCCAATGAAGAGGGGCCGCCCTGTCGCACCAAGCCAGGCTCGGCGGACACAGCGGCCCCATGCAGTGCCGTCAGATCAGAAGGCGTAACGGCCGCCGAGGTAGATTTCGCTCGACACCAGGTTGGCGCTCATCTTTTCGTCCTGCAGCGAACGCGCGTTCGGGAACGCATTCCAGCCACTCTCGGTACGGCCCATGTCGACGTAGCGGTAGCCCAGGTCGAGGGTCAGCTTATCGATCGGGGAATACGCCACACCGGCGCCCAGCGACCACGACAGGTTGTCCTGGCGGCCGACGTTGTACCGGCGCGCAACCGTGCCCTGCCAGCCATCAGACTTCAGGCGGGCGATACCGATGCCGACCGAACCGTACAGCGACACCTGGTCGGTGATGGCGAAATCGCGGTACACATTGGCCATCAGGCGCTGTGCCTCGATGTAATGCACGTTGTTGCTGAGCGGGAAGGTGGTCGACCCACTGGTGAACGTGTCGGTCTTCGGCAGGGTGTATTCACCCTCCACGCGCCATCCGTTGTTGTACTTGTAGCCCAGCGCAAACGAGCCGGTGGTGAACTTGTCGTCCTGCTTGCCCGGCACGAACGCGCCGATACCCGGACGGGCGCTGTCGGCCATCTCACGCGCCTTGTGCTCGGCTGCCACGACACGGCCGGCGACATAATAGCTGCCGTCATCAGCGAAGGCGGAGGCGGACTGCATGCCGGCGAGGGCCAGCAGCGAAAGCGAAACAACTTTGATCGAGGACATGAGGGTTTCTCATTGGATGACCCGGCACCGCAGGCGCCGAGGCAGCAGAAAGAGGCGTAATTGCCTTGGCACAAAGTAGGCGGGCGCTCCGCTCTGTCCTATAGGACGGGGCTGGAATCGCGCGCGGTAAGCGTCAGGCCGCACCGATCAGTCGCTGTCCGCCGCGGTTGCACTGCGCAGCCGCGACTTGCGCCATCCGCCATGAGAACGCACCTGGCCGCTGTCGCCGGTGATCACGTAACGCGCGGCGCAGGACACGGCAACAAGCACACCGACATGCCAGCTGCGCAGCTTGGCGTACGCATAGCGAAAGCGTCTCAGGCGCATGGGTGTGCCTCCGGGGCGCTTACCGCCATATCGCGGCCGGAAGATAGAGAGGTCAGCGGCAAAGAAGCCGATCGCGGCACAGGAAACGGTGCGCATTTCCGGACACCCACCTGCCTTTCGGACAAGAAAATCAGCGAGCTACGCGCAGGATGCTTAACTCTTCAGGATCAGAGGCACGCCGCACGAACTGCGCCCGCTCGTCCGAGATGTCACAATCGACACCTCACTTTTTCCTGCAGGGGCCCGAAGGCCCTTGAAAGCGTACGCCGCCAGATGCGCAGAATTCCTTCCAAGGACGGTACGTTCCCCTCGTTCCACTCCTGCCTTGAGCTGGCGTGTGCGGTCAGCGGCATGCGCGTGGCACTGGTGGGGGAGGTCAGCAATGACGAATGGCGCGCCATCCATGCGCTGGACCGTGCCGGCATGGGCATTTCTGCCGGCCTGCGCCTGGACCTGATCGACACCTTCTGCCGCGACGTCACCGCGACCGGTGCGGCGGTCTGGTTCAGCGACTCCCAGCAGGACCCCATCCATTGCAGCAGTCCGATTCCGGCCGCACATGGGTTCCGCAGCTACATCTCGGTGCCGGTGGTCCTGGCCGATGGGCGCGTCTACGGCACCCTGTGCACGCTGGACCCGGAGCCTCGGCAGGTCACCGACGAAAGCCTGCGGGCCATGCACGCGCTGGCCAAGGTCGTCGCCGAGCAGGTGGGTGCGGTCGAGCACACGTCCAGCGCCTCGCTCGCCCACTCCGAACAGCGGCTGCAGGCATCGGAGATGGTCAACAGCGCGTTGCGTGAAGAAGGCCGTGAGCGCGAGGAGTTCATCGCCGTGCTCGCGCACGATCTGCGCAATCCGCTGCAGGCCATACGCGTCACCTCGGAACTACTGGCGCTGTCGGCCGCATCGCCTGCCCAACAGAACCTGCTGCAGCACCTGGACGACAGCGCGGACCGGATGGCCGAGTTGATCGACGTAACCCTGGATTTCGCCCGCGGGCGCTTGGGATCCGGGTTGGCCCTGCGCATCAAACCCTGCACCGGCCTGGCCGCCATCCTGACCCGGGTCAGCCAGCAGGCGCTGGCGCCCTACCCCGGCTGCCCGCTGGAAATCGACCTCGATCTTCCCGAGGTGGTGAACTGCGACGTGGACCGCCTGGGCCAGCTGATCGGCAACCTGCTGATCAACGCCGCGATCCACGGACAACAGGGCGAGCCCATCGTGCTCCGCGGGCGCGCGGACGACCGCGACATGACCCTGGAAGTGCAGAACCACGGCGCCATCCCGGAAGGGTCAAAGGACACACTGTTCAAGCCCTTCCACCGCTCCGGCGACCAGCGGCTGGATTCCGGCCTTGGACTGGGGCTGTACATCGCCGCGCAGATCGCCCTGTCCCATGGCGGCACCCTGACCGCCGCATCGGCCGCCGACACCGGCACCACCTTCACCGCCCGCCTGCCGCTGTCGCACTGAACCACAGGTAGAGCCGACTGGTAGAGCCGCTGGTAGAGCCGACTTCAGTCGGCTGCGCGGAGCCAGCGCCACGGGTAGAGCCGACTTCAGTCGGCTGCGGGGGCCAGCGCCACGGGTAGAGCCGACTTCAGTTGGCTGCGGGGGCCAAAACCAGCCGACTGAAGTCGGCTCTACCCCCGCAAATACCCCCCGCAAATACCCCGCCGCGAATCTCCCCAAATCTCCCTGCCCTACTCCGGCGGTGCCTCCACCCCATACCCCCGCGCCGCCAACGCCCCCAGGTAATCCTCCCTACCCATCAGCAGACTCACCGGCGCCGTGGAAAACGTAATCGCGTGCTGCGCCAGCGCCTTGTCCACCAGCCCGAGCCACTGCGCCTTGGTCTGCGCCGGCAGGTCGTTCCAGCCACGCCGACGCGCGAATTCCGAGTCGTGCACCACGCCCATGCAGGTCTGCGCCATCGCTGGCAATGCGAGCCGCCGCAGCGCCGCGATGTCACCGGCCGCCCACGCATAGGCACGCTCCCGCAGCACCGGCGCATCGAACTCCACCGTATCCAGCGTGCGCGCAAAGCAGGCACGGTCATCGACTTCGGTGCCGCGCAGTTCCTTCAGCGCATCGCGGGCGTCATCGATCTTCAACTTCACCCGCGCCTCTTCCGGCACCAGGTCGTTGTCCTTGTAGATGCGCTCCAGCGCCTCGGTCACCTGCTTGCTCTCGCGCAGCCCGTTGCGCTTCAGGAAGGCGCCGTAGAGCTCGCCCGAGGCGATCATCGGGCGCTTGTTCTCCACGCCCCGGTCGCGCCCGAGGTAGGTCTGCTTGAGCGTCAACCAACGCGCGTACGTCGCCGGCTCGATGATCTCCTGCAGCGTGCGGCCCTGCGGGTCCTTGGCGGTTTTGAGCGCCAGCGGCAGCAGCGTCAGCCCGCGGAACACCCCGATCTTTACGTCCGGCATCCAGCCCGGCGGACCCAACACATGGTCAGCGCCGGCAATGGCCTGCTCTACCTCGGTGGAACGCCACTGCACGCCCGCAGGAATCGGCGACACCGTTCCGAGCAGCCAAAGAACATGGCCTTGCGGCGACGTGACTTTCCAGAGACCGGGACCGGGCTGCTCGCCGGTAACCTGGACGGAGGCCATGTCGACGACGGGCCCTGCGGCTTGCAGTGCGTTCTGGGCGATTGCGGGTGCGGGCGCCGCGCTCACCAGCAGGCAGAGCGCTGCGCCGCGGAGGAAGGACCGCGTGGGGGCTACGTGCTGCGGCATCTGACATCCTCCCGAGTGAGCCCGCACTCTACCAATGGCGTAGGCGCAAGCGTAGTGCGGGCCGGCGCCGATGCCGGGGCGAGGCTTCCTGCTGGTGGAGGCGCTTCAAAACGGGCTGGGACGCGCCGTCGTGCCGAACGTCTGCATCGAATTCACGGCGAGACTGATACACAGACACGTCCCCGAATGGCACCACCCCATGACCACGGCCCATTACTTCTGCATCGAACTGATTGATCCGTCTGACAGGGGCGCCACCGGTTTTCTCAGTCTTTCTTTGTTCTGCAACACCTGCGGGCAGCGGCAGATTGAAAGCAGCCCGGCCGATGGCCGATTGCTGATTGAATGCATCGGCTGTCATGCGACGCAGCCGCTGTCGGAGGCGAGGTTCCTGCCGGGTCGTCGGCGCGCGGATTCGCGGCACTGATCTGCGCCTGCTGATGCCGCTGAGACGGCGGTGCATGGCGCTTGGAACTCTGGTGACCCCGGCCCGATTCGAACGGGCGACCTTCCCCTTAGGAGGGGGCGATCAGCCCATATGGGAAGCGGTTTTTATGCTTCGCTGTGCCAATCCTGTGCCATATGTGCCGCCCAGCGGAGCTCTCGAAGGGCCGTTGGGCGTCTTGAGCGGCTCGCCATGCAAGTCCGTGTTCTCCGCCTTGTACAGGAAGGCGCGCCGTCCAAACGGGACATTGCTACCCTCCAGCCGCGGCTTGGCGACAGAACGGACCGAGTCCCTGGCGATATCGCCGAAATAGCCATTGCGCATGCGCTCAGAGACAAGACCGAGGCGACCTGTCGCCGTGGCGCCTAATTGAAAAGCTAGGGCAACGTGGGTCACATGGGCGACTTACTGCTGCGCTTTGTCGCCATAGTCGCCGTCACGGCCGCAGTCATCTTGGAACTTGATAATCGAAGCCTCCAGCCGGAGAACTAGCGCATCCGAGTGAAATGCCTTCGCCGCCGCAATATAGGCCAATCCGCCTCTGTAAACGTAGTTCCAGAGGTCCTCCGCATAGCTTTCGAGGAGATAATCGGGCCCGCCATCTACCCTGAACGTGCACTCGTAGGCATCAAATAGGTCCATCACATTTGCCGACGACGCATGGATGAAACCTGAGTAAGTCTTATGAAGTTGCTTGGCGATATCGCTCATGCGGCTGGGATTTTCAGAACCGTCGTGGAGCGCAGCTAGGATCTTTTCGCGCCGCACCTGATTTGGCTTCGGTGGTCCAGTGGTGGCAGCAGGATCTTCCATGTAGTCGGCCCAAAAGGCCGACAAGAAATCTTCATGGCGCTTCGTTATCCCTCTCAGCACCCCCAGGGACAGAAAAGACACGTCATCGGCGGCCTCGTCGGCCATTCTCTGCATGGCTCCTTGGGCAACGATGAGCCCTGAGCCGCATAGGACTATCGAAGCATGGAGATAATGCAGTAGAGCAGCCTGCTTAAGCACCAAGGCGTGCAGGATGTCCTGAACTGGGAAGCGGAGGAAGTAGCCTTCACCTACAGCCACTGGCATTGGCTGACTCATGCCCCCCTTGCATGCTCGCAAGGCGCCTTCTAAGTCATCGACGAACCGAAGGCAGTGTCGCAAAATCTCGCCACGCTGGGCCATTGGATGTCCCTTTCCAAACCGTGCATCAGTCTTGAAGGGAACCCCTACCATGTCAAGGCTGGGGAACATAAACAAAAACAACGATTAAGGCGCTCAGTCGCGATCATTGGTGGTCTAGCGCAATCAATGACTTATCAGGCGGCTGGGGTCAGTTTGGGGTCACCCCATCTGGCGGCCATCGAGTCGAACCTGTCGGCCTCCCGCCTCAGGCATGCAGCCCCTCGCCGGCGGCGCGCCATTGCCTGCCAATCGCCGCTCCGGTCCTGCTCCAGCTCCCGGGCCTGCCTATGCAAGTCCTCCGCCTTGCCGCGCGCCCAGCGCGCCTTTCCTGCGTGCTCTCTCGTCATCGGCCCATTGTCCGGCCGGGCCGTCGCAGTGGCCGATACGCAGGCAACGGCAGCTGACTGAGGTTGTAGGATTGAGGCCAGCCTCCCCGAGATGCCGCATGACCCAGACCACAGACGAGATCCTCGAACGCCTTACTACCTGCGAGCTCGAGCCTCGCGCGGATACATCAGGGCGCTGGAGTACGGAGTGCATGCCCTGATCGCGCGGCACCACGATCCGGCCTGCTTGGCCGACCTGTGGGCCCACGTGTTACCGGAAGTGGCAGACCAACAAGCCGAGATGCAGGATCGCCCCCTGCTCTACCCCACGTTGCCCTCCAGCAGGCCTTGGCCGTAATGCCGGAGCAGATCACCGGTGCGGCAGGCCGAGCTGATAACGGCGGCTGAGGATACCGTTCATTGGAATCCAATCCCGTTACGGCACAAGGGATTTGCGCGGGTCGTGTGCCTTTCGTGCGCCCCTTGATGTATGCCGCGCAACCGTCTGAACAGCTTCTTTCGAAACAATCAAAGACGCCCGGGAGTTTTTTGACTCGCCTCCCACTTTGCAGATATCAAGGTAGCACCCAAGAGTCAACGAGTGGTAGACAAGTTCCGGCGAAGGATATCGCCGATAAGGAGCGAAATGAAAAGGAACAAAGCGAAGCCGCTACCCTACCTCATCTCACTGACACTCTTTTTTTCGACACCCGCGTTTGCTGAAGTTAAAGCAATCAGCAGGGCCAACTGCGTAATCGGCATTGTCAATGAGTCCATCACGTATGACAGGCCGCAGTTGCGCCCGTTCAACGGCTCTGTCACGAGCACACACACTCAGCTTGGGAACACAATTCCTCTCCATAGTCTTGTTGATGTCGGCTATGGAAAGTGGCGGTACTACGCTGGCGATATCGAAGACCCAGGCACGCTGCGGGTGGATGGCACCCACTATTGGCTCGTGGTCGACCCAAATGGCCAAATAGTGGAATCCGGCCAGGAGGCCACGAGCGCGACTGATTGTAATATTACGGAGTGGTGATCGATATGAAATCAAGGATAGTTTTTCTTACTTTTATTTCCGTTTTCACGCCGACCCTGGTTTGCGCTCAACATACGACGCCTCCAGAAGCGCCGGCAAATCAAGAGACACTGGACTGGCTTAAAGAACGTGCGCTTAAAAGTTCCGAGGAAAAAAACTTTCAAATGGCGCGTGGTTCGGCAACGAGAGAAGGCCAGCTGATCATCATTCCACTTGCGGAATGGGACGCCCCTGCCTCTGCTAAAGACAGCGTCGCGCGGGGGATAGCGAATCAAAGCAAGGGTACTCTGAAGGCTGCGTCTAGCGCCATTCCATCAACCGACGAAGTACTTGGGCGCCTAGCTGATACACGGCGAAGTGACGCTGAAATCAGACAGCTACTTGGATACGCGCCAGCTGAAATCTCCCGGACTCCGATCGGCGCCGCCGAGCTCCTGAGTACAGAGCCAACCGGAAGCATCAAGGAAGGTAAATGGACAGGAGTAACACGCTCTTACAGAGTCCCGAAGGTCGGTGTAATCATCCTTGAAGAGAATGATTACATTGCTTCAGGGAGAGTGATAACGCTGTTCCGTGAAACTCTCAACGAAAATGTAAACGGAACGCCAGCACGCGCGTCCGCATCTCGTTCTGATGATGGTAAAGGGCAGGCGGAACTACGCTGGGTGACACCCCAGCGATCCTTCACCTTGACGCTTTACACCGACGAAGGTAATCGAATAGAGCAGGGCCAAGCGCTGCTGCTGCAGATCGCTCAAGGAATAAAGAGTTGACCTAGGAGTTCAGTAGTTTGAACAAGGGGCCGGCTTTCATGGCCGGCCCTATCTGCAGTACCGCTGCTCGCCCATGCCCGACGGCACCAGGGTGACATGCTTGCCTGGCTGAAACATGGGCAGTTCGATGAGTGGCTGGCGGCCGAGCCCGACGACGCCATGGCGATACTGCTGGCCAGCGAGCCCCCTGCGATGGAGGCATACCGGGTTAGCCGGGCCGTGAACTCGCCGCGCAACAACGTCCCGGAGCTGTTGCAGCTGGTCGGCTAAGGCAGGTTCGCGGAGTTCCAGTCCCACCAGTACCCGCCGGATATCCATTCTCGGATCACGCCAGCGCATCCTGGTCACTATCCCCCACAGGAGGAAGGGCAGTCTCGGCATGGGTGCCCGCCCCACTGCCGGCTGGGCGCGAGTGTCAATCCGGATCGGGGTGACGGGCGTAAACGAAAAAGCCCCGCACTTGGCGGGGCTTGGGCTCAACAGACGTTCGTCATTCGGCCGCTTCAGCCAATGACAACAGCTTGTGTTGGCCTCGAGTTTCATGGACAACGAGGTGAATTCCACCGCGTCCTTCTATGTAGCTGACCCTCGGAGAATCTTCGTTGGTCACCTCGTCAAATGCTTCCGCTATTCCCCTATATGGGGTCTTCGCGATCTTTTCGACGTCGAACCAAAGGTACATTTCGGCCCATGTGATATGGCTCACGCCATGAAGCCAGGCCTTCTCAACGCGGCTCATGAGGGCCGAACGGTGACGCTTATCCTGCGGCAAAGACATGATCATCTCCTGTTAGAGATGATAGAATAATCTAGGCGACTAGATTAATCAAATTCTTTTAATTACTTTGTCGGCCTAATCCAATACCTGAAGATCTTCCGCCTTTCGATGCTCGAAGACCTCGCACTCGGCCTGCACCGTAGTGAACGATCGTTGGCCGGTGGCCAAACCACGCGATGGTAGGAAATCTACAGGCGAATCTATGGACTCGGCAACACCATACTTTCGAGAGCTACGCAGCGCGGGGCTGAGCGTGGAACCAGTCGGCACCAAGTGCGCGAGAAAGCTGGCGCGCAGCGAGCTCGTTTTCCTGATGCAGCTCTGTCAGCAACCACTCGAAAACGCCCTTCCACCGCTTCGTATAGGCAGACGGATCACAGTCAATGGCCAGCGCCCTGCGCCGGTCCGGCAGCGGCTCGATGCCGGTGCACCTGCACTCCGGACACCCCTTTTCGTTGACCAGCCCCGTGCCCCTGCAGTTCGGACAGCGGTTGCCGCTTGCCAGTTCGGCCACCACAGCATCGACCATCCGGGGTAGGTGCTGATAGGTATTCTTCGGCCAGGCGTGCGACCGGGCCAGCACCACCGCAGCTTCCCGATCCCGAAGTATCCGTCGCTGGGCATCTGACAGATTGCGCCGGCTGAGGCTGACCATCTCCTTCGAGAAGCTCAGGTCATCCTCCGCTTCAGCCAGCGCCCGCGCGCGGCGGGTGAACTCCGGCCGGACAATGGCCAGCACCGCCTCGGCGAGCTTCGGCCGGTGGCGCATGGCGCCGTCGGGCAGGTACACCGCCTCCATTACCTCGCGGCCAAGGCCGGCCGGCACCATGCCCAGCGCGGCGGCGATATCGGAAGTCGTCAGGCTGGGCGCGCCTCCGCCCTGCCCCACGTCAAAGCGCACGGTCTGCGGGTTCAGGCGGGCCAGCATCTCGCGGCGGTCAACCATGGGTGTTCTCTCCTGGGGTACTGCTGTTGGTAGAAATGCCGCGCGCTTCCGCAAGGGTGGCGCGCCAGCGATATGCGGTTGCTCGGTGCATGCCGAAGTCGTCCATCAGCTCCTGGACGGTGGGGAGGCGGCGCCGGTACTTGTCAGCAACCCGGCAGGCGATCAGCAGGCCCAGGCGAACTGAGTGCCGGGGTCCTCCGATCTCCTCGCTGTAGCGCGGCGCGGTCATGGCAACAGCCGCTCGATCTCGATCACGCAACCCGGCGCATCGAGAGCGTCCGCGCCCTCGCCGGGGTAACGCTTCGCAGCGGTGCACTCCACTACCCTGGCGTCATCGCGCCAGACGCCCGCATCGGTGATGGCGTCCTCGGTGCAACGCACCAGCTTGGACAGATCGGGCAGCTTGCTGGGCAGCGTCACGCGGCGCTTCGAGGCACTGGTCGGCTTGGGCAGGGTGAAGGTCATCCGGACGCGAAGAGGCTCATCCAGCAGCGCGAGGCCTAGCTGCGCACGGACCTGCTCCGCCGCAGCTTTGACGTCCTGTCTCCACGGCCTGACCTTCTTCGACGACTCGGCAAGAATCGCCCGGCCGCTCTTGGCCAGCCCCTTGAACGACTTGCTGCCCTGCGGCGCTGGCGAGCCGTAGACCACAATGCGGATGCTCATGCGGCCACCTGGATCATGCCCATCTGCCACAGGGCCAGCATCGTGCGCTCGTGCCCTCGCTGCCAGATCTCGGCCTTCTCCTCGCGGGTGAAACGCCGCCCTTGGTCCAGCTCGCGGTGGCATGCCCTGCAGCCTGCCGCCACGAAGCAGTCATGCGCCTTGAGCCCGCCACCCTTGCCGTGCCGGCTCTGGTTGCTGTGCGCGGGCTCGCCGAAGCCGCCTTCGCAACAATTCTCGATCTGCAGGGTGCACTCGACCTGGTATACGGCGTCCAGCAGGGCGCGATCGCGGTAGTTACTGTGCATCAGCACCTCCCGCCGAAGCTGTAAAATCGCTGCTCGCAAACATGGAGGCTTTGCCCTTGGAAAGACATCATCGCGACAGCATCATCGTGGCCACCCTCGCTTTCGCAGGCGGAACTCTGTTTGCCGGAATCATTGTCCTGGGTCACGCAACGCTCTTTGAGCTCATCACGGGAGCAACCGGTTACGGCTGGGCTGCAGTCGCCGCCACGCTCACAGTTGGGTACGCAGCGAACAAGATTGCGATTAACTCCGGAAAGTTGAAGCTGCAAGATGCTCACCTGCAGAGAATGCGCGAGTTTCACACCGATACAGCGCGGTGGACCAAGCTGAGAAGCGGAGTAAATGCGTGCAGATTCGCGTACCACGCCGCAGAGATCATGGTTGGCAAGAGCCATGACTTGTTCCGCCGACGACCAACGACTGTCTACACCTACCGTAGAATCCTCATCCAGTTTCGAAAAGCTTTGCCTGAAGCGCGGCTCGCACATACTGACGTGATCGTCAGCGACGAACTGCACATCCAGCTCGAAGCCTTGGATGTACTGATAATTGCGGTCGTAGTCGGCGTCGAAGAGTACTTGGCCCTGTACCCAGCGCCCGGATCTCCAGCAAACCGGCATGCCCAGCAAGAATTTGTAACGCTGGTAAGGACCTGCCGTAATATTCGTGATCTCGCGGCAGAGGTGGGAGTAAAAATCGACGCCTTGCGCCCCAGAGAACCAAAACCTCTCTGAAATATTGCATGTCCCGCAGCTAGTCATGCTGCCTCCGCGAAGTCGCGCGGGTTGTGCCCCAGCCCGAGCAGCACCGTGTCCGACCAGCGCACCGGCCGCGCATGCATGCCCTGCTCTTCCGGGTGGTCCCCAATGTGCACCAGCACAGTGATGGCGTCGCAGGCGAGTGACTTCGTCAGCTTCATGCTGGATCCGCCCAGCATGATGTGACCAGGGGCGCCCTGCCCCCGGTCAATCGCCGGCATCAGGCGCCAGCCCAGCATCGTGCCGGCCACCATGTGCCGCCAGTCGTCCTTTGTGAGGCGCTGGCCGTGCCAGGACAGGCCAGCGGCTAAGTCGCCGCAGATGGCGTTGAGCATGCGCTGCTGCTTCGGCGTCATCATGCCCTCGCCGCGCTCCTGCCAGTCGGAAGGCTGGATTCCGCTCATGCTGCTTTCTCCGCAAGGACGGCCGCCCACGCGGCAGCGGTTTCCGCCGCGCGAGTGCTGGGTTGCGGCGCTGGCTGCATAAGCCGCTGTTGAAGCATGGAATGGAACTCCGCTGCACCGACGCGCACCTTGATGCGAGCCATGGCCGACAACATCATCTGCATCTCGCCTTCGTGGAAACGGCGCTCGAATGCCCATGGGTTGTGACCTTGGTGCCAGGTCTTCGGCTCGTGGCCGGAGGTCAGGAATACGCGCCTCCCTGAAACCTCCAGAAGGCCCCAGCCGGCAGGCATCTCGGACGCACGGAGCAAACCTTTCGGGGCCATGTAGTACCGGTACAGGCCAAGGCCTTTCGAAGGTTCCGCGCGGAACGGCTTCTTCCGATCAGCAAGGAAATCCGAGCGGCTGGCCATCCGCTTCACCAGCCGCAAGGGCGGCGTGGTCGGCCCGGGCAGCCTGTACCACTACGCCAACTTCACCACCGAGGACTTCGCAGCCTTCCAGGCAGCCGAGTCGAAGGGCAAGCACTTCGGCGCCCACATCAAAGACCAGGCCGCCAAGTACCCCTTCACCAAGGTTGACGAATCCGCCCTGGCTGCCTGAGGAGATCGCCATGCCGTACGTGACTGTGGAGGTCGACGTCGACCTCGATGAGTTTTCCGACAAAGAGCTTATCGACGAATGCAAGAAGCGCGCGATCACGGCAGCCGTTGGCAACGCCGACGCTTCGGAAGCAGGGCTGATCGTCGAACGCGCGTTCTTGGCATGCCGCGCACGTACCGACCTCCCGCAGGAACTGAAGGACATGTTCTGGAAGGTCCATGACCGCGCGATGCCGTAACCCGCTCGACACCGTCACCACAAAGGACCGCCTCGCGCTGGTCACCGTGCTGATCAAGGGCACCCCCTACGTCATCGTGGATATCGGTCTGCGCATGCTCAAGCCTCATGAGCTGTTCCGCGCACAGGGCTTCCCGCTGAGCTACATCATCGATCGCACTGCCAACGGCACACCGCTGAAGACCACTGCGCAGGTCCGCATGGTCGGCAACAGCGTCAGCCCTCCGCCGCTTTTCGCACTCGCCGAGGCCAATCTGGACCCGGCCGAAGCAGACCTGAGGATCGCCGCATGAACCAGCAGAACACCATGGCGGGCAAGACCGCCGCCGACCTGGTGCAGGCCATCGCCACCAAGCTCTATGGAGAGGCCGGCGCTGGCATCACCGACTTGGTCGCACTGATCAATTTGGTAGCCGCCGAACCGGTGAGGCAGGTGTCGGAAGCCGCTACGCTGCGCAGCGCCGCCGGCGTGCTCTACATGTGGGAGGACGATCCGGACCTGACCGGGTACATGGGCGACTTCAAGGATGCTTGCACCATCCTTGAGTTGCTGGCGCAGCACGCGCCACCCGCGCAAACAGTTGAACTCGCGCCCGTGCGCGCGGCACTACAGGCCGCCGAGGCACTCTGTGTCTGCTGCGCGTCGGTTGATGGGTATTCCCGCAACGAGCTCCACGCGTTCGGCGTGAACATTCGCAGCCAGTTCCGCGATGCGCTGGCCCTGATAGATCGCAAGGCCGTGAGCGATGGCTGACCTGGTTAAGACAGAAGCGCTCGACCACCGGGAAGTTGGCCACGAGCTAGCCCGGCGCTCGGGAGTGAACCTGACGCGCGCACGGAAAGGGGTCGTGCGGCTTTGGGAAGCGCGAGGCCTGGCGCTGATTGCACTGGTCAACGGCAACGAAACAGAGGTCGAACGGATCATGGCGCCCTACAGGCGCAAAGGAGAACCGAGTGGGAGCGGCTGAAAATCTAGACCTATCCGGAAAGGATTGGCTGACGGTTGAGGAAGCCGCGCACTACTGCGGCGTTTCCAACAGCCAGTTCCGCAAGAACGCCCTGAGCTACGGCCTGACGCCGCGACGCTTCATGGGGAAGCAGCTGTACGAAAAGGCGGCGCTCTATGCCGCGATCCAAGGTGCTGAAGAATGGCGAAGGTCCGACTCTACTGGCGAGGCACAAAGGCCTACATCGACTGGGTCGAGGGCGGTGAGCGCTTTCGTCGGTCCATTGGGCAACTTAGCGCCCGTGAGGCGGAGGGAGTACGTAGCGCGAAAGAAGCCGAGCTGACCCACGGGGTTCGGATCCTCGCACGCCTCCCGAAGGTCCGGGACTACCTGGAATGGTATCTGGACTGGTACGCCGCCGAGCACCCCACCACGATCTCGAAAGCACGGAGCGAGATGAAGCGCTTTATCGAGCGCTTCGGCTACCGGCCGATCGACAGCATCCGCGCGGTCGAGGTGGAGCAGTACAAGCGCTCCAGGCTGCTGGACGACAAGGCGGCAAAAGAGACGCTCGGCAAAGAGATCCGCAGGCTCAAGGCGGCCTTCAACCGCGGCATGGAGTGGAAGGAACTGGATGTAAACCCGATGGCAGCAGTCAAAGCGCCCAGGGGCGTGCGCAGCGTCGCCGTTAAATTCTACGACCGGGCCGCTATGCGCCGCCTTTACCGGGCGAACCCGACGCGCGCACCGCTCTGGATGTTCATGGCACACACGGGGCTCCGCCGTGGTGAGATCATCGGCCTGGAGAAGGCGTCTGTTGTTGGCAGCCGCCTCCTGGTGGAAAGCGATCCAGATGAGACCGGCGCCGGCCGTACCAAGTCCGGCAAGTGGCGGGAGGTTCCGCTTAACCGATATGCAAGGTGGGCACTGCGGCACCTGCCTGATCCACTAGTGACCGTGCACAAGGACACGGTGTCGGACTGGTTCAAGAAGGACTCCGAGATGGCGGGCGTTGGCGGTCACCTGCACAGGCTACGCCACACCTTCTGCGCCCACATGGTTATGGCAGGCGTTCCTCTGCGTCGTGTGCAAGTGCTGGCCGGCCACGCGGACTACGCCACCACGGAGAAGTACTACGCTCACTTGACTCCAGAAGGAAATGACCGCGCGGTCAAGCTCCTACGTTTCTAATCGCTAAGGTACATAGAGGAAGCAGTGCAGATCGGCCCCGCCATTTCGATGGTGCTTACAACACCTTCGAAATAAAACTGCCTGCATGAGCTGCAATCAGTGGCGGTGGAAGCGCATTGCCAATCATCAACGCTATCGACTCCTTTCCATGGCCTACAACAAACTGGTAGTCAGGCGGGAAGCCCTGAAGCAGGGCGGCTTCGCGCAAGGTTATTGTGCGATTTGCCTCCGGGTGTAGAAATCGACCCTTCGATGGGTTATGGCAACCACTTGTTATGGTAGGAGCAACCTTGTCCCATGCCATGCGTCCGTATACATCACTAAATCCACTGCTTTTCTTGTGACACTCAAGTACCAAGCTCTCCGGCAAATCGCGACGACTTCCGCCATCCTTCGGGATCAATTCAATTATCCTCCGCACTGCATCGGATCGATTTTCCGGGACCGAGTGCAATGGATCGTCGATATCGCCTGGCTCGACCACGCCTCTCAACGCCATTCTTACCGTGCAGCGCTCCGCCACGGGCTCAGGAAGCACCGGTGTCCCCATCAAGGAGGCAAGCATTATCAGACGCTTACGCCGCTGAGGAACACCGTAATCGGCCGCATCAATGACTTTTACCAAGCACTTGTAGCCCATGCCCTCTAGCTTTGACACAAATGCTAGGAACCGCGCATCTGTTTGCAGCGAGGGAACGTTTTCCAGAAGCACGTTCTGAGGCCTGAACGCCTCTGCGAAGCGCTGAAACTCAAGTACTAGGTTATTACGGGGGTCATCGATAGACGCAACCTTGTTCCTTGTGCGCAATCTCGAGAAACCCTGACATGGCGGGCAGCCTGCTAGGAGCGTGAGCTCACCAACACGAAGGCCCAGCTCTTCTCGTAGCTGTGAGGGGTCTAGTTCGCGGATGTCTGTCGAGCACAACTTTACGTCAGGGTGGTTGAGACGATATGTCTCTTGAGCCTTCGCATCGACTTCAACGGCAGCGACTACATCATAGCCAGCTTGACGCAGACCGAGGCTCAGGCCGCCGCACCCGCTGAACAAATCAATAGCAGTAGTCAAAAGCTCCGCCTTGTCACAGTGCTTCATATTCGCGCCTCGGTCATCGCCGGCGGCCCTGAATCCAAGCCGCCAGATATGCTCTTATTGTAGCAAGATCCGGGTTGTCCTTGGCCAACTGCCCTATTGCGACCTTGGCAAGCACGAGAACGTCTTGCGAGGTAACTTCGACGCCGCATGCCAAAGCCTCGGCCAGTATTTTTTTAGAATCCTCAGAGGTTTTAGGAACCGCGCACTTCCAAGCAGGGAATCCGTCGATGATAATTTGCTCAGGACAGAGCTTGGGCAGATAGCGCAGCCTTTCTCCAATCCACGTCAAATAATTCAGATGAGCGGCAATCTCGGCGCGAGCCCTACCATCTTCGTCATTTCCTCCGGCCAGCAAGAACTTAGGCTTGGCACCCAATTCCTTCTCGAGCAGAGCTGGAAGCGTTGAATACCTCGCTGGAGCAATGCCTGCGGGGTCGGAGAAACAATCCACCTTCCGCTTGTCTCCATCGAGAAGCAAATAGACATCATCTCCCGTGAGCATTGCACCGGGGCCATGATGTACGAACATTGCCTCAGCACCGCCAGGCGCCACACGGACTTCCACGATTGCCCGCTCGCCGTCGTCCAAGGACTCAATCGCTTTTTCAACCAGCATCTGGGCCATTGGATCTTCAACCAACACGCGGATCTTCCCCGCTGGCGCCCTTCCGATTCGATGAAGTGCCACAAGGGGAGAGCACCCGTTGATAACCCGCGCCTTACCCTCGCCATTGTCTTCAAAAACACAGATCGCAGAGTCTGGCAACCCCTCCAAAAGATCCGCCGAGTGTGTTGAAACCACGATCTGGTGCTTGTGAATTTTGATTTGATCGAGCAGGAACTTCAGAAGCGCTCGCTGCGCCCCTGGATGCAGAGACGTTTCCGGCTCATCCAGGAGGATCAGAGAGTTTGGTTTCGCACCCACAACCTTCATGACAACGCTAACCGCGGAAACCTCGCCAGTTCCGGCGAAAGCCTCTGAATACTCGAATCCACGATTGAAGACTACCGTCATATCCTTGCCGCGATTCTTTGGGTATAGCGAGTGCTCGATCACCCTTGCACTGTCGTATTTTCGCCCCAGGATTAGACAAACCGCGTCAAGCTCGCTTTTTGTCAAAAGCCTATTGCCGAACACTCGCTCACGCCCACCGAGGGAGTACGACGTAGCCCCGGTGTCTTTAATTCGCTTGAGCCGCTTAGCCTCGCGTAGCATTACCGCCCGGCGATCTCCTAAGCTTCCTCCCTGATCCATGTAGAAGTATCGGTCAAACGAACCGAAGGACATCTTGAGGTTAATGTAGACGACGTCTCTTCGGACGGGGTTCCAACGATCCTTGGACATACCGTCGTACTTACCCTTAGGCATGTCGCTCATGCCATCAGCCTTGCTCGACCGATAAGGCTCCCAATAGTCGTAGTCTCTAGCCTTGCCAAGCCGGGCTTTTCGCGTCTCTACTACCCCGTTGAATGATGCATTCCAGTGGCCATAGATAAATCTCTGCGGGTTCGTTCTAGTTCCCGCAATTGGATCCAGGTCGGTTGCAAACCAGAACTGAGCAGTTGATTGGCCAAAAGGCGCGCCGTATAGCGCATGCAGGACGGAGGTTTTCCCGACTCCATTTGGGCCGACCAGAGCGGTAAACGGAAAATCGAACTTTACGGTCGCATTGGATTCAAGGCTTTTGAACTGAGGGAATCGGATATGGGTGATGAATCCTTCAAGAGGCTTCCCAGGCTTGAAGCCGCCTACGACCTTGACCAGCGTTGCGATCTCTGCTTCCAAATCCATCTGACCCCTCCATCCTTGACTTGTCTTCGACAGGTGAGCATAGCGTGAAAGACACCGCCACTAACGGTGCCGCACGCCACTTCAGCAGGCCGTCATTTGGTGCGCGCTCGCTTGGAGCTAGGAAGGCGCCCAAAGGTACGGGGCGAATGCGCGGGCGTCACCTAACACGCTGTGCCAACTGTGCCAGATCGGATACGAAACACGGCAGAATAGAGCAGAAGACTCCTGCTCATAGCGCGCTAAGTCATTGATTCTGGTGACCCCGGCCCGATTCGAACGGGCGACCTTCCCCTTAGGAGGGGGACGCTCTATCCAGCTGAGCTACGGGGCCAGATCGAGGGTGTGAAGGATACAGCGTGGCGGCGGGCAGCACTACCTCTGACGGCTCGCGGGCAGCTCTTCATGCTGACGGCTCCTGCCCAGCCCGTCCAATTACATGCCGGTCCCACGCCATGCGTGATCACCTGCGGTCTGTCGAACAGATCGAACCCGCCAGTGCATCGTGTTTTCATCGAAAGCAGCCTGAATGGTCATCCGATGCGGGCCCAATGGCGCAGGCGAATCCCGCCGAGCATGGCTCGGCGCTACCAGTGACGTGATAACACAGGGGCAATGAGGCGCGGTGACGTCGTCACGCCCCACCGCACCGCACCATGCCCCCGCCGGCCCCTCTGCTACCATCATCGGCTTAGCTCGCCGCCGGCATCCCGTGCCGCGGCGGCACCAGAACAACATGATGAAACAGGAGTCTGCATGTCTTCCGAGCTGCTCAAGGCCTTGGGCCTGGATGCGATCAACGCGGGTACGTACCTGGGCAACGGGGAGTGGTCCACGGCCACCGACGCCGGTGTGATCACCCCGGTGAACCCGACCACGGGCGAAGCCATCGCCCAGGTCCATGCCACCACCGACGCCGACTACGAAACCATCGTGGCCCGCGCGCAGGAAGCCTTCAAGGCATGGCGCACCACCCCGGCACCGCGCCGTGGCGAAGCCGTGCGCCTGTGCGGCGAAGCGCTGCGCGCCAACAAAGACGCGCTGGGTTCGCTGGTCGCCTTGGAAATGGGCAAGAGCAAGCCGGAAGGCGACGGCGAAGTCCAGGAGATGATCGACATCGCCGATTTCGCCGTGGGCCAGAGCCGCATGCTCTATGGCTACACGATGCACTCCGAGCGTCCGGGCCACCGGATGTACGAGCAGTACCAGCCGCTGGGCCTGGTGGGCATCATCAGCGCGTTCAACTTCCCGGTCGCGGTGTGGGCGTGGAATTCGTTCCTGGCCACCATCTGCGGCGATATCTGCCTGTGGAAGCCGTCCAACAAGACCCCGCTGACCGCCATCGCTTCCATGCGCATCTGCAACGAAGCGCTGCGCGAGGGCGGGTTCCCGGACCTGTTCTTCCTGATCAACGATGCCGGCACCGAGCTGTCGCAGAAGATGGTGGCCGACAAGCGCGTGCCGCTGATCAGCTTCACCGGTTCGACCCAGGTCGGCCGTACGGTCGCCGAGAAGGTCGCTCATCGCCTGGGCCGCTGCCTGCTGGAGCTGGGCGGCAACAACGCGATCATCCTGGACGAAACCGCCGACCTGAAGCTGGCCATCCCGGGCATCGTGTTCGGTGCGGTCGGCACCGCCGGCCAGCGCTGCACCACCACGCGCCGGTTGATCGTGCACGAATCCATCCATGACGACGTGCTGGCCACGCTGATCAAGGCGTACAAGCAAGTGGAAGGCAAGATCGGCGATCCGACCGACCCGGCCAACCTGATGGGCCCGCTCAACAGCGACGGCGCCGTGCAGCAGTTCCTGGCCTCGATCGAGAAGGCCAAGGCCAGCGGCGGCACCGTGCAGACCGGCGGCACGCGCATCGATCGTGCCGGCAATTTCGTACTGCCGGCCATCGTCACCGGCCTGAAGAACAGCGACGACGTCGTCCAGCACGAGACCTTCGCCCCGATCCTGTACGTGATGAAGTACAGCACGCTGGACGAAGCGATCGACATGCAGAACGGCGTGCCGCAGGGCCTGTCCTCGTCGATCTTCACCACCAACCTGAAGACCGCCGAGCGCTTCCTATCGGCAGCCGGCAGCGATTGCGGCATCGCCAACATCAACATCGGCACGTCCGGTGCGGAAATCGGCGGCGCCTTCGGTGGCGAGAAAGATACCGGTGGTGGACGTGAATCGGGATCGGATGCCTGGAAGGTCTACATGCGCCGCCAGACCAACACCATCAACTATTCGGATTCGCTGCCGCTGGCCCAGGGCATCAAGTTCGACCTGTAACCGGAAACCCGGGTAGCGCCGAGCCCCGCTCGGCGACTACCTGCCCAACGCCGCGATCCGGCGCATCCCCGACCGGACCGGCACACCGCCGAGCGTGGCTCGGCGCTACAGGGAAGCCCCTTCATGTCGGATGCTCCTCGCCTTGATTTCACCGGCCGCCGGGTGGTCATCGCCGGCGGCAGCAAGGGCATCGGCCGCTGCATGGCCCTGGCCTTCGCCGCTGCCGGTGCCTCGGTGTCGGTCTGCGCACGCGGCCAGGCCGGGCTCGACGCCCTCCGGGCCGATGCCCAAGCCCAAGGCACCCCGTTGCACACGCACGTAACCGATCTTTCCCGCCTGGAGCAGATCGACCACTGGCTGCAGGTTGCCGCCGACGCTCTCGGTGGCATCGATGTGCTGGTCAACAATGCCACCGGCTACGGGATGGCTGATGATGAAGACGGGTGGGCCGCCAGCCTGCAGGTCGACCTGATGGCGGCGGTACGGGCATCGCGCCTCGCCCTGCCCTGGCTGCGGGAATCGGCCGACGCCTGCATCCTCAACCTGTCCTCGATCGCCGCGCAGATGCCGCGCCCGGGCGGCGCACCGTATGCCGCCGCGAAGGCGGCGCTTTCGCACTACACCACCAGCCAAGCGCTGGCGCTGGCCGCAGACCGCATCCGGGTCAATGCCATTGCGCCGGGCTCGATCGAGTTCGAAGACGGCCTGTGGGATCGCCGTCGCGTGGAAGATCCTGCGCTGTACCACGGCACCCTCGCCCGCATCCCGTTCGGCCGCTTCGGCGAGCCCGCAGAGATCGCCAACGCCGCCCTCTTCCTGTGCTCGCCGCTGGCGCGCTGGATCACCGGCCACGTACTCAACGTCGATGGCGGCCAGGTACTGATGGGCTGAGCAGGGGGCTTTGTCCGCCAGCGGCATGGGCTTGTCGAGCCACAACCTCTATCATGGGCGCTCCACCAAGGAGGTCCCGCATGAGCGTGCCTAACCGTCAAACCAGTGGACTGGCCGTGGCCAGCCTGGTCCTGGGGATCTGCAGCTGGACTGTGCTGCCCTTCATCGCCAGCATCGGGGCGATCATCACCGGCCACATGGCCCGTGCCGATATCCGTCGCCGCCCCTACGAACTGGACGGCGATGGCATGGCCATCGGCGGGCTGATCCTGGGCTACGTCATGGTGATCGGCGCGCTGTTGGCCGTCGGTGCCTTCATCCTGTTCTTCGGCGGCCTGGCCTGGTTGGCCCACATGAACTCATGAGGTGGGCATGAGCACCCCCGCATCCGCATCCCGTTTTTCCAACCGCGTCGACGACTACGTCCGCTTCCGACCCGGCTATCCGCCTGCCCTGCTGCAGTGGCTGCACAGCGAGCAGGGCGTGCCGCATGAAGCGCTGGTGGCTGACATCGGCGCCGGTACCGGCATCTCCAGCCAGATGCTGCTGGCCGCCGGCCATCCGCTGATCGCAGTGGAACCCAACGCCGCCATGCGCGCGGCCGCAGAGACCTGGCTGGGCACCGAATACCCGAATTTCCGCGCCATCGACGGCACCGCCGAAGCGACCGGGCTGGCCGACGCCAGCGTGGGCCTGGTCAGTGCCGCGCAGGCCTTCCACTGGTTCGACACCGTGGCCGTGCGCGCCGAGTGGCAGCGCATCCTGGCACCGGGCGGCCGCGTACTTGTGTACTGGAATTCGCGCCTGCTCGACGCCTCGCCGTTCCTGCGTGGCTACGAGCAGCTGCTGTTGGATTTCGGCACCGACTACAGCGCCGTGGCCGAGCGCTACCAGACCGACGAGCAGATGCGCGAGTGGTTCGCCGGCGGCCTGCAGGCAACCGGCCACTTCCCCAATGTGCAGATGCTCGATTTCGACGCACTGCAGGGTCGGCTGTTGTCTTCCTCGTATGCGCCCACCGTCGGCCAGCCGGGGCACGATGCCATGCTGGCCGCGCTGCGTACCCTGTTCGACACCCACGCCGTTGATGGCCGGGTGGCATTTGAATACCAAACCCGTGCCTTCCTCGGCAC
The DNA here is from genome assembly GCF_014621775.1 of Stenotrophomonas sp. 169. Classification (NCBI taxonomy): domain Bacteria; kingdom Pseudomonadati; phylum Pseudomonadota; class Gammaproteobacteria; order Lysobacterales; family Lysobacteraceae; genus Stenotrophomonas; species Stenotrophomonas sp. 169. The sequence continues at coordinate 2,476,770 of NZ_CP061204.1, forward strand.
GCTGGACTGATCTGCCCATGTACTCGCTTGCCCGTCCCTTTTTGTTCTCGCTTGATGCCGAGCGTGCCCACGGCCTCGGCCTGTCCGCGCTGGATGCGGCTTACCGCATCGGCACCACGCCCCTGATCGCCCCGCGCATCGCCCCGTTGCCGACCCCTGCCTTTGGCCTGACCTTCCCCAATCCGGTCGGTTTGGCCGCGGGGCTGGACAAGAACGGCGCGCACATCGATGCGCTGTTCGCGCTGGGCTTCGGCTCGGTGGAGATCGGCACCATCACCCCGCGTCCGCAGGCCGGCAATGCCAAACCGCGCTTGTTCCGGCTGCCGGCGCACAGCGCCATCATCAACCGGATGGGCTTCAACAACGACGGCGTGGACGCGCTGGTGCGCAATGTCGAGCGTGCACGCGACCGCCGCGGGGTGCTGGGCATCAACATCGGCAAGAACAAGGACACCGCCAACGAGAACGCGCTGGACGATTACATCGCGTGCCTGGACAAGGTGTATCCGCTGGCCGACTACATCACGGTGAATATTTCTTCGCCCAACACCGCCGGACTGCGCGAGCTGCAGGAAGAGAACGCGTTGCGGCAGCTGGTCGCCGGCCTGCGCGATCGCCAGGAACAGCTGGCCAGCGTGCACGGCAAGCGCGTGCCGATGCTGGTCAAGGTGGCCCCGGACCTCAACGAGCGCGACATCGACGCGGCCGCCCGTGTGCTGGCCGAACTGCAGGTGGACGGCGTGATTGCAACCAATACCACCATCGACCGCACCGCCATCGTGGGGGATCCGCTGGCCAACGAAGCCGGCGGGCTGTCCGGTGCGCCGTTGCTGGACCAGTCCACTCTGGTACTGCGCCGCCTGCGTGCGCGCCTGCCGGAAAGCATGCCGCTGGTCGGCGTGGGCGGCATCACTTCCGGTGCCGATGCGGTGGCGAAAATGGCAGCGGGTGCTGCCCTTGTGCAGGTCTACAGCGGGATGATTTTCCGTGGCCCTGCGTTGGTATCGGAATGCGTGGAGGCGATCCGTCGCCGCCGCGAAGCGCCCAGTCGTGGCGCGGTAGGAGGGCTGTGATGGTGGCGACCGGTTGGACGATGACTGAGAACGCATCGCTGCTTGGCCTCAATACGTTCCATGTGCAGGCCCATGCGGCCCGCCTGCTGGAGATCCAGGATTCGGCCCAGCTGCCCGACGCGCTGGCGCTGCCCGAGGTCGCCGCAGGTGAACTGCTGGTGCTGGGCAGTGGCAGCAATGTGCTGTTGGCCGGCGATGTGGACGCCACCGTGCTGGTGTTCGCCAACCAGGGCATCGAGATCCTGGAGCACCGCGCCGACCACACCATCGTGCGCGCCGCCGCCGGGGTGAACTGGCACAAACTGGTGCTGTGGTCGCTGCAGCACGGGCTGTCCGGGCTGGAAAACCTGGCCCTGATTCCCGGCACCTGCGGTGCATCGCCGATCCAGAACATCGGCGCCTACGGCGTGCAGGTAGGTGAGTTCATCCAGACCGTGGAAGCGTGGGACCGCGAGGCCAACGACTGGGTGCGGCTGGACAACGAGCAGTGCGCGTTCGGTTACCGCGACAGCGTGTTCAAGCAACAACCGGAGCGTTACCTGATCACCGCCATCGAGCTACGGCTGCCGCTGCTGCACGAACTGCGCATGGACTACGCAGGTATTGCCGAAGAACTGCAGGCCCAGGGTGTTGAACTGCCCAGCGCGGTGGATGTGGCCAACGCGGTGATCGCCATCCGCAGCCGCAAGCTGCCGGACCCCAACGAACTGGGCAACGCCGGCAGTTTCTTCAAGAACCCGATCCTCACGGTGGACCAGGTGGAGGTGCTGCAGCAGACCTTCCCGGACCTGCCGGTATACCCGGCCGAGCGCGAGGACCAGCGCAAGGTATCTGCCGCATGGATGATCGAGCACTGCGGTTGGAAGGGCTTCCGCGAAGGCGACGCCGGCGTGGCCGAAAGCCACGCCCTGGTGCTGGTCAACCATGGCACTGCCACCGGCGCGGAGCTGCTTGCGCTGGCGCGTCGCATTTCGGCTTCCGTGCTGGAGACGTTCTCTGTCGCCATTGAGCCGGAGCCGCGCCTGATCGGCGCACAGTGGTGACCCCTGCCCTGTCCACCACCGGCGCGCCGCCGCTGCGCGCTGCGTGGCTGATGCTCGGCAGCACGCTGTCGTTCGGGTTCATGGCGCTGGCCATCCGCTACGCCACTGCGTACGTGCCGACCCAGGAAGTGGCGTTCTTCCGCAATGCCTTCGGCCTGGTCGCCTTGCTGCCGATGCTGATGCGTCCGGGTCGCACACCGCTGAAGACGCAGCAGTTGCCTCGCTACTTCTTGCGCAGCGCGATCGGCCTGGCCTCGATGCTGTGTGCCTTCTGGGCGCTTGGCCACCTGCCGATGGCGCAGGCGATTTCCCTGTCCTACTCGACGCCGCTGTTCGTCACCATCGCCGCCGTGCTGTGGCTGGGCGAAACGGTACGCATGCGGCGCTGGGCGGCGGTGGTGATCGGCTTCATCGGCGTGCTGGTGATCGTGCGTCCGGGCACGGGCAGCTTCAGTGCCGGCAGCCTGGTCGCCGTGGCGGCGGCGGTGCTCAGTTCGATCGTGGCGATCCAGATCAAGCAGCTCACCCGCGTGGACAGTGCCGACACGGTGGTGTTCTACACGTATGTGTTCTGGGTGCCCTTGTCCTTGATCCCGGCACTGTTCGTCTGGGTGTGGCCGACCGGCATCGCATGGCTATGGCTGGCGCTGACCGGTGTCCTGGGCACGCTGGGCCAGCTGCTATGGACGCGCGCGTTGCGCCTGGGCGAAGTCTCCGCACTCACCCCGATCAGCTTCATGCAGTTGCCGCTGGTGAGCGTGATGGCGTGGCTGCTGTTCGGCGAAGTCCTGGACCGCTGGACGGTAATCGGCGCGCTGATCATCCTCGGTTCCAACGCCTACATCGCACACCGTGAGGCGGTGCTGGCACGGCGTGCCAAAAGCGCAGCGGTGAGCGCTGCGGCCAAGCCGGGCGAGTAAGCGCCGCCCCTGGCTGGCAACCCCAACCGGGTAACGACGTATCTTCAGCCTGCCCGCCACAGCGTGTCAGGCAGTATCTCCTTGGCCTGCACCGCTTCAAGCAGGGCAGTCAGACGACGAAGCGTGGCACGACGCTGTGGCATCGGAAACGCGGCGGCCTGCGGTCCCAGCAGGATGTGTTGGCTGTCCACCAGATGACGCAACACGCGCTGGTGCCGATACGCCTCACTGCCAATAGGCCACTGCCCGGCCCTCTCCCCCTCGCCCACCTCACTTGCCGCTGGGTGTCCCAGCGCATCGCGCACTGCCTCCGCGCGGGCGTGTACAGCGGCAATCCCCTCGCGATGGCGGGCCCACGCCTCGACGAAGCACTGGCCCAGGATATCGGTGGCCACGGGCAGGCCCGCAGGCTGCGTGAGCCAGCTCCCCACCCGCTCCAGCGCGCGACCATCGGCGCAGTTCAGCACCAGCCGAGGGCGTGCCACCGCACTGGCAGGGTCAGCCACCCACGCCCCCGGCGCAGCGGCCGCGCCTGCCGTCTCTGCCGGCAACACCGCCCAATACCGCCCCCAGCGCCGGGCAACGCACTGGATGCCTTCTGCGGGCAGATCCGCAGCCCGCTGGCGTGCGTCAGACACGTCCAGGAACCAGCAGGCGCCGTCACGGTCAGTAATCAAGAACCGCACCACGGCGCGGTCAGGCGCGTGGGGCTGCGGCACTACCGTGTTCGCAAGAATGCCGAAGGCATGCGCCAGCATCTCGGTCACATGGACTATGGGCACGTGGGTCATGAGCGATCCGCCATCGGACTGGTCTGAATCCGCACTATCCCAGACGCACGAGAAACGCGTGTCGAAATGGCCCTCAGACGCCACCGGACGTCGCCTTCCGACCTCTAACCACGGCAACGTACGGGTCATTTACGACACATAGTCCCCATGACCGTCGATTGGTGGGGCCTATGCCCTTGATCGTCGCAGCCTGTCAGACACAGACGCCCGCCAAGTCGCGCAGCATGCGTCGGCTGGGGTCTTGCTGCTATCAGATAAGGTGCAACGTGGTATCTGGATGGCGCGGCGCAGAGGCCCCTTCGTGCCCGCCTCAGCGCCAACCGGTGCAACGTTTCGCCGGCTCCACGGGGGCAGGCAAGCGGGCTCGCATTACGGCACCTTCCGCACTTCCGTAACGTCGGGCGGCAGCGCAGCGCCGTCGTGGGCCTGCGGCACCATGCGCAGGATCGGCTTGCCGCTGCGCTTGTCAACAAGAACCGAGTGGCGCTCGCCACGCTTGAAGAGATGCTGTTCGCCCCACTGCCGCAACGCCACGACGATGGGGAACAGGCTTTGGCCCTTCGCCGTCAGCACATATTCCTGATAGGACGTGCCGTCAGAGGCGGCCTGCATTTCAAGCACACCGGCATCGACCAGCTTGCGCAGCCGGTCGGCGAGAATGTTGCGCGCTACGCCCAGGCTGCGTTGGAAGTCACCGAAGCGGCGCAGGCCGTCGAAGGCGTCGCGGACCACGAGGAGCGACCAGCGATCCCCGATCAGGTCCACAGAGCGCGCAACGGGACACGGCGCGTCATTCAAGGCGTTGCGCGGCGGCATGGCATCTCCTGAAGGTCCAACAAGCGGACGGCGAGTGGTTGCATTTTAAAACTACATGCGCGAGCATTCAACCGGTCTTTTTTTGCAACCAGATTGCGCGGGTTTCGGATCATGAGTGCCTCCTCCATTTCGACCTCATTGCCCCGACGTCTGGTGGGGCTGCTCGCCGCGGCCAGCGGGCTGAGCGTGGCCAATGTCTATTACGCGCAACCGTTGTTGGACACCTTGGCGCAGGACTTCAGCATCAGCCATGCCGCGGTCGGTGGCGTGATCACGGCCACGCAGGTCGGCTGTGCCGCCGCGTTGTTGCTGCTGGTCCCGCTGGGAGACCGAATGGACCGACGTCGCCTGATGACCGTGCAACTTCTGGCGCTGGTCATCGCGCTGGTGGTGGTCGGCATGGCGCAGTCCGCGCCTGTCCTGCTGGCAGGCATGCTCGCGGTGGGTCTGCTGGGCACGGCAATGACGCAGGGGCTGATCGCCTATGCGGCGAGTGCCGCCGCCCCGCACGAGCAGGGTCGTGTCGTCGGCGCAGCGCAGGGCGGTGTGTTCATCGGCCTGCTGCTTGCACGCGTGTTCGCCGGCGGCGTCAGCGATCTGGCGGGCTGGCGAGGCGTCTACTTCTGCGCAGCCCTGCTGATGCTCGCGCTCGCGCTGCCGCTATGGCGGCAACTGCCGGTCCTGCCCGCATCCCCGAATCCGATGAGCTACCCACGCCTGCTCGCATCCATGGCGACGCTGCTGCGCCAGGAGCGGGTGCTGCAAGTGCGCGGCGTTCTGGCGCTGCTGATGTTCGCCGCGTTCAACATCTTCTGGAGCGCGCTGGTGCTGCCGTTAAGCGCGCCTCCCCATGGTTTTTCGCACACCGTCATCGGCGCTTTCGGGCTGGTGGGTGTGGTCGGTGCGCTGGCCGCCGCACGCGCAGGTCAATGGGCCGACCGCGGGCAGGGCCAGCGAACCAGCGCCGTAGCGCTGATGCTGATGCTGCTGGCCTGGTGGCCGTTATCGTTGATGGGCTGGTCGCTGTGGGCACTGGCGATCGGCATCGTCCTGCTCGACCTGGGCGGCCAGGCACTGCATGTCACCAACCAGAGCCTGATCTTCCGTGACCGACCCGAGACCCACAGCCGCCTGGTCGGTCTCTACATGGTGTTCTACGCCGTCGGCAGCGGGCTTGGTGCGCTCAGCGCCACGATCACTTATGCCCATGCCGGATGGCACGGCGTGTGCCTGCTGGGCGCGGCAGTCAGCGCGCTTGCACTGCTGTTCTGGTGGACCACGCGAGACTGAGGCGGCGAACGAACTGCTGCCCGGTCTGCTGCACGACCCTCGGCCTTGGTCGGCGGCACCTGGGCGCGCCGATCCTCCTCGGCGGGCGCGAACCAATCGCAGAGGGCTGGTGTAGCGCCGCCCCATGGTGGGCGGCCTTGCGCCGTGATCCCTGCACACAGGCGCGCGCCACGATGCTTCTGCTCAGCGTGTCATCGGAATGCCTAGCGGGCGGTCCAGCCACCATCCACCGGAAGCGCCGTGCCGGTCATCTGCGCCGCGGCGTCCGAGGCCAGGAAGACCACCATCGCGCCGAGTTGCTCGGGCGTCACGAACTGCAGCGTTGGCTGCTTCTCGGCCAGCAGCGCGCGAGCGGCAGACTCCTGATCCACTCCCTCCCGCTCCGCCAATGCGGTGATCTGTTGTTCGACCAGCGCCGTCCGCACCCACCCTGGGCAGATGGCATTGGCGGTGATGCCTGTGCCCGCGGTTTCCAGCGCCGTCGCTTTGGTAAATCCAAGAACGCCATGCTTCGCTGCCACATAAGCCGATTTGTTCACCGACGCAACCAGTCCATGCACCGACGCGATGTTGATGATGCGACCGGATCCCTGCTGCTTCATGTACGGCAAGGCAGCCGCCGTTGCATGAAATACCGCCGATAGATTCAGTGCGAGGACCGCATCCCACTTTTCGACGGGAAACTCCTCGATCGACGCGGTGTGCTGGATGCCCGCATTGTTCACCAGGATGTCGATGCGCCCCATTTTCTCGACGGCACGGTCGATCATTTCCCGTAATGCATCGCCACGGGACAGGTCGGCGCCATCATGTGTGACCCACACGCCAAACTCGGCCTCCAGGCTGGAACGGATTCTTTCGATTTCCTGCGCATCGCCGAATCCATTCAGCACGATGTCCGCACCTTGCCGTGCGAGCGCCGTGGCAATGCCAAGACCGATACCGCTGGTGGAGCCGGTGACCACCGCGACTTTTCCAGTGAACATGGACGAGCTTCCATGGGGCGCAGGTGGCCAGTGTAGCTTCAGTAGATCCCGCGACACGCGTGGATGCTCTCCCTCGGCGCGCCCCTTGCCTCCAATCCCGCTCAAGGCGGCAGGCAACCCACCCAACCAATGTCGCGAATGACATTGGACCCAACAACGCATGTGCGGATACTCTCGAATCCGCATGGATCTGCTGAAAAGGCGACAGTCATGGCTTTTGGGTCCCCTCCTGTTCCGGCCGAGATCCGCGAAATGTTCGAGGATTATCCCGGGCATATCGAGAGATTGCAGGAAGTTCTAAATCGATCGGTTGAGCGATCCCGCAAGATTCCGTTCATGCCGCTCGATGATGCGACCTGGGCCCTGGAAGGAACGCTCGAAGCGTTCATCATGGAAGCTAGCGATGAGCTCCAGGCTGCGGAGAAGTCGGGCAACCCAGCGGTAATAGCTGAAGCCCATCAGAAAAAGCGACTCATGTCGTTCGCTAGGTCTAGCAATCGTGGCATGGCCAAGCTCGACGACCTCTGGGAGTACTTCGACCTCCATTTCAGAGGCGTCTAACGACGCCTTGCGATAGTCAGCTGGCTGTGGATGGCATTGAACTCGTAACTGCCACCACAGATACTCATGGAAACGTGTCAAACCGCTGAATAGGTGCCGACCATGTCTCAACCCTACCCGCCCGTTCCGGCGAAGCTCCGGGAAATGCTCAAGGACTATCCGGAGCATATCGAACAACTGCAGAAGGCTCTCAATTCGGTAAAGGATAGACGAATCAAGTCCACGCCACCCTTCGAGGCCGCAGTCTGGCTATTGGAGGACTATCTCAGTTCCTTCAAGAGCGAAGCGCGCGTTGAATTGGACGCTGCTGAGGCTTCGGGCAATCCGCAAGCCATTGAACGAGCTAAAGAAAAGGAACAACTGATGTCATTTGCCAGGTCGGGAAACATAGGGCTAGCGAATCTGAGTGAGCTGCGCGCCTACTTCGACCGCAATCGGAGAGGCGCCTGAGGACTCCTTCCGCTGTTTGGCTGGCGGTGGGTGGCATTGAGCTCGTACCTGCCAGAACAGATACTGATGAAAACGTGTCAAACCGCTGAATAGGTGCCGACCATGTCTCAAGCCCATCCCCCCGTTCCGGCGAAGCTCCGGGAAATGCTGAGGGACTACCCGGAGCATATCGAACGACTTCAGAACGCTCTCTATTCGGTAAAGGACAGAAGAATCAAGTCCACCCCGCCCTTTAAAGCCGCAGCCTGGGTATTGGAGGACTACCTCAGTGGCTTTATCGGTGAGGCGCGAGCTGAACTGATTACCGCCGAGGAGTCAGGTAATCCACAGGACGTTGCACTGGCAAATAAAAAGCTCGACCTGATGTTCATGGCGAGAAGCGGGGGCGGCGGGATGCTGAACATCAGTGATCTAGCGGCCTACTTCCAGACCAAAAGCAGAGGCATCTGACCATTCTCGTGTTGGCTAGCCAGTCTTGAGTTGCAATGAACTCATCTCTGCACTTACATATAATAACGAGAGCGCGCAAAACCACCGAATAGGTACCGACTATGCTTCAAGCTCCGCCTCCAGTTCCAGCCAAACTCCGTGAAATGCTCAAGGACTATCCGGAGCATATCGAACGACTGCAGGAAGTACTGAATCGATCAGCCGAACGGTCACGACAGATTCCGCTAATGCCATTTAATGATGCAGTCTCCGCTTTGAAAGGAAGATTGGGAACGTTCATCTTGGAGGCAAGTGGCGAACTTGCCGCTGCCGAGGCATCTGGGAGTCCTGAGGATATTGCCAATGCACATGAAAAAGAGCGGCTGATGCTTAGGACGCGCCTCCAAAGTCAATGGATAGCAGATGAGTCCATGTACTACTATTTTCGGGAGCTCGAGCGTTGAGCGCACCCGATTGGAGCTTGACAAACGAGGCCCATGCGCAGGTGTTTCTGGAGAAAGTGCTTCCGGCCAGTGGCCTGCACAGCACCAGCCCACAGGAGCGCCCAAAGGCAATCGTCCTCGCTGGACAGCCAGGGGCTGGCAAGAGCGGCGTTGCCCGTGCCGCAATTCGAGAACTTGCTGGTGATGCCATCCCGATCGATCCCGATGCGCTGCGGGAGATGCACCGTGATGCTCCGCACCTTGTCCGGCAGCACCCATACACCTGGTCAGGATATACCCACAACGATGCCAGCCAATGGGCCAAGGAACTGCGATCCACGTCTGTCGAGGGCCGCAGGAATCTCATCCTCGATACGACACTAGGAAATGGCGACAGCGCAGTTGACTTGATCTTGGATCTCCAGGCCAAGGGCTATGAAGTCGAGATTCGCGGAGTTGTCGCGCATCGGTTGGAAAGCGAACTTGGTGTCGACCGAAGATTTACTGAAGACCTGGACGACGAAGGCTTCGGCCGTTACGTCCCCGAAGACGTGCGCAAACACGTCTACGATGCCCTGCCCGGGAATCTGGACAAGGTCCAGGCCGAGACCGGGGTCCAGATTCGGCTCTACGGACGCGAAGGCGCGCAGGTCTACGACAGTCATAGCGATACCCGCCTGCCGGGCGCCGCACTGGAAGCAGAACGCGACGTTCGGCTGAAGGACCCTCGGACCACCCAGAACCTGCGCGATGGTTGGCGCGCGCAAGGCCGCTGGCACGCCGAACTTGCGGACACCCTTCCCAACAACGACAAGGTCAGCCCGACAACAGCGGCAGCCGTTTTCGATGAACGCGCGTCGCTCAAGGTTGTTGAAGGCACTACGCCCAACATCCGAGAAGCACGCACCATCGACCACACCATCCGCGTGCGTCCAAACATGGTGCGAGGTACCGTCATCGGCGGCGCCGCTGCGACCGTCGTTGAAGCCGCCACGGAAGGGACAAAGATTGCCGACCTGTACGCGCGTGACAATCGCACAGGTGCGGAAGCCGCGATGTTGGATTTGGGTGCGCGCAGTGTCGGTGGTTGGACCGGCGCAGCGTTGGGCGCCAAGGCCGGCACACTGCTGGGTATCGAGTCCGGCCCCGGCGCGATTGTCACCGGCATCATCGGTGCCGGGCTGGGTGCCTGGGGCGCCAGCGAAGTCGTCGATTGGATCGAGAAATACAAGATCAACAACCAGGCCGACAGCACCGGCAGGGTCTGGACGTTTGATCCCGAGCGCCCTGAAAAGGGCTGGACGCATAGCGATCGGGAAATCGTAGGCACCGTGGGCACGCAGGCGGATCGCCCGATCTATGGCGCGACCAGGCTGCTGACGGCCGATGCCGAATTGACCCAGCAACTTAACTACCAGGCCTCAAGCATGGCCGTTGGCTTGCGGATGCGGGAGCCTGATCAACCGATCAATCCCTTCAGCATTCCCGGCGACGCTACCGATACACCCAGCGTCCTTTCTCGTTCGTGGGAGCGCAATCCGGAAACCGGAGAGTGGCGGCGTGAAGTCGTCCATCAGATCCTTGATCACGGCATCAAGAATACGACGGTGGAAGTAGCCGATGTCGCGAGGACGGCACATCTTGATGAGACCGCTCAAGGCATCATGGCCTTCAACGCCGCACGTAGCTCGGCGGCCTTCGCCAAGCAGTACGAGCAGGTGTATACCGCGCAGGGCTGGCCCCAGCATGGCGAGATTCCCGAGGAAGTGGTGTGGGCCCGGAATCATCCCGACCACGTGCTGGCTTCCGACGGGCGCACCTATCAGCACCAGCATGATGGCGAATGGCTGCATGATGGCTGGATCTACGATTCGCTGGCCGAGGGGAACATCCGCGATGAGTTGAACGGCACCTACTCGCAGATCCGGACCATCCAGCAGCAAGAGCCTCCCACGCCCGGTGCGCATGAGCGTCGTATCGAGGCCCTGAGCCCCGGCGAGCGTGCTGCCTACCAACAGGCCACTCAGGAAGCCAACCGGCTGGGCGTCGCTGCACCGCAGGCGCAACAGGTCGCCGCCGCTGCGGTCGCCGAGATTCGCGGCGAGCACGCCGATGCACGCCAGGCGCCGCAGGCAGTGATCGACGAACGGGCCGAGCAACGCGCTTCATCGGCACCCGGCACACCGCCTCTGGTGCAGGAGCAGCGCACGTCCGTACCTGCAGCGCCGTCGTCATCGGAGCCTGCGGAACGGGTGCGAGACTCGGCGGGTCGCGAAGCGCCACGACAGGAGCCAACTGGGACGACAGCGCCTCCAAGGGTGAATGATTCAACCGAGCAGAAAGCGCGCGTCGATGCGACCGCTGCCTCGCAACACGCAACCCCCTCTCCCGCCTCTCCGCTGCCTATGGGCAAGGCGATGCATTCCGACGCTCAGCGACCCGTGAGTCCGGCAGTCGCACCCTCGGTTGAGCGCCCCGCTCCCGCGTGGTATCCGCATTCGGCTCACACCGACTCCCCGGCTTCGCCCGCTCCGGTCGACGTGGCCGACGGCGCATCAAGGACTGTCGACGTCCAGGAGCAGCAAGCCAGGCAGGCGCCGATCCACTTGCAATCAACAAGCAGTCCCGGAAAGGTAGCGCAAGGTGAACCCACCTTGCCCCTGCAGGCCGCGGTCACCACGCCGGTAGTGGCCCAAGACGAGCGGCCGCGCGCGCAACCGCCAGTGGACGCACAGACCTCGCTGCCCTTAGGCGGGAAAGCCTACGGGCAGCACGAAGCACCAGCCACGTGCGTACTGCCCAGCCAGCCCAGCCATCCAGATCACTCGCTGTATCAGCAGATACGCGACGGCGTCGAAGCGCTGGATGCCAGGCATGGCCGCAGCTTTGATGCCACAAGCGAGCGGATGACGGCCAGTCTGCTAGTGCTGGCCAAGGACAACGACCTGGACCGGGTAGACCACGTACTGCTCAGCAACGCGACCCCGGGCAAGGCCGCCGGGCACAGCCTGTTCGTGGTCCAAGGCGAGCCAAGCGACCCCGCGCACCAACGGGCCGCAATGCCGACCGCGCTTGCCGCACAGACCTCCGTGGAGGAATCAATGCAGCAGTTCGATGCAGTAAGCCGGGAAGCCCAGCAGCGCGCCCAGGCCAACCAGCTTGAGCAGCAGTTGGAAGGTCAGCGTCTGCAGCAGAGTGTCCAGAGCCGCGCCGCCAGCATGGGTTGACGTGCGTGCGCCCCAGTGGGGATCGCGACTCTGCATGTGACAAAGGCGCCTTTCGGCGCCTTTGTCGTTCAACTCATTCCCACTCAATAGTCGCCGGCGGCTTCCCCGAGATGTCATAAACCACCCGTGAAACCCCCCGCAACTCATTGATGATCCGGTTGCTCACCGTCCCCAAAAACTCATACGGCAGGTGCGACCAGTGCGCCGTCATGAAATCAATCGTCTCCACAGCACGCAGCGCGATCACCCACTCATACGCACGCGCATCGCCGACCACGCCGACCGACTTCACCGGCAGGAACACCGCGAACGCCTGGCTGGTCTTGTCGTACAGGTCGGCCTTGCGCAGCTCTTCGATGAAGATCGCATCGGCCTTGGCCAACAGCTCGGCGTACTCACGCTTCACTTCACCCAAGATGCGCACGCCCAGGCCCGGACCCGGGAACGGATGGCGGTAGACCATGCTGCGCGGCAGGCCCAGTTCGACGCCGAGGCGACGCACTTCGTCCTTGAACAGCTCGCGCAGCGGCTCGACCAGGCCCAGCTTCATGTGTTCCGGCAGGCCGCCCACGTTGTGGTGGCTCTTGATCACGTGCGCCTTGCCGGTCTTGCTGCCGGCGGACTCGATCACGTCCGGGTAGATGGTGCCCTGTGCAAGCCACTTCGCATTCTTCAGCTTGTTGGACTCTTCGTCGAAGATGTCCACGAACAGGTTGCCGATGATCTTGCGCTTGGCTTCCGGATCACTCACGCCTTCCAGCTTGGCGAAGTACCGGTCGGCCGCGTTCACGCGGATCACCTTGACGCCCATGTGCTCGGCGAACATCGCCATCACCTGGTCGCCTTCCTGCCAGCGCAGCAGGCCGGTGTCGACGAACACGCAGGTCAGCTTGTCACCGATCGCTTTGTGCAGCAGCGCAGCCACGACCGACGAATCGACGCCGCCGGACAGGCCCAGGATCACTTCGTCATCGCCGACTTGTTCCCGCACGCGGGCGATCTGGTCGTCGATGATGTTGGCGGCGGTCCACAGGGTTTCGCAGCCGCACACGTCCACCACGAAGCGGCGCAGCAGCGCCTGGCCCTGCAGGGTGTGGGTCACTTCCGGGTGGAACTGCACGCCGTACCAGCGCTTTTCTTCATTGGCCATCGCGGCCACCGGGATGCGATCGGTGGTGGCGGTGATGGTGAAGCCCGGCGGTGCCTTGGAGACGTGGTCGCCATGGCTCATCCACACGTTCAGCCGTGCCTCGCCCGGGTGGTCGCTCAGCCCGGCGAACAGCGAATCCGGCGCCACGATGTTGACTTCGGCATGGCCGAATTCGCGCTGGTCGGCGGCTTCCGTTTCACCGCCCAGCTGCGCGGCCAGGGTCTGCATGCCGTAGCAGATGCCGAACACCGGCAGGCCGCTATCGAACACTTCCTGCGGCGCGGCGGGCGCGCCCGGCAGGGTGGTCGATTCCGGGCCACCGGACAGAATGATGCCCTTCGCCCCGAAGCCCGCAATGTCGGCCGGGTTGTGGTCCCACGCCCAGATCTCGCAGTAGACGCCGAGCTCGCGGATGCGACGGGCGATCAGCTGGGTGTACTGCGCGCCGAAATCGAGGATGAGGATCTTGTCGGTATGGATGTTGGTCATGATGCCCGGGCGATGCAGGAGGAATAACGGAGTACGAAAGCGCAACCAGCGGCGTATGTAGAAAGAGGAACGGGAATCAGCTTCCTCGTTCCTCTTGCTACGTCCGGCCTCAGGCGCGGTAGTTCGGCGGTTCCTTGGTGATCTGCACGTCGTGGACGTGGCTCTCACGTTGGCCGGCGCCGCTGATCTTGACGAACTTCGGCTTGCTGCGCATGTCTTCGACCGTGCCGCAGCCCACGTAGCCCATGGTGGCACGCAGGCCGCCCATCAGCTGGTGGATGATGCCGCCGACCGGGCCGCGATACGGCACGCGGCCTTCGATGCCTTCCGGCACCAGCTTGTCGGCGCTGGAGGCATCCTGGAAGTAGCGGTCCTTGGACCCCTTCTCCATCGCCGCAAGCGAGCCCATGCCGCGGTAGCTCTTGTACGAACGGCCCTGGAACAGCTCGGTTTCGCCGGGCGATTCCTCGGTACCGGCCAGCAGGCCACCGATCATGATGGTGGACGCACCGGCGGCCAGCGCCTTGCCGATGTCACCGGAGTAGCGGATGCCACCGTCGGCGATCAGCGGGATGCGATCCTGTAGCGCCTCGGCGACCAGGTCGATGGCGGTGATCTGCGGCACGCCGACACCGGCGACCACGCGGGTGGTGCAGATCGAGCCCGGACCGATGCCGACCTTGACCGCATCCGCACCGCAATCCAGCAACGCCAGTGCGGCTTCGCCGGTGCAGATGTTGCCACCGACCACCTGCACCTGCGGGAAGTGCTTCTTGACCCAACGTACGCGGTCCAGCACGCCCTGCGAGTGGCCGTGCGCGGTGTCCACCACCAGCACGTCCACGCCGGCGGCGACCAGCGCTTCGACGCGGCGATCGGTATCGCCGCCCACGCCGACCGCGGCACCCACCAGCAGACGCGTCGCGGAGTCCTTGGCAGCGTTCGGGTAATCGGTGTTCTTCTGGATGTCCTTGACGGTGATCAGGCCACGCAGGGCGAACTCATCGTTGACCACCAGGATCTTTTCGATGCGGTTGCGATGCAGCAGCAGCTGCACTTCTTCCGACGCCGCGCCTTCCTTGACCGTGATCAGGCGATCCTTCTTGGTCATGATGTGGCGGACCGGATCGTCCAGCTCGGTTTCAAAGCGCATGTCACGGTGGGTGACGATGCCGACCAGCTGGCCACCATCCACCACCGGCACGCCGGAGATGTTGCGCGCCTGGGTCAGCGCCAGCACGTCGCGGATGGTGGTTTCCGGCCCGACGGTGATCGGATCGCGTATGACACCGGCCTCGAACTTCTTGACCTTGGCCACTTCGGCGGCCTGCTGCTCCACGCTCAGGTTCTTGTGGATGATGCCCATGCCGCCGAGCTGGGCCATGGCGATGGCCAGGCGTGCTTCGGTGACGGTATCCATCGCAGCGGACAGGATCGGGAGCTTCAGCCGCAGGTCGCGGGTCAGCCGGGTTTCCAGGCTGACATCCTTCGGCAGGATGATCGAGTGGGCGGGGACGAGCGAGACGTCGTCGTAGGTGAGAGCTTCAGCCTGGATGCGCAGCATCGGCATACCCGAGATGTGGGGAAGCGCGTCATTTTACCCTGATTGTCGGCCGAGCGGCAGGGGGTAGATGCGACGGTGTGTCGCGCCGGTAGGGTGCGGGGTGAAAGGCGCCGCTGCGCTCGCCGAGCGTGGCTCGGCGCTACCGGGGTGCGGGGTTATCGGGCGCCGCGGCGGGTGGGCGGAATCGGGCGAGGCGGGGGCTGGTAGCGCCGACCCATGGTCGGCGAGCGCAGCGGGCTCTACGCGCGATCTCTCAGACGAACGCTTCGGCCGCTTCCAGGGTGTTCTGCATCAACGTCGCCACCGTCATCGGCCCTACCCCACCGGGTACCGGGGTGATCCAGCTGGCGCGCTGCGCAGCGGCCTCGAAGCCGACATCGCCGACCAGGCGACCATCGTCCAGCCGATTGATGCCCACGTCGATCACCACTGCGCCGGGCTTGACCCATTCACCCGGCACGATGCCCGGGCGACCAACCGCGACCACCAGGATGTCGGCGTTGCGCACGGCCTGCTCCAGCACGTCCTTCGGGGTGAACTTGTGGCAGCTGGTCACGGTGCAGCCGGCGATCAGCAGTTCCAGGCCCATCGGCCGGCCGACGTGGTTGCTGACGCCGACGATGGTCGCGTTGCGGCCGCGCACCGGCTGGTCGGTGTGGCCCAGCAGCGTGGTGATGCCACGCGGAGTGCACGGGCGCAGGCCGAATTCGCGCAGGGCCAGGTGGCCGACATTTTCGGGATGGAAGCCGTCGACGTCCTTGCGCGGATCAATGCGCTGGATCAGGCGGCGGGCATCGGGGATACCCGGCAGCGGCAGCTGGATCAGGATGCCGTGGATCTTCGGATCGGCGTTCAGCTCGTCGATCAGTGCCAGCAGATCGGATTCGTTGGTGCCGGCCGGCAGGTCGAAGTCGTGCGCTTCGATGCCCACCTTCTCCGCCGCACGGCGCTTGTTGCGCACATAGACGGTCGACGCCGGATCGCCTCCTACCAACACCACGGCCAGGCCGGGGCGGCTGCCACCAGCGGCGACACGCGCGTCCACGCGCACCTTCAGGCTGTCGAGCAGCGCCTCGGAGATGCGGCGGCCATCGAGGATGCGGGCGGATGAGGGGGCGTCGGTCGGCAGGGTCATCGAAGCAGGCGTGCAGCGGCGGGGACGGCTATTGTCCCTGATTCAGGCCCGGTAGTGACGGCCGCTGGCCGTCAAGGCGGGATTGCAGGGGCTGACGGCCAGCGGCCGTCACTACCCTGGTCAAGCGTCCGGCGGCACCTGATCGGCATTGAGCGTGCGCGACTGACGCTTCGGCACGGTGAACGGGGTCGGCGTCGGCACGCCGGGCAGCGAGGTGCCGAACACCATGTGCGCACCGGAAATCAGGTCGCCGCCGGCCATTTCCAGCTGGAAGCGCTCTGCGTCGCGCTCGCGGATCTGCTCGGCGATATCGCGTGCATCGTCCTCATCGGCACCGAGTTCCATCAGCGCGGCCTGACCGAACACCACGGCCGATTCGAAGGTTTCGCGGATCTGGAAATCGACACCTGCATGTATCAGACGCAGTGAGTGTTCGCGGTCGAACGAACGCACCAGCAGCTTGGCCTGCGGGAACTCGTGCGACACCAGCTCAACGATGCGGTCCGCTTCGGTAGCGTCGTTGACGCACACCGCAATCGCGCGCGCCGACGCTGCACCGGACGCATGCAGCACATCCAGACGGGTACCGTCGCCGTAATAGATCTTGAAACCGAAGCGTTCGGCGCTGTGGATCATCTCCACGTCGTTGTCGATGATGGTCACGTCCACGTCGCGCGCCAGCAGTGACTGGCTGGCCACCTGGCCGAAGCGTCCGAAGCCGATCAGCAGCACGCTGCCGGACAGGCCTTCGGCCTCCTCCACGCCTTCCATGCTGACCACGGCAGGTGCAGCGAAGCGCTTATGCGCCAGCACCACCAGCGGGGTCAGCGCCATCGACAGCACGACCACGGCGGTGAAGTTGGCGTTGATGTCCACGTCGATCACCCCGGCACTGGCAGCGGCGGCGAACAGCACGAACGCGAACTCGCCGCCCTGCGCCATCACCACGCCACGGTCCAGCGCCTGCGCATGGCTGCTGCCCAGCAGTCGTGCCACGGCATAGATGCAGACGGCCTTGGCCGCCATCAGCGCCAGCACCAGACCGACGATCAGCGGCCAGTTGCGCGCCACCACGCCCAGGTCCAGCGCCATGCCGACGCTGAGGAAGAACAAGCCCAACAGGATGCCGCGGAAGGGCTCGATATCGGCTTCGATCTGGTGACGGAAGGTCGACTCGCTGAGCAGCACGCCGGCCAGGAACGCGCCCATCGCCATCGACAGCCCGGACAGCTGCATCAGCAGTGCCGCGCCCAGCACCACCAGCAGCGCCGCGGCGGTCATCACTTCGCGCGCCTTGGCGGCAGCGAGGATGCGGAACAGCGGATTGAGCAGGAAACGCCCGACCAGCACGAGGCCGATCACTGCGCCGGCGCCGATAGCCACCGACATCCAGCGCGAGCCCTCGCCGTCGGCACTGCCCGCAGACGGGCCCATGAACGCGACCAGCGCCAGCAACGGCACAATCAGCAGGTCTTCGAACAGCAGGACCGAGACGATCTTCTGCCCCGGCGGCAACGCGATGTCACCGCGCTCGGCCAGCAACTGCATCACCACCGCGGTAGAGGTGAGCACGAAGCCGGTCGCACCGATGAAGGCCACCTGCCACGGCAGGCCGAACAGCTTGGCGACCAGGGTCAGCACGATGGCGCAGACGGTAATCTGCGCCGTACCCAGGCCAAAGATTTCCTTGCGCAGGCTCCACAAGTGCGACGGCCGCATTTCCAGCCCGATCACGAAAAGGAACATCACCACGCCGAGTTCGGCGGTATGCAGGATGGCTTGCGGATCGGAGAACCAGCCCAGCCCGAACGGCCCGATCGCCAGACCAGCGGTGAAGTAGCCCAGGACCGATCCGAGGCCGAAGCGTCGGAACAGGGGCACCATCACCACTGCCGCGCCCAACAGGGCGACGACCTTGACCAGTTCACTGCTTGCTGCTGCTTCCACCGCCATGCGGCCGTTCCTGTGATGCGTCGAGAGGGCTCAACGATAGGGCATGCGGGTGGCAATCAATAGCACGTGAGTTGCGGTTGATTGTTCTGTTGGCGCAACGAGTGGTAAATTTATTGCCATGTCGTTCCATCTGTCACTGCGAACGAACGGCTGCCGCTGTGCTCGCCGACCATGGGTCGGCGCTACCGATGACCCGGCCCTGCGCGCCAGATCGGTGCCTCGGTAGCGCCGAGCCACGCTCGGCGAGCGTAGCGGCAAATCAGCGGCCCGCGCAGAAAGCGGCGTAATCGATATAGCCGGGGAACTCGACGCCCGGCCCGCAGACCGCGCACTGCGGGTCGGGGCTGAGCCGGGTTTCGCGGAAGCGCATCGCCAGCGCATCGAAGCGCAGCAGGCGCCCGGTCAGCGGCTCGCCGATGCCCAGCAGCAGCTTCAGCACCTCGGTCGCCTGCAGGATACCGGCCAGCCCGGGCAGGACGCCGAGCACGCCCGCCTCGGAACAGTTCGGCGCGAACTCCGGCGGCGGCGGCTGCGGGAACAGGCAGCGGTAACACGGCGCCACGCCGCGCTGGCGACCGGCGTCAAACACGCTCACCTGGCCGTCGAAGCGCTCGATCGCGGCATACACAAGCGGCTTGGCGTGCTTGATGCACGCGTCGTTGAGGAGGTAGCGCAGCGGGAAGTTGTCCGAGCCGTCGAGCACCACGTCCACCCCGTCCATCAGCGCGTCGATGTTTGACGAGGTAGCACGCTCGGCGATGGCCTCTACCTTGAGAGAAGGGTTCAGGGCCAGCATGCGCTCGCGGGCCGAGTCCACTTTCAGCGTGCCTACGCTGGCTTCGGTGTGCACGATCTGCCGGTGCAGGTTGCTGCGCTCCACGCGGTCATCGTCGACAAAACGCAGCTGCCCTACCCCGGCCGCGGCCAGGTAGAAGCCGGCAGGCGAGCCCAGCCCGCCAGCGCCCAGCACCAGCACGCGCGACCGTTGCAGTTGGCGCTGGCCTGCTTCGCCGACCTGCGGCAACAGCAGATGGCGGGCATACCGATCGTAGAAATCGCGGTCTTCGGCCGAGGTCAGGGGCTGCACCAGCGGCAGCCCCTGCGCGCGCCAGGCGACGGTGCCGCCGGCCACCGAGGCGACGTTTGCATAGCCGGCAGCGAGCAGTGCCTGCGCCGCATCGACGGAGCGCCGGCCGGTCTGGCAGATCAGCAGGATGTCTTGGTCGGTGCGCGGCAGGTGCGCGCCAGGATCGGCCTGCAGCACGCCGTTGGCGATGCCACGCGCGCCTTCGGCCATGCCGCCGGCACGCTCGTGCGCCTCGCGCACGTCGATCAGCGCCGCGCCGTGGGCGAGGCGTTGCAGGGCGATTTCCGGGGTTATTTCGGGAATAGGCATGGCGGCATTATCGGCCATGCGCGCAGGGGTGGCACACCGCCGCTGCGCTCGCCGACCATGGGTCGGCGCTACCGTGGGTTCGGCGTTACCGGGTCGCGTCAGCGACCCTTGACGTGCTTCATCAGGCGACGCTTGGCCTTGACCTGGCGTTCGGTCAGCGGGTTCTTCTTGCCTTCGTACGGGTTCGCTCCCTCGCGGAAGATGAACTGCACCGGCGTGCCGACCAGCTTGAAGCGCTTGCGGAAGAAGTTCTCCAGGTAGCGCTTGTACGACTCGGACAGCTCTTTCAGTCGCGTGCCGTGCACGATGAAGGTCGGCGGATTGGCGCCGCCCGGATGCACGTAGCGCAGCTTGGACACGTGACCACGAATGGTCGGCGGCGGATTGGCCTGGTAGGCCACTTCCAGCGCCTGGTTCACTTCGCTGGTGCTGAACTGATGGTTCGCCGACGCATGCGCACGGTGCACTGCATTGAACAGTTCACGCAGGCCGGAGCCGTGCATCGCCGAAATACGCACCGACTCGGCCCACGGCACGAAGCCCAGGCGCAGCGACAACTGGGTCTCCGCCTGCTCGCGCTGGTAGTCGGTCAGTCCGTCCCATTTGTTGATCGCAATCACCAACGCACGGCCAGCATCCAGCACCGCGCCGAGCACGGTGGCGTCCTGGTCGGTCACGCCTTCGTGTGCGTCCAGCATCAGCACGGCCACCTGGCACTGCTCGATCGCCTGCATGGTCTTGACGACGGAGAACTTCTCCACCGCTTCGTCCACGCGGCCCCGACGGCGCAGGCCGGCAGTGTCGATCAGGCGGTATTCACGGCCCTCGCGCTCCAGGTCCACCGAGATGGAATCCCGGGTGGTGCCCGGCACTTCAGAGGCGATCATCCGCTCCTCGCCGAGGATGCGGTTCACCAGCGTCGACTTGCCCACGTTGGGGCGACCGACGAAGGCGATGCGCACGCGGTTCGGATCGTTGTCCATCTCTTCGGCGCTGCCTTCTTCCGGCAGGCGCTCGACGATTTCCTCGAGCAGGTCATCCAGACCCTGACGATGCGCCGCCGAAACGGTCATCATCTCGCTGAAGCCGTACCGCGAGAATTCCGCGCGCACGGTGTGCTCGTCGGTGCCGTCGATCTTGTTGATCAGCAGCACCTTCGGCTGCTGCTGCTTGCGCAGCCACGCCAGGATGTCATCGTCCAGCGACGAGGTGCCGTCGCGGGCATCCACGACAAACACGATCAGGTCGGCTTCCTCGGCAGCAGCACGTGCCTGGCGCGCGGTCGCGCCGGCCAGGCCTTCTTCCTGCTCGGCGATGCCGCCGGTGTCCACGATCAGGAACGGGTTGTCCTCGTCCAGGCGACATACACCGTAGTTGCGGTCACGGGTCACGCCCGGCTGGTCATGGACCAGCGCGTCGCGGGTGCGCGTGAGCGCGTTGAAAATTGTGGACTTGCCGACATTCGGCCGTCCGACCAGGGCGACCAGGGGCAGCATCGCGTTTACTCCGTAATTAATTGGCCAACCGGTAAGCGGTCAGCTTGCCTTCGACGTTCTGCACCAGCAGCACCCCGTCAGCGACTATCGGTTGGGCCTTGACGGTCCCGCCGGTCTTTGCCCGGGCGGCCATCGCGCCGTCGGACTGTTGCAGCCAGTGAACATAGCCGTCGAGATCGCCGACAACCACGTAATCGCCCTGCAGCGCAGGGCCGGTCAACTGGCGCCGGGCCAGGCCGGTCTGCGACCAGCTGGCCGCACCGCTCTGCTTGTCCAGGCCGAACACACCGCCCTGGTTGTCAGTCACGATCACGTAGGACGTCGACACGGCGACACCACCGGCACCGCCGTGATCGCGCGCCCACAGCGGGCGGCCGGTCGGGCCTTCGATGGCCATGGTCTGGTTCTTGAAGCTGCTGGCATACAGCGTGGCGCCTTCCAGCACCGGGGCGCCATCCACGTCAGCCATGCGGTCCAGTTCGGTGCGCCCTTCCGGGTTGCCCACCACCTGGTCCCACAGCGTGCGGCCATCGGTGGACGCCATCGCGGAGATGCTGCCGTCATCGTTACCGACAAACAGCACGCCCGGACCCGGCACGATCGGCGCGTTGCCGCGCACGGTCAGCGCCGGCAGTTCGCGCGGGTTGAACCAGCGCTGGGTGCCGTTGGACACATCGAACGCGGTGATGCGGCCGTCATTGCTGCGTACGTACACCATGCCCTGGCCGATGGCCGGAGCGGAAATCACTTCGCCGGGCACCTTGGCGCGCCACTTCTCGGTGCCGTCGTTGGCATCGAGCGCGATCACCTGGCCGTCCAGCGTACCGATGGCCACCAGGCCTTCGCCCACGCCCGGTCCACCGGACAGGCGCAGCTTCGGCTTCTTCTTTTCCTTGGCCGGCTCGTACGTCCAGATCTTCTTGCCGGTCTGCAGGTCGATGGCGTGCACGCCACCGGTGATCGCCGCGCCGTAGACGCGACCATCGGCCACGACCGGACCCTGGCGGACGCCGATGCGCTCTTCGCCCTTGCCCAGGTTGACCGTCCACAGCTTGTCGATCTTCACCGTGGCATCGAACTTCACCAGTTCGGCCGGTTCCTGCAGTTTCTTCGCCGCTGCGTCCTTGCCGGCGAACCAGCCCTTTACCGTGCTGCAGCCGGACAGTGCCATGCCGAGCATCGCAACCGTGGCAACCCGCTTGAGGATGACCATCTGACCCATTACACCGTCTCCTCAGTCGCCGCGACCGTGCCGCCGGCGTCCATCAACTTGGTTTCCAGCAGGCGCCGTTGGGGCGCTGCCACGTCCAGCGTCTTAAGCGCTTTCTCGTACTGCCCGCGGGCTTCATCCCGCTTGCCGGCGGCCATCAAGGCGTCGCCATGAATCTCCAGCGCACTGCTGTCCGTGGCCGAACCCAGCAGTTTGATGGCTTCGTCGCCCTTACCGGTCGCTACCAGCAGACGAGCAATGCGCTGGTCAACCACGTGCTTCAGGTCGCCTTCCACGCTGACCGCGCGCAGGGTGGCAAGCGCGTCATCGTTCTTGCCGGCTTCCACCTGCGCTTTCGCAAGCTGCAGGGCAGCCAGTTCGGAATAGATGTTGGACGGGCCGGCGTCGAGTGCCTTCACTGCCTTGCCCGCCTCATCGAGTTTGTTCTCCTCGATGCCCTTGAGCACCTTCTGGTACTCCAGGTTGGCCGAGGCCAGCTTGTCGCCGTGCGACTGCTGCCAGTAGCCCCAGCCCCAGATCGCGCCGACGGCCACTGCTACGCCACCGAGGATGCTCAGGCCGTTCTTGCGCAGCCAGGAGCGGACGCGTTCACTTTGTTCGTGCTCGTCGAGCAGGTCGTCGATCGCCATGCGTACTCTCGCCCTACCCGAGCCGGAGACAAGCTCGCCGGGGAGGACTGTTCATTGGGTTGTGGAGTGCCGCCGCGGTCTCAGTTGGAAACCGGGACCACGGAGCCGTCAGAGGATACCGTAAAGCGGGCAACGTTGGCTCGCTGATACGGACCGAGATCGATGATGGTGCCGTTCTGCTGAACCTGCACCTGCGAGGCGTTGCCCAGCACGATCCGGCTGACCTGGCCTGCCGGGAAGCTGCGCGACTGGCCCGCCTTGATCAGCGCTTTTTCCACCGTCGCCCCATCGGGCCCGGTGATGTCCACCCAGCTGTCGCCGCTGAACTGCAGTGCCAACGCCGTGCCGGCAGCCACCGGCGGCTCGACCGCCGCAGGCCGTGGCACCGGCGTCAACGAGGCCATGTAGGGCTGGGCGGGCGGTCGCTGCGGCGTCGCAGCGGCCGTCGGTGCCGGTGCGGCATCGCGACCATCGGCAGGCGGCGCGACGGCCACCGTTGCCGGGATCACATCCAGGGAGGCCGTGTTGGGCCCCTGCCCGCCGCCATCCAGATGGCTGCGGGTAGCGAACCAGACCGGCACCGCGAGCGCTGCGGTGATGCCCACGTACAGGAGGCGTCGGCCCAGGCTTTCCGCGATGCGGCGCGCGCGCGGCGTATGGGTATGGCTGACCAAGGTAGGCGGCACGATCGGACCTACCTGGGCCTGTTCAAGCACCTGGCCCACGTCCACGCCCAGCAGCCGCGCATAGCTGCGCAGCTGGCCGCGGACGAACACCGGCGCGCCCAGACGCTGCCACTGCTCTTCCTCAAGCGAACGGACGACCTGCACAGGCATGTGCAGGCGCTTGGAGACCTCATCAAGTGTCAGTCCTGCCGCTTCACGGGCCTGGCGGAGGCGTTGGCCACAGCCGGCTGCCGTCTCGAAAGCGTTCACGGTCTGGTTGTCAGTCACTATGCTTCAACCCTTGGAATTGGGGTCCGCATCCTGCGGAAATTCCTGACGAATCCGCTGCTGGTAGCGTGCGGCGGCTGCCGCATCACCCAGTCGCGTCTCGATTTGCGACGCCAGTTGTAACACGGAAAGCGTTGACGGTGCAGCCGCGAGGCGGCGCTCCGAAAACGCACGCGCTTCCATGAAACGGCCATCGTCGTACGAAAGTTGCGCCATCGCGGTCAGCGCTTGGG
The DNA here is from genome assembly GCF_014621775.1 of Stenotrophomonas sp. 169. Lineage (NCBI taxonomy): Bacteria > Pseudomonadati > Pseudomonadota > Gammaproteobacteria > Lysobacterales > Lysobacteraceae > Stenotrophomonas > Stenotrophomonas sp. 169. Next base: position 2,501,028 of record NZ_CP061204.1, read on the forward strand.
CGTTTTTGGGCTCGCTGGCCAGCGATGCGCGCAGGTCACGCTGGGCGCGTTCACGCTGCCCGGCATCCAGGGCGCAGGCACCGGCGTTGGACAGCGCGATGGCCGGCGTGGCGTAGCCCGGCGCCACCAGCGCCCGGTCGAACCACGGCAGCGACTCCGCCGCCCGCCCCTGCTGGCACAACCACGCCGCGTAGTTGTTCAGCACATCGCCGCGCTCGGGAGCCAGCACGGTGGCCCGCTGCAGCAGCTGGCCGGTCTGTACGTTGTCGCCACGCCGCTGCGCTACGGCAGCCAGCAGCAGCAGCGCGTCAGGGCGTCCACTGTCCAGCTTGAGTGCCGAACGCGCGCGCTTTTCCGCCGCGTCCAGATTGCCGGCCCCGAGGTCGGCCCCAGCCAGCGTCACGTCGTTGTTGTATTGGTGCTGGCGTCGCACCTGTTCGCCGTCATGGGCTGTGTAGGTGGGCGCAACCGACATCTCGGCCTTGCCCATCTTCAATCCGCCCCCCTTGCTACCACCACCGCACCCCGCGAGCACCAGCGCGCACAGGGCAGCACCGGCGAGCAGGCGGTCAGGCCGCTGCATCGCGCCCGGTCCGTAAGTTCTCAAGCGCATCAAGGGTCTTGTTGAACTCGGCCTGGCGCCGCGTCCGGTCCATCACCTGCCCCTTCAACTGGCCACACGCCGCGTCGATGTCGTCACCGCGGGTACGGCGCACCATCGTCAGCACGTTGTTGTCCAGCAGGATGGTCTGGAAGGCGCGGATCTGCACATCGTCGGATCGCTCGTAACGCGTGCCCGGGAAGGGATTGAACGGGATCAGATTGACCTTGCCCGAGCCCTTGGCCTGCACCGCGTTGTCGAACTGGCGCATCAACCGGGCCAGTGCACGGGCGTGCTCGGGCTGGTCGTTGATGCCCTTCATCAGGGTGTATTCGAAGGTCACCGATTCGCGGCGCTTGTTGCCACGCAGGTAGCGCGCACAAGACGCCATCAGATCAGCGATCGGGTACTTCCGGTTCAGCGGCACGAGGGTCTCGCGCAGCTCATCGGTCGGCGCGTGCAGGGACACCGCCAGCGACACATCGCTTTCGGTGGACAGCCGATCGATCATCGGCACCAGGCCGGAGGTGGACAGGGTCACCCGCTTGTTGGCGAGGCCATAGCCCAGGTCGTCGCGCATCACGTTCATCGCGCGCACGACGTTGTCGAAATTCATCAGTGGCTCGCCCATGCCCATCATCACCACGTTGGTGAGACGGCGCATCAGGTGCGGCACGTTGCCCAGGTGGCGCGCGGCAATCCATACCTGGCCGATGATCTCGGCGGTGGACAGATTGCGGTTGAAGCCCTGGGTGGCGGTCGAACAGAACGTGCAGTTCAGCGCACAGCCCACCTGCGAGGAAACGCACAGCGTGCCGCGGCTCTTGTCCGGAATGTAGACCGCTTCGATGGCGTTCTTGCCATCGTTGCCCATCGCCAGCAACCACTTGTGGGTGCCGTCGGCGGACGGTTTGTCGAACACGATGTTCGGAACCAGCACCTCGGCATGTTCCTGCAGCTTGGCGCGCAGTCCCTTGCCGAGGTCGGTCATTTCATCGAAATCGGTGACGTAGCGATGGTGGATCCACTTCATCACCTGATGTGCCCGGAACTTCTGTTCGCCGAGTTTTTCGACGAAAAAACGCTCCAGGCCCGCGCGATCGAGGTCGAGCAGGTTCTGCTTGCCAGCCGTGGGTGCCGACTTCGGCAGCGGCTGGATGGCGGGTGTCTGTACGACCTCGTTCACGGCAACCTCTTAACGGGAGACCACTTCCGTGGCGGCAAAGAAGTAAGCGATTTCGTTGGTGGCGTTCTCGACCGAGTCCGAGCCGTGGGCGGCATTGGCATCGATGGATTCAGCGAAATCAGCGCGGATGGTGCCGGCCGCGGCTTCCTTCGGATTGGTGGCGCCCAGCAGGTCGCGGTGGGCCAGGACGGCGTTCTCGCCTTCCAGGGCCTGGATCATCACCGGGCCGGAGATCATGAACTCGACCAGCGCGTTGAAGAACGGGCGCTCGCGGTGCACGGCGTAGAAGCCTTCGGCTTCGCGGCGCGACAGCTGCTTGTACTTGGCAGCGACGACCTTCAGGCCGGCCTTTTCGAAGCGGGCGTAGATTTCACCGATGACGTTCTTTGCGACGGCGTCGGGCTTGATGATCGAAAGGGTGCGCTCCAGCGCCATGGTGGTATCTCCGAGATCCGGGCCACTCAAGGCCCGAGGGTAGCATGAAAAAAACCCACGTCGAAACGCGGGCTTAGGCTGATATACGTAGGCTTATTGTAGCGCCTCGCCGCAATACACGGTAGCCCCGGCCATTCATCTGCGGCCGGGGATGAACGGTGGCGGCATGATGCTGCGACGCACAATGCATTGCGCCGGGCCCCGGGTCTAATATCAAACAATCGTTTGATTGAACCCTGTTCTCCATGGCCAGACCTGCCCACTTCTCCACCAAAGACCGCATCCTCGGCGCCGCCGAGGCGTTGTTTGCGCTGCATGGCTTTGCCGGGACGTCGCTGCGCCAGGTGACCAGCCAGGCTGACGTCAACATCGCAGCGGTCAACTATCACTTCGGATCCAAGGAAAACCTGGTCAACGAGGTGTTCCGTCGCCGCATGGACGAAATGACCGCCGCGCGGATGGCGCAGCTGGAGAAAGCACGCAGCGAGCATCCGGGCGAACTGCGGCCGGTGCTGGCCGCATTCGTCGAGCCGGCGCTGGCGATGGCGCAGGACAGCCAGAGCGGTGGCGCGTTCGTGCGCGTCATCGCCCGTGCCTATGCGGAGAAAAACGACAACCTGCGGCGCTTCCTGTCGGATCACTACGGCCACGTGCTGCGTGACTTCGGCCGTGCCATTTCCGCCTGCTTGCCGGATCTGAGCAAGGAAGAGCTGTACTGGCGCCTCGACTTTCTGGCCGGGTCGCTTACCTATGCGATGGCCGATTTCGGCCTGATCAAGCGGCCTGCCGGTGTCACCGAAGCCGCGCATGGTGCCCAGGCCGCACAGGAACTCATCCGTTTCGCCGAAGCCGGCTTCCGCGCGGCTGCACGCAGCGCCGCGATGTCCGCCAACCCGGCTGCCACCCCACCTTCCCTTTCCACCCAGTAACTGCTGACCAACCAAGGCTTATCGACATGTCCAATTCCCTGCTAGTCCGCCGCGCCGCCGTGCTGGGTGCCGGCGTCATGGGCGCCCAGATCGCAGCCCACCTGACCAACGCCGGCGTCGACACCGTGCTGTTCGACCTGCCCGCCAAGGAAGGCCCTGCCGACGGCATCGTGCTGAAGGCGATCGCCAACCTGGGCAAGCTCAGCCCTGCCCCGCTCGCCAGCAAGTCCTACGCCGAGGCGATCACGCCGGCCAATTACGAGAGCGGGCTGGAGCAGCTGCGCGACTGCGACCTGATCATCGAAGCCATCGCCGAGCGGATGGACTGGAAGCAGGACCTGTACAAGAAGATCGCGCCGTTCGTGGCCGACCACGCCGTGCTGGCCTCCAACACCTCCGGCCTGGGCATCAACAAGCTGGCCGACGTGCTGCCCGAACAGCTGCGCCACCGCTTCTGCGGCGTGCATTTCTTCAACCCGCCGCGCTACATGCACCTGGCCGAGCTGATCCCGGCGTCCACCACCGACGCCAGCGTGCTGGAGGGCCTGGAAAGCTTCCTGGTCACCACCCTGGGCAAGGGCGTGGTGTACGCCAAGGACACCCCGAACTTCATCGGCAACCGCATCGGGGTGTTCTCGATCCTGTCCACCATCCACCACACCCAGGAATTCGGCTTGGGCTTCGACGAAGTCGACGGCCTGACCGGTCCGCTGGTCGGCCGCCCGAAGTCGGCGACCTACCGCACCTCCGATGTGGTCGGCCTGGACACCATGGCGCACGTGATCAAGACCATGGGCGACACCCTGCCCAACGATCCGTGGCACGCGTTCTTCAAATCGCCGAAGTGGCTCGACGCGCTGATTTCCAAGGGCGCACTGGGCCAGAAGACCGGCGCGGGCATCTTCCGCAAGGTCGGCAAGGACATCATGGTGCTGGACCTGGAAAAGCAGGACTACCGCGCCGCTGACCGGACCGCTGCAGCGGAAGTGGTCGAGATCCTGAAGATCAAGAATCCGGCGGAGAAGTTCGCCAAGCTGCGCGAGAGCCAGCACCCGCAGGCACAGTTCCTGTGGGCCACCTTCCGCGACCTGTTCCACTACAGCGCGTATCACCTGGCTGACATCGCCGAGACCGCGCGCGACGTCGACCTTGCCATCCGCTGGGGCTACGGTTGGTCGCTGGGTCCTTTCGAAACCTGGCAGGCCGCCGGCTGGAAGCAGGTCGCGCAGTGGATTGCCGATGACATCGTCGCCGGCAAGAGCATGAGCAGCGCGCCACTGCCGGATTGGGTGTTCGATGGCCGCGATGGCGTACACGCCGCCGAAGGCAGCTACAGCCCGACGCGCAACGCCAAGCTGCCGCGCTCCGCATTGCCGGTCTATCAGCGCCAGCGCTTCCCCGATCCGCTGCTGGGCGAACAGTTCCCGCAGGGCGACACCGTGTATGAAAACGACGGCGTGCGCATGTGGCACGACGGCGATGGCATCGCGGTAGTCGGCTTCAAGACCAAGATGAACACCGTGTCCGATCACGTGCTCGATGGCCTGCAGGAAGCCATCAAGCGCGCTGAGAAAGACTTCAAGGGCCTGGTGATCTGGCAGCAGAAGGAACCCTTCTCCGCCGGCGCCGACCTGGCCGGTGCACTGGGCCTGCTGCAGGCCGGCAAGGTCGAGCAGTTCGAAGAAATGGTGCACAACTTCCAGCGCACCAGCCAGGCGATCAAGTATTCCCTGGTACCGGTGGTAACGGCGGTGCGTGGCCTGGCCTTGGGCGGTGGCTGCGAATTCCAGATGCACAGCGCGAAGAGCGTGGCATCGCTGGAAAGCTACATCGGCCTGGTGGAAGCGGGCGTCGGCCTGCTGCCGGCCGGCGGCGGCCTGAAGGAGCTGGCGGTGCGTGCATCACAGGCTGCCGGCCCCGGTGGTGATGTGTTCGCCGAACTGAAGAAGACCTTTGAAACGGTAGCCATGGCCAAGGTCTCCAACTCGGCGGTCAACGCGAAGGAGCTCGGCCTGATGCGCGCCACTGACAAGGTGGTGTTCAACAGCTTCGAGGCGCTGCACATCGCCAAGGCCGAAGTGCTGGCCCTCGCCGAAGGCGGCTATCGCCCGCCGATGCCCTCGCGCCGCATCCAGGTCGCCGGTGATGTCGGTATCGCGACCTTCAAGATGATGCTGGTCAACATGCTGGAAGGCCGCTTCATCAGCCCGTACGACTACGAGATCGCCGTACGCATCGCGACCGTCCTGTGCGGCGGCGAAGTGGACCGCGGCACGCTGGTGGACGAGGAGTGGCTGCTGACCCTGGAGCGCAAGCACTTCGTCGAACTGGCCCAGCAGGAAAAAACCCAGGCCCGCATCGCGCACATGCTGAAGACCGGCAAGCCGCTGCGGAACTGACGGGACATCGGTCGTGCCGGCCGTTGGCCGGCAACCTCATCCCAACCCCTATTGAAGAGATCACTGCAATGACCAAGCAAATCCAGGACGCCTACATCGTCGCCGCCACCCGCACACCGGTAGGCAAGGCGCCCAAGGGCATGTTCCGCAACACCCGTCCCGACGACATGCTGGCCCACGTGCTGCGCTCGGTGGTAGCGCAGGCGCCGGGCATCGACGTCAACCGCATCGACGACGCCATCATCGGCTGCGCGATGCCGGAAGCCGAGCAGGGCATGAACGTGGCGCGCATCGGCGTGCTGCTGGCCGGCCTGCCGGACACCATTGCGGCGCAGACGGTGAACCGTTTCTGCTCATCTGGCCTGCAGGCCGTCGCCATGGCGGCGGATCAGATCCGTCTGGGCAATGCCGACCTGATGCTGGCCGGCGGTACCGAATCGATGTCGATGGTACCGATGATGGGCAACAAGATCGCGATGGCCCCGAGCGTGTTCGATAACGACCACGTGGCCATTGCCTACGGCATGGGCATCACCGCCGAGAAGGTTGCCGAAGAGTGGAAGGTGTCGCGCGAAGAGCAGGACGCCTTTGCCCTCGCCTCGCACCAGAAGGCGATCGCCGCGATCCAGAACGGCGACTTCAAGGACGAGATCAGTCCGTACGACGTGCGCACCCGTCAGCCGGACCTGGCCGACGGCCGCCGCATCATCACCCGCGACACCGTCGTCGACACCGATGAGGGCCCGCGCCTGGATTCGTCCGCCGAAGGCCTGGCCAAGCTGCGCCCGGTGTTCCGCAACGGCCAGTTCGGCGGTACGGTCACGGCGGGCAATTCCTCGCAGATGAGCGACGGCGCCGGTGCAGTGCTGTTGGCGTCGGAGCAGGCGGTGAAGGATTACGGACTGAAGCCGCTGGCCCGGTTCGTCAGCTTCTCGGTCGCCGGTGTACGCCCGGAAGTGATGGGCATCGGCCCGATCGCGGCGATTCCGAAGGCGCTGAAGCAGGCCGGCCTGACCCAGGATCAGTTGGACTGGATCGAGCTCAATGAAGCATTTGCGGCGCAGTCGCTGGCGGTGATCCGCGATTGCGGGCTGGACCCGTCGAAGGTCAATCCGCTGGGCGGCGCCATCGCGCTGGGCCATCCGCTGGGCGCCACGGGTGCGATCCGTACGGCGACGCTGCTGCACGGTCTGCGTCGTCGCCAGCAGAAGTACGGCATGGTGACGATGTGCATCGGCACTGGCATGGGTGCGGCGGGCATCTTCGAATCGCTGTAAGAGGGTTTTGGTTGCCGGGGCTGCGCCCCGGCACCCTGCTTGAGCCATAGCCAGAGCCAAAGCAACGGCAACAGCTGCATTGCCGGATGGGCGGGACGGGGTGGGTTCGCGGGGGACGGCAACAGCCGCATCCATGCGGGCCTCGTTTCGCGCCATCCATGGCGCTCAACGCCCCCGCGAACCCACCCCGCCCCACCTTCGACAGGTCCATGGTGGCCACGGGACCTGCGGGCGTCGGTAGCGCCGACCCATGGTCGGCGAGCGCAGCGGGCCGTCAGCGGGAACATTCCCCGGAAAGGGTTTTGGTTGCCGGGGCTGCGCCCCGGCACCCTGCTTGAGCCAGGGCCGCGGCAACAGCAACAGCCGGAGCTGCAGGTATGTGTGTTTGGCGGGACGGGGTGGGTTCGCGGGGGACGGCAACAGCCGCATCCTGCGGGCCTCGTTTCGTGCCATCCATGGCACTCAACGCCCCCGCAAACCCACCCCGCCCCACCTTCGACAGGTCCACGGTGGCCACGGGACCTGCGGGCATCGGTAGCGCCGACCCATGGTCGGCGAGCGCAGCGGGCCGTTGGCGGCAACATTCCGCCGACCATGGGTCGGCGCTACCGCTTTTTTATTTTTTCTTACGTGGCGGGCTGCCACCGGAACCTGTCAGGGGGTCGGGCGGGTGGGGCTTGCGAGGGTGTTGAGCGCCATGGATGGCGCGAAACAAGCGCTACATGGACGTACTTGTGCGCGTCCCTCGCAAGCCCTACCCGCCCGACCCACCTTTGAGCTTTTGCCGCCCGCCACGAGGGGCTCCGCCGTTCGCCGGATCAATCGTCTTCGGCGAGCATTTCCTGCAGCTTCTGCCGGGCCGGCTTGGCCAGCTTCTTGCTGTTCAGTGCAAACCGGATGGTGGCTTCCACCAGGCCCAGATGCGTGCCGCAGTCGAAGCGACGTCCTTCGAAACGATAGGCATCGACGGGCTCGCTCTTCAGCAGCTCGGCGATCGCGTCGGTCAGCTGGATCTCGCCACCTGCACCGGTACCGGTTGCTTCCAGCAGTTCGAAGATCTTCGGGCTGAGCACGTAACGGCCCACTACCGCGAGGTCACTGGGTGCATCTTCCGGCTTCGGCTTTTCGACGATGGCCGAAATGCGGCCGTGACTGCCATCGAACGCATCCGTGGCGACGATACCGTAGCTCGCCGTCTGCTCATGCGGCACATCTTCCACCGCGATCACGCTGGCACCGGTGGCCTCGTTGAGGTCAGCCATCTGCTTGAGCGCACCGTCACCGCGGTTGTAGATCAGATCGTCCGGCAGCAGCACCGCGAAGGGCTCATCGCCGATGATCTCTTTCGCACACAGCACGGCATGGCCCAAGCCCAGCGCTTCAGCCTGGGTCACGAAGACCGCACGCACGCCGTTGGGAAGCACATGGCGAACCAGCTCAAGCTGCTCCAGCTTGCCGGCGCGTTCGAGCTTCTGCTCGAGCTCGTAGGCCTTGTCGAAATAGTCGGCAACCGCATGCTTGTAGCGGTTGGTGATGAAGATCAGCGTGTCGCAGCCCGCTTCGATGGCTTCGTCAACGGCGTACTGGATGAGCGGACGATCGATGATCGGCAGCATTTCCTTCGGAACCGTCTTGGTTGCCGGCAAAAAGCGTGTCCCTAGCCCTGCCACCGGAAAAACTGCCTTTCTGATTCGCTTGCTCATCTGCTACCTGTTGGCCTCTCTTACCGGGAAGGGAACCACGTTAGCCGAAGGGATGTAAGCATCCTGTTGAAGCGGATCGAACTCCGGCATCGTGGCGAACAGGATCTCCTGGATCGCTTCGATATCGTAAGTGGATATCGCGTCGCGCAGCTTCGGCACGTTGGCCAGCACGAGGTCCCGCGAGAACGTACGCACGCCCGCCTCCAGCACCTTGGGGTGTGAGGTGGGCCGGTATTCCTCATCAGAGTAGAACAGCGTTTCGTGCAGCTTCTCACCGGGACGCAGTCCGGTGTAGATGATGGCGATGTCCTTGTACGGCTGCTTTCCGGTCAGTCGGATCATCTGCTCGGCGAGCACGCGGATCGGTACCGGTTCGCCCATGTCCAGCGTGTAGATCGCGCCGTGCGAGGCGGACGCGGCCGCCTGCAGGATAAGCTGGCAGGCTTCCGGGATGGTCATGAAGTAACGCGTGACCTCCGGATCCGTGACGGTCACCGGACCGCCCTTCATGATCTGGTCGCGGAACAACGGCACCACGCTGCCGGCGGAGGCCAGCACGTTGCCGAAGCGGACGGTCACGAAACGCGTATGCGTGGACTTCTGGTCCAGGCTCTGGCAGATCATCTCGGCATAGCGCTTGCTGGCACCCAGCGAGTTGACCGGGTCTACGGCCTTGTCGGTCGAGATGAAGACGAAGTGCTCCACCTTTGCTTCCATGCAGGCGCGCGCCACGTTCTCGGTGGCCAGGATGTTGTTGCGGACCGCTTCGCGCAGTTGACGCTCCAATACCGGCACCTGCTTGTAGGCGGCCGCATGGAAGGTCGCTTCCACCCGATGCAGCGACAGCGCATGGCGGATCACCGCGGGGTCACCGCAGTCACCCAGCACGGCTTCGACCTCGATGTCGGGGAAGCTGCGGCGCAGTTCGGCCTCGATGGTCAGCAGCAGCAGTTCGCTCATCTCGAGCAGCACGATGCGCCCTGCCCCATGGCGTGCACACTGGCGGCACAGTTCCGAACCGATCGACCCGCCTGCGCCGGTGACGAGCACCGTCCGCCCGCCCAGCCAACCGCGGATCAAGGTCCAGTCCGGCTGGATCGGCTTGCGCCCCAGCAGGTCTTCGATCGCCACTTCCTTCAACTGACCCGGCAGCGACTGGCCCTGCAGGATGTCGCTCAATTTGGGCACCGTGCGGAACGGCACACCCGTGCTTTCACACAGGCCGACCACCCGCTGCATGCCCACCGCATCCAGCGAGGGAATGGCGATGACGATCAGCCGCGCAACGGTTTCGCGCGCAACCGCCGGCGCGTCGTCCAGCGTGCCGAGGATCGGCAGTCCCTGCAGCTTGGCGCCCTGCAGGTGCGGGGCATCGTCCAGCAGGCCGACCGGATCGTACTCACCGGAACGGCGCAGGTCGCGCACCAGCGCCTCGGCGGCCTGGCCTGCGCCCAGGATCAGCACACGGCGACCGGTGGAGTCGGACTGTACGGACTGGTAATCCTTCCAGGCGCGATACAGCAGGCGCGGGGCACCGAGCAGCGCGGACAGCGCAAAGGGATAGATGACCAGCACCGACAGCGGCACGCCGTCGAAGCGCTTCCACGCCAACGTCAAGACGATGGCGATCAGGCCGATGAAGCTGGCCTTGAAGATGTTGATCAGGTCGGCCACGCTGGCAAAACGCCACAGGCCGCGATACAGGCCGACACGCCAGAACACCAATGCCTGGATGCCCAGCACCAGCGAGGTGTCTACATTCCAGAGAGGCAGCGCCGGCGCATCGGGGAGGATCGAGTACCGGCCCGCGTGCAGCAGCTGCCAGCAGGCCCAGACCATGAAAAGATCATGGACGACGATGGCGGCGCGCGGCAGCAGCGCGAGAATTCTGTTCCACCTAGCTGACATGAGCAGGATAAACCCTCAGAAATTGCGCAGGCGAACGCGCGACACGCCCCACAGGCAGGCCATCAGCACCCCCCAGGCGACCGCCACGCCAGCCTGATGCAGCGAAGATATCGAACGCGCTGCATACAGCAGCACCGCTCCGATCAGGCCGAGCAGAATATACACGCCCGTCACCCGTGCGTGGCTGAAGCCAGCCTTCACGGCGCGCTGATAGACGTGCTGCGTGTGTGGTTCCATCCAGCGTTGCCCGGAGAGCATGCGGGATGACAGCGTGAAGCCTGCGTCCACAAGGAACACCGCGAGCGGCACCAGCAGCAGCAGCCAGTTGATGTCGGTCACCACGCTAGCCAACCCGACAAGCGCCGCAAGCAGGTAGCCCAAGGCCCCGCTGCCGACATCACCCATGAAGATGCGGGCGCGCGGAAAGTTGAACGGCAGGAATCCAAGGCACCCGGCCGCTACGGCGATGGCGAGCAGCGCTGCAGGGGTTGGCAGGATCGCGGCGATGGCCAGGGCGGCAATCACCGCCTGACTGGCGGCGATGCCGTTGATGCCATCCATGAAGTTCCACAGATTTATCAAGGCAGTTGCGACAAAGAACAGCAGGACGGCCTGCACGATGCTGCCCGTTGCCTGCCACACCAGCGCAGCCAGCAGCGCCGATGCCAGCATGTGCACCATCAGCCGCCGGATCGCCGGCAACGGATGATGGTCATCCCACCAGCCGATCCCTGCGACCAGCAACAGTCCCGCGGCGAACACGGCCAGCCCGACCACCGCAGCAGGCCACACCATCGCGCCGGCGGTCGTGCCCAGCAGGACCGTGGCCACGATGGCAATGCCACCGCCACGAGGCGTCGCCACCGCATGGCTGCGCCGCTCACCGGGCTGGTCCAGCAGCTGGCGATGCAGCGCATAGCGGCGTGCCAACCAGGTCAGGCCGGCCGCCGCGAGGGTGAGCATGCCCAGCGCCTCGAACGCGACAACAGCGTTCATGGGTTACAGCACCGCGTAATTCAGCAGTGGCTTGACCGTGCCCCATTCCTTGCAGCTCGGGCACTGCCAATGGTGCGTGCGTGCGCCAAAACCGCAGCGCGTGCAGCGGTAGGCCGGGTTGCGCACCAGCAACTGGTCGGTGATGTGCTTCAGATCGTGCAGGGTGGCGGTCGGGTCGGCGCCCTCGGCCAAGGTGAGGTCGATGAGCGCTGACTCGCCGCGTACCGACGGGCGATCCTTCAACTGGCGGCCGAGGTAGGCACGCGCGGGGGCGACGCCTTCCTGCTCTTCCATCAACCGGGTCAGCGCCAGCACGGGCGCGATGCCACGGTAATGTTCCGTCATCTCGGACAGGAAGCTGCGCGCGCCGCCCAGGTCACCGACCTTGCGGTAGTTCTGCATCAGCGGCTGCAGCACTTCCGGCAGGTACTCCGGATCGTTGCGCGCGGCGCGCTCGAAAGCGCGGACGGCGGCTTCGGCGTTGCCGGCATCGGTTTCCAGACGGCCTTCGATGATGCCCGCCCGTACGGACATCGCATCGGCCTGGTAGGCCCGCGCGATAGCTGCCCTCGCCTGCTCCACGTTACCGGCGCCGCGGTGGCGCTCGGCCAGTTCGCATTCGAACTGCCCGACCAGCTTGCCCATGGGTTCGCCGGTGACTTCTTCGAAGCGCAACGCGTTGTCGATCGCCTTTTCCCAGTCCCGCTCGGCCTGGTAGATGCCGATCAGGTGCTTGAGCGCCTGCGGTGCGCGCTGGTCGATCTGTGCCAGTTCGGAGAACACGGTTTCGGCACGATCCAGCAGGCCGGACTTCATGTAGTCCTCGCCCAGCGCCAGCAGCGCCTGTACGCGCTGGGGATCGCTGAGGTCGGTGCGGTTCACCAGTCCCTGGTGCAGGCGGATCGCGCGATCGACCTCACCGCGACGGCGGAACAGGTGGCCCAACGCGACCTGGGTCTCGAAGGTTTCCTTGTCCAGCTCGGCGATGTGCAGGAACAGTTCGATCGCCTTGTCCGGCTGCTCGTTGAGCAGATAGTTCAGGCCGCGGAAGTAGGTGCTGGACAGGCGGCTGACCTGGTTGTCGCCGTGGCGCTGTCCGCCGCGCCGACCGATGACCCAGCCGGCAACCGCCGCCAGCGGGACACACAGGAAAAACCAGAAGTACTCGGAGACAAATTCCATCTGCGATCAGCGTCCATCATAAGGAGGAGTAACAGCCACACCCGGAGTTGCCAGGGCAGCCTTGTTGGCACGGCGCAGCTGGGCATAGAGCGGAACGACCACGCTCACCAGCACCAGGCCGGCACCGACCACGACCCCGACCAGCAACGCAGCGATCATCGCCACGCCAACCGAGGTATGCAATTCAGTGAAAACCAGGTTGATCGTCATCTCGGTCATGTTGACCGCACCGATGATCAGTCCAATGACCAGCACTGCCAGCAGGACCAGTAAACGGAAAACCTTCATGCGACAGCTCCAGTCACGGAAGACCGTAGCTTATCCGACCCGGTGGGTGGATCGCACGTCGTGATGCAGGATCAGGCCGGATCGGCTTCCTGTGGCACCACATCGCTGACGCGTTCGCGCAGCTCTTTGCCCGGCTTGAAGTGCGGGACATGCTTGCCCGGCAGGGCGACCGATTCACCGGTCTTGGGATTGCGACCCAGGCGCGGCGGACGGTAATGCAGGGAAAAACTGCCGAAACCGCGGATCTCGATGCGATCACCGGCCGACAACGAGCCGCCCATCATCTCCAACAACGACTTCACCGCCAGATCGACATCATCGGCCTTCAGGTGCGCCTGCCGGCGCGCAAGGATTTCGATCAGTTCGGATTTGGTCATTGCAGGCTCTGCTCGAGGGGCTCAAACCCTGAAACGGCCCGGACTGATGTCCGGGCCGTCCAGGAAACTACGACAGCGGCAGACCGATTACTCGGACTTGTTGCCGCCCAGCTGTGCACGCAGCAGCGCGCCGAGCTGGGTCATGCCGGCCGAAGAGGCGGACTGGTAGTCCTCCAGCACTTCGCGCATTTCCGCATCGTCCTTCGCCTTGATCGACAGCTGCAGGGTACGGCCCTTACGGTCCATGCCCACGAACTTGGCTTCGATCTTGTCGCCGACCTTCAGGTGCTGGGTGGCATCGTCGACGCGGTCGACCGAGATATCGCGGGCAGCAACATAGCCCTCGATGCCGTCGGCCAGTTCGATGATGGCGCCCTTGGCGTCAACTTCCTTGACCACACCTTCGATCTTGGAACCCTTCGGATTGACGGCCATGAACTGACCGAACGGATCCTGCTCCAGCTGCTTGACGCCCAGGCTGATGCGCTCGCGTTCCGGATCAACCGCCAGGACCACTGCGTCCAGGTTGTCGCCCTTCTTGAAGTTGCGCACGATGTCTTCGCCAGTGGTCGCCCAGCTGATGTCGGACAGGTGAACCAGGCCGTCGATGCCGCCGTCCAGGCCGATGAAGATGCCGAAGTCGGTGATCGACTTGATCTGGCCCGACACCTTGTCACCCTTCTTGTGGGTGGCAGCGAAGGTTTCCCACGGATTGGCGGCAACCTGCTTCATGCCCAGCGAGATGCGGCGACGCTCTTCGTCACAATCCAGCACCATCACTTCGACTTCGTCACCGACCTGCACCACCTTGGACGGGTTGACGTTCTTGTTGGTCCAATCCATCTCGGACACGTGCACCAGGCCTTCCACGCCCGGCTCGATTTCGACGAATGCGCCGTAATCGGTCACGTTGGAGACCTTGCCGAACACGCGGCTGTTGGCCGGGTAACGACGCGAGATGTTATCCCACGGATCTTCGCCCAGCTGCTTCAGGCCCAGCGAAACGCGGTTGCGCTCGCGGTCGAACTTCAGCACGCGCACGTCCAGCTCGTCGCCGACATTCACGACTTCGGACGGATGGCGCACGCGCTTCCATGCCATGTCGGTGATGTGCAACAGGCCGTCGATGCCGCCCAGGTCCACGAAAGCGCCGTAATCGGTCAGGTTCTTGACGACACCCTTCAGGATCGCGCCTTCCTGCAGCTTGTCCATCAGCTGCTCGCGCTCTTCCGAGTGCTCGCTTTCGACGACAGCGCGGCGCGAAACCACGACGTTGTTACGCTTGCGGTCCAGCTTGATGAGCTTGAATTCCAGCTCCTTGCCTTCCAGGTAGGCCGGATCGCGCACGGGGCGCACATCGACCAGGGAACCCGGCAGGAACGCGCGGACATCCTTGATGTCGACGGTGAAACCACCCTTGACCTTGCCGCTGATGCGACCGGTGATGGTTTCGTTCTTTTCCAGCGCTTCTTCCAGCTCGTCCCACACCATCGCGCGCTTTGCTTTCTCACGCGACAGAACGGTCTCACCGAAGCCGTTCTCGATGGAATCGAGGGCGACCTTGACGACATCGCCTACGGCGACATCGATCTCGCCATCATCGTTACGGAACTGTTCGATCGGCACGATGCCTTCGGACTTCAGCCCGGCATTGATCACCACGACATCGCCGCGGACTTCCACGACGGTACCGCTGACGATGGAGCCCGGCTTCAGCTTGGCCAGATTGGCCTGGCTGGCTTCAAACAGTTCGGCAAAAGATTCGGTCATTAGATTTACTCTGTTGATCACATGGGTCAGCGGTTTCCATCAAGGAACCCAGCCGCCCGCCTGTTGGTCGACCCCGGAAAAGCGGGCCGTGTGTGAAGTGATTAAACCGCCACGCATCATTGCGCGACGGAGCATTTACTACCCTGCGGTGCGTGTTGCGACACCGCCCGTCGAGGGCGGTTCTCCTGTACGAACGGATCAGGCAGCCGAAACCGGAAGCAGATCCATCACTCGTGCAACGACATCATCGATGCCGATACCAGTGGTATCGATGAGGACGGCATCGTCTGCCGGCTTCAGGGGCGCCACAGTGCGCTGTGCATCACGGGCGTCGCGGGCCATGATCTCGCGCAGGAGGTCATCAAAGCTAACAGAAACCCCCTTGTCATTCAACTGCTTATGCCGACGCTCGGCGCGCTCCTGGGCACTTGCGGTCAGAAACACCTTATAGGAGGCGTCCGCGAAGATGACCGTACCCATGTCACGGCCATCGGCCACCAGGCCGGGGGCAGACCTGAATGCGCGCTGCCGCTCCTTGAGTGCGCCACGCACCTCCGGGATGGCGGCAATGGCCGAGGCCAGCGCACCGGTGGTTTCCAGCCGCAGCTCGTCGGTGGCGTCGGTGCCGTTGACCAGCACCCGCATCGTCTCGCCCTGCTCCACGAACTGCACCTTGGTGTCGAAGGTGCAGCGCACCAGCGCCGACGCGTCCGAGGTGTCGATGTCCGCCCAGCTGGCGGCCACGCCCACGGCCCGGTACAGCGCGCCGGAATCGAGGTAGTGCCAGCCCAGGCGGCGGGCCACGATGCGGCTGATGGTACCCTTGCCAGCCCCGGAAGGGCCGTCGATGGTGAGGACGGGAACGAGTGCAGACATGGGGTTTCCAGCAGGTGTGAAGGGCCCATTCTAGCCCCAGCCTGACCGGGTGCTGCGATTGGTCTGTGCAACCACTTGAAACGATGGAGAAAAGCCCGGTAGAATGGCGGGCTTGAACGAGCGTCAACGCAGTATTGTCTCTGGCATATCGCGGCCGCGCTCCACTTGAACACTTACTTTTACACTCAACGTGTACGCCGAGGTATGCCATGAAAGTCCTGTCCTCCCTGAAGTCAGCGAAGGCCCGTCACCGTGACTGCAAGGTCGTGCGTCGTCGTGGCAAGATCTTCGTGATCTGCAAGTCGAACCCGCGTTTCAAGGCGCGCCAGCGCTGAGTTGGCCGGCCTCACGGCCGACCACAGGTCCTTCGCGGGGCCGGTTTGATGCAGAAAGCCGCCTCCGGGCGGCTTTCTGCTTTATCCATGTTGTAATCGCGTTTCTTGACCGCTGGGGAGTAGTTCGAGATGAAGCGTTGCCTGATGTCCTTGGCCGTGATGGCCACCCTCGCCGCGGCCACACCGGTCCTGGCAGACACCCTGCTGGTGGATCGCGCCGCCGAGAAGCCGGGCATCGCCCTGCCCGTCCGCGGCCAGAGCATGCAGCAGGTGCAGAGCCAGTTCGGCGCACCGGCCGAGCAGTTGGATGCGCGCGGCGGCCAGAAGCGCCAGTGGCCGACCATCAACCGCTGGGTCTACCCGCAGTTCACCGTCTACTTTGAAAAGCAGAAGGTGATCGACGTGGTGGCCAACAAGGCGGCCCCCAACGAGATCGGCCCGAAGCCGCCGATCCGCTGACGAACCCAGCCCGCGCCCGCGCGGGCCAATGCAAGCGAGACCATGAACGAGACCCTACGTTTTCCTGCCGAGTGGGAAGCCCAGAGCGGCGTCCTGATTGCCTGGCCGACGGCCGACACCGACTGGGCCGAGCGCCTGGGCCAGGTGGAAGAGACCTACATCGCCCTGGTGGCCGCGATCACCCGCTTCCAGCCGGTGCTGATCTGCGTGGCCGACGACGACGTGGAGACCTACGCCGAAATGCGCCTGCGCTCCAACCGCATCGACATGGACCGCGTGCACTTCGTCACCGCGCAGTACGACGACACGTGGCTGCGCGACTCCGGTCCGATCACCCTGCAGCGCAAGGACGGCGGCTTCCAGCTGCTGGACTTCCGCTTCACCGGTTGGGGCGGCAAGTTCGATGCCAGCCTGGATGACCAACTGGTCGGCGTGTTGGCCGGCGCGGGCGTGTTCACCGATGCACCGGTTCGCAGCATTCCCTTCGCCCTGGAAGGCGGCGGCATTGAAACCGATGGCCAGGGCACGTTGCTGACCACGTGGAAGTGCCTGCATGAGCGCCACCCGGACCGTGATCGCGCCAGCCTGTCGACCGACATGGCCGACTGGCTGCAGCAGGACCGGGTGCTGTGGCTGGATCACGGCTATCTGGAAGGCGACGACACCGACGCGCATATCGACACGCTGGCACGTTTCGCGTCCGCGGACAGCATCGTCTACCAGGCCTGTGATGACGCCGGCGACTCACACCATGCCGAGCTGCAGGCGATGGGCGCCGAGCTGGCCGCACTGCGCACCGTCGATGGCGCGCCGTACCGTCTGTTCCCGCTGCCGTGGCCGCAGCCGGTATTGGACGATGGCCGCCGTCTGGCTGCGTCGTATGCGAACTTCCTGATCATCAACGGGGCGGTGCTGATGCCGGCCTACGGTGATGTCGCCGATGACGCCGCACGGGATGTGCTGGCGGCGGCGTTCCCGGATAGGGAGATCGTGCAGGTGCCCTGCCGGTCGCTGATCTGGCAGAACGGGAGCCTGCATTGCATCACGATGCAGTTGCCGGCGGGGTTGCTGGCAAACGGCTGAGCCCTTCGTGGCTGGCTGGGAAGCGGCAGCTGGTTTGGGCCGGGCGGTGGGAGTGCGCGGGGGACGGCAAGGGCTGCATCCATGCGTGCCTCGTTTCGCGCCATCCATGGCGTGGGTCCACGTCATCGCATTCGCGCTGTCGCTCCCACGCTTTGCTGCGCAAACCGTGGGCCCCTTCTCACCACCGCCCACACCCCGCCGCTTCGCGGCCGCCCCTGACTCAGGGGCTCCCTCCACCCGACGAGTTACGGCGATCGGTAGCGCCGACCCATGGTCGGCGGAGTTCGCCGATTCACGGCGACTTCCGGCAACCCCTGCCGCGCCGGCCGGGGCGATGCAGCCGTGCTCCTGAAATTGCAGTTGCCGTCTGCTGCTGACGTTGCCTGCGCTTCTGCCGGCTGCAGGCCAGAACGGCCCCATACCCATCATTCAGCCGCGGCCACGCTGCCCTCGCCCATCCGCGTTAACATGCATGTTTTCCCCTGCAGGAACGCTTTCGGATGAGTCCCCGCCAGCCCCTTACCGTCGCTCTGATCCAGGAGCGCAACCACGGTGATGCCGCCGCCAATCTCGCCGTGATCGAATCCCGTGTCGCTGAAGCCGCAGCCAACGGCGCCAAGCTGGTGCTGCTGCAGGAGCTGCACAATGGCGCGTACTTCTGCCAGCACGAAAATGTGGACGAATTCGACCTGGCCGAGCCGATTCCGGGCCCCAGCACCGAGCGCTTGGGCAAGCTGGCCAAGCAGCACGGTGTGGTCCTGGTCGCCTCACTGTTCGAGCGCCGTGCCGCGGGCCTCTACCACAACACCGCAGTGGTGTTCGAAAAGGACGGCAGCCTGCTGGGCAAATACCGCAAGATGCACATTCCGGACGATCCGGGCTTCTACGAAAAGTTCTACTTCACCCCGGGCGATCTCGGCTTCACGCCGATCGACACCTCGGTCGGCCGCCTTGGCGTGCTGGTGTGCTGGGACCAGTGGTATCCGGAAGCGGCCCGCCTGATGGCGCTGGCCGGCGCCGAGCTGCTGCTCTATCCCACCGCCATCGGCTGGGACCCGGATGACCAGCAGGATGAAAAGGATCGCCAGCGCGATGCGTGGGTGCTCAGTCACCGCGGCCATGCCGTGGCCAATGGCGTGCCGGTGCTCAGCTGCAACCGCGTCGGCCACGAACCGTCGCCAATGGGCGCATCGGGCATCCAGTTCTGGGGCAACAGCCACGTGCTGGGGCCGCAGGGTGAGTTCATCGCCGAAGCCGGTGGTGAGGAAACGGTGCTGATCTGCGAGGTCGACCTGCAGCGCAGCGAGCACGTGCGCCGCATCTGGCCGTTCCTGCGCGATCGCCGCATCGACGCGTACGGCGACCTGCTAAAGCGCTACATCGACTGATCCCTGCCGGAACCTGCGCCCATGGCCGTGCTTATCCGTGATGTCCGCGAGGCTGACATCGCTGCGATCACCGCGATCTACGCGGTGGAAGTGACCGATTTCGTCAACACCTACGAGTACGACATCCCCGACGCCGCTGAAATGCAGCGTCGGATGCAGGACATCGTGGCCCGCGGCTTCCCCTACATCGTCGCCGAGGTTGACGGCGACGTCGCCGGCTACGCCTACGCCAATACCTACCGCACCCGAGTGGCCTATCAGTGGACCGTGGAAAACTCGGTCTATGTGGATGCGCGCTTCCAGGGCCAGCGCGTAGGGACCACGCTGCTGCAGGCGTTGATCGATGCCTGCACCGCACGCGGTTATCGGCAGATGGTGGCCGTGATCGGCGAACCCACCAACACCGCCTCCATCAAGTTGCACGAGCGCTTCGGTTTCCATCTGGTCGGTGTCTTCCAGGGGCTGGGGCGCAAGCACGGCCGCTGGCTCGACACGGTGCAGATGCAGCGCGCGCTCGGCGACGGTACTGACAGCGCACCCACCAATGAGTAATGCATGACTGACTCCCTGCCCCGCTCCAGCGATGTTGCTGATGGCGAAGAACTGTTTGCCGGCCAGCCCGTGCGCATCGTCGTACGCGACGGTGTGCGTTACACGCTGCTGGGCACTGCGCACGTATCGCACACCAGCGTGGAAGCGGTGGAAAAAGCCATCTACAGCGGGCGCTTCGACGCCGTCGCGGTAGAACTGGATCCGCAGCGCCTGCAGGCACTGACCGAGCCGGATACGCTGGCCAAGCTGGATCTGGTGGAGGTGATCCGCAAGGGCCGCGTGGCCCTGTTCGCCGCCAACCTCGCGCTGTCGGCGTATCAGCGCCGCCTGGCCGAGCAGCTCGGCATCGAACCGGGCGCGGAGTTGAAGCGCGCGGTACTGCTGGCGCGTGAGCGCGGGCTGCCCGTGCACCTGATCGACCGCGAGGTCGGCCTGACCTTCAAGCGCGCGTCGGCGCAGTTGGGCTTTTTCGGCAAGATCAAGCTGATGACCGGCCTGGCGGCCGGCCTGTTCTCGTCCGACGAAGTGGGCAGTGATGAGATCGAGAAGCTGAAGCAGGGCGACATGCTCGAATCCAGCTTTGGCGAGTTCGCCAAGGAAAGCCCCGCGCTGTACGACACGATCATCGGCGAGCGCGACCGCTACATGGCAACCCGCCTGCGCGAAGAACGTGCCCTGCAGGGTGTCGAGCCGGCGCAGCGCGAAGTACTGGCGGTGGTCGGTGCCGGCCATCTAGCCGGTCTGGCCACCTATCTGGAAACCGACAATGAGCCGCCGGTGCCGCTGCGTGCGCAACTGGAATCCGTGGCGAAGAAGCGCAACATTCCGTGGTTCACCCTGGCCATCCTGGCCATCGTGGCAACCGGCATCGGCGTGGGCTTCTACCGCGGCGGGATGGGCGTGGGCACCGAACTGCTGGCGACCTGGGCGATGTACACCGGCGGCCTGGCGGGCCTGGGCTGCCTGTTGGCAGGCAGCCACCCGTTGAGCATTCTCACCGCGATCGTGGTGGCCCCGTTCAAGCCGTTCCGCCTGAGCATTCCCACCGGCGCGTTCGCGGCGCTGGTAGAGACGCGCCTGCGCAAGCCGGCCTACGAAGACTTCCTGAAACTGCGCGACGACGCGCAGACGCTGAAGGGCTGGTACCGCAACCGCGTCACCCGCGTGGTGCTGACCTTCATGCTGACCAACCTCGGCAGCATGCTCGGCCTGTGGCTGACCGGGTTCCAGGTATGGGGCAAGGTCGCCGCGCAGTAACGGCGGACTGCGGTAGCGCCGACCCATGGTCGGCGAGCGCAGCGGCGCCCTTCGCGTAAACCCCGCCGAGAAACGAGGCCGCCCGGTAGCGCCGACCCACGGTCGGCGAGCGCAGCGGCGCCTTTCGCGTAAACCCCGCCGAGCATGGCTCGGCGCTACTGCAGCGCTGGGGCCTCCACGCCGCGCCCGCGCGCCCTGCGGATCAACTGGCCGGCTGCGCTGCGCGCATCGTCCAGCACCGCGTAGATCGTCGGCAGGAACAACAGGCTGACCACAGTGGAGAACGCCAGCCCACCGGCAATCGCACGGGCCATCGGGTAGTACGGCGGGCCGTCGCCGAACATCTGCGTGTCGGTCAGCGAGATCGGCACCATCGCCAGGATCGCCGTGCCCATCGTCATCATGATCGGGCGCAGCCGCTCGCGTGATCCTTCCACCAATGCCTGCGTACGCCCCATGCCGTTCCGGCGCAGGTTGTTGATGTGCTCGATCATCACGATGCCGTTGTTCACCACCACCCCCATCAGCACCAGAATGCCGATGAAGGACATGATGCCGAACGACGTGCCGGTCAGCCAGAACAGCCAGAACACGCCGAAGATCGAGAACAGCACACCGCTCATGATCGCAGCCGGGAACAACAGCGATTCGAACACCGCCGCCATCACCACGTAGATCATCACCAACGCGATCACCAGATTGAACAGCATCTGCTGCATGGCCTCGTCGTCGTTGCCGAAGTCGCCGCCATCGAAGCTGAAGCTGTAGCCCGCCGGGAAGTTCATCGGCTTCAGAACGGCTTCGATCGCCTTCCGACCATCGGGTGCGGTGATCTTTTCAGCAAGGTTGGCCTTGATGGTCAACGTCGTCTGTCGGTTGGTCCGACCGATCTGCGTGGCCGATGACACGATATCCACCGACACCAGACTCAGCAGCGGCACGGTGCGGCCATCGCCCGTGCGTACGCTGAAGCCGGCAAGGTCTTCAGGCGTGCTCTTCTCGGCACCGGCGAAACGGACCCACACCGGCACCTCGTTGTCACCGCGTCGGAACTCCCGCATGGGCGCGCCACGCAGCGCCAGGCCCACGAAACTGGCGACCTGCTCGGCGTTGAAGCCGAACGCCGAGGCGCGCTCGCGGTCAACGCGGATCGCCAGTTCGCTGCCCTTCTCCCCGTTGTCGATGCGCACATCGCGCAGTTCCTTGCGCTGGGCCAGCAGCGGCAGCACTTCCTCGCCGATCTCCTGCAGCATCGAACTGGAATCACCGACCAGCTGCACCTGCACGCCGCTGTTGCTGCTGCCGGAATCACCGCCCTGGTTGCCGACGAAGTAGTCGGCCCGCGCGGATTTCGGCAGCCCCTTGCGCATTTCTTCCTGGATCGCCTTC
Organism: Stenotrophomonas sp. 169; assembly: GCF_014621775.1. Lineage (NCBI taxonomy): Bacteria > Pseudomonadati > Pseudomonadota > Gammaproteobacteria > Lysobacterales > Lysobacteraceae > Stenotrophomonas > Stenotrophomonas sp. 169. The sequence goes on from NZ_CP061204.1 coordinate 2,523,418, forward strand.
AGACCACCCGCGTGCGCCTCGTCGACTGTAACGATGGTCGAGCTGCCCTCTTCCTCGCTGTACCAGGAATACACCTGGGTGATGTGCAACCGCTCGCGGTTGGCGTCCAGCCAGTCCTCCACGCGCTTCACTTCATCGGACATCTGCCGGTAGGTGTAGGCGCTCTTCCACATGTAGCCGATGAACACGTCCTTGCCGCCTTCGCCGCCGAACATGTCCACCTTGGTCAGCTTCATCGGCACCAGGCTGACCAGCACCACCAGCAGGATGCCCAGCAGGCTCCAGCCACGGTGGCGAAGCGTCCAGTCCAGCAGCACGGCATAGCGGTCCTGCAGGCGCGCGATGACGCCCGTTCTGGAATGCAGCAGCTTGGGCGTATCCATGCGCGCGGACAGCATCGGGATCAGGCTCACCGCCACCAGCCACGATGCCAGCAGGGACACCGAGATGGTGATCGCGATCTGCGACATGAAGATGCTGATGTTGTTGGTCTCACCGAACAGGTTCGGCAGGAACACGATGCAGTGGCACAGGGTGCCGGCGCTGAGCGCGATGGCCACGTTTCGGGTGCCGATGATAGACGCCAGCCGCGGCTGGTCGGGTATCCGTTCGCGCTCCTGGTAGATGCTTTCCACCACCACCACGGCGTTGTCGACCAGCATGCCGACCGCCAGCAGCAGCCCCATCATGGTCAGGATGTTCAGCGTCACCCCGACGAAATACATGAAGCCCAGGGTGATGATGAAACAGATAGGGATGGCCAGGGTCACCATCAGGGTGGACGGCCAGTGGCGCAGGAAGAAGAACAGCACGGTCACCGACAGGATCAGGCCCACTGCACCGGCTTCGGCCAGTTCCAGCAGCGACGAGGTCACCGTCTTGCCCTGGTTGTCGATGACTTTGATCTGTACGTCGCGCATGCTTGGCTGCGCGCGGATCGCTTCCACTTCGGCCAGTGCAGCGCGCGACACCTCCACCAGGTTCGCACTGCGTTCCTTGAATACATCCAGGCCGATGGCCGGGTTGCCATCCAGCCGGCGGCCGTAGCTCATCCGCGTGGGCTTCAGGCGCACCTCGGCGATGTCACCCAGCCGCAGTCCCTTGGCATTGATCACCAGGTCGCGCATCTCCTGCAGGTCGGTGATTTCGCCTACCGGCTGCACGCGCACGCGCTGGCCGTTGTCATCGATCTGCCCCGCCGACAGCGAGAAATTCAGGGTCCGCAGACGGTCGCTGAGGTCGTTGATGCTCAGCCCATGCGCGTTGAGGCGGTTCGGGTCGATGGCGATCTCGACCTCATTCGGTGGCGCACCGGAAATGTTCACCCGGGCCACGCCGGGAATGCGTTCCAGCCGCCGCTTGAACTCGCGGTCCAGCATGTCATACGCACCGGTCAGGTCGGTGTCGCTGGCAAGCCGCACCTTGAGCACCGGTTCGTCACTGCTGGACCACTTGAACACGTTGTAGCGCTGCAGGTCATCGGGCAGGTCGCTGCGGATGGCATCGATGCGTTCGCGCGCGTCGGACGCGGCGATGGCGATGTCACGGTCCCAGTCACTGAACTCGATGAAGATGCTGGCCCCTTCCGATGTCGCCGAAGAGCGCATCCGCTTGATCCCGGTCATCGTGGCCAGGCTTTCCTCCACCGGCCGGATCACCGTGCGTTCGACTTCTTCCGGCGTGGAGCCCGCGTACGGCACCTGCACGAACAGGAACGGTGCGGTGATGTCCGGCAGCGCTTCCAGCGGCAGCCGGAACGAGGCGATCAGGCCCACCACCACCAGCGACACGAAACACATGATGGTGGTGACCGGGCGGCGGATGGAGAACTCGGCAATGCTCATGCCGCGCGCTCCGGGTGACCTTCGACGGCGGACCCGTACGCCAGTTTGCGGCCGCGCTCACGGTAGTAGGCATCGCCCTTGCGGTCCATCAGGTCGTACACCACCGGGATCACCAGCAAGGTCAGCAGCGTGGACACCAGCAGGCCGCCGATCACGGTGATCGCCATCGGCGCGCGCACTTCGGCCCCCTCGCCCATCGCCACAGCCAGCGGCAGGAAGCCGAACAAGGTGCACAGCGTGGTCATGATGATCGGACGCAGGCGCGAGCGAGCGCCTTCCACCAGCGCCTCGTGCTTGGCTACGCCGGCTTCGCGCAGCTGGTTGACCTTGTCGATCAGGATGATCGCGTTCTTGGTCACCAGCCCCACCAGCAGGATCAACCCGATGAACACCACCACCGAGATCGGTTTGCCACTCAACAGCAGTGCCAGCACCGCACCGACCAGGGCCAGCGGGATGGTGAACAGGATGACGAAGGGATGCAGCAGGGATTCGAACTGCGAGGCCATCACCAGGTACACCAGGAAGATCGCCAGCCCGAAGGCGAAGATCAGCGAGCGTGCGGACTCTTCCAGCTCTTCGCCCTGGCCCCCGATGTGCATGCCCACCGCAGCGCCCAGCGGCTGCTCGGCGACCATCGCCTGCACTTCGCGCATCGCCGCGCCCAGGTCGATGTCGCGCAGGTTGGCCGACACCACCGCCACCCGCGTCTGGTCAGCGCGATGGATCTCGCTCGGCCCGGTGGTGGCCACCACTTCGGCCACGGCATCCAGGGTCACCGGTCGGGTACTGCCCGGATTGACGATCAGCCGGCGGATGCTGTCCACGCTGGCCCGGTCGCCTTCCTGGGCCCGCACCAGCACGTCGATCTTGCGGTCACGGAAGCTGTAGCGCGTCGCCACGTCACCGCGCACCTTCTTGACCACCACATCGGCGATCTGCCGTGTGGTCAGCCCTAGTGCACCGGCACGTTCCTGGTCGAAGCGGATCTGGATTTCCGGGAAGCCTTCTTCCACCGTGGATTTGACGTCAGCGTAGTGCGCGTTGTTGCGCAGCATCGCCGCCAGCCGTTGACCGGCCAGCTCCAGCGAGGCCATGTCCTGCCCACGCAGTTCGATTTCCAGCGGCGTGGAGAAGCTGAACAATGCCGGCCGCGCGAAGTCCACCTGCACCCCCGGGTGCGTGGCCATGGTTGCGCGCAGCCGATCGCTGATCGCCGCTTCGCTGCGTGCGTTGCCGCCGCCTTCCATCACCACGGTCAGCTTGCCGATGTTCTCGCCACTTTCGGTCGGACTGGCATCCAGCCGCGTGCCCGCGCCGCTCACACCGTACAGCGAGGCGATGCCTTCACCGGCCGGTTGCTTGCCGTCGCCGTGGGTCAGCTGCAGTTCGCGCACCAGGGCATCGGTCTGCTTCAGCGGGGTGCCGGCCGGCAGCTTGACCGTCATTTCAAAGCGATCCTGCGCCAGTTGCGGAATCAGGTCCGCACCCAGCATCGGCACCAGCGCCATCGTGGCAACGAATGCCAGCGCGGCCAGCCCGAGCACCTTGCCCGGATGGGCCAAGGCATTGGGCAGCAGGCGCAGGTAACCGCGCTCCGCACCCGCATAGGGCTTCATCGCGACGTCGCTGGCTTTGCGCATCACCGGGCCGACCACGGCCACGATGCCGCGCCACACCCGCACCACCAGCCAGGCCGCGCCGAAGAAGGTGTACCGGATACCGGCCATGGCCCCCCGCCGGCCGCCCGCTACCGGCTTCAGCCAGCGGTTCTGCGGACGCCATGCGTCGGTCGCCGGTTCTTCCGGGAATGCCAGCGGAGGACGTCCTTTCAGCGAGCTCAGCATCGGAATCAGGGTCATCGACACCAGCAGCGAGATCGCGATGGCGATCGCCACGGTCAGCGCCTGGTCGCGGAACAGCTGGCCGGCGATGCCATCGACGAACACCAGCGGCAGGAAAACGGCGATGGTGGTCAGGGTGGACGCTACGACCGCCATGCTGACTTCGCGGGTACCGGCAATGGCCGCCTGCAGCACCCCCAGCCCGCGTTCGCGTGCCTTGGCGATGCTTTCCAGCACCACAATGGAGTCATCGACCACCAACCCGGTCGCCAGTGCCAGGCCGCCCAGCGACATCACGTTCAAGCTCAGGCCCAACTGGCCCATGAAGAAGAACGTGGTGATGATCGAGACCGGCAGCGACAGGCTGATCACGAAGGTGCTCCAGCCGTCACGCAGGAACAGGAAAATGATCAGGATCGCCAGCAGGCCGCCGATCACCGCGTCTTTCTTGACGTCGCTGATCGCGTGCTCGATGAAGCGCGACTGGTCTTCGATGGTGGTCAGTTCGGCATCGGCCGGGAAGGTGGTCTTGATCTGCTCCAGCCGCGCGCGCAGCGCTTCGGCCGTGGTCACGGTGTTGGCGTCGCCTTCCTTGTAGATCGCCAGCTCCACCGCTTCCTTGCCGCCGAGGCGGATGATCGCTTCGCGCTCCTTGTAGCCCTGGCGCACGGTTGCGACGTCCTTCAACCGCACCGGCACACCGTTGGCCACCACGCTGGAACTGCCGCCGGATGCACTCTGCGCCGCCGATGCCGCCGACATCGCCGCATCCGAGCCGGTGGCCGCTGCGATCGCGAACATCTGCGCCATCGCCGAGGCGGCAGCGCTGCCGTTGGACGACTGGCTGGTGATCAACAGGTTGCGGATTTCTTCGAGGTCGGCGAACTGGTTCACCGTCCGCACCAGGAAGCGCTGCGACCCCTCTTCCAGACGCCCGCCGGAGATGTTGACGTTCTCCTCCTTCAGCCGCTGGATGACCGTGTCGATCGGCAGGTTCAACTGCGCCAGTTTCTGCTGGTCGATGTCCACCTGGATCTCATCTTCCAGGCCGCCACCGACCTTCACCGCGGCCACGCCAGCCACCGGCTCCAGCTTCTTCTTCAGGTCTTCGTCGGCGTAGCGACGCAGGCCGGTCAACTCACGGATCGCCTCGGCATCGCTGGCCGGTGCTTCCTTGCTGGATATCACCAGGCGCATGATCGGTTCGGTCGACGGATTGAAGCGCAGCAGCACCGGGGCCTTGGCCTCCAGTGGCAGGTTCAGCGCTTCCATCTTGTCGCGCACTTCCAGGCTGGCCTGGTCCATGTTGGTGCCCCACGCAAACTCCAGCACCACATCGCTCTGGCCGGTGCGCGAAATGGACTTCAGCTTGCGCAGGTTCTTGACCACCCCGACCGCTTCTTCCACGGGCTCGGAGATCAGGGTTTCGATTTCAGACGGCGCCGCGCCGGTGTACTCGGTGCGCACGGTCAACGTGGGATAGCTGAGGTCCGGCAGCAGATTCACCTTCAGGCTGCCCAAGGCGATCAACCCGAACAGGATCAGGGTGACCGTGCACATGGCGATGGTCACCCGGCGACGCGTGGCGAACTCCACCAGGCCGCCGCCCATGCTGCCGGGGCCGTGACCCTCGTGGGGGTCGCGACCGTGGTCGTTACCGGCCGATGTCATGGGGCGCTCCCTGCCTTGGTCGCCGGCGTGGCCTTGGCCACCTGCTTGGGATCGGCGGGCACGATGACCTGCACGGCCGTGCCGTCGCGCAGCGCGACCTTGCCGGCGGTCACCACCTGATCGCCGGCGGCCAGCCCTTCGCGCACCTCGATCCACGCCCCTTCGGCGTAGCCCAGGCTGATCGGCACGCGCGCGACCTTGCCGGCACGCACGCGGAACACGGCCGGATCCCCATCGTCCAGCAGCGCCAGGCGCGGTATCACCAACGCATTGGCGCGCTGGTCGTAATCGATGCGGATGCGGCCGAACATGCCCGGCTGCAGCGACTGCACGCCGCCGTCGAAGGTACTTACCACACGGAAGGTGCCACTGCCCGAATCCACCACCGGCGAAATGCGGTCCACCTGACCGGTGAAACGCTGGCCGGGCAGTGCATCGGCCAGCAGGGTCACCGGCTGGCCGGCACGCAGCGTTGCCAGCTCGCGCTCGGGTACGTTGAGCGTAGCTTCCAGGCGGGAGTTGTCGACGATGCGGAAGATCGGCGTATTGATCTGCACGAAGTTGCCGGTCTTGATCGAGCGCGACGCGATGACCCCGCTGATCGGTGCGGTGACCGTGGTGTAGGACAGTTCCAGCGTGGCCAGCCGGTACTGCGCGCGGGCGTTTTCCACGTCGTAACGCAGCTGGTCGACATCGGCGGCGCTGACCATCTGCTGGCCGACCAGCCGGTTGGCGCGCTGGTAGTTGTTCTCCAGTTTGCGCATCACCGCCTCGCTCTGGGCGACGGCCAGGCGCGCGCGGTCCGGGTCCAGGCGCACCAGCGGCTGGCCAGCACGTATCTGCTGGCCTTCTTCCACCAGCACCGCCAGCGCTACGCCGGACGTCTTGGCAACGACCTGGGCTTCAGCGCGCGGTTCCAGTGCCGCCGTGCCGGTATAGCTGGCCGCAACGCCGCGATGGCTGGCCACGGCCACTTCCACCGGCACGGACTCGACCTTCTTCTCGTCGGTCTTGCCATCCTTGGTTTCCGCTGCCTTGGCTTCGGTGTTGGGGCCCCCTGCGCAGCCGGACAGCAGCAACGAGGTGGAGATGAGCAGCGCGGCGGCGCAGATTCCGCTGCGGCCGGCGGGCAGGAAGGCATGGCGTGACATCGTCGGGTCCCTGGGGATGCGTGAGCAGGTGTGGTAGCAAAGTAATGCACCACCTCACGGGTACACCATATCCCAAAGGTCACGGTGACTTCACGCCGCCGGTCGGCTGCTGCCCATTTCAGCAACATGAAATGAGCCGCTATACTCGGGCCGTTCCGAACCCCACGCCGGAACGACCAGACCCGAATCCCGGAAACGACATCATGCGCCCGCAGCCGCTCGCCGCTTGTCTTGCTCTGGCCGTCCTCCTGCCCTTCGGGGCCGCCGTGGCCGCTCCTGCCCCTGCTTCACCCGCTACGGCTCCGGCCGCGCCGGCGCCGCTTCCGGCCCCGCAGGCGCCCGCCCCTGCCGCGGCGCTGACCGGCAATTTCGACAATGGCCGGGTATTGGCCTATACCTGCCAGGGGTGCCATGGCATCACCGGCTACAAGAACGCCTATCCCAGCTACAAAGTGCCCAAGATCGGCGGGCAGAGCGAGCAGTACCTGCTGCAGGCGCTCACCGAATACCGCCATGGCAAACGCCGACATCCCACGATGCAGGCGCAGTCGATGAGTTTCAGCGAACAGGAGATCGCCGATCTCGCTGTTTACCTGTCCACCATCAAGTAAGGCACGCCCACATGTCGAAAGCCGCGCCGTTCACGCGTCATGCCATCGCCTTGTCCGTCGCCGTCCTGCTGGCGGCCTGCTCGCCCTCGCACGAGGACAGCAGCACGCAGTCGCCCGCACAGCCGGGACAGGCCGCGGGTGATCTTCCAGCGCCCTCGTCGTCTGCCGGCCTGCCGGCTGGACGCCTCGCCGCCGGCGAGGCACGTGCGCAGGCCAAGGGCAAGGCCACCGGACAGAGCTGCATCGACTGCCACGGGGCCGACGGCAATTCGCCGATCGATCCGACGTACCCGAAGCTGGGGGGCCAGTACAGCGATTACCTCGCGCATTCGCTGCAGGCGTACCGCAGCGGCGATCGCCAGCACGCGCTGATGACCCCGCAGGCAACGGGCCTGAGCGATCAGGAGATCGCCGACCTGGCCGCCTATTTCGGCTCACGCCCCACCCAGCTGCGCGACCTGCACGGCCTGAAATAGCCGCAGGTCGGACATGCCCGTGCACGGGTAGAGCCGAAACGGTAGAGCCGACTCCAGTCGGCTGCACTAGCGGTAGAGCCGACTTCAGTCGGCTGTTTTGTACAGCAAGCAGCCGACTGAAGTCGGCTCTACCAGGGCACAGGCACAAGCGCAGCCCCAAGCCACCGCCCCGTCACCGATAGCGCCGACCCATGGTCGGCGAGCGCAGCGGCCCCGGTATTCACGCAATCCGGTAGCGCCGACCCATGGTCGGCGAGCACAGCGGCCCGGATGTTGACGCAATCCGCCGAGCATGGCTCGGCGCTACCACCGCCCACCCCCGAGCGGCAGCACATCCCTCAGGCGTCCAGCTCCTGCCAGCGGGCGTAGGCCGCATCCAGTTCGGCCTGCACCTTCGCCAGCTTCTGGTTGTGCGCGGCCATGTCCGGCGCGCTGCGCTGGTAGAACGCGGGGTCGTTCATCGCGGCGGTCAGGCCCTCGACGTCCTTCTCCAGCGTTTCGATCTTCAACGGCAGCTGCTCCAGCTCGCGTGCATCCTTGTAGCTCAGCTTGCGCTTGGCCGGTGCAGCTGCGGCAACGGCAGGTGCAGCCGCCACGGCAGGCCGGCTGGCCAGCACCGGCGCGTTGAGCGCCTGCGCCGCCACGAAGGCCGCATGGCGCTGCCAATCGGTGTAGCCGCCCACGTAGTCGCCGACCACGCCATTGCCTTCCATCACCAGCGTGGAGGTCACCACGTTGTCCAGAAAGTCACGGTCATGGCTGACCAGCAGCAACGTGCCGGTGTAATCGCCCAGCAGCTCTTCCAGCAGCTCCAGGGTTTCCACGTCCAGGTCGTTGGTCGGCTCATCCATCACCAGCAGGTTGGACGGCTGCGCGAACAGCTTGGCCAGCAGCAGGCGATTGCGTTCACCACCGGACAGCCGCGTGATGGGCGCGCGTGCCCGTTCCGGCGTGAACAGGAAGTCCTGCAGGTAGGCATGCACGTGCTTGCGCTTGCCGTTGAACTCGATGAAATCGCGGCCCTCGGCCACGTTCTCGATCGCCGTCCAGTCCTCGCGCAACACCGCGCGGTACTGGTCGAAATACGCGATTTCCAGGTTGGTGCCGGCACGCACTTCGCCGCTGTCCGGTGCCAGGTCGCCCAGCAGCAGTTTCAGCAGCGTGGTCTTGCCGCTGCCGTTCGGCCCGATCAGGCCGATACGGTCGCCGCGCAGGATCGTCGCGGAGAAGTCGCGCACCATGCAACGCTCACCGAAGGAGAACGACACGTCCTTGATGTCGATGACCTTCTTGCCGGAGTTGGCCGCCTGGGCCGCTTCCATCCGTACGTTGCCACTGAGGTCACGGCGCACGGAGCGCTCGCTGCGCATCGCTTCCAGACGGCGCACGCGGCCTTCATCGCGGGTACGGCGGGCCTTGATGCCCTGCCGGATCCACACTTCTTCCTGCGCCAGCATCTTGTCGAAGCGGGCGTTTTCCTGCGCCTGCGCGTTCAGCCGTTCCTCGCGGCGACGCTCGTAGTTGGCCCAGTCGCCCGGCCAGCTGGTGACCTGGCCACGGTCGATCTCGACGATGCGGGTAGCCAGTGCACGCAGGAAGCGGCGGTCATGGGTGACGAACACCACGCTGCCGTTCCAGTTCTTCAGGAACATTTCCAGCCAGTCGATGGCCTCGATGTCCAGATGGTTGGTCGGTTCGTCCAGCAGCAGCAGATCCGGGCTGGACACCAGCGCGCGGCCCAGCAGCACGCGGCGCTTCATGCCGCCGGACAGGCGCGCGAACTCGGCATCACCGTCCAGGTCCAGCTTGGTCAGCGTTTCGCTGACGCGCTGATCCAGGCCCCAGCCGTTGGCTGCATCGATCTTCGCCTGCACCGCGCCCAGCGCGTCGCCGTCGAAGTCCTCGGCCATGCTGAGGTGGTGGAATTCGGCCAGCCACTGGCCCAGCTCGCCCAGGCCCTCGGCGACCACGTCGAACACGCTGCCGGCGGCACCGATGGGCACCTCCTGTTCCAGGCGCGTCACGCGGACGCCCTGCTGGATGCGGACTTCGCCGTCGTCGGGCTTGTGGTCGCCGGACAGCAGCTTGAGCAAAGTGGATTTGCCGGCGCCGTTGCGGCCGATCAGGGCGATACGCTCACCCGGTTCGATCGACAGTTCGGCTTTTTCCAGCAACAACGGGCCGCCGACGCTGAAGTCGACGTTCTGCAAGGTAATCAGAGGCATGGGGCTATTGTACGGGGTCGGATCGCTTTTCTGGGGAAAAGGGATCAGGCCCGGCGCGGACCCCGTACAATGCGCCATGAATGAATTCTCGACCCTGCCGCTGAGCCCGGCCCTGCAGCCCGGCCTGGAAGCGCTTGGCTACACCACGATGACCGCCATCCAGGCGCGCGCCCTGCCCCCCATCCTCGACCGCCGCGACGTGATCGCGCAGGCGCCGACCGGCAGCGGCAAGACCGCCGCCTTCGGGCTGGGCCTGCTGCAGGCACTGGATCCGGCCACCCAGCGCGTGCAGGCGCTGGTGCTGTGCCCTACCCGCGAACTGGCCGACCAGGTCGGCAAGCAGATCCGCAAGCTGGCCACCGGCATCCCCAACATGAAGCTGCTGGTGCTGACCGGCGGCTCGCCGCTGGCCCCGCAGCTGGCCTCGCTGGAAGCCCACCACCCGCACGTGGTGGTCGGCACCCCCGGCCGCGTGCAGGAACTGGCGCGCAAGCGTGCGCTGAACCTGGGCCAGGTGCGCACCCTGGTGCTGGATGAGGGCGACCGCATGCTGGACATGGGCTTTGAAGAGCCCATCCGCGAGATCGCAGGACGCACGCACAAGGATCGGCAGACGATGCTGTTCTCGGCCACCTTCCCCGATGCGATCCGCGCGATCGGCCGCGACGTGCTGCGCGAACCGGTGGAAGTGACCGTGGACGGTGCCGACGACGCCCCCGACATCCGCCATCTGTTCTGCGAAGTAGAGCCGGCGCATCGGCAGAAGGCGCTGGCCGGCCTGCTGCTGAAGTACACCCCGGAATCGGCGGTGGTGTTCTGCAATACCCGCAAGGATGTCGACGAGGTCGCCAACTCGCTGCAGCAGTTCGGCTTCTCGTCGCTGGCCCTGCATGGCGACATGGAGCAGCGCGACCGCGAGGAAGTGCTGGTGCGCTTCGTCAACCGCAGCTGCAACGTGCTGGTGGCCAGTGACGTGGCTGCGCGCGGACTGGACGTGGAAGATCTGGCTGCAGTGATCAACTACGAACTGCCGACCGACATCGAGACCTACCAGCACCGCGTGGGCCGCACCGGTCGCGCCGGCGCCAGCGGCATGGCGATCAGCCTGGTCGCGGGCCGCGAGAAGTCGCGCGCCGAGGCACTGGAAGCGCAGCGTGGCAAGCCGCTGGACTGGCAGAAAACCCCGCTGGCCACCTCGCGCCCGGATGAACTGCCGCAGGCCGCCATGCGCACCCTGCGCATCGACGGCGGCAAGACCGACAAGCTGCGTGCAGGTGACATCCTGGGCGCACTGACCGGCGATGCCGGACTGGCGGGCAAGCACATCGGCAAGATCGCGATCTATCCCACGCGCTCCTACGTGGCGATCGCCCGCGACCACGCCAACCGCGCACTGGGCAAGCTGGAAGAAGGCAAGATCAAGGGCCGCCGCTTCCGCACCCGGGTGATGTAAGGAGTCACGCGCCGGTGCTCTGGTTTGCTTCGGGGCTGGTTTGCGTCTGGTAGAGCCGACTGAAGTCGGCTCTACCGGATTCCGGCCGATCGTTTGTTCCGGGCGGCCGTGTATTTCCGGCCGACCGCGCATTCCAGCCGACCGTGCATTCCGGTCGGACCGGCGGGTCCCTCAGTACACCAGTTCTGCGTGCAGCGGCAGGTCGGCTTCCCAGCGGCCGCGGCCGCCCAGGCCATCCAGCTCCACCAGCACGCCGGCACCCACCACGTTCACGCCCAAGCGCCGCACCAAAGACAGCGCCGCCACCAGCGTGCCGCCGGTCGCCAGTACGTCATCGATGATCGCCACCCGCGCACCGGCCGGCAACGCGTCGGCGTGCACTTCGATGCAGTCGCTGCGGTATTCCAGCGTGTATTCCTCGCGCAGCACCTTGCCCGGCAGCTTGCCCGGCTTGCGCACCGGCACGAAGCCGATACCCAGCTCGTGTGCCATGGCTGCGCCCAGGATGAAGCCGCGCGACTCGATGCCGACCACCGCATCCAGCTGCAGGTCACGCCAGCGTGCGCTCATCGCCTTGACCGCGGCGCGGAAATCATCGCCGTTGGCGAGCAGCGGCATGATGTCCTTGAACAGGATGCCCGGCTTGGGGAAATCAGCGATGTCGCGCAGGCGCGATGCCCACTGCGGTTCGACGGATGCGTCGGTCATTGCAAGGCCAGCGGAGTTGGCGGCATAGGGTAACAGGCCGATCGTCGCCCTGCTTCCAGTGCGCAGCCCCGGTCGGCGCCGGTGCCGTGTCGCTGCGTTCCACGCGTGACGCGTCGAGCACTCTCCAAAATCGCACACACGTGCGATAATCGCCCCTGCCGGACATTCACCTCGTTCCAGCGCACAGTGCAGCGATGCCCTGTCGCCCCTTCTGATCCGCAGGGAAGTGAATGCCGACGGTCCCCGCCACGCGTCCGCGCGCGCGGGCCTGCCCGACCCCGCGGCCGGGTTTCGAACGTAGAGGTTCATGCAACGTGGACGAGAAAACGAAAAGCCCGGCGCTGTGCCGGGCGCTGGTCATCCTGACCGGTCTGCTGGTCGCTCTTTTTGGCCTGGTGCTGCTGGTCGGCGGTGTGCGCTTGCTGCTGCTTGGCGGCAGTGGCTACTTCGCACCGATGGGCGCGGCCTCGCTGCTGGCCGGTGTGCTGATGCTGCGGCGACGCCCGGGCGGCGCGCTGCTGTACGCGCTGGCCTTCCTCGCCACCATCGCCTGGGCCCTGGTGGACGTGGGCCTGGAGTTCTGGCCGCTGGTATCGCGGCTGGTAATGCCGGCGGTGCTGGCCCTGCTGGTGGCCCTGACCTGGCCGGCGCTGCGTCGCGCTCGCGGGCTGGCACCAGGCAGGGGCGGCTACGTGATCGCCGGCCTGCTGCTGGTGGGACTGCTGGGCACCGGCGCCTCGGCCTTCCGGGAGCGCCCCGTGGTGGCCGCCGAGGGCACACGGCCCCCGATCACGCCGGTCGCCGAAGGCACCCAGCAACGCGACTGGGCGCACTGGGGCAACACCACCGCAGGCACTCGTTTCGCCGCGCTGGACCAGATCACCCTGGACAATGTGGATCAACTGCAGGTTGCCTGGACCGCGCATACCGGCGACATACCGGAGAGCAACGGCTTCGGCGCCGAGGACCAGAGCACGCCGCTACAGATCGGCGACACGTTGTTCCTGTGCACTCCGCACAACCGGGTGATCGCCGTCGATGCCGATACCGGCCGCCAGCGCTGGGCCTTTGATCCCAAGGCCACCGCGCCCAATTGGCAACGCTGCCGCGGGCTGGGCTACTTCGATGCCAGCCAGCCGCTGGCGGGCACGGCGGCGGCCACCCCGACCGCTCCCGCACCGACGCCGGCAGCAGCCGGCGCCGCGCCGGCGCTGTGCGAAAAACGCATTCTGATGACCTCCATCGACGCCCGCCTGTTCGCACTGGATGCGGCCACGGGTGCGGCCTGTACGGACTTCGGCAGCAATGGCGTCGTGGACCTGAAACAGGGCATGGGGGAGATCAAGCCGGGCTTCTTCACCTTGACCGCCGCCCCGCTGGTGGCCGGTGACCTGGTGGTGGTCGGCGGCCGCGTGGCCGACAACATCGAAGTCAATGAGCCGTCCGGCGTGGTCCGCGCCTACAACGTGCGCACCGGCGCGCTCACCTGGGTATGGGATCTTTCCAAAGAAACGCCGGACGTGCCGCTGGATCCGTCCATCCACTACACCCGCGCCACCCCGAACGTGTGGACCTCGATGGCCTACGACGCCCAGCTTGGACTGGTCTACCTACCCACCGGCAATACCACGCCGGACCAGTGGGCCGGCGAGCGGACGCCGCAGGATGACAAGTACAGCTCGGCCGTGGTGGCGCTGGACGTGGCGACCGGCAAGGAGCGTTGGGTCTACCAGACCGTCCACCACGATCTGTGGGATTACGATCTGCCGGCGCAGCCGACGCTGACCGATGTCCCCGACGGCAAGGGCGGTACGCTGCCTGCCCTGCTGCAGGTCACCAAGGCGGGGCAGGTGTTCATGCTCAACCGTGCCACCGGCCAGCCCATCGCCGAGGTGGCGGACGTCGCGGCGCCGCAGGGCAACGCAGAGGGCGAGCGCTACGCGCCGACCCAACGGCTTTCGGTGGGCCTGCCGCAGATCGGTGCCCAGACCCTGACCGAGTCGGACATGTGGGGCGCCACGCCCATCGACCAGATGCTGTGCCGCATCCAGTTCAAGCAGATGCGCTACGACGGCATGTTCACCCCGCCGGGAGAAGACCTGGCGTTGCAGTGGCCGGGCTCGTTGGGCGGCATGAACTGGGGCAGTGCCTCGGTGGACCCGACGACCGGCTATCTGTTCGTCAATGACATGCGCTTGGGACTGTGGACCAAGCTGATTCCGCGCGCGCAGATGACCAGTGGCGCTGGCGGCGTGGAAATGGGCGCGGCCTCGCAGACCGGCACGCCGTATGGTTCGCTGCGCGACCGTTTCCTGTCCAAGCTGGGCATCCCGTGCCAGAAGCCGCCGTTCGGCACGATGTCGGCGATCAATCTGGCGACCCGCCAGCTGGTCTGGCAGGTGCCGGTCGGCACCGTGCAGGACACCGGCCCGCTGGGCATCCGCATGCACCTGCCGATTCCGGTTGGCATGCCGACACTGGGCGGTTCGCTGGCTACCCAGTCCGGCCTGCTGTTCTTTGCTGGCACCCAGGACTTCTACCTGCGCGCCTATGACAGCCGCAGCGGCAAGGAAGTGTGGAAAGCACGCCTTCCGGTGGGCAGCCAAGGCACGCCGATCACCTACGTATCGCCGACCACCGGTCGCCAGTACGTGGTGATTTCCGCAGGCGGAGCGCGGCAGTCACCGGATCGCGGTGACTACGTGATCGCCTACGCACTGCCGTCGAAATAAGGCACCTGCAGGCACCGTGGTCGCCATGACCAGGGTGCCTGCGGTTTCGCATCTTCGGCGCCAGCACTTACCATGCAGGATCACCGCGCGAACCTTCCGTACATGCCTGTTGTTCCCCCCAGTCGTCGCCCCAAGCCGTCCCCTGCCCCGCCACAGGACCGTGGCCTGTCCCACGCATTGATGCAGCAGATCCAGGACAACCAGGGCGATCCGGATTTCATGACCTCGCTGGGCCGTGGCCTGGCAGTGATGACGGTGTTCTCGCAGCACCCGCGCGAAGTGACCATGTCGCAGATCAGCAGCGAGACCGGCATTTCGCGCGCGGCCGTGCGCCGCGTACTGCACACCCTGCAGAAGCTGGGCTATGTCGGCGAACAGGGCCGTGGCTTCGTGCTGCTTCCGCGCGTGCTGGGTCTTGGCGGCGCCTATGTGGCGTCCTCGTCGATGACCGCAGCCGCGCAGCCGGTGCTGGATGCGCTGCGCGATGACCTGCACGAGTCGTGTTCGCTGGGCGTGCTGGATGGCGATGACGTGCTGTACATCGCGCGCGCCGAAACGGTGCGCATCATGTCCATCGGGCTACGCGCCGGCAGCCGCCTGCCGTGCTACTGCACGTCGATGGGCCGGGTGCTGCTGGCCGCGCTTCCGCGTGACACGCTGGACGGCTACCTGGAGCGCACGCCGCTCCGCCCGCGCACCGAACGCACCATTACCCGGGTGGATGAGTTTCTGGAGACACTGGACAAGGTGCGCCGCGAACGCGTGGCGCTGGTCGACCAGGAACTGGAGATCGGGCTGCGTTCGATCGCCGTTCCGGTGCTGCGCCGCAGTGGCGAAGTCGTGGGTGCGCTGAACATCGGCACCCAGGCTGGGCGCATCAGCCTGGGCACGATGCAGACCCGGATCCTGCCGCGGTTGCGCGAATCGGCGCAGCAGTTGGGGATGCTGCTGGGCTGAGGTCGAAACCTGACGGCCAGCGGCCGTCACTACCGGCAGCGATCGGCCGTCACTACGGCATCATTCGGTCGCCTGTTCTTCCAGGATCGGCTTGGCCAGGGCGAAGGCGTGGTTGGCTGCCGGCACGCCGCAGTAGATCGCCGCCTGCAACAGCACTTCCTTGATGTCCTCCGGCGTGACGCCGTTGTTGCGGGCTGCGCGGATATGCAGCTTGAACTCTTCGTCGTGCCCCAGCGCCACCATCATCACGATGGTCAGCAGCGAGCGGGTGTGCCGCGGCAAACCGTCGCGCGTCCACACCGTGCCCCACGCCGTGCGGGTGATGAAGGCCTGGAACTCCTCGGTGAAATCGGTACGCGCCTGCAACGAGCGCTCCACGTGTGCCTCGCCCAGGACCTCGCGGCGTACCGCCAAGCCGGCTTCGTAACGTTGCTGTTCGTCCATCGTGATGCTCCTCAGGCGTTCAGATGATCAGCCAGCGCCGCGTTGAACGCGTCGACCGACTCCAGGTTGCAGATGTGCCGCCCGCGCACGCAGGCATAGCGTCCCTGCGCGACACCGGCGGCGATGGCCTGCAGGTCGCCCGGCGGGCAGACGGGATCCTCGTCACCGGCAATGGCCAGCGTAGGCACCTTGATGTCCGCAAGCCGGCCGCGGAAATCGGCATGGCCGACCGCATTGCAGCAGCCGGCATAGCCTTCGGCCGAGGTCGTCAGGAAGCGCTGCAGGATGTCTTCGACCTGCTGCGCATGCGCCTGCGCGAACGCTCTGCTGAACCAGCGCTCGCGGGTGCCTTCCAGCAGCGGCTGCAGCCCGGACTGGCGCACCTCTGCAATACGTGCCTGCCAGCTTTCCACGCTGCCGATCCTGGCGGCGGTGGCGGCCACGGTCAGTGAGGCCAGACGTTCACCGGCGTGCACGCCAAGCCACTGTCCGGTCAGTCCGCCGATCGACAGCCCGCAGAAATGGCTGCGTTCGATGCCCAGGTGGTCCCATAGCGCCAGCACGTCGGCACCGAGGTCATCCACCGTGTACAGGCCCGGCGGCGTGCTGGACAGTCCGTGGCCGCGCCGGTCGTAACGCAGCACGCGGAAGCGACCGCTGAAGGCGCGTGCCTGCGGCTCCCACATGTGCAGATCGGTGCCCAGCGAATTGCAGAAGGTCAGCCAAGGGGCATCGGCCTGTCCTTCCACTACATAGCGGAGACGGTGTCGCGGAAGCTCAAGGAACGCCATGCAATGCTCCATCAATCATGGTGGGGGACGCGCGCCAGCACGCGGTCGATCCACGTATCGGCCATGCCACGCCAGCTGTCGGCGGCGAACAGCGCATCCAGTTGGTCGCTGCCCAGATGCCGGGTGACTTCTGGATTTGACTGCAGCACCTCGCGCAGGGGCTGCGAACGGGCAAGCGCCTGCTGCGCGGCCTGCTCCACCAGTGCGTGTGCGGCCGTCTTGCCGACCTGCTCCGCCAGGGTGACCGCTACCGCCTCGGCATACAGCAGGCCACCGTGACTGCCCAGGTGTTGCTGCATGCGCGCACGGTCCAGTTGCAGACCCTGCACCACCACCGTGACCTGGGCCAGGCTGCCGGCGCACAGGCGAACGATCTCCGGCACGGTTTCCCATTCCGCATGCCATTGCCCGGCGGCGCGCTCGTGCGGCTGCGGCATGGCGCTGAACAACGTGGACAGCAATCCGGGCACGCGGGTGGCCGCGGCAATCGCCGCCACACAGCCAACCGGATTGCGCTTGTGCGGCATCGCCGACGATCCGCCCTTGCCCTCGCCCGCCGGTTCGAAGGCTTCTGCCACTTCAGACTGCATCAGCAGCACGATATCGGTGGCGATCTTGCCCAGGCTGCCGACCAGCAGCGCGAACACGCTGCCCAGTTCGGCGATGCGGTCACGGGCGGCATGCCAGGGCAGCGCCGGCAACGGCAACTGCAGTTCCTCGGCCAGCGCCTGCGCCACGTCCAGGCCGCGTCCCTGCAGCGACGCCAGCGTGCCGGCGGCCCCGCCGAACTGCAGCACCAGCGTATCGGCATGCAGCGACTGCAGCCGTTGCTGGCTGCGCTGCAGGGCATCCAGCCAACCCGCCGCCTTCAGTCCGAAGGTGACCGGCACGGCCTGCTGCAGCAGGGTGCGTCCCGGCAGGCCGGTATCACGCTCGGCGTTGGCCAATGCGGCCAGTGCGGCACAGAGGTGCTGCAGTTTCGCCTGCATCTGGCCCAGCGCCTGCCTCAGTTGCAGTACCGCACCGGTATCGATGATGTCCTGGCTGGTGGCGCCCCAATGCACCCACCGCGCGGCGTCGGCGTCATCGGCGCGCACGCGCGCGGTCAGTGCCTTGACCAGCGGAATGGCGGGGTTTCCTGCCAATGCCGTGGCCTGGGCCAGCGTCGCGATGTCGTAAAGGTGGGCGTGGCAGGACGCTTCGATGGCGGGCAGCGCCGTCTGCGGAATGACACCGCAGCGCGCCTGCGCGTGTGCAAGCGCGCGCTCCACATCAAGCATCGCCTGCAGGCGTGCGGCATCGGTGAACCCGGCATCGACGATCGGATCGCCGAACAGGTCCCCGAGCAGGGAATGGGTTTCGCTCATGTACCGCCATCCATCCAGAGGGGACCAGCTTACCCACGCCCGCGATCAGCGGGCGTGGAGAACCGCTCAGTAATCGAAGAAGACCGTCTCGTCCGGTCCCTGCATGTGCACGTTCCAGTGGTACAAGCCATCGCCCTGCGCCTGCGCGAGCAGCGTGCCACGGTGTTCCGCCGGCACCAGCAGCAGGATCGGGTCCTCTGCATTGCGCGGCTCGTCACTGAAATACAGCCGTGCACTGGCTGCGCGCAGCAGGCCGCGCATGAATACCAGAACCACCAGGTGCGGCGCCTGTGCGCGGCCACCGGGCCCGGCGACGCTGCCCGGCTTGATCGTGCTGAAGGCGAAGCGCCCGTTCTCATCGGTGGGCACCCGTCCCCAGCCATCGAAGGCCGTGTCGTGGTCGTCGCGGCGTGGATCCTCGGCATGGGCATAGATTCCCTTGGCATCGGCCTGCCAGATTTCCAGCACGGCATCGGATACCGGCAGCCCGGTGCCGTCGAACACCTGCCCGCGTACTTCCACGCGTTCGCCGAGCGCGCTGGCCGGTGCGATATCGGTGCGGTACAGCGGTTCCAGGCCCAGACGGTAGTACGGCCCAACGGTCTGCCACGGGGTAGATTGGAAACTCATTGGTTCACTCCCACACGGTCATCTTGCGGCCACGCAACACGATGTCGAAGCGGTAGCCGAGGGCAAATTCGTTGGCGCTGGTTTCCCAGTCGAATGCCGACACCATGCGCGCACGCGCCTTGGCGTCATCCACGCAGTTGAAGATGGGGTCGTAGTCCAGCAGTGGATCGCCCGGAAAATACATCTGGGTCACCAAGCGCTGGCCAATGCCTTCGCCGTGCAGAGAGAAATGGATGTGTGCCGGGCGCCACGCGTTGTAGTGGTTGCGCCACGGATACGCACCGGGCTTGATGGTGGTGAAGCGGTAGCGGCCGTGCGCATCGGTCAGCACCTGGCCGGTGCCCTTGAAGTTCGGATCCAGCGGTGCATCGTGCTGGTCGCCCTTGTGCAGGTAACGACCGGCCGCATTGCACTGCCACACCTCCACCACGCTGTTGCGCACCGGACGCCCGTTCTCATCCAGCACGCGGCCGCTGACGATGATGCGCTCGCCCAGCGGTTCGCCGGCGAACCCGGCGGTGAGATCGGCCGCATGCTCGCCCAAAGTGATGCGGTTCAGGGTCGGGCCGGTCGCCTCGGACAGCGTTACCGGGATCGCGATCGGATCACGGCTGGGCCCGCGCTTCGCGGTGGACGCGTACGGCAGGTGGATGCGGGGCGGCTGGGTGCCGGGATACGGCTTTCGATAGCCGCGCAGTTCAGTGGGATCGCTCATCGCGTACTCCGGTTGGCTGGCGGCCCGCAGGCCGCGGCTGATGCATTCGCGCACGCTGCCACGCAGGGCGGGCGGCGGCCGTGAAACAGGATGGGGGAAGCACGGGTCACACCCGCTCGATGGCCAGCGCCACGCCCTGGCCGACCCCGATACACATGGTGGCAAGGCCACGTCGGCCGCCAGTGGCTTCCAGCTGGCGCATCAAGGTGAGCACGATGCGAGCGCCGCTCATGCCCAGCGGGTGGCCGAGCGCGATCGCACCGCCGTTGGCGTTGACGTGCGGCGCATCGTCGGCGACGCCGAGTTCGCGCAGGCAGGCCAGGCCCTGCGAGGCGAAGGCCTCGTTCAGTTCGATGGCATCGAAGTCGGTGATCGACAAGCCCAGCCGCGCGAGCAGCCGGCGCGTCGCCGGCACCGGGCCCATGCCCATCACCGATGGCTCCACGCCGGCACTGGCAAAGCCGAGGATGCGCGCGCGCGGCGTCAGGCCCAGGGCATGCACCTGTGCTGCGGAAGCAAGCAGCAGCGCGGCGGCACCGTCGTTGATGCCCGATGCATTGCCGGCGGTGACGGTGCCGGGCTGGCGGAACAGCGGCTTCAGCCGGGCCAGCGCCTCCAGCGTGGTGTCCGCGCGCGGGTGTTCATCGTGCTCGACGCGCACCGTTTCGCCGCGCTTACGGCCCGGCGCGTCGACCGCGACGATCTCGCCGTCGAAGAAGCCCGCCTGCTGCGCCGCCGCCGCGCGCTGCTGGCTGCGCAGCGCGAACCGGTCCTGGTCCTCGCGCGATATCGCATGGCGCTCGGCCACGTTCTCGGCGGTTTGACCCATGGTCTCCACGCCATGCAGTTCGCGCAGGCGCGGGTTGATGAAACGCCAGCCCATCGTGGTGTCTTCAAGCATCTGATCACGAGCGAACGGGGTGCTGGCCTTGCCCATCACCATCGGTGCGCGCGACATCGACTCCACGCCACCGGCAATGGCCAGCCCCAACTCGCCGGCGGCGATGCCGCGGGCCACCGTACCGATGGCATCCAGTCCGGAGCCGCACAGGCGGTTGACCGTGCTGCCGGGCACGGTAACGGGCAAGCCCGCCAGCAGCAGGCTCATGCGCGCCACGTTGCGGTTGTCTTCGCCAGCCTGGTTCGCACAGCCCAGGTAAACCTCTTCGATCAGCGCCGGATCCAGCCCCGGATGACGCGCCAGCAGCGCCTTCAGCGGGACTGCGCCGAGATCATCGGCACGGACGCCGGCCAGTGCGCCGGCGTAGCGACCGATCGGCGTGCGGATGCCGTCGACGATGTAGGTATCGTGCAGGCTCATGTCAGGCTCCTTCGGCCATCTGCAGCGGCAGGCCGGTCAGCTCGCGCAGCAGCTCAAGGCTGGCGCCCTCGACCATCTCCACCACGCGCGCACCCGCGGCACCCACGTCGAATACGCCGACATCGGTATACACACGCGATACGCAGCGCAGGCCGGTCAAGGGATAGCTGCATTCGGCAACCAGCTTGCTCTCGCCCTGCTTGGTCAGCAGGTCCATCATCACGAACACCTGCTTTGCACCGATCGCCAGGTCCATCGCACCGCCGACGGCGGGAATGGCATCGGCCGCCCCGGTGCTCCAGTTGGCCAGGTCGCCGTGTGCCGACACCTGGAAGGCGCCGAGCACGCAGATATCCAGGTGGCCGCCGCGCATCATCGCGAACGAATCGGCGTGGTGGAAATAGCAGCCACCCTGCAACAGCGTCACAGGCTGCTTGCCGGCATTGATCAGGTCCGGGTCTTCCTCGCCGGCATCGGGCGCAGGGCCCATCCCAAGCAGACCGTTCTCACTCTGCAGCAGGATTTCCTTGTCGGCCGGCAGGAAGTTGGCCACGGTGGTCGGCAGGCCGATGCCGAGGTTGACGTAGGCCCCTTCGGGAATGTCGCGCGCCACGCGTGCAGCCATCTGCTGGCGGCTCAGACGGTTCATGCCGCGCTCCTTTCTGCAGCCGGCGCAGCGCCGATGGCGACCACCCGCTGCACGAAAATGCCAGGCGTCACCACGGCTTCCGGATCCAGCCCACCCAGCGCCACTACCTCACGCACCTGCACGATCGCGCAGCGCGCGGCCATCGCCATCAGCGGGCCAAAATTGCGCGCGGTCTTGCGGTACACCAGGTTGCCCCAGCGATCGCCGCGGTCCGCCTTGATCAGCGCGAAATCGGCATGCAGCGGCAGCTCCAGGACGTAGTGGCGTCCGTCGATCTCGCGCGTTTCCTTGCCTTCGGCCAGTTGCGTGCCATAGCCGGTCGGCGTGAAGATCGCGCCCAACCCCGAGCCGGCAGCGTGGATGCGCGCGGCCAGGTTGCCCTGCGGCACCAGTTCCAGTTCGATCTCACCGGCTTTGTAGGCGGCATCGAAATGCTGCGAATCGGCCTGCCGCGGGAACGAGCAGACGATGCGGCGCACGCGCTTGTGGCGGATCAACGCGGCAAGGCCGGAATCGCCGTTGCCGGCATTGTTGTTGATGATGGTCAGTTCGCGCGCGCCCTGTTCGATCAGCGCCTCGATCAGCGCATCGGGCATGC
The DNA here is from genome assembly GCF_014621775.1 of Stenotrophomonas sp. 169. Taxonomy (NCBI): domain Bacteria; kingdom Pseudomonadati; phylum Pseudomonadota; class Gammaproteobacteria; order Lysobacterales; family Lysobacteraceae; genus Stenotrophomonas; species Stenotrophomonas sp. 169. The sequence goes on from NZ_CP061204.1 coordinate 2,545,605, forward strand.
CGGCGGTACCGAACCCGCCGATCATCACCGTCGCACCATCGTGGATATCGGCCACTGCAGCTGTTGCATCGGCCACGGTCTTGTCGATCACTGCATTGCTCCCTGCACCATCCCTGCATTGCCGGTAACGGCAGGCGGTGATGCGACGTACGAAGAAAAACCGGATACCGACATGGTCGTCATGCGGGCCCGGACGGTCAATCCGATATTCGGACATGCCGTTCGATAATCGAACATGCTTTCACTTACCGACCCCTCGGTCATGTGCGTGCCTGCCCCACGCCGACCCGCAGCCGCAGGCAGGCCCATGCCGCCAGCCCCAGCGGCAGCGCGCACAGCACGTAAAGTGCGGACGGCGGCCACCCTCGATCCACCAGCAGGCCGACACTGAGGGGCGACAGGATGGCGCCGACCCGGCCGATGCCGATCGCCCAGCCCAGCCCGGTAGTGCGTACATCCGCAGCGAATACCACCGGCGCGGCCGCGTACAGGCCGGCCATCGCGGCAAACAGCGCCGCACCGATCACGAAGGCCACCGGGAAGGCGACGCCGAGCGTGGTGTTGAAACCGGCGAACACCAGCATCCCGATCATCGCCATCAGCAGGGCGGCGGCGGTCAGCCGTGACAGCGCCCAGCGCGAGGCCAGCCACCCGAACAGGCTGCCGCCGACGATGCCACCGAGGTTCAGCAGCACCCCGCCGGTGATGCCCTGCTGTGCCGAAACGCCGGCAGATACCAGCAGCTTGGGCGTCCAACTGAGCACGAAGTAGAACGCGAACATGTGCAGGAAGAACGCCAGCGCGATGAACACCGCCACCGGGCGCAGGTCACCGACGAACAACGCGGCATAACCCTTGCGCCCACCTCCGCGCGACGGCGCCGGCGGCAGCGTCTGCAGCGCGGGCATCTGCATCCGCGCCAGCAACTTGTTCAAGCGAGGCAGTGCGTCGGCCGGACGCCGTGCGATCAGGAAATCCAGCGATTCGGGCAGGCACGCCAGCACCAGCGGGATGCACAGCAGCGAGGCCGCCGCACCGATCAGAAACACGCTGTGCCAGCTGAAGTGCTGCAGCATCCACGCGGCCAGCACGCCGCCCAACGTGGCACCGATCGGGTAGCCGGTCGCCTGCAGGGCCACTGCGGTGCTGCGCCACTTGGCATTGGCATATTCGGCGGTGATCACCCCGACGCCGGCCAGCATGCCGCCGATGCCGATACCGGTGAACACCCGCAACGCGGCCAGCTGCCAGGCCGTGGCGGCCAGCGCCGACAGCGCCATGCCCACGGTCAGGATCGCCAGACAGCACATGATCATCGGCCGCCGTCCCCAACGATCAGCCAGCGGCGCCAGCAGGAAGGAGCCCAGCGCCATGCCGACCAGCCCGGCGCTGAGCATCATGCCCAGTGCCTTGCCGGAGAGTCCCCAGTCACTGGACACGTGGGGTGCGGTGAACGCCATCACCATCACGTCAAAGCCATCGAGCATGTTCAACAGCACGCAGATGGCGATGGCCGTCCACTGGAACGACGTCATTTTTTCCAGGACCAGCGGTGGGGCGGTTACGGAAGCACTGCTCATGCGGAATACCTGCGACGACACACGACGGAAAGGAGCTGGCAGGCGCGCTTCAACGGCCGGCCTGGCTGGATGCATGGATGACCTGCAGCACCGATTGCAGCTGCTCTACGTCGACCTGTCCGGGCGCGGAGGACGTGCCGATCATGCCGAAGGTCATCGCCTGGCCGAAGGTTTCCCCCGCCAGCCGCGAGACCACGCCGGTGCCGCCCATGGCCATCGTCAGCAACGGACGGTCACTCTGCTGGCGCACCTGCCAGGTGGCATCCAGCAGTGCCAGTACGTCACCGGCGTCGCGCGGCATCACCGCGATCTTCAGCACGTCCGCTCCCATCGCCTGCTGCCTGAGCAGGCGCGCCACGATTTCCTCGCGCGGTGGCGTGCCGTGGAAATCATGACTGGACATCACCACCTTGGCACCGGCCTGGTGCGCCGCGCTGACCAGTGACTGCACCACCTGCGGGTCACGGAACATCTCCACGTCCAGCATCTGCACGAAACCGCCGCGCAGCAGGGTGGCGTACAGCGCACCGTAGTCGGCATCGCGGATCGCCTTGCTGCCGCCCTCGGCCTGGGTGCGGAAGGTCACGATCAGCGGCTTGCCTGCCAACGCCTGCTCGATGCGCTTGCCGAGCGCGAGCAAGGCGGTGCCGTCGGTGGCGATGTCCAGGTAATCGATCCGCCACTCGGCGATATCGGTGGACGCGCTGGCGGCGATCACCGCAGCCTGCTGCAGTGCCTGCTCCGCCGTCGCCCCGGTAATCGGCACGATCGTCTTGGGCATGCCCTCGCCGATGCGCAGCGTGCCGATCTGCAACGGCGCCACCGCTGGCGGCGCGGCCTGTACCGCAGTAATCGAGGTGGCACAGGCCACGGTCAGCAGCAGGGGCGTCAGCGCGCGCATGGGAGTCACCAGGCAAGAAAAGAAACGCATCAGAAGGTCACCTTGGCCTGTACGCCGAGCGCCCAGGCGTTGTCGGTGCGGGTGTAGGCGAACGTGCCCGGATTGACGATGTACTGCACGTCCGGGCGGATCATCAGCCATGGATTGACCTGCACGCTGTAGGACAGCTCGAACAGTTCCTCGGCCTGGCTGAGGTGGTACAGCGACGAATCGCCGGGTACACCCGCCTCGACCAGCGTGGCGCGGCGGTCATCGATCAGGCGACGATTGATGTCAGCACCGACGTAACCCAGCGCGATGCTGTCCTGGGCCCGTGAGCCGATGCCCTGGTAGACACCGCCCACGGCATACCAGCGACGGATCTGCGCAGTATCGGTGTCGGAGACCATGTACTGGGCAAAGGCGGTCAGGCCCCGCTCCGGGTCACCGGCCTCACGGGTCAGACGCTGTTCGGCCAGCACGTAGCCGCCATGGCGGCCGGTGGTAGCGGTCGGTTCCAGGCCGCGCCGCGGCACGCGCGAGGTGTCGTAGTAACCGCCGAACTTGTAGACGCCGGGATGATTACCGCCCTTGCCGGGCGTCCAGGTCAGCTCTACCGGGAACAACGACCCGGTGGTGCCCGAAGCGAACGGTCGGAAGGCGTTGCGCTCGATGTTGCCGCCCAGGTTCGGATTGACCTGGAACCAGCCGGTGCGCACGTTCAGCGCCGGACTGACCTGCTGGGCGATCTCACCGCCCCAGCGCGCCACCGGGTAGTTGTACCAGCCGCTGTTGCCGGACATTGCCAACGGATGCGCGCAGAACGCCGCGTTGACGAAATGCGTCAACAGGCTGTGCAGCCCGAACTGGTTGCCCATCGCGTAATAGCCCAGCTTGAAATACGACTGGTCATCGGCGAATTTCTGGTCGTAACTGAGCTCGGTCAGGCGCGTGTACTGACCGCCGTAGGCTTCCTGGATCGGGAACCGGTTGCCGACGAAGTCGACCGAGGTGCTGCGCCCGCGGCGATCATTGAGGGTGACGTGCAGCATGCCGCCGTCCCACCCGGCCAACTTGCCCATGTCCAGGTCCATGCCCACGCGGACCTGCTGTGCGTAGCGCGCGCCGGTCTCACCGTAGCCGCCGTCGACCACGCCCATCGCTTCACCGACGTAGTCGCCGCGGAACGTGATGCCGCGCGCGGCGAGCTCGCTGCGCGTGCCGCCCCAGTCACCGGTGAGCGTCTGGCCGCTGTAGGCGTTGGCGGATTGCGCGCTGGCCAGCATCGGCATCAGGAGGGCGGCGACGGTGGCGGTGGTCCGCAGGCAGGAGGAAGTGGACGTCATCGAAAGGTTCCGGAAGGAGGTCATCAGCGCAGCGCCAGCGGCGCGCTCAACGGGGAGGTGGCGCCCAACGCGGACGTCACCGTCGCGGTGACAGTGGCGAGCCCGGCGCCGTCTGCCGCATCGGCCAGCGGCACCTCGAACCGCCCCTGCCCCTGCGCATCGGTGATCGCCTGCACCGTACCCAGCACGCGTTCGGCCTCGCTGCTGCCCTTTGCCGCGTTACCGAACAGTTCGACCTGGTAGCGCTGGTCCGGCGCGCCGTTGAACACACCGTGCACGACGCGGGCAGCGCCCCTGCCCTGCACCGATTGCAGCGTCGGTGCGGCCTGGCCGAGGTTGGCCAATGGCTGGCAGTCGGCCTGGCCTGCGGCGCTGCAGATGCGTGCACGCTTGGATGGGTCGGTGTCCACGCCACGGCCGCGTGATCCTTCGAACGTGGCATGTTCGAGCCCCGGCACACCGAACACGATCGCGCCGCGTGCCTGACCGGGCGCACATGCACCACCGGCTTCGCAGCGTTCGATGCGCAGGCCATTGCCGGCCAGCCGGTTGGCGGTGAAGCGGTTCGGTGCACTGATCGGTTGCGGACGCACGGCGATGCCGATGCCATTGCCGGTGATGGTGTTGCCATCGACCACGTTGCCGGTACCGGTGATGCTCAGGCCGATCGAGTTGCCGGTGAACGTGTTGGCGGCGATGTAGTTGCGGTTGCCCCAGTTGATCTGCAGGCCGTCGGAGTAATCGACGAAGCGGTTACGCACCACGCTGTTGTCGTTGCCCCACAGGATTTCGATGCCCTGCGAAGGTTCCGGATTGGCGTCGGTGGACTGGAACAGATTGTCGGCGACCAGGTTCCAGGCCGCGCCGCGGGTGAGCTCCAGGCCATCGCCGTTGTCCAGGAACACGTTGCGCACGATCCGGTTGTGCACGGTGGTGGTGGGCGTGGATTGGCCCGTGCCATCATCGCCGGTGAGCATGATGCCGGCGCCGCCCTTGTTGGCGACGATGCGGTTGTCATGGATCTCGCTGTGACTGGCGCGGTTGATCAGCACGCCGATGCAGAAGTTGCGGATCTCCAGCCCGGCCAGCTCCACGCCCTGCGTATCGCGCAGCACCAGTCCCGGCAGCGTGGTGGTGCGCACGTTGGTGCCCGACTGACCCGGCTCGGCACCCGGGCACGCGTCAGTGCCGGTGCCGGTGACATAGGCCGAACCATCGATGGCCACGTGCACGCCCTCGCGTCCCCACGGCATGCCGATGATCTGCACCGGCCCGATGATCTCCGGCAACGGCGACGCCGGGCGGATCACGTAGGGCGCCTGGCCGACCGCTTCGATCTCGATGCGATGACGGCCGGGAGCCTGGTTGGCGGTGGTGATCGCCCAACGCAGCGAACCCGGCGCCGCATCGTCGGCATAGCGGTCCACGCGCAGCACCTGCAGCGCCTCGCGCGGCGGTTCGGCCTGGTAGGCCAGCGCCAGCGATGGCAGCACGGCAAGCAGGAACAGGGAAACGGCAGACAGACGACGGCGCATGCGAACTCCGCACAGGTGGAAGGAATCCCGGCGGTCTTCCCCTGCACCTGGCTTCAGCACCGCTTCGGCACTGCCCTCGCCCCGCCAGGGGTGGATCGCTTGGAACGAGGATGAAAGTAGTTTTATCGCACTGCACCATTCAAGTGCGTTTATCGACTATGTGTGCGATTACCGAACTGAACGGGTAGTACCATCGTCTTACAGAAGAGCACTCCACCGCGCTCCTCAGGAACTGCAGGACAACATCGAACAGCCTGCCTTGTGATCCGCCCACGCTGGGCGTTTGCCGGCGTAATGCTCCAGCCCGGCACGTTCGGTGCAGGGATCACGCAGGACCTCCTGCAGCGCCCGCACACCGCCCAGATCGCCCTGCTCGGCACGCTCGATCGCTTCCTGGGCCAGCCAGTTTCGCAGCACGTACAGGGGATTGGCGCGGGTCATCCGCGTCATCCGCTCCGATACCGACAAGGGATCGGCACGCAACCGCGCGGCATAGTCGCCCAGCCACTGCAGCAGCGACGCATGGACGGCGGCCTGGCGCGCAGGGTCGTAATACACGCCGTCCAGCACAGCGGCATCCGGACGCGTCACATCGAAGCGGATCAGCGCCCGGTAGGCCAGGGTCATGTCCATCGCTCCGTCCTGCATCAGTCCTTGCCAACGCTGGTGCAGTTGCAGGTCGTCCTCGCCCGCCGCGGACAGACCGAGTTTGGCGGCGACGTCGCGTCGCGTGCAGGCGGCCAACGTGACCTGGAAGGTGTCCAATCCCGCCTGCAGCGGCTGCACGTCCGCGAACAGCGGTGCCACCGCCTGCGCCAGCCGGGTGAGGTTCCAGAACACCACCTGTGGCTGGGTGCCGAACCGGTAGCGCCGCCCCTGTGCGTCGGTGGTATTGGGCGTCCACTCCGGGTCGAAATCCTCCACCCAGCCATACGGGCCGTAGTCGATGGTGAGCCCGAGCACCGACATGTTGTCGGTGTTCATCACGCCATGCACGAAGCCCACGCGCATCCAGTGCGCGACCATTTCCGCGCTGCGGGTGCACACCGCGCCGAACCATGCGCCCAACAGCGCATCGCCACTGCCCTGCAGCTCGGGGAAATCACGGGCGATGCACGCGTCGACCATCCGCTTCAGCAACACCACATCGCCGCGCGAAGCGGGAAGTTCGAAGCTGCCAAAGCGCAGGAATGAAGGCGCCACGCGGCATACGATGGCGCCAGGCTCGGCCTTTGCATGGCCGTCGTAGAACATGTCGCGCACCACACCTTCGCCGGTGCCGACCAGCGACAGCGCGCGCGTGGTCGGCACGCCCAGATGGTGCATCGCCTCGCTGCACAGGAACTCCCGTATCGACGACCGCAGCACGGCGCGACCGTCGGCCCCGCGCGAGTAGGGCGTCGGCCCTGCGCCCTTCAGCTGCAACTCCCAGTGGCGTCCGTCGGCAGCGACCAGTTCACCCAGCGAGATCGCCCGTCCATCGCCCAGTTGCCCCGCCCAATGGCCGAACTGATGGCCGCCGTAGTTGGCGGCCCACGGCTGCATGCCGGCCAACAAGGCGTTGCCGCCGAACACCTCCGCGAACTCACTGCTTTCAACGAACGCAGCCGGCAGACCGAGCAGCGCGGCGACCTCCGGCCAGACGGCCAGGGTGCCCGGCGCGGCGACCGGGGTGGGCATGACCGCCGACCACGCGGCCCCGATCACCTCACGGCGGCGTGGCCCCTGCTCTGGATCCCCCGGCAGGGTGGCGATAAGGCGGTTGTCGAAGTGCGGCGATTGCGTATCCATGCCGACTACATGGGGATGCCCGCGCGAGGCGGCAAGTCGCTTCCTCAGCGGCCGTCCAGCGCCTTCAGGCTGCCGCCACGCGCCACGGCGTGCTGGTAGCCCGGACGCTGCTCGATGCGCTGCAGGAAGCTGCGGATCGCCGGCTTGTCGGCCAGGCCATCGCCGCGGCTTCCTGCGGCCTGCAAGGGGAAGCTCATCTGGATGTCGGCCAGGGTGAAGCGCTGACCGGCAAACCACGGGCTTTCGCTGAGCCGCTGCTCCATCCAGTCCAAATGCAGGCGACGCTGTGGCCCGACGAAGCCTTGCTCTGCCTTGTCGGCGATGGCGCGCGCGATGGGGCGGGCAAAGAACGGCATCGGCGCGTTGCGGATGCGGGCCATCACCAGCGTCAGCAGCATCGGCGGCATGGCCGAACCTTCGGCGTAGTGCAGCCAATACCGGTACGCCATGCGCTCGTCAGTGCCGGACGGCTGAGGCGCGGGGGAAAGCACGCGCTCCTTGTCGTAGGTATCGGCCAGATAGTCCAGGATCGCACCGGATTCGGCCAGCATCCGCGTCCCGTCCTGCAGCACCGGGGCTTTGCCCAGCCCGTGGATCTGCTTGAGCGCGGCAGGCGCGAGCATGGTCTTGGCATCCCGCGCGTACTGCTTGAGTTCGTAGTCCAGCCCGAGCTCTTCCAGCGCCCACAGGACGCGCAGGGAACGGGAATTGTCGAGGTGGTGGACGATGCGCATGCAGGGGGATCCGCGATGAAGGGTTCCCATAGCGTAGTGGGCAGCGTTTGCGCGAAGCGTGACGAACAAGGGCGTCGCCCGGCTGGAACGCGGGCAAAAAAAAACGCCGGAAGCTTTCGCTTCCGGCGTTCATAGCTACCTTAAGGTAGCAAGCGGATTAGACCGCCTGCACCTGGTCAGCCTGCATGCCCTTCTGGCCCTGCACGGCGACGAAGGTTACCTTCTGGCCTTCCTGCAGCGACTTGAAGCCGTTGCCCTGGATGGCACGGAAGTGCACGAACAGGTCCGGGCCGCTTTCCGGGGTGATGAAGCCGAAGCCCTTGGCATCGTTGAACCACTTCACGGTACCGCTCTGACGATCAGACATCTTTGAAACTCCTGAAACAATATGAAATAAATCGCAGCCACCGGATATCGGGGCCGAGACTGAGTTGCAGGCGTTGGCAAAGCGGATCGATGGAGCAGATCGTGAGATCAACTGCACCAGGCCACGATTTACGGTGACCCTAGCAAACACAGTGGGACGGACAATACGCGTGTTTGGACTAAAAAGCGATAGCGGAGACGTTCATCAAGCCCAATTCAGGCTTCCGGCGCGTTGGTGTCAGCCCCCGTGGCCTTGCCGGGGGATCCTCGCCACGGCTCCTCCAAGGTCAATCCGCTGCAGAAATGGCGCACCTCCCCGCTGAGCGGATCGCTGAATGAAAGCGTCCGGGCCAACAGTTGCAAGGGCTGGGAGTAGTCCCCCGCGTCCCGCGGAGCCAGGGTCGGGTACAGATCATCTCCCTGCAGGGGTGCCCCCAGGGCGGCCATGTGCACCCGCAGCTGGTGCTTGCGGCCCGTGACCGGGCGCAGCCGGTAACGCCAGACCGGACCGGTTCCCTCGATTACCTCCACCTCGGTCTCGCTGTTGGGCGCGCCCTCCACTTCGGCCATGCGGTGGAAGGGCGTCCCGCGCTCCAAACGACTGCAGTAGCGCAGCGGAAACGCCGTCGCAGGCAGCGCAGGCGCCAACGCCTCATAGGTCTTTTCGATACGGCGCTCGCGGAACAGGCGCTGGTAGGCATCCCGGCTGCCGGGCCGCGTCGAGAACAGCACCAGGCCCGCAGTCAGCCGGTCCAACCGGTGCAGGGGCACCAGGTCTGGATTGCCAGTCGCGGCGATCAGGCGCGCCAACAGCGTCTGCTGGACGTGCCCGCCCGCCGGCACCACCGGCAGGAAGTGGGGCTTGTCGGCGACCAGCAGGTGCGCATCGTGATGCACGATGCGCTCGGCGAACGGCACGATCGGCTCGTGCGCCACCTCGCGGAAATAGCGGATCTCCAGACCGACCTGCCACGGCTGTGCAGGGTCGAGCGCCCTGCCCTGCGCATCCTGCACCCGCCCACGGCCGAACCGGTCCAGCCACTGCGCGCGACTGATCCGCGGGAAGCGCGCGCACAGCCCATCCAGCAGGCAGCCCCATGCCCCCGGCGGCAACTGCAGGCGACTGGCGGCAACGTGCGGGTACATCGGATCGGACGGCATCATGGCCCACCCATTATCATGGTGCTCTTTGTACACGGAAGCCCCATGGCCCTCACCGCCACCATCCGCAAGGCCGAGCTGCAGATCAGCGACATGGATCGCGGCTACTACGCGACCCACAACCTCACCCTCGCCCAGCACCCGTCGGAGACCGACGAGCGCCTGATGGTGCGCTTGCTGGCCTTCGCGTTGAACGCAGCGGATCGCCTGGAGTTCGGCCGTGGCCTGAGCACCGACGACGAGCCGGACCTGTGGGAGCACGATTACACCGGCGAGATCCTGCGCTGGATCGACCTGGGTCACCCGGACGAGTCGCGCATCCGCAAGGCCTGCAACCGCAGCCGGCAGGTGCAGATCGTCAACTATGCCGGCCACGCATCGGATGTGTGGTGGCAGAAGCAGGGCAAGGCGCTGGAGCGCTTCGGCAACCTGTCGGTACTGGACCTGCCCGCCCCGTTCGTAGAACAGTGGACCACGCAGATCCAGCGCGCGATGCGCTGGAGCGTGCTGATCCAGGACACCGAAGTACAGCTGATCGCCGACCACATGCAGCTGGACGTCATTCCGGTCTGGCGCAAAACCGCCAAGGCGTGAGCGGCGTGGCGCCCCCCCGTTGCGATGTCCTGGTGATCGGTGCCGGCGCAGCCGGGCTGATGTGCGCGCTGACCGCCGGCAAGCGCGGCCGCGTGGTGCAGGTCATCGACCATGCCAACAAGGTCGGCAAGAAGATCCTGATGTCCGGCGGTGGCCGCTGCAACTTCACCAACACCGGCACCACGCCGGCCAACTTCGTGTCAGCCAACCCGCACTTCTGCAAGTCCGCGCTGGCCCGCTACACGCCCTGGCATTTCATCGACATGGTCGAGCGCCATGCCATCGCGTATCACGAAAAAGAACTGGGCCAGCTGTTCTGCGATGTGTCGTCCAAGCAGATCGTGAAGATGCTTGTCGACGAATGCCAGCAGGCCGGTGTGCAGATCCGCACGGACTGCGCGGTGCAGCGCATCGAGCGTGGCAGTGATGGGTTTCATGTGCACACCGCCGATGGCGTGATCTTCGCTGCTTCGCTGGTGGTGGCGACCGGCGGGCTGTCCATCCCCAGCCTGGGCGCCAGCGGCTTCGGCTACGAGATCGCACGCCAGTTCGGCCACGATGTCCTGCCCACCCGCGCCGGCCTGGTGCCGCTGACCCTCAGTGGTACCCACCAGCAACGCCTGGCCGACCTGGCCGGCGTGGCGCTGCCGGTGGAAGCACGCAGCAACGGGGTGTCGTTCCGCAATGCGATGCTGGTCACCCACCGCGGCATCAGCGGCCCGGCGATCCTGCAGATCTCCTCGTTCTGGCAACCGGGCGACGCGCTGGAGCTAGACCTGCTGCCCGGCCAGGATGCAGCGGACTGGCTGCGCCAGATGAAGCGCGACCGCCCGGACGCGGCGCTGCGCACGGTACTGGGCGATGTGCTGCCCAAGCGGCTGGCACAGCGTCTGTGCGAGCACTGGTTGCCGGATCGCCCGGTCAAGCAGCTGGATGAACCGCAACTGCGGCAGGCGGCGGCCCTGCTGGGCGCCTTCCCGCTGGTAGCCAGCGGCACCGAAGGCTACCGCACCGCCGAGGTCACCTTGGGCGGGGTGGATACCGCACAGGTGTCTTCGTCGACCTTCGAATCGCGGCAGGTGGACGGGCTGTATTTCATCGGCGAAGTGCTCGATGTCAGCGGCTGGCTGGGCGGCTACAACTTCCAGTGGGCGTGGGCCAGCGGACATGCCGCCGGCAGCGTGGTGTAGGCATGGCGCAGTTCCCGTCCGCCCCAGGGGCTGGCGCATGGACCTGCGGACGTGCATCGTGTATCTAATGCGCAGCTTGGGGAGCAATGAATGCAGAACTCGAATGACATCACCCTGCGCCTGGTGATCGTGGATGACAGTGGCGAGAACGCCGAAGCCATCGTGAGCGCGCTGCGCAACAGTGGCATCGCCGTCCGCCCGTCGCGCCCGCAGGACGCCGCGGAGCTGGGCCAGGTCCTGACCGCACAGGCCATCGACCTGGTGCTGGCCACGCCGTCGCAGTCGATCAGCCTGCCGCAGGTATCCCAGCAGATTGCCGCCAGCGGCAAGGATGTGCCGCTCATCCTGCTGGTGGACCACATCGAGGAAGACGCGCTGGTGGAAGCCAGTGCGCACGGCTTCCGCGCCCTCGCCCTGCGACCGCGTCCGGAGCACCTGCTGGCCGTCGTGCGCGACCAGTGGGTGGATCTGCAGGCGCGTCGCAGCCTGCGCCGCATCGAGGCGCAGATGCGCGAGACCGAGCGCCGCTGCGATGCACTGATCGCCTCGTCGCGCGACCCTATCGCGTACATCCACGAAGGCATGCACATCCGTGCCAACGAGGCCTACCTGGAGATGTTCGGCTTCGAGCATTTCGACGATGTGGAAGGCATCTCGTTGCTGGACATGGTGTCGGCGCAGCACGTTGAAGGCTTCAAACAGCTGTTGAAGGGCCTGAGCAAGGGCGAGGCGCCACCGCCGCAGTACCAAGTGGATGCGCGCCACCAGGATGGCTCCGCGTTTGCCGCCACGATGGAGTTCACCGCGGCCACTTACGAGGGTGAGACCTGCCTGCAGGTGGTGTTCCGCCGCCGCCTTGAACTGGACCCCGAACTGGCCCGCGAGGTGGAAGAGCTGCGCCAGCGCGACCAGGTGACCGGTCTGTTGAACCGGCCGACGTTCATGGTGCGCGTGGAGAACGCCGTCGCCCAGGCCGGCCGCAGCGAAGGCCGCGCCGGACTGCTGCTGGTCGAGCCGGACCACTACGCCCGGCTGCTGCCGGACTTCGGCCTGGATTCGGCCGATGCCTTGATCGCCGCCATGGCCGCCCTGCTGCAGGACACGGTGGGCGAACAGGCCGAGCTGGCGCGCTTCGGTGAACACAGCTTCGGCGTGCTGCTCGAGGGCGCCTTCGCCGACACGTCTGCACTTGCCGAGCGCATCCGCGCTGCCTACGCCGCCCATGTCTTCAGCATCGGCAACCGCTCCGCGACCGTCACCGTCAGCATTGGTGGCGTGCAGGTGGGTGAGAAGATCGCCAGCATCGGCCAGGTGTTGGCCCGCGCCACAACCTGCGTGCGGGATGCCTCCGAGCTGGGCAACACGGTGCGCATCTTCGATCCCGGCGCGACGGACCGCGTCGAGGAAGAGCGCATTGCGCGCTGGGTATCGCGCATCCGCGAGGCACTGGATGGCGATGGCTTCCAGCTGCACTACCAACCCGTGTTGAACCTGCAGGGCGAGCCGCGCGAGCTGTACGAAGCCTACCTGCGGCTGGACAACAACGGCGAACTGCAGAGCCCGGTGGCCTTCCTGGGCATCGCTGAAGAGCATGGCCTGCTGGCGGACATCAACCGCTGGGTCGTGCGTCGCGCGATCGCCGTTCTCGGCGAGCATCAGCGTGCCGGCCGAACGACCAGCATGCTGGTCAAGATCACCCCGGAATCCTTCGCTGATCCGCAGCTGATCGCAGTGCTTCACGACGAACTACGCGCCCATGGTGTGCCCGGTGAGCGGCTGTGGTTGCACACGCCGGAATCGAAGGTATTCACCCACCTGCGCAACGCCCAGCAGTTCCTGCAGGACGTGGCACCGTTAGGCTGCCGCATCGGCCTGGAGCAGTTCGGTTCCGGCCTGGATTCGTTCCAGCTGCTGGCGCACTTCCAGCCACAGTTCCTGAAGCTCGATCGCGGATTCACCCGCGACGTGGCCAGCACCCGCGAGAACTTCGAGAAGATCAAGGAAATCACCGCGCGCGCGCAGGCGGCGGACATCGCCACCATCGCCGAGTTCGTGACCGACGCCAACTCGATGACCTTGTTGTTCAGCGCCGGCGTGGATTACGTGCAGGGCGAGTTCGTCGGCGTAGCGACGCCGCGAATGGAGTTTGAGTTCGGCTGAGGCACGGCGCTCCGGAGTACCGGTAGCGCCGAGCCATGCTCGGCGGGGCGCATCGGCGCCCGTAGACAAAAACCGCCGCGCCATGCGCGGCGGGCGGCATCAGGTCATGTCGACCAGGTTGTCGATCTTGACGTCCGGATCGACGTCGGCGTCGTAGTCCACGCCTTCCACGCCGAAGCCGAACAGACGCAGGAAATCCGCCTTGTAGCCGGCCAGATCGCTGATCTGGTACAGGTTCTCGTTGGTCACCTGCGGCCACAGCGCCAGCACGTCGGCCTGGACCTCCGGGACCATTTCCTTGTAGTCCGCACGCAGGCGGCCTTCTGCATCGATCAGGGGTACCGTGCGGCCATCGCCGTCGATCAGTTCGCGGCGCAGACGATCCACTGCCGTGCCCTCGTCCTTGCCGCCGTAAAGGATGTCGTACAGCACATCCAGCTGCTCGATGCAGCCTTCGTGCGTGCCTTTTTCCTTCATCACCTTGAACAGCAGCGAGAGGTACAGCGGCATGGTCGGGATGGCCGAGCTGGCTTGGGTGACCACTGCCTTCAGCACCGATACGCGCGCGTCGCCGCCGATCTTCGCCAGCTTCTCGCGCAGGCCCAGCACCTTCAGGTCCAGGTCTTTCTTGGCCGCGCCGATACTGCCGTTCCAGTAAATGGCCTGGGTGATCTCTTCGCCGACGTAGGTGAACGCGGTGGTGGTGCAGCCGTTGGCGAGCACGCCCGCATCGGCCAGCGCATCGATCCACATCTGCCAGTCTTCGCCGCCCATCACGGCCACGGTGCCGGCGATCTCTTCGTCGGTAGCCGGTTCCAGGTGCGTCCCGGTCAGCTTTTCCTTGTCGGTATCCAGCCCACGCAGGGTGATCGGCGCGCCGATCGGCTTCAGCGTGGAATTGATCACTTCGCCGGTCTTGGGGTGTCGGCGGCGCGGCGAGGCCAGGCTGTAGACCACCTGGTCGACTTCACCCAGGTCGGCCTTGATCGTCGCGATGACCTGCGCCTTGACCTCATCGGAAAACGCATCGCCGTTGATGCTCTTGGCATACAGCCCGGCCTGGTCTGCGTATTTGTGGAACGCGGCCGAGTTGTACCAGCCGGCACTGCCCGGCTTGGTTTCGCTGCCGGGCTTTTCAAAGAAGACGCCCAGGGTGGCGGCGTCGCTGCCGAAGGCGGCGGTGATGCGCGCAGCCAGGCCATAGCCGGTGGAGGCGCCGATCACCAGCACGCGCTTGGGACCGTTGACGATCCTGGGCTTGCTGCTGATGTAGTCGATCTGCTGCTTGACCGCCGCATCGCAGCCGGTGGGATGGGTGGTGACGCAGATGAAGCCGCGGATGCGCGGTTTGATGACCATGGATACCTCGGTGTGGGACAGGCGCAACGCGGAGGCGCGCATACGCTTAACGCTGGAATCGTAGTGTGCGGGGGGATTATGCACAACCGACGGCGGCGTATGCAGGTGCCTGCGCTGAGGAGGTCGGAGGGTCCGCGCGGGACCTGCCGCAAGTACGTCCATGTAGGCTGCCGTTCGGCTCCTGCCTCACAGTGTCCCGCACGGACCCTCCGACCTCCTCCGGATGGTTTCCTGCTCGCCGCGGTGTGTGCGGGGGGGGGCGACAAGCAAAAAAAAGAGCCGCACTTTCGTGCGGCTCTCTTGTTCAACTGCTGCGGGGACGGTTACGGGCGGCGGGCGAGCGCTTCCACGTCCTTGGTCTTGGGCAGCAGGTCCTGCTTGGTCACCGCGAGGACGCCCATGGTCAGCAGCGGGCAGGCGATGAAGATCGAGGACAGCGTGCCGATCACCGCGCCGATCATCTGGCTCAGGGCCAGTCCTTCCAGCGAACCGCCGCCGTAGATGTACAGCGCCAGCACGGACAGGAAGAACACCAGCGAGGTGATGATGGTGCGCGACAGGGTCTGGTTGATCGAACGGTTCATCACTTCCAGCGGCTCGACGCGCAGGCTGCGGAAGTTTTCACGTACGCGGTCGAAGACCACGATGGTGTCGTTGATCGAGAAGCCCATCACCGACAACAGGCCGGCCAGTACGGTCAGGTCGAACTCGCGGCCGCTCAGGGAGAAGTACCCCGCCACCACCAGCACGTCGAACAGCGTCGTGATGATGGCGACCACGGCGAACTTCCACTCGAAGCGGAAACCGATGTAGATCAGGAAGCCGACCAGCACGAACAAGGCCGCGTACAGGCCGTTCAGGGCCAGCTCCTTGCCGACCTGCGGACCGACGAACTCCGAGGACAGCACGGTCGCCGCGTTGCCTTCCAGCGACACGGCGGTACGTACGGCTTCCGCGGTGCGGTTGTTGGCATCGCCGGCGCTTTCGCCTTCTGCCTGTGCCTGCGGCTGCAGGCGGATCAGCAGGTTGCTGCCGCTGCCGAAGCTCTGCACCTGGGCACCGCCGTACCCGGCGGTCTCCAGGTGTTCGCGAACGGCATCGACGTCGGCCGGGCGGTCAAACCGTACTTCCACCACGGTGCCACCGGTGAAATCCAGTGCGTAGTTGAAGCCTTTGCCGATGATGCTGCCCAAGGCCACGATGAACACCAGGACGGCAACGCCGATGGCGATCCAGCGGGTGCGCATGAAATCGAACTTTGTATCGTTCGGGATCAGGTGGAGCGGAAACAATTTCATGGTATCGATCCTTTTCCCGTCAGATGGCCAGGGACTTGAGCTTCTTGCGACGGCCATACAGCAGCACGGCAAGGGCACGGGAAACGGTGATCGCGGTGAACATCGAGGCGATGATGCCCACGACCATCGTCACCGCGAAGCCCTTCAACGGGCCGGTACCGAACGCATACAGCGCCACGCCGGCCAGCATGCCGGTCAGGTTGGCGTCGAGAATGGTGCCCGATGCCTTTTCGTAACCGGCCACGATGGCGGCCTTGGCCGGCATCCCGGCGCGCAGCTCTTCACGTATGCGCTCGTTGATCAGCACGTTGGCATCCACCGACAGGCCGATCGACAGGGCCAGACCGGCAAAGCCGGGCAGGGTCATGGTGGCGCCGAACAGCGACATCACCGCAACCACGATCAGCAGGTTGAACAGCATCGCCACCGAGGTAATGACGCCGAACATGCGGTAATACACGGTGAAGAACACCAGCGTAAACAGGAAGGCGAAGCCCACTGCGGTCACACCGCGCTGCACGTTCTCGGCACCCAGGCTCGGGCCGACGATCTTTTCTTCGACGAAGTCCATCGGCGCGGCCAGCGAGCCGGATTTCAGCATCTTCGCCAGGTCTT
The DNA here is from genome assembly GCF_014621775.1 of Stenotrophomonas sp. 169. NCBI lineage: Bacteria > Pseudomonadati > Pseudomonadota > Gammaproteobacteria > Lysobacterales > Lysobacteraceae > Stenotrophomonas > Stenotrophomonas sp. 169. Next base: position 2,562,214 of record NZ_CP061204.1, read on the forward strand.
CGGACTCACGCTTCTCCAGGCCGGTGGTCTGGAAGTTCTTGCCGAACACGCCGTTGATATTGGCCACCGAGATGACCTCTTCCTTGACCCGGAAGCTGCGCACTTCCTTGCCGTCCACGGTCTCGACGCTGGGGATGCGCTCGGTGTAGACCACGGCCATCGGCTTGTTCACGTTGGCGCTGGTGAAGTCGAACATGCGCTGCCCGCCGACATTGTTCAGCGTCACGCTGACCGCCGCCGCACCGTTCTGGTCGGTGGTGGCCTGCGCGGCGACCATCTGGTCACCGGTGACGATCACGCGCTTGGACAGCAGCTCCGGGCGGCCATCGCGGCGGTGGTACACCTTCGCCTCCGGCGGAATGCGGCCGGTATCGATGGCGTCCTGTGCATTGCCTTCCACCACGGCGCGGTATTCCAGCGTCGCGGTGGCACCGATCATGCGCTTGGCTTCGGCCGTATCCTGCACGCCCGGCAGCTGCACGACCACGCGGTCGGCACCCTGGCGCTGGATGATCGGCTCGGCCACGCCCAGCTGGTTGACGCGGTTGCGCAGGGTGTTGACGTTCTGCTCGATGGCGCCGTTGGCGATCGCGGTCAACTCGGCGTCGGGCATGCTCACCGTGACGCGGTTGCCGGTTACTTCATAGCCCAGCGTCGGCTGCGACTTGAACAGCGCATCACGCGCACGCAGGCCGGCGCCCTCGCCCGCTGACGGGCTGAGGTTGGCCACGATGGTGTTGTCACCACGGCGCTCGACGGACTGGTACGGGATACGCGCATCCCGCAGGCTGGTGCGCACGTCTTCAGTGTAGGAATCCAGGCGCTTGTCCAGCGCGGCCCTCTGATCGACCTGCAGCACGAAGTGCACGCCGCCCTGCAGATCCAGGCCCAGCGTCATCGGGCGTGCGCCCAGGTTGGACAACCAGTCCGGCACGGTGGACGCCAGGTTCAGCGCGACCACGTAGTCCTCGCCGACGCTCTGCTTGAGCACGTCGTTGGCGGCGGTCTGGGCCTGGATGTCCGGCAGGCGGACGATCAGGTTTTCACCTTCCACTTCCGCCGCCATCGGCGTGACACCGGCTGCCTTCAGGTCAGCCAGCACGCGATCGCGCAACGCGCTGTCGACCAGTCCGCCACGGTTGGCCGTGATCTGGACGGCCGGGTCTTTCTGGTAGATGTTGGGCATCGCGTACAGCGCACTGATCGCCAGGACGATCAGGATGACGACGTACTTCCAGCGTGGAAATTCGAGCATTGCTAGGGTCCCGCGCGGCGCCATCCCCGGCGCCGCGGTTGTACTTCGAAAAGGGAGTGGCTCAGACGGCCGACTTCAGGGTGCCGGCCGGCAGCACGTTGCCGACAGCGCCCTTCTGCACGCGGATGCGCACGTTGTCGGCCACTTCCAGGGTGACGAAGTTGTCGCCGATGTCGGTGACCACACCGGCAATGCCGCCATTGGTCAGCACTTCGTCGCCGCGCTTGATCTTCTCCAGCATGGCCTTGTGCTCCTTCTGCCGCTTCATCTGCGGGCGGATCATCAGGAAGTACATGATGGCGATCAGGATGACCGGGAACAGCAGGGTGGTCATGGTGAAACCCTGCGGTTGGCCGCCGGCGGCCTGTGCGTGGGCGGCGGGAATCAGGAAAGCAAGCAGGTTCATCAAGAAGTCCTTTGGTTGGGCGGCACTCCGCTCCCTCAGGGAACCGGGCGCGACCGCAGATCGGTGTCAGCCGTGAAGTATGCCACGGGCCCAGGGATTCGTCCTTGGGCCCTTCGGCAGGGGTGTCGCCGCTTACAGCGGTGGTGCGGTGGCGCCCCGGGCCGCGTAGAAAGACCCGCGGAATGCGTCGAAGGTTCCCGACGCGATGGCCGCGCGCATGTCCGCCATCAGCTTTTCGTAATAGAAGAGGTTGTGGATGGTCCCCAGCATCGGCGCCAGCATCTCGTTGCAGCGGTCCAGGTGGCGCAGGTACGAACGCGTATAGCCCCCGCTGCAGGCAAAACAGCCGCAGCCCGGCTCGATCGGGACCATGTCGCGCTCATAGCGTGCATTGCGGATGCGGACCGTGCCGGTGGAGGTGAAATAGTGGCCGTTGCGGGCGTTGCGGGTGGGCATCACGCAATCGAACATGTCCACGCCACGGGCCACGCCTTCCACCAGATCCTCCGGTCGACCCACGCCCATCAGGTAGCGCGGGCGGTCCGCCGGCAGCTCCGGGTGCAGGTGGTCCAGCATGGCATTGCGTTCATGTTCCGGTTCACCCACGGCAAGTCCGCCAATGGCGTACCCGTCGAAACCGATCTGCTGCAGGGCCTCGGCCGAACGACTGCGCAGGCCGGTATGCACCCCGCCCTGGACGATGCCGAACAGCGCCGCGTCGTTTTCCAGCGCGTCGTGTGCGTCACGACTGCGCTGTGCCCAGCGCAGGCTCAGCTCCATCGAACGCCGGGCGACATCCTCGGTCGCGGGGTACGGGGTGCACTCGTCGAAGATCATCACGATGTCCGAATCGAGCACCTTCTGGATCTTCATGCTCTCTTCGGGGCCCAGGAACACCCGCGCGCCGTCGGTCGGCGAAGAGAAGGTCACGCCCTGCTCGGTGATCTTGCGGCGGTGGGCCAGCGAAAACACTTGGAAACCACCGGAATCGGTGAGGATCGGGCCATCCCAGCGCGCGAAGCCGTGCAGGCCGCCGTGGTCGGCGATGACGTCCAGGCCCGGGCGCAGGTACAGGTGGAAGGTGTTGCCGAGGATGATTTCCGCGCCCAGCGCACGCACCTGGTCAGGAAATATCCCCTTCACCGAGCCATAGGTGCCGACCGGCATGAAGGCGGGCGTTTCTACCGTACCGCGCGGGAACGTGAGGCGGCCGCGGCGGGCACGGCCATCCGTGGTCTGGAGCTGGAACTGCAGTCGGGACATGATGCGGGTGCTTGGACAGATAGCTGTCCATTATCCCGCACTTTCCGGTTGACCGCGAAAAGGATGGCGCCTCGGATGTCTGGGAGGGGCGCGGCTACGGCCGGCAGCAGGCCGGCTGCCTTTCATCCCCCACCCACCGCACGGGTGCTCTTCGCCTGCCGCATCCAGCCCTCTGTCCGGCGAGCCGGGGACAGGCCCCACGGGACCGTTGGAGCCCCGGACGGGCGGAAACGAGCCTCCATGGATGGATTCACGGCGTGTCCCGTGGGGCCTGTTCCCGGCTCGCAGCGCGGCGACACAGAAACGCGCAGACCAACGGAAAACCGATCAGCCCTGCGGGAACAACAACATCGCGTCGCCGTAGCTGAAGAACCGGTAGCGCTGCGCGATCGCATGCCGGTAGGCCTCGAACACCCGCTCTTTGCCGGCGAACGCGGAAATCATCATCAACAGCGTGCTTTCCGGCAGATGGAAGTTGGTCACCATCGCATCCACGCTGCGGATCCGGTAACCCGGGGTGATGAAGATCTGCGTCTCCCCCGCAAACGGCAGCAGTTCGCCGTCGCGCATCGCGCTTTCCAGTGCACGCACCACCGTCGTGCCGACGCCGATCACCCGACCACCGGCCTCGCGCGTGCGCCGCACCTGCTGTACCAGCTCCGCGCCCACGTTCAGCCACTCGCGGTGCATCACATGATCCTTCAGGTCATCCACCCGTACCGGCTGGAAGGTGCCTGCGCCGACGTGCAGCGTCACGTGACCGAATTCCACGCCCTTGGCCCGCAGGGCATCCAGCAGCGCATCATCGAAATGCAGCCCCGCCGTCGGCGCCGCCACCGCCCCTACTTCACGGGCGAACACCGTCTGGTAGCGCTCGCGATCGTCCAGCCCCGGCTCGCGCTGGATATACGGCGGCAGCGGCAGGCGACCGGCATGCAGCAGCCATTGCTCCAGCGCCTCGGGCACGTGGAACTGCAGCACGTAGAACTCGCCATCGCGCCCCAGCACCTCCACCTCGCCGCCGGCATCCAGGGCGATCCGGCTGCCCGGCTTCGGCGTCTTGCTGGCCCCGACCTGCGCCCGGGCCTGTTGTGCGCCCAACAGCCGTTCGATCAGGATCTCCACCCGCCCACCGGTGGCCTTCTGGCCGAACAGCCGCGCCGGGATCACCCGCGTATCGTTGAATACCAACAGGTCGCCCGCGCGCAGCAGCCCCGGCAGGTCATGCACATGTGCATCGGCCAGCGCGCCCGGCACGGGCGGCACCAGCAACAGACGACTGGCGGAGCGCTCGGCCAGCGGCGCCTGGGCAATCAGTTCAGCAGGAAGTTCGTAGTGGAAATCAGACTTCTTCAAGGGAACACGCGGCAACAGGTCGGCAATGGCGCGCATTGTACGACCGGCTGCCGCCAGACCGCGATGCAGGAGCCCAACGGTCGCGAAAATGCTGCCATGCAGCAGCGAACGCACGGGGTTATCGCGCAAAAAGGCGCGTGCTAGCATCGAATCAGAAGTCCGAATGCACGAGCCATCATCCAACGCGCGCGCTTGCCGCGCGTTGTGCTTTTCCGGGGCCGTGCGACCTATCGTTTCAGGAGACCTGCAATGAGCTTCATCGAACGCCTCGCCCCCCTTCGCGCCCAGCCCGGCACCCGCCTGACCACTGGCCTGGATGACGCCACGCTGGAGCAGCTGGCCGCGAGCCACCCGTCGCTGGTGGCTGCAATGGACGCCGCTGCTGCGGAATTTTCCCGGGTACAGGCGGAGCTGGGCGAGCTGCTGGCGCTGGACGAACAAGCGCAGATCGACGCCATGCAGGACGGCTTCATCAACTTCTATGCCGATGACGCAGTCACCCCGTACGTGGCGCTGACCGCGCGCGGGCCGTGGGTGGTCACCTTGAAGGGCGCGGTGCTGTACGACGCGGGCGGCTACGGCATGCTCGGTTTCGGCCACACCCCGGACGCCGTGATCGACGCCATGGCCCAGCCCCAGGTGATGGCCAACATCATGACCCCCAGCCTGTCGCAACAGCGCTTTGTCCGCGCGTTGCGTGCAGAGATCGGCCACCGTCGCGGCGGCTGCCCGTTCACCCGCTTCATGTGTCTCAATTCCGGCTCGGAAGCGGTCGGCCTGGCCGCGCGCATCGCCGATGTGAACAGCAAGCTGCAGACCGATCCGGGTGCTCCGCATGCGGGCGCGACGGTGAAGCGCCTGGTGATCAAGGGCAGCTTCCACGGCCGTACCGACCGCCCTGCCCTGTACTCCGATTCCAGCCGCCGTACGTACCAGCAGTACCTGGCGAGCTACCGCGGCGAAGACTCGGTCATCGCGATCGCACCGTATGACGAGGCCGCCCTGCGCGCCGTGTTCGACGACGCGGGCCGCAACAACTGGTTCATCGAAGCGGTATTCCTGGAACCGGTGATGGGCGAAGGCGATCCGGGCCGTTCGGTGCCGCCGGCGTTCTATGCCCTCGCCCGCGAACTGACCCGCGCGCACGGCAGCCTGCTGCTGCTGGACTCGATCCAGGCCGGCCTGCGCGCGCACGGCGTCCTGTCGGTGGTGGATTACCCGGGGTTCGAGGGCCTGGACCCGCCGGACATGGAAACCTATTCCAAGGCGTTGAACGCCGCCCAGTACCCGTTGTCGGTGCTGGCAGTGAATGAACGCGCCGCGCAGCTGTACCGCAAGGGCATCTATGGCAACACGATGACCAGCAACCCGCGGGCACTGGACGTGGCCTGCGCCACGCTGGCCCAGCTGACGCCGGAGGTCCGCCGCAACATCGCCGAGCGCGGGGCGGAAGCGGTGCAGCGGCTGGAACAGCTGAAGGACGAACTGGGCGGCCTGATCACCAAGGTCCAGGGCACCGGCCTGCTGTTTTCCTGCGAGCTGGCCCCACAGTTCAAGTGCTATGGCGCCGGCTCTACCGAAGAGTGGCTGCGCCGCCGCGGCGTCAACGTCATCCACGGCGGCGAGCGCTCGCTCCGCTTCACCCCGCACTTCGGCATGGACAGCAGCGAGTTGCAGCTGCTGGTCGGCATGATCGGCCGCGCCCTGCGCGAAGGCCCGCGCCGCGAAGAAGCCGAAGCCGCCTGAAAATGCGAAAATGGGGACGGAGGGAATTAATTCTGATTAATTCCCTCCGTCCCCATTTTGTCGTTATTTGCAGGAACTCCCATGAAGTCCATCTGTGTTTACTGCGGGTCCAACGCAGGCAGCAAGCCCATCTACAGCGAGCGTGCCGCCGCGCTGGGTGAACGTATCGCCCGCGATGGGCTGCGCCTGGTCTATGGCGGTGGCAACGTCGGCCTGATGGGCACGGTGGCCAACGCGGTGATGGAGGCCGGCGGTGAAGTCACCGGCGTGATCCCGCAGCAGCTGGCGGACTGGGAAGTCGCCCACCGCGGCCTGACCTCACTGGAAATCGTGGGCTCGATGCATGAGCGCAAGTCGCGCATGTTCGACCTGTCCGACGCCTTCGTCGCCTTGCCCGGCGGCTTCGGCACCATGGAAGAGATCTTCGAGATGCTGACCTGGCGCCAGCTGGGCATCGGCAGCAAGCCCTGCGCTTTCCTCGATGTCGACGGCTTCTACGCCCCGCTGATCGGCATGATCGACCGCATGGTCGACGAGCGCTTCCTGCACCCCACCCAGCGCGCCGACCTGTGGTACGGCTCGGACATCGACGAAATGCTGGAATGGATGCGCCACTACGAGCCCGCCCAGGCCTCCAAGTGGATCGACGAGAAGCGCCGCAAGGCACTGGTCCCGTAAACACGAAAAAAGGGGACGGAGGGGATTAAGTCGCATTCGGCCACGGACGTGGTCGAATGCGACTTAATCCCCTCCGTCCCCTTTTTTGCTTCAGCGCGGTGCGGGGCGGCCGAGAAGGTAGCCTTGGCCGTAGTCGCAGCCCAGGCCGAGCAGTATCTGGCGTTGGCTCTCGGTTTCGATGCCTTCGGCGATCGTGTCGATGCCCAGCGTGCGGGCCAGTGACACCACACCTTCGACCAGCGCCAGGGTGCTCTTCGCCTCCGGTCCGTTCAGGCCGGCGATGAAGCTCTGGTCGATCTTCAGCGTGGTGATCGGGAAGCGGTGCAGGTAGGACAGCGCGGAGAATCCCGTGCCGAAGTCGTCCAGCTGTACGAGGATGCCGCGCTCGCGCAGCGCCTGCAGCACGCGCAGGGTGCGCGGACCGTCATCGAGCAGGGCCACTTCGGTGATTTCAAGCCGTAAGCGGTGCGGGTCGGCGTCGAACGCTTCGATCAACCCGAACAACCGTTGACTGAAATCGGCAGAACGGAAATGGCGCGGCGACACGTTGACCGATACATAACCGCTGCCGCCGTGCGCCAGTCCGGCGATCACCTGTTCGTAGATCAGCCAGTCCACCTGCTCGATCAGGCCACTGCCTTCGCTGAGGTCGAGGAAGGCCCCCGGCAACAACACCCCCCGCGTTTCGTGCTGCCAACGGAGCAGCGCCTCGTAGCCGACGATCTCGCCATCACCCAGGCGAACGATCGGCTGGTAGTACGGCATGAAATCGTGGTTGATGATCGCCCGGCGCAGGTCGGATTCCAGGTCCAGGCTGCGCATCGCTTGTTCGCGCATGTCTTCATCGAAGATCGCGCAGCGGTCGTGGCCCTGTGCCTTGGCGCGGTACATCGCCGCGTCGGCATCGCGCAGCAGCTCTTCGCCGCGGTGGTAGCGGCTGTTCCACAGCGCGATGCCCAGGCTGCCCGACGGGAACAATTCGCGCCCTGCCACCCACATCGATTCCTGCAGCGCCAGCAGCATGCGCTGCGAGAACTCGAGTGCCTGCGCAAGCCCCTGCGGACACTGCAGCAGGATGGCGAACTCGTCGCCGCCCAAGCGTGCCACCACGTCATCGGCCCCCAGCATCGAGACGATGCGCCGGGCCACTTCGACCAGCATCTGGTCGCCCGCCGCATGCCCGATGCTGTCATTCACCAGCTTGAAGCGGTCCAGGTCCAGGAACAGCACGGCAAACTCGCCGCCCTCGCCCTGCCGTGCGCGTGCAAGCGCGTCCTCCAGGCGATCCAGCAGGTGGATGCGGTTGGGCAGGCCGGTCAGGCCGTCATGCATGGCCTGGTGGGTCAGCCGCTGCTCGGCGCGCAGCCGTTCGGCGATCTGCCCGAGCAGCTTTTCGTTGACATCGGCCAGCTCGCGCGTGCGCTCCTCCACACGCTGCTCCAGACCGGCGTGGGCCAGCCGCAGGCGCTCCTGGTCGCGCTGCCGCGCCAACCCGGCGCCGATGTTCTGCGCCACGAAGGTCAGCAGCCGCTGGTCATTCGGAGTGAATCCGACATCAGCGCTGTAGCTCTGTACGACGATCACGCCAACCACCTCGTCGTCGCGCAGCAGCGGCACACCCAGCCAGCACTGCGAGCGCACTCCGGATTCGCGTATCTGCCCCGCCTCGATCATCGCGTCGATAGCGGCGCGTGCGGCGAGCAGCGGCTTGCGCTCACGCACGACGTGCTCGGTCAGTCCCTGGCTGAAAGCGCGCGGCGCCCGCAACGTGGTGTATTCGTCCACCGAGTACACGAACTCCAGTCCGTCACCCGCTTCGTTCACCAGGGCGATGTAGAAATTGCGTGCGTCCAGCAGCGTGCCGACGATGCCGTGCACCTGCGCATGGAACTGCGAGAGGCTCTCGGCTTTCATTGCCAGTTCGGCGATGCCGTACAACGCGGCCTGCAGTTTTTCCGCACGCCGACGTTCGAATACTTCATCCTGCAGGCTGCGGTTCGCCCGCTGCAGCTCCAGCGTGCGCCGTTCCACCTGCCGCTCCAGCTGCACCTGCGCCTGGCGCCGGTCCATCGCGGTCTGCACGTGCTGGGCCACAAAGCCGAGCAACGCACGATCCGCATCCCCATAGCGGTCATGCTGGTCGTAGCTCTGCACCACGATGGCGCCGCATACCCGGCCGTCGCGCAGCATCGGCACGCCCAACCAGTCCAGGCTTTCCGGTCCGCGCCAGTGCTGCGCATCCTGCCCGACGCTGGCAAGCAGCTGCCGCGATGGACCACTCAGCGCCTGCCCGTGTTGCAGCAGCGCGAAGGTCAGGCTGCCGGGCATTTCGCTTTCCGCATAGGTGCGCGATGCATCGGCGACGAAGTCATCGATCTGATCAGCGAAGTACAGAAATCGTATCGTCCTGCGCACATCGTCGTATTCCACGATGAAGCAGTTGTGCGCGTACATCAGGGTGTTCAGCACGCGGTGGACATGGCGCAGCATCTCGGCCATTTCCAGCTCGGCCCCGGACAGGTCGGCGATTTCATACAGCGCCTGCTGCAGCCGCTTGCCGTCTTCCAGCACGTGGATCTGCGCGTCCTGGCGGGCCTGCCGCACCGCCGCCTGCAGCGTTTCGCGGGCGACCGGCCACCAACCCGGCGGAACGCTCTGCGCATCCACCCGCAGGCCCAGTCGTGCGCCGGCGTGCTGCCACTGCTGGTGCCGGTCGTCGCAGACGCCGACCCGGGCCCAGTCCGCTGTACTGCAGGGCGCGCCTTCGCAGGGGAACCCCTGCATTCCCTCGCCCAGCAGCGGGTCGTTCCAGTACGCGTGCAGCGTCGCGCCCGCCGGCAGCAGCCCGTGCAAGGCCTGCAACACCCCGGCCGTCACCACGGCGTCGCCTGGCGTTTCCATCAATGGCGCAACGATCTGGCTGGACAACATGACGACCCCATGGCGCGGGAATTCCCGACACCTCCCCTTGACGCGGAGCATAGCGCTTTCCACCCCCGGAAATGGAGCCCTGCAACCCCTCTGCCCCTCCTCGTTCGTTAGGGAGGGAGACATGTCCATTCCTCGCCCGTTGCTTGCCGCCCCCGCCTCCGGCACGACCCGCTATGCGTCGTCGCGGGCAGGCCTTACCCTGTGCGCCGTGGACACTGCCGCATTGCCAACCGATGAAGCCTTGATGCTCGCCTGGGCCGGCGGCGACCTGCCCGCGTTCCAGGCCCTGTATGAGCGTCACCGGCGCAAGCTGCATGGCTTCCTGCTGCGCCAACTGCGCGATCCCGGCCTGGCTGAGGAAATGTTCCAGGACGTGTGGCAGCGGGTCATCGCGGCCCGTGCCGGCTGGCAGCCCGACGCCGCCTTCGGCACGTGGCTGTTCCGCATCGCCCATAACCGGCTGAACGACCATTGGCGCGCGTCGCGCCACCGCCCGCCTGCACCGTACGATGCCGACGCACGGGTGGAGGCGGTCGTGGACGGGCACACGCCAGAAACCGAGCTCAGCGGATTTGAACAACGTCGGCGCGTCCAGCAGGCGATGGATGCCCTGCCGCCCGACCAGCGCGAGGTGCTGCTGCTGCGCCTGGAGCAGGAGCTGAGCCTGGAAGAGATCGGCCAGATCACCGGCGTTGGCCGGGAAACCGTGAAGTCGCGGCTGCGTTACGCGATGGACAAATTGCGCGCAGGATTGACCCCATGACCGGCCCCGACCTGAATCGCCACGATCCGCTGACAGACGAAGAGCGCGAGCTGGCCAAGCTGCTGGGTGGCCGCTTGGACAAGGCGCCCCCGCCTGCGGTGGATGCCGCCGTGCTGGCGGCCGCCCGCGCGGCGGTGCTCGACGAGCGTGGCAGGTATGACGCGGCCCCTTCAGCGCCATCCGATGCACCCACCCCGCGCCTGCAGCACCGTCGCCCGCGCTGGCCTGCCGTGTTCGGCGTGGCCGCTTCGGTGGTATTCGCCGTCGGCCTGGCTTGGCAGCTGCGTCCCGAGCCGCCGCAGGCCCCCGCCCGCGTCGAGGCGGCCCCCGCGCCGGCCTCCGCAGCGGCAGACAGCAGCGCGCCCGCTGCGCGCAGTGCGCAGGCCGACGAAGCGGCCGACGTATCGACCGCGATGCAGGCTGATGAGCGGCCGGCGGCAGAACCCGCCGCCCCCGCAGAAGCGCCACGGCAAGCACGCAGAGCACCCGAGCCCGCCGTGGCACCCGAGCCCGCCCCGGTACCACCGCCTGTCGTTGCAAAACCGGCGCCACGTGAGCGCGCGGTGCCGCCCGCGCTTCCGCTTCCCGCGCCTTCCGCTGCACCTGCACCTGCGCCTGCACGCGCCGACGCGTACGCCGCAGCGCCGGCTGCCGCGATGGAAACGGATGCCGCAGAGCCGCGCGCAGCCGACGTCGAATCGTCCTCTTCGCATACCGCACGCAGCCTGCGCGCCGCGCCGGCAAATGCGCAGGCGAACAACCCGCAGGCCTTCGCGCAGCGCAAGCAGGCGGCATCGCTGAGTGCCGAAGCCGTGCAGGACGCCGTGCTGGCCGACGCGCAGCTGACACGCCGCCAATGGCTGCAGAAGATCCGCCATCGCCGCGACGCCGGGGATGTCGATGTCGCCCGCGCCAGCCTGGAGCGCTATCTGTTCCAGTATCCGGAAACGCGCCTGCCGCGCGACCTGCAGCCGCTGCTGGCCGATTGACGGTCTGACCGCCCACCCGGCCCAGCGTGAGCCGGCGCGGTAACATTGCACGGATGCCTGACACCCTCGCCGCTGCCGTCCACCATAGTCTGGAGATCAAGCACAGCCGCTTCATCGCGCACGCCGCGCCCATCGGCGATGCCAGCGATGCGCTCGCGTTCCTGCAGCATGTCGCGGTGCCCGACGCCACGCATAACTGCTGGGCCTATCGGCACGGCAACGAATATCGCTCCAGCGATGACGGGGAACCGGCCGGCACGGCGGGCCGGCCGATCCTGGCGGCGATCGACGGACAAGGCTTCGACCGGATCATGGTGGTGGTGATCCGCTGGTATGGCGGCATCAAGCTGGGTGCCGGCGGACTGGTGCGGGCCTATGGCGGCACGGCAGCCGAGTGCCTGCGCATCGCGCCGCGCCTGCCACTGATCGCGTTGGCGCAGCTGCACATCCGTGCCGGGTTCGACGATCTGGGCGCGCTGCACGCGGCCTTGGCGGCGCACAATGCCCTGAAGCTGGACGAATCGTTCGACGCCGACGGGGTCGCCATCCGCATCGAACTGCCCGTTGACCAGTGCGACGCATTGAAAACGCGCCTGCGCGACGCCACCCGTAACCGGGTACGCCTGCTGCAACCTTCCGAGTGCCCCACCGATGACTGATGCCGCCCAGCCCCGCCCCACCCTCAAGCGCCTTGGCAGCCTCAGTACGCTGTGGCCGTTCGTACGCCGCCACGCGGGGCTGTTCAGCGCCTGGCTGGCCGCCTTGGCGGTGTCGTCGGCGGCAACGCTCAGCCTGCCACCGGCGGTGAAGCAGATGATCGACCACGGCTTCACCGGTGGCGGCCAGATCAACCGCGCCTTCGCCCTGCTGATGCTGGTGGCGGTGGTGATGGCGCTCGCCACGGCAGCGCGCTTCTTCTTTGTTTCATTGCTGGGCGAAAAAGTCGTCGCTGACCTGCGCGCGCAGTTGTATGGGCACCTGATCACCCTGGGGGCCGGCTTCCATGACCGCAATCGCAGCGGCGAACTGGTGTCGCGCCTGACCGCGGACAGCGAACTGCTGCGCAGCGTGATCGGCTCCACCATGTCCGTCGCCCTGCGCAGCAGCGTGACCGTGGTCGGCAGCCTGGTGATGCTGTTCGTGACCAGTCCGCGGTTGGCCGCCTGGGCCCTGCTGGGCATTCCGCTGGCGGTGCTGCCGATCATCATCGGGGCGCGCCGCCTGCGGGGGATCTCACGCGACAGCCAGGACCGCATCGCCGATGCCAACAGTCTGGCCGCCGAAACACTGGGCGCCGTGCGCACCGTACAGTCACATGCGCGCGAACCCTACGAACAGGCTCGCTTCGGCGTGGCACTGAGCGATTCGATCCGCGCCGCGAAGCGCCGCATCCGCGCGCAGTCGCTGGTGACGGCCAGCGCCATCCTGCTGGTGTTCGGCGCCATTGTCGGCGTGCTGTGGCTGGGCGCGCACGATGTCATCGCCGGTCGTCTGACGGCCGGTACGCTCGGGCAGTTCGTGCTGTACGCGCTGATTGGCGGCGGTTCGGTCGGCGCGCTGGCCGAAGTCTGGAATGAGCTGCAACGTGCGTCAGGCGGCATGGGCCGGATCAGCGAACTGCTGCAGGAAGACGTGGAGATCCGCGCCCCTGACACGCCCACCGCGCTGCCGGTACCGCTGCGCGGCGAGATCCATTTCGACGATGTCGTGTTCCATTACCCGCAGCGCCCGGACACGCCAGCGCTGGAGCATTTCAGCCTGCACGTGCGGCATGGTGAAACCGTGGCGCTGGTCGGTCCTTCCGGCGCCGGCAAGAGTACGGTGCTGCAGCTGCTGCTGCGTTTTCACGATCCGCTTTCCGGTGCGATCACCGTTGATGGCATCGACCTGCGTGCGATGGACCCGGCGTCCCTGCGTGCGCAGCTGGCCCTGGTGCCGCAGCAGCCCACGCTGTTTGCCTCCAGTGCACGGGACAACATCCGCTACGGTCGGCTGGACGCGAGCGACGCTGAAGTGGAAGCGGCCGCACGCGCCGCCGAAGCGGACGACTTCCTGCGTGCGCTGCCCGAAGGCTACGCGAGCGAGCTGGGCGAGCGCGGTGCGCGCCTGTCCGGTGGCCAGCAGCAGCGCATCGCCATCGCCCGCGCGTTGCTGAAGGATGCCCCGATCCTGTTGCTCGACGAAGCGACCAGCGCCCTGGACGCGCAGAGCGAGCGGGCGGTGCAGCAGGCACTGGAACGCCTGATGGCGGGACGCACCACGCTGGTCATCGCGCATCGCCTGGCGACCATCCTCAAGGCCGATCGGATCGTGGTGATGGACCATGGACGGATCATCGCCCAGGGCACGCACGAGCAGCTGCTGGCCGAAGGCGGCTTGTACGCGGACCTGGCGAAACTGCAGTTCATCGATTGACCACGCGCGGCTAACGAGTGGCGGCGCACGCTGGCGCCGCATGTTCGATGATTGAAGGAGGTAGACGATGTCATTCCGTCAGTTTCCCGCCACCGATTCGGATGGCGAAAGCCGCATCATTCTTGAATTCAAGCCCGACGAGGCGGCATCAGCGGCGAACGCGGTAGAACCGCGTTACGAGCTTGAAGACGGCCGCGCGTTGGTCCGCAAGGGGCGCGAGTTCGTAACGCCCGGTGGCGATGTGCGCCTGAGCATCTGAGCGGAAGAAGCGGTAGCGCCGAGCCATGCTCGGCGGGGACTATCACAGTGTCCCGGGACTATCCGCCGAGCATGTCTCGGCGCTACCGTGGATGCCACCCTCCGATGGGTGGCGAAATTTTCACCACCCATCTTGACAGCCTAGCGTCGCAAGGGATGAGACAGGTTATCCACATGTTTGTGCGGAAACCATCCACACGGCCTGTGGATGAAACCGTCAGCGTGGAAGTACGCGGCCGATGCCGCTGTCGTCTACTTCAGCTGCAGCGGCAGCGATGGCCATGTCGCTGCTGCCGGGTACGAAGCCGATGCGGAAATGCACCTCGCCACCCGGCGTGCGCGAGGAATGGATCGAGGCCAGGCTGATCTGGTGCTGCTCGAACACGTGCAGCAACGCGCGCAGCGAGCCCGGCCTGTCTTCCGGCAGATGGACAGACAGCGATTGCCGCTCGGTCAGATCGGCGAGCAGATAACCCACGCGCTCGAAGGTGTAGTTGCCATCGGCGAGTACGTCCGGCCCGAACGCGTCACGATTGTCGTGCAGCAGCTGCTGGCGGAAAGCCGCGCGTGCGGTGTCATCGCCCTGCAGCACCTGCGACTGCAACTGCTGCAGTTGCGCGATCAGCCGCTCCAGCATCGGCGCCACGTGCGGGTTGCCGAACTGGATGTCTTCGTAGATCGCCGGGTTCAACGAGAGGATGCGCGAAATGATCGCCGTATCCAGCTCGAACGAGGCGGAGCGATACGGCAGCAGCGCCGACAGATCACCCAGTTCCGCGGCGTAACCGCGCAGGACGCCCGCCTGCGCAAGATGGCCGGCGTGCACCATTGCCTGCACCAGCGCCATCACTTTGTCGTGGTGGACCGGCGTCGTGCGCACGCATTCGGCCTGCAGTGCGGCGCACAGTTCCTGCAGCCACGGCTGCCAGCGATCCACGCGCGCTTCGCAGACCACCATCACCCTGCCCTTCAGCGTCGGCGCTTTCGGTGGTGCCGTCATGGGGTGAAGGCCTGCCACTTCAGCGCGTGACGCCAACATCGCCCGCACCGGTGCTTCCTTGACCGAGGTGATGTCCAGCCACAGCCTGCCCGCCTCGCGGCCAGCCGCACGCTGCACGTAGTCGGCGATCAATGCGGGGGTGTGGCGGATCGGTGCGGAAAACAGCAGCACATCCGCCTGTTGCAACAGCTGCTCGGGCGTGTGCGACGCAGGATCCGCCGGGTCGTGGCCGATCACCTGCAGTTGCATGCGCTCGCTGAAAAAGCGCTGCAGCCAGCGCCCATACGCACCGGCGCTGCCGACGATGCCGATCACCTGCGGCGACGCACTCATGCCAGCCGCTCCACCGCGAACCGCTCCGGCTGGGCCAAGGCGGCCGGTGCAGCCGCATGCACGTCGAACTCCTCGACGCCGTTGGCCAGGGTCGCTTCCAGTGCGGCATGGGTGCCGGACACCGAGCGGCTGATGGCCTGCTGCAGGGTCTCCCCGCGCAGCAGGAAGGCCACGATCAGCGCCATCAGCACATCGCCGGTACCGGCCACGTCCACCGGCAACAACGGCGAGGTCCAGCGCCAGACGCCTTCGCGGCCCACGGCCAGCGTCACCAGCTCACCGCTCTCGCCCGACACGCTGTGCGCAAGCACCCATTCCGGGCCGCGCTGCAGCAGCGCGCGGGCCGCGGCGATGGCATCGTCCTGGGCCAGCGACGGCATGCCGGTCAGCCGACCGAGCTCGAACGCATTGGGCGTGACCAGCCAGGCATGCGGAAGCAGCCGCTCGGCAAAGACCTTCTCCAGGCCCGGCTCAACATAGGGGCCGGTGTGGGTGTCACCGATCACAGGATCCAGGCAGTAACGCAGCTGCGGACAGAGCGGCAGGATCTCATCCAGCCAATCGGCGAATGCCGCGCCATTGTCGACACTGCCGAAGTAGCCGGAGACCAGCATCCGCGCACGTTGTGGCAGCCCGCGCTCGCTGGTACCGCGCAGCAGATCGGCGAACCAGTCCACCGGCAGCACGCGGCCACGGGTGGTGGCGTAGAACGGCGCGTTGCTCAGCAAGGTGGTCGGTATCTCGGCCACCCGCACGCCCAGCGCGCGCAGCGGCGGTACCGCCGCGCTGTTGCCGGCGTGGCCGTACACAAGCTGCGACTGGACCGAGATGACATCGACCGGCGAGGGTCCGTCCGGCCGCTGGCGGCGGCCGTGGACCAGATGATTTTCAAGGGATTCGCTCATGGGCGCATTTTACGCCCGTGCCCGGTGGAACGCGCCGCGCCTGACAATACGCGCCACGCCCATTGATGCACCGCGCCCGGTGGAACGCGCCAAACCTGGCTTCGGTAGCGCCGAGCCATGCTCGGCGAGCGCAGCGGCTGACCCGTGGAGCGCAGCGGCGAACCCGTGACGGAAAGCGGCCGCCACGCCCCTGGGATCAGGACGTCATCCGGTCCCAGAAACCCTTCACGCCATCGATGAACGTCGCCGACTTCGGCGAATGCTTGCGCGCGTCCTCGCCCACGAAGGTGGCTTCGAACTGCTCCATCAGCTTGCGCTGGTCGGGCGTCAGGTTGACCGGGGTCTCCACCACGACACGGCAGTACAGATCGCCTTCGCTGCGGCTGCGTACCGATCGCACGCCCTTGCCCCGCAGGCGGAACAGCTTGCCGGTCTGGGTCTCGGCCGGAATGCGTATCTCCGCCTCGCCCCCCAGGGTCGCCACGCGGATGCTGTCACCCAATGATGCCTGCGAAATGCGGATCGGCACTTCGCAGTGCAGGTCATCGCCGTCGCGCTGGAAGATCGCGTGGTCGCGCACACGCACTTCCACGTACAGATCGCCCGGCTGCGTGCCGGCCGGACCGGCCTCGCCTTCGCCGGCCAGACGGATGCGGTCACCGGTATCGACGCCCGCAGGCACCTTCACCGACAGCACCTTGTCTTCTTCCACGCGGCCGTTGCCGTGGCACGTCTTGCACGGCTGGGCGATGGTCTGCCCGCGGCCGTTGCAATGGTGGCAGGCCTGCTGCATCGCGAAGATTCCGCGCTGGATGCGCACCTGGCCGCGGCCGTGGCAGACGGTGCAGGTTTCCACCTTGCCGTCTTCCGAACCGCTGCCGTCGCAGTCACCGCACTCGGCCAGGGTCGGGATATCGATGCGGCGCTCAACACCGCGCACGGCTTCTTCCAGATCCAGCTCCAGCACGTAGCCGATGTCGGCACCGCGACGCGCCTGGCGCGGGCCACCGGCCCCACCTCCGAAAATATTGCCGAAGATGTCACCGAAAATATCGTTCATGTCCGGACCACCCGGACCACCGCCGCCACCGCCCATGCCGTGCTCGAAGGCCGCGTGGCCGTGGGCATCGTACATGCGGCGCTTGTTGCCGTCGGACAGCGTTTCGTAGGCTTCCTTGCACTCCTTGAAGGCAGCCTCCGCCGCCGCGTCACCCGGATTGCGATCGGGGTGATGCTTCATCGCGCAACGACGGTATGCCTTCTTCAGCTCTTCGTCGGTCGCGGTACGGGCTACGCCCAAAACTTCGTAGTAATCACGCTTGCTCATGGAATGGATCGCTTTCCGGTACGTCGGGATTCGTCAAAGCAGAAAAGCGGACATGGTCCGCTCCTGCGTCGGGCGCCCCGACCCGCTGCTGGCGGTCAGGACCCTGATGCGACGACGGGACGCTGCCGTGAGGCAACGTCCCGCGTCGGTCTGGATCAGGACTTCTTGTCGTCCTTTACTTCGGTGAACTCGGCATCAACGACGTCGTCGTGCTTCGCACCGGCATCCGCGTCGGCGGGACCGCCCTGGTCACCGGCCGAAGCGGCGGCGAACAGCGCCTGGCCGGCTTCTTCCAGCGCCTTCGACCGGGACTCGATCTGCGCCTTGTCGTCACCCTTCATTGCGGTTTCCAGGTCCGCCAGTGCGGCCTCGACCTTGCCGATCACGTCGCCACCGACCTTGCTGCCGTGCTCGGTGATCGCCGAACGCGTGCCGTGGATCAGGGCATCGGCCTGGTTGCGGGCCTGCACCAGTTCCTGGAACTTCTTGTCTTCTTCGCGGTTGGCTTCCGCATCGGCGACCATGCGTGCGATCTCGTCCTCGGACAGACCCGAACCGGCCTTGATCTCGACCTTCTGTTCCTTGTTGGTCTTCTTGTCCTTGGCCGACACGTGCAGGATACCGTTGGCGTCGATGTCGAAGGACACCTCCACCTGCGGCAGGCCGCGCGGTGCCGGCTCGATGCCGGACAGGTCGAACTTGGCCAGCGACTTGTTGAACCGGGCCTGCTCGCGCTCACCCTGCAGCACGTGCACGGTCACGGCCGACTGGTTGTCCTCGGCGGTGGAGAACACCTGCGAGGCCTTGGTCGGAATGGTCGTGTTCTTTTCGATGATCTTGGTGAACACACCGCCCATGGTTTCGATACCCAGCGACAGCGGGGTCACGTCCAGCAGCAGCACGTCCTTGACGTCGCCGCCCAGCACGCCGCCCTGGATCGCCGCACCCAGTGCCACCGCTTCGTCCGGGTTGACGTCCTTGCGCGGTTCCTTGCCGAAGAACTCGGTCACCGCCTGCTGCACCTTCGGCATGCGGGTCTGGCCACCGACCAGGATCACTTCGTTGATGTCGCTGGCACGCAGGCCGGCATCATTCAACGCAACGCGGCACGGCTCGATCGACTTCTTGATCAGCTCGTCCACCAGCGACTCCAGCTTGGCGCGGGTCAGCTTGATGTTCAGGTGCTTCGGACCGGAAGCATCGGCGGTCACGTACGGCAGGTTCACTTCGGTCTGCTGGGCGCTGGACAGCTCGATCTTCGCGCGCTCGGCAGCGTCCTTCAGGCGCTGCAGGGCCAGCGGATCCTTGCGCAGGTCGATGCCCTGGTCCTTGTTGAACTCTTCCACCAGGTATTCGATGACGCGGTTGTCGAAATCTTCGCCACCCAGGAAGGTGTCGCCGTTGGTGGCCAGCACTTCGAACTGCTTCTCACCGTCAACGTTGGCGATTTCGATCACCGACACGTCGAAGGTGCCGCCGCCCAGGTCGTACACCACGATCTTGCGATCCTTGCTGTCACCCTTGTCCAGGCCATAGGCCAGCGCAGCCGCGGTCGGCTCGTTGATGATGCGCTTGACGTCCAGGCCCGCGATGCGGCCGGCGTCCTTGGTGGCCTGGCGCTGG
This sequence comes from Stenotrophomonas sp. 169, assembly GCF_014621775.1. NCBI lineage: Bacteria > Pseudomonadati > Pseudomonadota > Gammaproteobacteria > Lysobacterales > Lysobacteraceae > Stenotrophomonas > Stenotrophomonas sp. 169. The sequence continues at coordinate 2,581,462 of NZ_CP061204.1, forward strand.
CTGTCGTTGAAGTAGGCCGGCACGGTGATGACCGCCTCGGTCACTTTCTCGCCGAGATAATCTTCGGCGGTCTTCTTCATCTTCTCCAGCACCTTGGCGGAGATTTCCTGCGGCGCCATCTTGCGCGCATCGCTGGTAGCCACCCAAGCATCGCCATTGTCGTGCCCCAGGATGGAGTACGGCACATGGGAGATGTCTTTCTGCACTTCGGCGTCGGTGAACTTGCGGCCGATCAGGCGCTTCACCGCGTAGAAGGTGTTCTTCGGATTGGTGACCGCCTGGCGCTTGGCCGAGGCACCTACCAGGACTTCGCCGTCCTTGGTGTAGGCGACGATCGACGGGGTGGTGCGATCGCCTTCCGAGTTTTCAATGACGCGGGCCTTGCCGCCGTCCATGATCGCCACGCACGAGTTGGTGGTGCCGAGGTCGATACCAATGATCTTGCCCATGGGGAACTCCTGAAGATAATTCGGTGAATCCGGCCGTGGCCGGTGTATGAATGGGATGTGGGGGAGGCTCGTGGAACATTCAAGCCATCCCCCGAACGCTGTGTTTCTGCAAGGCCAAACGCGTTCAGCGTCTGGCGGGAAAATCGCGCGGTGCGGCTGGTGGACCTTGCCGGGTGCTGGACCTTGCCGGCTGGACCTTGCCGGCTGCTGGACCTTGCCGGCTGCTGGACCCTGCCGGCTGCTGGACCTTGCCGGGTAGAGCCGACTTCAGTCGGCTGGTCCTACCGCAGCCGACTGAAGTCGGCTCTACCGTCGCCTGCCGCTGCGATCAGTCCCGCGCGACCACCACCAGCGCGGGGCGCAGCAGGCGGTCGTTGAGCTGGTAGCCCTTCTGGAACACCTGCACCACGCTGCCCGGTGCGGCGCCGTTGGCGTCTACCTGGCTGATCGCCTGATGGTGTTCCGGGTTGAACGGCTGGCCGGTCGGGTCCAACAGCACCAGGCCGTTGTCCGCGGCGACCTTCAGCAGCTGCTTGTAGGTCATTTCCAGACCATCGCGCAGCGGGCTGGCCTCTTCGCCCGCCGCCTTCAGGCCGGCATCCAGGCTGTCGAACACGGGCAGCAGCTCGCCGAGCAGCTTTTCGTTGGCAAAGCGGCGGGCCTGTTCCACGTCACGGGCCACGCGCTTGCGCTGGTTGTCCAGGTCGGCGCGCTCACGCAGCGCATCGGCCTTGACCTGCTCCAGCTCCCCGCGCAGCTGCTCCAGCTGGTCGTGGTGGGCGGCAGCGGCCTCGTCGGCGGCCGGGTTGGATTCGATATCGTGCTGATCTTGGTTCATGTGCGTTTCCCTGGCGGTCACTCCCCGCCTCCATCCCACCTAGTGTGGGCGGGAAACTGCGTTTCAAGCGCTGCGTGGCACGGAGTTGACCGATCCGGGAGAAAAGGCCGCCCCCAGCACCTCAGCCGTGGCCTGCACCAGCGGAATCATGCGGTCGTAGGCCATCCGTTTGGGCCCGATCACCCCCAGCACCCCCAGCACCTGCCCGTCGGCGGTGTACGGTGCGGTCACCAGCGACATGCCTTTCAGCGGCACCACCCCGGTTTCTTCGCCGATGAAGATGCGCACGCCCGGCGCCTGGATGGTGCGCTCAAGCAGCTGCAGGATCTCGCGCTTGCTGGAGAACAGCTCGAACAGTTCGCGCAGGCGCTCCAGGTCAGTCAGGTCCTGCACGCCCATCAGACGGGTCTGGCCGGCCACCAGCATGTCGTCGGCCGGCGGCTCCAGCGCCTGTTCGGCCAGCTCGATGCTGTGCGCCAACAACTGCTCCATCTCGCTGCGGGTGTCGCGCAGTTCGTGCAGCAGGCGGCGGCGGATCTGCGCCAGCGGCACCCCGGCAAAGTGGGCATTGAGGTAATTGGCCACCTGCTCCAGCTCGCCCGGCTCCCAGGGCCGGCGCGCCTCGATCACCCGGTTCTGCACCTCGTTGTCGGCGAACACCACGATCGCCAGCACCCGGTGTGCGTCCAGCGCCACGAAATCGATCTGGCGGAAGGCAAACTGCCCTCGCCGGGGCGCGCTGACCACCCCGACGAAGTGACTCATCGCCGACAGCAGCTCCGATGCGCTGCCCAGCAGGGCCTGCGTACCGGCGCCGCTGGGCAGCTCGCTGCGCAGCCGGCTGAGGTCCTGTTCGCCCGGCGGATGCATCTGCACCAGGCTGTCGACGAATACCCGATAGCCATGCGCCGTGGGCACGCGACCGGCCGACGTGTGCGGCGAACTCAGCAGCCCCAGCTCTTCCAGGTCGCCCAGGATGTTGCGGATGGTTGCCGCACTGACGTCCAGCCCGGACGTGCGCGCAAGCGTTGCCGACCCGACCGGTTCGCCATCCTGGATGTGGCGGGCGATCAGGGTGCGCAGCAGATGGCGTGAACGTGGAGCAAGGTTGTCGAAAGACGACGGCATCGGATCAGCCTGTGAGACTCACACACTAGATAATGCCGACATGCCCTCTTGGCAAGTCATTGGACCACCCCGTCGCCCGTGCTAGCGTTGCGCGGCTTGAGAGACTCAACGGACCATGCTTAGACATCTATCGATCAAGGATTTTGCCGTCGTACGCGCCACCGAACTCGAGTTCGGGCCCGGCATGACGGTGGTATCGGGCGAAACCGGCGCGGGCAAGTCGCTGATGGTGGACGCCCTCGGCTTCCTGGCAGGCCTTCGCGCCGACAGCGGCGTGGTGCGCCACGGTGCCGCGCGAGCGGAGCTTTCCGCCGAATTCGCGCTGGAACAGCTGGCCGCCGCACGGCGCTGGCTGGCCGACAACGAGCTGGACGACGACGAACACTGCCAACTGCGCCGGGTGATCCGCGCCGATGGCGGTTCGCGTGCGTGGATCAATGGCCGCCCGGTCACCCTGTCCCAGCTGACCGACCTGGCCTCGTTGCTGGTGGAAATCCACGGGCAGCACGAGCAACAGGCCCTGCTGACCCGGCCCTCGCAGCTTGCGCTGCTGGATGCCTATGCCGGCAACGCCGAAGAGCGCCGCGCCGTGCGCGTGGCCGCCGCCGCGTGGCAGACCCTGGTGGACGAGGCCGCCGCGTTGTCCCAGCAGGGCGATGTCAGCGACCGCATCGGCTTCCTGGAGCATCAGCTGCGGGAAATGGAACGCGAGGACCTGGAGCCCGATTCCATCACCGCGCTCGGTGCCAGCCACCGCCGCCAGGCGCACGCCAGCGCCCTGCTCAGTGCCTGCGACACGGCCACCACGCGGATCAACGGTGACGAGGACGCTTCCGCGCTGGGCCTGCTGGCGCAGGTGCGTGGTGACCTCGGCCGCCTGATCGAACACGATGCCCGGCTGGGCGACGTGGACGCACTGATCGACAGCGCCAGCATCCAGCTGCAGGAAGCACTGACCCTGCTGGACCGCGTGCACGACGATCTGGACGCTGATCCGGAGCAGTTTGAAGAAAACGAGCGCCGCTTGGGCCGTCTGCACGATCTGGCGCGCAAGCACCGGGTGCCGATGGAAGAACTCGGCCCGCAGCGCGACCGCATGCAGGCCGAAGTGGAGCAGCTGCAAGGGGCCGACGTGCGCCTGCAGAAGCTGGCCGGTGAAATCGAAAAAGCGGCTGCCGCATGGCGCGAACAGGCTGCCGTGCTCAGCGCAGGCCGTCAGCGCGCTGCTGCGGAGCTGTCCACCACTACGACCGGGCTTATCGCCGAGCTGGGCATGGGCGGCGGCCAGTTCCTGATCCAGCTGGAACCACAGGACGCCGGCAAGCCGGATCCACAGGGTGCCGAGCGGGTGGAGTTCCTGGTGGCGGCCAACGCTGGCCAGCCGCCGCGACCGCTGCGCAAGGTGGCCTCCGGCGGTGAGTTGTCACGGATCTCGCTGGCCATTGAAGTGGCCGCGCTGGATCTGGATGCCGTGCCGACCATGGTGTTCGACGAGGTCGATTCAGGTATCGGTGGCGCGGTGGCGGATATCGTGGGGCAGAAACTGCGCGCTCTTGGCGAAAAGCGTCAGGTGCTGTGCGTGACGCATCTGCCGCAGGTGGCCTCCAAGGGCCACGCACACTATCGCGTCAGCAAGGCGCCGGTAGACGGCATGACCCAGAGCGCGGTGGAAAAGCTGGACACCAAGGCCCGCGAAGAAGAACTCGCGCGGATGCTGGGCGGTGTCGAAGTCAGCAAAGAAGCCCGCGCCGCGGCGCGGAAGCTGCTGGCCGGCTGACATCTGGCCGCGCGCTAGGGCACTGCCTCGGTAGCGCCGAGCCACGCTCGGCGGAATTTCACCGCGAACGGCCCGCTGCGCTCGCCGACCGTGGGTCGGCGCTACGGATTCTGTTTACGCTTGGCGGAATTTCACCGCGAACGGCCCGCTGCGCTCGCCGACCGTGGGTCGGCGCTACGGATTCTGTATACGCTCGGTGGAATTTCACCGCGAACGGCCCGCTGCGCTCGCCGACCGTGGGTCGGCGCTACGGATCCCGGCGTTTCGGATTCTGCTTCGGTAGCGCCGAGCCGTGCTCGGCGGACGCCTCAGCGGCGCTTCTTGCGCACGTACAGCACCAGCGAGTGCTCTTCGAGCTCGTAGCCGTGATCTGACGCGATCTTGCGCTGAAGCTCTTCGATCTCCGCGCTTTCGAACTCGATCACGTTTCCCGAGTCCACGTCCACCATGTGGTCGTGATGGCCGCCGCGGTCCAGCTCATAGACGGCCTGGCCGCCTTCGAAATTGTGTTTCAGCACCAGGCCAGCGGCCTCGAACTGGGTCAGCACCCGGTACACCGTGGCCAAGCCGATTTCATCACCGTGCTCAAGCAGCTGGCGATAGATGTCTTCGGCGGTCATGTGGTGCTGGGCAGTGCGCTCAAGCAGTGCAAGTATCCGCATCCGAGGATGGGTCACCTTCAGGCCGACTTTACGCAGGTCGTGGGTTTCCATAGGTCTCCGTTCATTGGCGATTTAGCGCCAGCTGCCTCGGATTGGGTCGCGGTGGCACGCCGGGAGTGTATCATCGGATCGATTTCCCCAAACGCGATTCCCGATGCGCAATCTCCTGCTGGTCGCCGCCGTTGCCCTGTCCACCACGGGCTGCGGCATCATCTATAAGCAACCCATCTATCAGGGCAACCTGATACGGGAAGATGCCGTGTCCCAGCTGCAGGTCGGGCAGAGCAAGCAGCAGGTCAACGCCCTGCTCGGCACCCCGTCCATTGAAGATCCGTTCCACGCCCAGCGCTGGGACTACGCTGCCAGCCAGCGTATCGACCGCGTCGGCCGCACGGAAACGAAGAACTTCACCGTCTACTTCGAAAACGATGCCGTCACCCGCTGGGAAGGCGACTATTTCCCCGCGCAGGACTCCAAGCTGGCCACGCAGACCGTCCGCCAGTTCGGTCGCAACCTGCCGAAGGAAAAGAAGAAGGGCGGCGGCTGATCCCGCCTGGTCGGTAGTGACGGCCGCTGGCCGTCATGACCGGTCGCCAACCCCGCCATCCCACCGTAAGACTACTTCGGCTGCGCCTTCGCGCGCCGCCGGCGGTTGTCCTTGGGATCGGCCAGCAGTGCCCGCAACAGCTCCACCCGGTCAGCGTCCTGCAGGATCTGCCCGGGTGTAGCCAGCACACCGTGCACGGCGACTGCGGGACATTCCGCACTGCCCTCCAACGCCGCCGCCGTGACCGCATCGGCCACCGTGGCGTCTTCGGCCAGTTCCAGCGCGCGATGCAGCACGCGGTCGGGCCAAGCCAGCACCACTTCCACGCGGATCATCGGATCAATCCTGCTCGTCTGCCACGCGCACGAAGTCGTTGACCATGCGGTCGGCCAGTCCCTGGAAACCCAACGCGAGCGCGGGCGCCAACAAACGGGATTTCGGCTCGAATTCCAGCTCCAGGCTGACCTTGCAGGCATCTTCGGCCAGTGAATGGAACTCCCACCGGCCGTGCAGGCTCTTGAACGGGCCGTCGCGCAGCTGCATATCGATACGCTGCGGGCGTACCAGCGTGTTCTCGGTCATGAACCAGGTGGAGAACGAGCCCAGCCCCAGGTCCAGGCGCGCGACGAGGCGATCATCGCCCTGTTCCAGGATCTGCGCAGCCGAGCACCAACGGAACCGGCTCGGGTAGGCGGCGATATCGTTGACGAGATCAAACATGCGCGCCGCGGAGTGTTCGACCAGGGCGCTTCGACGAATGGTAGGCATTTCAGAGTTTTGGCTGCAGGTGATCGACCGGGCGGGCCCGAATCGGAGACAATACGGGAATGAGCAAGAACGACGGCAAGGATAAAGCAAAGAACGCGACGGCCAACAAGACCATCGCGTTGAACAAGCGTGCCCGGCACGAGTACCACATCGAGGAGCGCTTCGAGGCGGGCCTTGCGCTGCAGGGCTGGGAGGTCAAATCCATCCGTGCCGGCCGCGGCAACATCGTGGATGCCTACGCGTATGTGAAGCAGGGCGAGATCTTCCTGATCGGCGCGCAGATCACCCCGCTGATCCAGGCCTCCAGCCACTTCGTGGCCGTGGACCGCCGCGAGCGCAAGCTGTTGCTGCACCGGAGCGAGATCGACAAGCTGGTCGGCAAGGTGGAGCGCGACGGCTACACCATCGTCCCCACCGCGATGTACTGGAGCAAGAACAAGATCAAGCTGGAAGTGGCGCTGGCCAAGGGCAAGCAGGACCACGACAAGCGCGATGCCGCCAAGGACCGCGAATGGGCAATCGAAAAGTCGCGCGTCATGCGTCGGGGCAACCGCGACGCCTGACCGACGTCGTACTCCGGTGACCGACTTGGCACTCCGGTGGTCAACTTCGTACTCCGGTAGCGCCGAGCCACGCTCGGCGGACCCTCACCGCAGCTCGCACACCGTCAGGCCTTGACCGCCCCACCCTGCATCTGCGGCGCCAACGCTGCATGCATCACGGCAAGATGCATCACCACGGCCAGCTCGTCGGCGTGGCTGTCATCGCCTGCCGTCCAACTGCGCGCCAGACGCGCCGCGTCGCCCGGCAGCAGCTCCAGCAACCGGTTGTCGTCCATCGCATCTGCGGCATGCTGCAGGCGGCGCGACAAGCGGTGCGCCTGCAGCACATGGGTCAGCACACTCACCCCGGCCAGCGCCAGCAGCGCGATCGCCAGCCCGTGCTCGAACCATTGCGACAGCACATCAGGCTCCGGCGCCCACGCCAACAGCCCCAGCAGCACCAACCCCAGCAGCCGCCAGTAGCCCAGCGACGGACGCTTTCGACGCGGCCAATGCACCACGACGGCACTGGCCAACAGCGCCATTGCGGCCGACGCGGGCAGTTCGATCAGACACGCCGCAGCCACCAGCGCTGCCAGGACCGTCCATACCCAACCCGGCGGCACCGCACGGCGCAGATAGCCAATGCCCACAGGGCCAACCAGCTGCCGAAGACTGCGCTTGCTTGTCATCTCCACCCACACGTCTCCTGCTTCGTGTCCCAGCGTGACTACACGTGACCACAATGGTGTCGCAAATGGCTCCTCAAGACGTTAACAGTTCGATATGTAGGCCTGCTACCAGAAATCTCGCTTTTGCGTGACTGTTCAGCCGGATTGGCGTAGCATCGGTCTCGTTGGGCAGCCTTGTTCCTGCAACACCGGAATCTGGCCAGTACTTGCAAGCACTTGTTTGAAACCGGGGGTGCATTGGTTTCGACGGGGGTTGTGAAGTCGCTTGGCGCATGCCGAGGGTGTAGCTTTCCTCGTAAATCCAGCTGCAAAACTCTAGTTGCCAACGACGACAACTACGCTTCGGATTTCGCAGTCGCAGCCTAACGGTTGACCTGCGTCATCCTTCGCCGCCTTAGGTGAAGCCTCGAAACTGCCTGTGTCCATGCTAGCAGCGTAGAGTCATTATCATGGAATCGAGCTGGGCGGCTGCCTGTCAGTCCAGCACTAGAACACAGCAGGCTTGTTCCGGGATGTGCTTCGCACACCGTGCTGTTCCGGAACGAAATCCAACGGTGAGCTAAGCATGTAGAGCTGGGGATGGAGTGCCTTCGGACGGCGGTTCAATTCCGCCCACCTCCACCATTGATTGGTTCCTTCGGGGGCCGCGAGAAGCCGGGATCCTTCGTCAAAAAGGGGATCTCGGCTTTTTTGTTGGCGATGCCTGTCCAGCCGGTTCCGCTGCAGCCTATGAGACGCTCGGGATATATCTAGCGGTACACCACCGCCCTGAAAACCTTGTACCTCAATAGCCTTCTCGGATGCCGCGATCCGTCGCGTGAAGTCCACCGAGAAGCAGCAGAAGCTGTCTGACGGTGGCGGCCTGTTCCTGCTGGTTCATCCCAACGGATCGCGCTACTGGAGCTGGAAATATCGCTTCGGCGGGAAGGAGAAGCAGCTGGGGATGGCCGCGCCGACCGGTAGCACCGGGGATAGCTTTGAAGTGTTCTCGCGCGAGTGGCTGCATGGCCGTCGAGGCCTACAGCCGGAAGATGGTGGCCTGGTTCGAGAACAATGTATTCCCGATCATCGGCGCCCGTGTCGCCCCCCTTACCGTCGGCATAGCATCAGTGCTCATCTACCGCGCTATTCCGTCAAGAATGGGCATGGGTGGCCACCTAGTCCGCGTAACGGTGTCAAAACCATCACAACTTGAACCGCATTTGACCAGGACACTGAATTTCAGGCTGTAGCGTATGGAGAACCCGATGCCCCATTCAACCCCAAAGCACACCACTCTCTACCAGTGCTTGCGCCTGTCAAAGTTCGCACTCATCGCCTGCATGCTCACCTCATGCTCAAAGACAAATGACGATTCTCAGCCGGCTAGCGGTACACCGGCGAATGCAGCGCCCGCGGCCACGGCAGAGATTCAAAGTGTCACGCCAAAATCGACAGCGATTGATACCGACCTCCAATCTGCACAGCGCTTGCCAGATGTTCCCGTGAAAGAACTGTATCCATCGCTTCGCAATAGAGCGGAAGCTGGAGATCTGGAAGCAAAACGACAACTCTTCTTGGTACTCAATGAGTGTCGCGTTGCGATGAAACCAGACAGGTCTCTTGATTACTCCAACAGCCAAGTCTCGCCAGAAATTCTCAAAGCAAGCGGAAAAACGCGAGAGCAGTTCCTGGCAGATCAGCAATTGAGCTCTCTTACGTTCACCGAAGAAAAGCTTGAACAATGTGAGGGAGTTCCCGGTGATGCGCAAAAGGAAACGGCCCGATGGCTGAAAGAAGCAGCGGAAGGGGGCGACACCTACGCGCGACTGGCCTACTACAACTATCTGGACCTCATTGTTGGAGATCGGCAGGAACAAGCAGTATCGGCAGAAGAAGTTAAACAGTTCAATGAAGATTCCTATCGCTACATCAAAAGTGTAGCTGACACAGGCAATCCGGACGGGCTTTTCACTCTCGGAACGGCGTATCAACGCGGCATCATTACACCGAAAGATTCGGTTCGTGCCTATGCCTACAAGAAAGCTGCGGGACAGCAGATCCCCATCGGTGGAAACGAACAGATGTTGGACCTCATGGCGCAGTCCATGACTCCATCTGAACTAAGGAAGGCCAATCAACTGGCCGCCACGCTGACACAGAGGAGCAAAATATGAGGGCGAACCAGCAGGTCCGGCCGTCGCATCCTCGCTTGAACGTTTTAGTCAAAGCGATGAGTACGCGGGCGGATTCTGGATGCTGGTAGACGTCGACCTGTCCAGGCTCAGCACGCGTGCCGTCCGGTTGAATATCAGCCCGCCGGAGTAGCTGGTGGGTCGAATCGACCAAGCAGCTGCATCCGCCGCATGTCCCGATCCGCATATCTCGCGCTTGCGGCGGAGCATGAACTGGGTGGTGACTCGCTCCGCCCTTGATCGGGTGACGTAAGGGCATCGGCTCAACGCCGTCATCGCTCGCATCATGGTGAGGCCAGGCGCGTCACCGACAATGGTAGAGCAGCGCCCCGAGCGCGCTCCCGATCACCTGACTTCGCAATTTTCCTCATGGACGCAGGCACTTGCCCTGCGCACGATGGATCCGCTGGCGCCCTATGGCACCAGTCGGAATTGGCATCCCGTTTGTGTTTATAACCGTTGACTCTGTTCTGCCCCTCGGGGCACGGCGGAGAATGCACTGCATCGCCTACCGACTCTTGCGGCGGGCGATGCGTGGGGATCCCTGATCCGCCGGTTTATGGTTATAAACACCCGGTATGCCAACCCGCATCGCCCGCCACCTCGTGCTCAGGCGCAGGTGGCCTTCATGCAATGCGAGGCATACCGATGGAATCGCAGTACCCGCTGGGCGCCAAGCGCCTGCACGCCCTGCTTGGCGACAAGATGCATTCGTTTCCTCCCCGCTTCATTGAAAAGCTGGAACGGACGCTGGAAGAGCATGAGCGGGAGCAGATCGCCCGCAGCCGCACGGTGCACCTGAAACTGGTGCCTGACGTGGCCGACGATGCCCCGCTGCTGGGCGCAGATGCATACATCGATCTCAAACGACACAGCAAAGTCGCCATCCCGCTTCGCACCCTGCAGGGCCTGGCGTCGATCTTCGAGATCCTGCACGCGGTGCATCTGGCCAAGCAGGACGGCGATCCCGAAGGCGTCCTGAGCGAACACCTGGTTGAGGGGCTGATTGTCAGTGGCCGGGCGATGGTGAAGTCGGCCTCTGCTACGACCTGCAACGCGTCCTGATGCACTGACCGGGTGGCTTGGTATGCGCCCTATGCCCCGCCCCATACCTACACGTACCCTTAACTTAATTGTTAAGATTAACTGTTAAGGAACTTACTGACAGTCTCTATCGGGCATGCAAAGCTATGCGCCCTTCCCGGCGCCAGGGCAACCGGCGCACTGATTGATCAAGGACGCTCCATGAAAGACCTGCGACCGATTCTGCTCGTAGAAGACAGCATGAAAGATGCTGAGCTGACGATGGCCGCCCTGGCGCGGTGCCAGCTGCTGAACCCCGTCGTGCACGTACGGGATGGACAAGAAGCGCTGGATTATCTGCGCAGCCATGGACCGTATGCAGGCGCGTTGCACGGCGGCCCCGTCGTCGTGCTGTTGGATCTGAAACTGCCCAAATTGAATGGACTGGAAGTGCTCGCCGAGATCCGCGGTGATGCGCTGCTCAAGAGTACGCCGGTGGTGATGCTGACCTCCTCGCGCCAGGAGAGAGATCTGGTGCAGAGCTACGATTCCGGCGTGAATGCGTTCGTGGTCAAGCCAATCGACTTCAATGAGTTTCTGGAAGCGGTACAGGAGCTGGGAATGTTCTGGGGCGTCACCAACCAGCCGCCGCCGTTCGTGCCTACCGCCTGACCCTCAGACATTCGGAGTCAGGCCCGCACGCGGCGATACGCCTTCAGTATCAGCGGATAGGTGAGCAGATGGGTTGCGGCCGAAAGCAGGGCCGCAACCAGTCCGACCAAGGTGGGAAGCACAGCACCGAACGTAAAGGCCATGCCCAGCACGAAGCCGAACAGATACTCCGCGCGGTAAACCGGCAGCACCAGACCCGACAAGACAAGGCCGAGGAAGATGATGGACGCGGCGTACTCGTGCCCGGTGGTAAACGCGACCGAAAGCGCAACGCCGACGACCAGTGCGCCGACGGCTGCGATGAGGGCACGCGACACCGCCGATGAGGTGCGGGGGCGTTGACGGGTGATGGACCAGCCTGCGGTGGCACCCAGCAGCGGCAGCATCAGCACGCCCCACCAATTGGATATTGCGGGAAGGTCGGCATGGTTGAGCAGATGGTGGCTTTTGACGCTGCCGTGCAGGTACTCCCATGCGACGAACGCCAGCGCGGCAGCAGCGCCGAGGGCCGCCAAGGCCAGCGTCAGCCGGCGATCATTGTTTACCTGCATGGCGCTTCCCCGGAGTATGCCGCGCTGGATGCGGACGATGTGCATGTTGACCCGATGGTAGAGTCCAGCGCCGGCGCGGGAACGTGCCGCGCGGCAGGGTGACTTCCGGCGACGTGGCATCATTGCGCGCATGCGCAGCCGCCTGGAAAATCGAGTTCCACCTCCGATGCTCATGCTGGCCTGCGGTGCCTTGGCGTGGGGCCTGGCCGAAAACGGGATTGGAGTCATGCCTTCCGCAACATGGCTCCGCCCATCAGGCTTTATCGTTGCAGTGATAGGGCTGGCCCTGAACCTGATACCGAAGATGCAGTTCCGGCGGTCTCGGACGACGGTAAACCCCCTTTCACCTGGGCGTGCCTCGCATCTGGTCACGGGCGGCATCTACCGTTACTCGCGTAATCCCATGTATCTCGGTCAGGCTTGCATCGTCCTGGGCTGGGCACTGTGGCTCCAACTCGCGACCGCGCTTTTACCGGTCGCTGTCTTCGTCGTCTACATCACCTACCTGCAGATCCTGCCGGAAGAACGCGTGCTGTCTCGCAAGTTTCCAACAGCGTTCGCACAGATGCGTCGCCGCACCCGTCGCTGGTTGTAAACCATCGCAGAGGCAGATTCGCAGCTATGCTCTGCCCATCTTTCTCGCCGGGCCGCCCATGTTCCATCACCTTTCTCTGGCCGTCCTTGACCTTGCGCGTGCTGGCCGCTTCTACGACGCCGCGCTGGGCGCCTTGGGTTACCGCCGTGTTTTCGACGGCGATGAATCGATCGGCTATGGGCTGGTGGATGGCCAGGACCTGCTGCTGCTCAATCTTTCAGCGGACGCCACGCCGCCGGCAGACGGTTTCCATATTGCGTTTGCAGCCGCTTCGCACGGGCAGATCGACGCTTTCCACCATGACGGGCTGGCTGCCGGCGGTCAGGACAATGGCGCGCCCGGGCTGCGGCCGGAGTACGGCGAGCACTACTACGCGGGCTTTCTGATTGACCCAGATGGATATCGGGTTGAGGCGGTGAGCACCGTGGCCGTCACCCGATGAACCGCGCCGCGAACGGTGCGCCGGTGCGCTGGCTGCAATGCGCTGTGCTGGCCGGCGCCCTCGTTGTGGCGGAGATGGCTGAGGGGCATAGCGGCGGGTTGAACAAGCAGGGATGCCATACCAACCGGGCGACAGGGGATTATCACTGCCATGGCGGCGCTGCGGCAGCCGCCCTGCCCCGCCCTGTTGATCGGCAGAACTTCAACGCGCCGCGTGCGCGTGGCGGGGCGTTCAAGAACTGCACGGAAGCACGGGCGGCGGGTGCGGCGCCGGTGCGTCGGGGGGACCCGGGGTATGGGCCGCATCTGGACCGGGATAATGATGGGGTGGGGTGTGAGCCGTATCGGGGGCGTTGAGTGGCTCGTTTGAGGTGACTGGCGCCGATGGAAGAGCAGCCGATGGAAGGGCAGCCGACTAAAGTCGGCTCTACCGCGTTGGATGTACCGCGTTGGATGTACCGCGTTGGATGTACCGCGTTGGATGTACCCCGTCGGATGTAACGCGCCGGATGCACCGTCGCCGATACCCTCAACGCAGAAAAGGCCGCCCTTTTAGGGGCGGCCTTTTCGTTTGTTGCGCGGGCTTTAGGCGCGCGACTAGGTGACTTTCTTGGCGATGGTCATGCCCAGCAGGAACAGCACCACGGCGATGATGATGCCGGCCCAGAACAGGAACTTGGCGATGCCGACCGAGGCGCCGGCGATGCCGCCGAAGCCGAGTGCACCGGCAATGAGGCCGATGATGGCGAAGATGATGGCCCACTTGATCATGTGATTCCCTCCAACAAGGAGTGCGTGTTGCAGAAACCTTAACGAGGGCCGTGTCGTTCAGGGGTGAGCCTGTCGCCTGCGTTGGGTGAAGATGAGATGCGACTCGGCAAACCAGCCATTCCGGCACATCCCCTTCCCTGCCCGCCATGCGACTCTTGCCTGCAAACGATTTCACGGAATGGAGGGATTCCCATGTTGAACCGCCTACGGCGCCCTGCCGCATTACTTCTTCTGGCGCTGGCTTTGCCGGCCGCCGCTGCTACGCCGCCGTCTCCGTTGAAGGTGATGTCCTTCAATGTGCGCACGCCCGCCGATACCGCGCCCGGCAAGCGCTGGATGGACCGCCGGGAGGCCCTGGTGACCACCATCCGCCAAGCGCATCCGGCGGTGATGGGTACGCAGGAACTGGTGAAGGAACAGGCGGATTACCTGGCCTCGCAGTTGCCCGATTACCGCTGGTTCGGCGAAGGCCGCCGCGGTGGCGATGACGATGAGCACATGGGCGTGTTCTACGACAGGAAGGTGGTGGCGTTGGAGCAGTCGGGTAACTTCTGGCTGTCTGATACGCCGGACGTGGCCGGCAGCATCAGCTGGGGCAACCTGTTCCCGCGCATGGTGACGTGGGGGTTGTTCCGTCGCGTGGAGGATGGGCGGCGCTTCTATCTGTTCAATACCCACCTGCCCTATCGTGATGAAGATGAGCCGCGTCGGGTCCGTGGCGCGCAGGCGATCGTGGCGCACCTGAAGACGTTGCCGGCAGACATTCCGGTGGTGGTCACGGGTGACTTCAACAGTGAGCCGGGCGGACCAACCTACGCTGCGTTTACGGGTGCGCTGACGGATGCGCGCACGCAGGTGGCTGCACCGCGTGGGCCGAAGAATACGTTCCATGATTTCACCGGCAAGGCGACCACGGAACTGGATTGGGTGCTGGTGCGTGGGTTCACCGCGCGGGATTTCGCCACGGTCGATGCGCGGGTGGACGGGATACTGCCGTCGGATCATTTCCCGCTGGTGGTGGAGCTGGACTGGGACGCGAAGTAGCGCCGGGTCGTGCCCGGCGGGGTGTTCGTTGAGAGCGCCGCTGCGCTCGCCGAGCATGGCTCGGCGCTACCGGGACACAGGCAGCATATCGGTAGCGCCGACCCAGGGTCGGCGAGCGCAGTGGCGAGACCGTACCCTACGGGTCACTGTGCCAGGGCGATGCTCGGCTGTGCAGCTTGGCCCCAGCCGCCGAGGGCTTTGTACACGCCGACGACGCTGACGTTGACCTCGGCTTCGGCGGCGGCCAGGGCGTCGTCCGCCACCAGTTGCGTGCGCTGGGCATCGAGCAGGGTCAGGAAGTCTTCCGACCCTTCGCGATAGCGGACCTGCGCCAGCGTTTCGGCACGCCGCGCGGCCTGCGCCTGCTCGGCGACGATCGCCAGTCGGGCCTGCTGCTTGGAATAGCGCGTCAACGCGTTTTCAGTGTCTTCCAGCGCCAGCAGCACAGCCTGTTCGTATTGCGCGGCCACGCCATCGGCTTCGGCCTTGCTGGCCTTCAACCGCGCACGCACCGTGCCGAAATCAAACGCGGCCCAGCTCAGCTGCGGGGTCAACGACCATGCCTTGTTGCTGCCGCTGATCAATCCGCTGGCATCGCCGCCGAGGAAGCCGACGAAACCGGTCAGTGACAGGCGCGGGAACAGGTCTGCGGTGGCCACGCCGATGCGTGCGGTGGCCGCAGCGAGGCGACGCTCTGCCACGCGCACATCAGCGCGCTGACGCAGCAGTTCGCGGGTGTCACCCAGTGGCAGCGCCTTGGCGAAGGCCGGCATGTCGCGCGGTGCGAGCATGCCGTCCAGCGATTCCGGACGCAGTCCCAGCAGCACCGCCAGGCGATGGCGCGATTGGGTCTGTGCCACTTCCAGCAGCGGGATGTCGGCCTCGATGGCCTTCAAGCGTGCACGGCTGCTCTGCACGTCCAGCTCGCTGCCCGCACCCAGTTCCCAGCGGGTTTCGGTCAGCTTCTGGGTGTCACGCAGGTTGCCAAGGGTCTGCTCGGCCACGGCGATGCGCTTCTGCGTACCACGCAGCTCGAAGTAGTTGCGCGCTACTTCAGCGGCGACCAGCACCTGTGCATCAGCCAGATTCGCCCACTCGGCATCCAGATCCGCACGGGCGGCTTCCGCGGCGCGGCGCTGGCGTCCGAACAGGTCCAGCTCCCAGCCGGCATCGAAGCCCAGCTGGTAGCTTTCGCTGAAGACCCGCTCGCCACCGGCCAGCGTTTCCGGCTGCTTGCGGCGATCGTACGCGCCACCGGCAGTGACATGCGGTGCCTGGTCGAGGCGGCGTTCAACGAACACCGCACGCGCCTGCTGCACGCGCGATACCGACACGCGCAGATCCAGGTTGTCAGCCAGCGCGCGATGCACCAGCTCTTCCAGCACCGGATCGTCAAACTGTGCCCACCACGTGGCTACCGGCGACTCGGTGCTGTACACCGGTGCCGCAGCCCCCTGCAGGGCCACCGGTGCTTCCACCGGTGCTTTGTAGTTGGGTCCGACGGTCACGCAGCCAGCCAGCAGCACGCTGGACAGGGCGACCGCCAAGGTTTTGATTACCACGGCAGCACCTCGCCCAGATAGGTGAAGCTGCCATTCGGGCCGTCGGCATCCAGCAGCGCCATCTGCACGCTGGACTGCGCGCCGACGGATACCTCGACCTCGCCTTCGCCACCGTTCATGTCGGTCTTTACGTAACCGGGGTGCACGGTGTTGACCTTGTGCGCGGTGTCGCGCAGTTCATAGGCCAGGTGCGCGGTCCATGCGTTCACCGCGCTCTTGGACACGTCGTAGGCCGGTACCTTGAAGTCATAGATCGGCGAGCCCGGCTGGCTGTGCAGGGTCACCGACCCCAGCAGGCTGGACACGTTGACGATGCGCGCCGCGGCCGATTCGCGCAGCAGCGGAAGGAATGCCTGGGTGACGGCTACCAGTGCGAAGACGTTGGTATCGAAGGTGGTGCGCCACGTCTCCAACGACTGCTGCGAAGGTGCCTTGCTCATGTCGTCGATCATGATGCCGGCGTTGTTGACCAGGATGTCCAGGCGGCCGTGGCGCTGGCGCACCTGCTCCACTGCAGCGGCTACGCTGGCTTCATCGGTGACGTCCAGTTCGATGGCTTCCACTGGCAGGCCTTCGGCCTGCAGTTTCAGTGCGACGGCCACGGCGGTGTCACGCTTGCGACCAGCCAGCAGCGTGTGCACGCCGGCCTGCGCCAGCTGGCGCACGGTCTCGGTGCCGATGCCACGGGTAGCGCCGGTGACCATCGCGATCTTGTTCGTATGTGCGTTCATTGTTTCAATCCTTGCAGCTTGAAAGAGGGTTCCGGGGTGCGCCGAGCATGGCTCGGCGCTACCGGGGTCAGGTCAGGAACGTCGCATCAATGGTGCAGCGTCGATTCGCCATGCTTGACCAGCTGGCCACCGCCGTTGCGGGTGACGAACTTGCGCAGGGCCACGTAGAACACCGGGGTCAGGAACAGCCCGAACAACGTTACGCCCAGCATGCCGGCGAACACCGTGATGCCGGTGACCGAGCGGACCTCGGCGCCTGCACCATGGGACAGCACCAGCGGCACGGTGCCGGCGATGAAGGCGATGGAGGTCATCACGATCGGGCGCAGGCGCAGGCGGCAGGCTTCCAGCGCAGATTCGACGATGCCCTTGCCGCCCATTTCCAGCTCGCGGGCAAACTCGACGATCAGGATGGCGTTCTTGCAGGCCAACCCCATCAGCACCACCAGACCGACCTGCACGAACACGTTGTTGTCGCCACCGGTCAGCCATACACCGAACAGCGCGGACAGCAGGGTCATCGGCACGATCAGGATCACCGCCAGCGGCAGCGACCAGCTTTCATACAGTGCGGCCAGCACCAGGAAGGCCAGCATCACCGCCACCGGGAACACGATCAACGCGGCGTTGCCCTGGGTGGCCTGCTGGTAGCTCAGGTCGGTCCACTCGGTGACCATGCCGGGCGGCAACACCTGCGCGGCGATCTCGCTCAGCTTGGCCATGCCCTCGGTGGATGACAGCAGGCGCGGATCGGTTTCACCGGCCAGGTCAGCCGCCGGGTAGCCGTTGAAGCGCAGCACCGGGTCGGGGCCGAACGTCTGCTTGACGGTGACCATCGAGCCGATCGGCACCATCTCGCCGCGGTCGTTGCGGGTGCGCAGGCGGCCGATGTCTTCCACGCTGTCACGGAACTGTCCGTCAGCCTGCGCGATCACCTGCCAGGTACGACCGAACTGGTTGAAGTCGTTGACGTAGGCCGAGCCCAGATAGGTCTGCAGCGTGTCGAACAGCTCGGTCAACTGCACGCCCTGTGCCTTGGCCTTTACACGGTCCACCTCGGCATCCAGCTGCGGCACGTTGGCTTGGTAGCTGGTGATCGGGAAGGCCATGCCCGGTGTCTGCGATACCGCGCCCTGCATGCTCTGCACAGCGGTCTGCAGCGCACCGTAGCCCAGGTTTCCACGGTCTTCGATGAACATCTGGTAGCCGTTGCCGTTACCCAGCCCGAGGATCGGCGGCGGCATCATCGAGAACGCAAAGCCTTCCTGCAGCCCGGCGATCTTCTGGTTGATCTCCGCATTGATCTGCGCAGCGGTACGCCCATTGCGTTCGCTGAAGGGCTTGAGCGGCACGAACGCCACACCGGTATTGGGCGTGTTGGTGAACTGCAGCGCGTTGAGGCCCGGGAACGAAATGGTATGCGCCACGCCATCGGTTTCCATGGCGATCTGCGCGACCTTCTTCAGCATCGCGTCGGTGCGGGCAATGGACGAGCCCTCCGGCAGCTTCACACCCGCGATCAGGTACAACTTGTCCTGCGTGGGGATGAAGCCTGGCGGCACCAGCTTGAACATCACGCCGGTACCGACCAGCAGCAGGGCATACACCACGAACACCGCACCGCGCTTGCCGAGGATCTTCGATACGCCGCGCTCGTACTTCTCCGAGCTGGATTTGAAGAAGCGGTTGAACGGACGGAAGATCCAGCCGAACAGGCGGTCGATGATGCGCGTGGGCGCATCCTTGGTTGCGTCATGCGGCTTCAGCAGGCGTGCGGCCAGGGCCGGCGACAGAGTCAGGGAGTTGATGGCCGAGATCACCGTGGAGATGGCGATGGTGACGGCGAACTGCTTGTAGAACTGGCCGGTGACGCCGGACAGGAAGGCCATCGGCACGAACACGGCGCACAGTACCAACGCGATGGCGACGATCGGACCGGACACTTCCTTCATGGCCTGATGGGCAGCGGCGGTGGGTGACAGACCTTCTTCGATGTTGCGCTCGACGTTCTCCACCACCACGATCGCATCGTCGACCACGATGCCGATCGCCAGCACCAGGCCGAACAGGCTCAATGTGTTGATCGAGAAACCCAGCAGATACAGCGCAGCGAACGTGCCTACGATGGACACCGGCACGGCGATCAGCGGAATGATCGACGCGCGCCAGGTCTGCAGGAACAGGATGACCACCAGCACCACCAGGGCGATGGCTTCCAGCAGCGTGGACACCACGGCCTTGATCGAGTCGCGCACGAAGATGGTGGTGTCATACACCGCTTCGTACTTGACGTCGGCCGGGAAGGTCTTCTGCATCTCGTCCATGGTGTTCATGACGGCATCGCGGATTTCCAGCGCGTTCGCGCCGGGGGCCTGGAAGATGCCGATACCCACTGCGTTCTTGCCATCCAGCTGCGAACGCAGCGTGTAGTCACCGGCACCCAGCTCCAGACGGGCCACGTCGGACAGGCGCACCACTTCGCCGTCAGCGCCGCTCTTGAGCACGATGTCGTTGAATTCCTGCTCACTCTTCAGCCGGCCCTGCGCATTGATCAGGGTCAGGAACTGGCTGTTGGGCATCGGCTCGGCACCGAGCTGGCCCGCCGAGACCTGCACGTTCTGCTCGCGCATCGCGCCGACCACATCGCTGGCGGTCAGGCCGCGCGCGGCGATCTTGTCCGGGTCCAGCCAGGCACGCATGGCGTAGTCACCGCCACCGAAGATCTGCGCATCGCCCACGCCCTGGATGCGCGACAGCGCGTCCTTGACGTGCAGTCGCGCGTAGTTGCGCAGGTACAGCGTGTCGTACTTTCCGTTCGGCGAGGTCAGGTGCACCACCATCAGGAAGGTCGGCGACTGCTTCTGCGTGGTCACGCCCTGCCGCCGCACGTCTTCGGGCAGTCGCGCCTGCGCCTGGGCGACGCGGTTCTGCACTTTGACCGCCGCCGCATCCGGATCGGTACCCGGGCGGAAGGTGATGGTCATCTGCAGCACACCGTCGGAGCCGGCGACCGACTTCATGTACATCATGTCCTCGACGCCGTTGATGGCTTCTTCCAGTGGCGTGGCCACTGTTTCGGCGATCACCTTCGGGTTGGCGCCCGGGTACACGGTGCGCACCACCACCGAGGGCGGCACCACGTCGGGGTATTCACCGGTCGGCAGCAGCGGAATGCTGATCAGGCCGGCAGCGAAGATGATGATCGACAACACCGCCGCGAAGATCGGCCTGTCGATGAAAAAGCGTGAGAAATCCATTGGGAATGTCCTTGGTTTGGCCGACGCCGGGATGCAGCCGCCCTGCCCCTGCCAATCCGGCAGGGGTTCGGGCATCGCGGTGACGCTGGCCGGTTGGATCAGTTCAGTGCGGCGGTTTCAGTACCAACGGGGGCAGGGGCGGGAGCCGGGGCCTTCGCCGGTGCAACAGCAGGTGCGGCGGGACCTTGCATCGCGACCGCCTTGGCCTGCACGGGCATGCCCGGCATGAAGACCTTCTGCACGCCATCGACGATCACCTTGTCGCCGGCGGCAAGGCCGCTTTCCACGATGCGCAGGCCATCAGCGGTACGGCCCAGCGCGATATCGCGGCGCTGCGCCTTGCCGTCCTTGTCCACCACATAGACGTACTTGCGGTCCTGGTCGGTCAGCACGGCGCGGTCATCGATCAGCATCGCCTGGAACTGGCCACTGCCCAGCAGCTGCACGCGGGCGAACAGGCCCGGGGTGAACTGGCGGTCTGCGTTGTCCAGCAGTGCGCGGACGCGGATGGTGCCGGTGCTGCGGGTGACCTGGTTGTCCAGGAAGTCGACCTTGCCTTCGTGCGGGAAGCCCTGCTCACCGCTCAGCCCGATACGCACCGGCAGCGACGCATCGCGCTCGCTCGGACGCTCGCCCTTGCGTGCCATCTGCGCATAGCGCAGGAAGGTGGCTTCATCGGCGTCGAAATACACGTGCACCTTTTCCAGCGACACCAGCGTGGTCAGCACGCTGGCCGCATCGCCGGCACTGACCAGGTTGCCCGCCGTGACCATCGCGCGACCGGCGCGGCCGTTGATCGGCGCACGCACCTTGGTGAACTCCAGGTTCAGTGCGGCGGCATCCAGCGCGGCCTGTGCGGCCTGCACCTGCGCGCCGGCCTGGTCGGACGCGGCACGGCGCTGTTCCCAGGTTTCGGTGGAGATCGCCTGCTGGTCCGACAAACGCTTGGCCCGCTCGGATTCACCGCGCGCCAGCGTGGACTGCGTGCGTGCGCGGTTGAGCTCGGCACGGGCGCGGTCATACTCGGCCTGGTAACTGCGGGCATCGATGGTGAACAGCACATCGCCCTTCTTTACTTCCTCGCCTTCGACATAGTTCACCTTGTCGATGTAGCCGGACACCCGCGGGCGCAGGTCCACGTTCTCGACCGCTTCCACCCGGCCACTGAACTCGTCCCACTGGCTGATCTGCTTGACCAGTACCGGTGCGGCGCTGACTTCAGGCGCAGGCGGGGCGCCGGCTTCTTCGGCATGGCTGCCGCTGCAGGCGGTCAGGATGGCCAGGGCGAGTGCCGAGACGGTGGCCAAGGCCGCGCGGCGGGTGGTGCGGTGGAGGGTCATCATGGTGTTCATGGCATGTATCCGTAAGGGGTGGTGATACAGGTGATCAGTCGTTCGTTTGTCGGCAGCGCCGACGACCGGGGGATGGTGCAACCTCAACAATGGTTGAGGTCAAGCACTACCGGCCGCCTCGCGCCATCGGGGTGGCGCATCCAGTTTCAACAGGCCGCGCGGCAGCTGGCCGTCGCGCGTGTCGCAGCGCACGATCGCGTTGTTGTCGTGGCATTGGTCCAGCAGAGAGACCAGGCGCCGGCCGACGAGCAGCGCACTGGGCCACTCGATGCACGCGTTGGCTGCATTGCTGGGCGTGCACACCGGTGCACAGACTTCCAGCAGCTGCGCGCGTACGCCGATCGCCTGCGCTTCCTGATGAACCACCTGCGCATACATCCGCAGCGCAGCGGCGGTCACCGACGAATCGCCATGTGCAGCCCACGGCTTCAGCCCGGCCGGGCTGCCGATCATCACGAAGCGGCGCGGATGCGGGTGGTCCTGCAGCAGCGGCAACAGATGGCGGACGGCGTGCACGTGCGGCAGCAGGTCAAGCTGCAGCGTCTGCATCAACGCATCGCCCGGGCGGTCAATCACCCGGCCACGTGCATAGGGCCCGCCGAGCGCGGCAACGACGGCGCCCAGCGGACGCGGCCGTGCGGCCACGCGGTCGGCGACGACCTTGGCCGATTCGTCGTCGGCGAGCGACCCGAGCAGGGTTTCCAGTCCGGGTTCGTCATCGAACTGCTGGCGCAGCGCAGCCAGGCGGCGCGGATCGCGACCGACCACCAGGACCGGGCTGCCGGCCTCCAGCAGTGCGCCGACCACGCCTTGGCCCACGGCACCGGTGCCGCCGAGGACGAGGACCTCCGGTGCCAGCATCCCGTTCACGGGATATTTCCTCCCATCTGCGGGACAATCCCGATCCGACCCAGGCGATCAGTGCCGCGGGGACGGATACGCAGGGCACCGCCCCGTTGCTGGCGGGCGGGGGCGGTAAACTCGCGAAAGTCCTTGTTAACCAAGGAGCTGGGACGGGTTTCCACGGTCATCGCCTGGTCCAGGGCATCCTGGCCGGCGCGGCTGAAGTAGTTGAGAATGTTGCGCAGGCTCATGGCTGATGGCCTCCGATTCGGGAATGGCGCCATGGTGCGCTTCTAACTCCTACTTGATTAGTCCTGATTTAGGGGAATAATCATCCCGCTCCCGGTCCAATCTTTTTGTCACGCTATTCCCGTCCCCGACGTCCAGGAATTCGACCATGTCTCACGATCTCAACGAAACGCTGATCTTCGTCAAAGTGGTCGAGCAAGGCAGCTTCATCGCCGCCGCCAAGTCGCTCGGCCTGCCCAAGACCACCGTCAGCCGCAAGGTGCAGGATCTGGAAACGCGCCTCGGTGCGCGCCTGCTGCACCGGACCACGCGTCGCCTCGGCCTGACCGAAGCCGGTTCCATCTATCACGAGCACTGCCAGCGCATCGCACGCGAACTGGAAGAGGCGGAGAGTGCCGTCAGCCAGTTGCAGTCCGGCCCGCGTGGGTGGCTGCGTTTCACCGTGCCCTATTCGCTCGGCATCACCTGGATCGCGCCCTTGATGGGCCAGTTCCATGCGATGTACCCCGAGATCCGGCTCGACATGCATCTGGGCAACGAGAAGCTCGACCTGATCGCCGGTGAAGCGGATCTTGCGCTGCGGGTCGGTGCCCTGCCCGATTCCAATCTGGTCGCCCGCAAGCTCGGCACGCTGCGCACGCAGGTATTCGCCAGCCCGGCCTATATCGAACGCCACGGCGAACCGTTGCATCCGGACGAGCTGCAGTTCCACCGCATCCTGGCGATGCGCAAGGCGTACCACAGCCATCCGAACCGCATCACCTGGCAGCTCGGCGAGAATGGCGGTGAGCTGCGCGATTTCCCGGTCAATCCGCTGATGGTGGCCAATGACATGTCGGCGTTGAACGGCGCGATGGTATGCGGCGAAGGCCTGCTGCTGACCGGCGATGTGATGGCCAAGCCGTACGTGGAAACCGGAATGGTGCGCCGTGTGCTGGCCGGCTGGACGGGACCGGAAGTGGACTTCAATGCGGTCTTCGCCGGCGGCAAGCTGGTGTCGCCGAAAGTGCGCGCCTTCGTGGATTTCCTGGTCGACAAGCTCAACTTCGACGCCAACTACATGATGGCGCAGTGCCCCGCAGCGAAGTACGCGCAGCAGCAGAACGAGAAAGCCGAAGCCGAAGCGATGGCTGAAGGGAAGCGGATTCTGGAGGTCGTTGCCGCGTGAGATGACGATGGGCGACGATCGTGACGGCCGCTGGCCATCAACCGCTTCGGTAGCGACGGCCGCTGGCCGTCTTGTGGCCCATTGACGGCCGGCGGCCGTCACTACCTGTACAAAAAAATGCCGCCTGCAAGGGCGGCATTTTTGTTGCGGCCTGGCGGCCGCAACGGCAGTAACGCGCAGCGTTACTGCTGCAACGGAATCACGCGGATTTCCACGCGACGGTTCTGCGCACGGCCGGCGTCGGTGCTGTTGTCGGCAACCGGGTAGGCCTTGCCGGCGCCCAGCGTTTCGATGCGTGCGCGCTGTACGCCCTGGCCGGTCAGGTAGGCGGCCACGGCATCCGCACGTTCCTTCGACAGACGGTTGTTCACCGCGTCGCTGCCGATGCTGTCGGTATGGCCGACCACTTCGATCATGGTCTGGTTGTATTCGGCCAGCGTGCTCGCGACACCGTTGAGCGAACCGTAGAACTGCGGCTTCAACGCGGACTTGTTGAAGTCGAACGTGATGCCGTCAGGCAGGTTCAGGCTGATGTTGTCGCCCTGGCGGACCACGTCGATACCGGTATTGGCGGTACGCTCGCGCAAGGCGCGTTCCTGGCGATCCTGGTACTGGCCCACGGCCGCGCCGCTCAGTGCGCCGATACCGGCACCGATCATCGCGTGCTGGCGACGTTCAGTCGCGCTGCCACCGGTCAGCAGGCCAGCTGCGACACCGACGGCGGTACCGATCAGCGCGTTGCGGCCCGTGCGGTTCTGCTGCTGGGTTTCGTTGCCATACGGGTCACTCTGCACGTACGAACCACCGGTCGCGCAGGCGCTGAGCGCAGCGGCGGTCATCAGGGCGAGGGCCACATTACGGGGAGCGGATCGGATCATGGTGTTCTCCTTGGAAGCCGGGTGGTCCGGCGTGCGTCGGGGATGAGCATATACAGCCTGATGCGATGCGGGGATGAGGGCCGAAGCTCCCATCACTGCCCCGTTCAGCTTCTTCGCAACGACGTGTAAATGCGCCCTGCGACGCTCAAGTGCGCCGATAGGCAGCCAACGCCGCGTCACGACCTTCGGCAAGACCCACCAACGGCCGCCGCGGATAATCCGGTGCCTTGGCCGCCAGCAGATCGGCGTGCTGCCAGGGGGCAAAACGCGCCTTCACCGGCAGAGCGGCCAACTCGGGCACCCACCGGGTGATGTAACGCGCCTGCGGATCGAACTTCTCCGACTGGGTGACCGGATTGAACACGCGGAAATACGGCGCGGCATCGGCGCCGGTGCCGGCCACCCACTGCCAGCCCATGGTGTTGTTGGCCAGGTCCGCATCCACCAGGGTGTCCCAGAACCAGCGCGCGCCCTCCAGCCAGTGCGCGCGCATGTGCTTGCACAGGTAGCTGGCGACGATCATGCGTACGCGGTTGTGCATTATGCCGGTGTGCCACAGCTGCCGCAGCCCGGCATCGACGATCGGCACGCCGGTGTTGCCACGTTGCCATGCCTGCAGGTCGGCCGCCGCGGGCGACGCCCAGCGGAAGCTGTCGAAGCGCGGGTTGAGGTTTTCGTCCGTGGTCCCGGGGAAGTGATGGAGCAGGTGGTGGCCGAAGTCACGCCAGCCCAGTTGCCGGATGTACGCATCGATGTCGGCGCTGCGGCTGGCGGTGCGCTCGGCCTCCAGCGCGTGGACGATCCGCCACGGCGCGATCTCGCCGAAGTGCAGGTGCGGGGACATCATGGACGTGCCGACGCGATCCGGCAGGTCACGCTGCTCGCGATAGCCGTTCAACGCCCCATCGACGAACACGGTCAGTGCTTCGCGGGCACCGGCCTCACCGGGCTGCCAGTGCTCCCAGAAGCCTGCATCCCAGCCCAGCGAGGGTTGCAGGCCGAGCGCATCGAGCGTCAGACCCTTGACCGTGTGGGCGGGGAGCGACGCCGGTGCATCGCTCACGGCATGCAGACGCCACTGGCTCAGCGCATTGCGCCAGAACGGGGTGAAGACCTTGTACGGTCCCCCCTGCTTGGTCTGCAGGTCCCACGGTTCGAACAGCAGGCTGCCGTTGCAGCTGTCCGCCTGCAGCCCCTGCTCGCGCAGGGTGCGCTTGATCAGGGCATCGCGCGGCTGGGTGGCGGGTTCGTATTTGCGGTTCCAGAAGACCGCCTCCGCGCCGGTCTCGGCGATCAGTTCCTGCAGGACCGCCAGGCTGTCGCCTTCGCGCAGCACAAGGCCCGAGCCGCGTGCGCGCAGATCGTCGTCCAGCGCCAACAGTGAGCGGTGCCGCCACGCATTGGACGCCGCACCGGGCGCCCAGCGGCCTTCCTCGTGCGGCGCATGGATGTAGACCGGCACGATATCGTGCCCGGACTCCAGCGCAGCCTGCAGCGCCGGATTGTCGGCAAGGCGGAGATCACGGCGAAACCACACCAAGGCTGATGACACGCGACATACCTGGAGAATGCAAGGCTGCCATGATAACGAGCGCGCGTGACCTGACTGTAGAGCCGACTTCAGTCGGCTTGCCAACAGCAGCCGACTGAAGTCGGCTCTACCAGAGCAACAGCAACAGCAACAGCAATAGCCACAGCACCGGCACCGGCAACGGCAACGGCAACGGAAGCGGCCACAACCACAGCCGAGGCAACGGCAGCGGCAGCGGCATCGGCAGCAGCCACGGCCACGCGACGATCACGGCAACGGCAACGGCAACGGCCATGGCCAAGGCACCGGCAGCGGCCACATCAACCGCAACCGCAACCGCCGGGCATGGCTCGGCGTTACCTGGCCGCGTTCGTATCGAAGCGCTGCATCGACTGGCGGATCAGGGTCTTCGCCTGTGCTGCAGTGCCCCAGCCGCTCAACTGCACCGGGTTGCGGCCTTCCGGCAGGTCTTTGTACACGCGGAAAAACGCTTCGATGCGCTGCCGCTCGATCAGCGGCAGATCGGACAGGTCGCGAATGCCGGCGTAGGTCGGATCCACCTTGTCGGTGGGCACGCCGATTACCTTCTCGTCCTGCTCGCCGTCGTCCACCATCTTCAGGTAACCGATCGGCCGGAAGCGCACGATCACACCGGGGTGCAGCGGTTCGCGGGTCAGCACCAGCGCGTCCAGCGGATCGTTGTCACCGGCCAGGGTGCGCGGCATCGACCCGTAATTGGCCGGGTACGCGACGGGCATCGACTGGAAACGGTCCACATGCACCAGCCCGTCGTCCTTGATCTCGTACTTGGTGAAGCTGCCCGCCGGAATCTCGACCACCAGGTTCACTTCCTCCGGTGCCTGCTTCGGCTGCGCGGCAAGGAACGGGTGCAACACACTATCGGCGGCAACGCTGGCACCGGCCATCACGGCCAGCGCAGCGGCCAGTGCCACCATCGGCAACCTGCTACGTCGTGCGCTCATTGCGGCTCCTCCCGGTTCTGCATCACGTCATGGCTCATTCCCAGCACCGGTCCTTGCGGCCAGTCGGTGCGTGCGGGCGCTGGCAGCGGCGCGGTGCGATGCGGTCCGCCTCCAGCTCCACTTTCTTCGTGCTGCCGTCGGCCTGACGCACCAGCTCGAACGCGTCGTACAGCTTGCCGGTCACCGTACGGGCTTCGTAGTGCAGGCGCTGTGGATCGATGCGCAGCACCTGGAACAGCTGGGTGTCTTCGGCCACCGGGGACATCGTGGCGATCGCCTCTTTGGACAGGCGGTACTGCTTGGGGCTGGCATTGCTGACGACGAACTGCGGGGTGGCCAGGCCGTCTTCACCACGGCGGCCATAGGTGTGGTCGTGGCCCTGCAGTACCAGGTCCACGTCGTGCCGTCGCACGACCGGCAGCAGGGCGTCCTGCAGCACCGGATTGTGGCGGCCACGCGCGGGCGAGTAGAACGGCTGGTGCACCACCACGATCGTCCACGGCTGCGTGTTGGATGCCAGTACGCCATCCAGCCACTGCGCTTGTGCCTGCGCGGTGCCAAGGTCCATCGCCGAGGTGCCATCCAGCACGGCGAACCGGACGCCCTGATAGTCGAACCAGTACGTGCTCTGCTCCGCACCCTTGGCGCCGTTGTCCGGCAGGGCGAAGGTCGCGGGCCAGTGGCGGGCCATCACCCGGCGTTCCTGCGGGGTGTCTTCGAACTCTTCGAAGTACTCGTGGTTGCCGATGGCCGGTGCGAGCATCGTTTCCTGTGCCAGCCAGCCCGTGGCGGCGAACCACTCGCCCCACTCGCTGTCGTCGGCGTCATAGCCCCCGCTGACCAGATCACCGGCAAACAGGCTCAGGTGTGCGTCAGGCGCCGCCTTCTGCGCTGCGCGCACCACGCGGGTTACATGGCTGAGGTTCTTGTTCTGGGTGTCGCCGAAGTACAGGAAGGTCATCGGCTGGTCGCCGGTGCCTGCCGTACGTAGCTGGTTCCAGGCGCTCCAGGTGTCTTTACCCTGCACGCGATACACGTACAGGGTACCCGGCTTCAGGCCGGTGACGTCGGCACGGTGGTGATGGGACAGGCCGTTCTCGGTCTGCAGCGGCTGGCTGCTGGCGGTGATGCGGGTGATCGGGCCGAAGCCCGGCGTGTCATCCGCCGGCGCGATCTCCAGCAGCGGCGCCTGCACGCTGCCGTCGGTGCGCCATCGCACGGCGAAGCCCTGTGAGGCATTCGCCGCCGGCGAGGCCACGATCCGATCCGGGAAGCCGGTTGCCGCATAGTGGCGGCTGCCGGCCGGCACCTGGCTGTTGGGCTCCACGCGCGATGCCAGCTCATCGGCCAGCGCACTGCTGCAACCCAGCGCCAAGGCCACGCCCAGGCCAAGCGAGGTCAGGCGACGGATCACGACGCACACTCCAGCGGCAGCGACAGCGCCTTGGCGATCTGCTCCCAGTCGAACGCCACCACGCCCTGGTCATCGTGCACGGCATACAGCGCACCGTGCGGGAAGCGTGGCGTGCCCTGCTGCATCATCCAGATGCCATCGGTGTTGGCCACGGTGTTGCCCTGGAAGGCCCCCACCGGCTTCAAGCTGTGCCGGTCAAACAGATGGAAGACGCTGCGGTCCTTGGCCTGCTCGGTGGTGATCCACCAGCCGTCCTTGCCGCAGGTGCGCAGCATCACCCCTTCCGCCTGCGCCTTGAATACATCGCGGCCGAAGGTCGTGCCGGTGAAGCGACCGGCCATCGTGTAGACCTTGAATTCGCTGGCGTAGCTTTCGTCCTCTTCGGCGATCAACAGGCGGTCGTTGGCCGGGTCGCCCCAGATCGATTCCACCACGCGCAGCGCACCGGCTTCGCTGGTATCGCCGATGCTCGCCGTCAGCGTGGCCTGCACCTTCGCCCCATCGCGGGTGACGTGATACTGGCGTACGCGCTTGTCCAGCTCAGTCAGCGGCGGCAGGATGTCGTTGCCCTGCGCGTCCTCGCCGTTGTCCCAGGAATCGGTGACATACACGGTGTAGCCATCACGGCCCTTGTCGACCCACAGGCCATAGGGCTTGCGCAGGTCATCGGCACCGAACACCGCCAGCGGCGTGAAGTCGGGCAGCGAGAATACCTGCACGCGATGGTTGTCGCGCTCCACGATCCACATCAGATCGTCGATGATCGAAATGCCGTTGGGGCGGTCGAACTGGCCCAGTGCGCTGCCCGCGCTGCCAACGTCACGCAACGGGGTGCCGGTGCTGCCGTCGTACACCACCAGCTTGTCGGTGGCCTTAGCCGTGGCAATCAGCCAGGTCTTGCCGTCAGGTGCCTTCCACGCAGCGGGCGAGTCGATGTTGTCGTCCGGCGTCATGGGGGTCAGGAAGGCTTCGGCCAGGGTATGCACCTGACGCGGCATGGTCGCGGCATCGGTCGCGGCCGGCGCGCCTTTGGCCGCAGCAGCGGCGCCCTCGGCAGTGGGGGCAGACGGCGTGCAGCCGCTGGCGAGTACCAGCGCCAGTGCGCCGACCAGGGCGATACGGCGCGCCATCACAGTGCCACCTTCAGGCCGACCGCATAGGTGCGACCGTATTCTTCCAGCTGCAGGGTGCGCGAACGCGTGCCCTGGTAGAGCTCAAGCGGCTTGTCCAACAGATTCTGTGCCTCGAAGTACATGCTGACGCGGGGGGTGAATTTGTAATCCAGCGAGAAATCGAGCTGGGTGTGCGGTGCAACGTAGATGTCGAACGCGCGGCCGACGCCGATGCTGTCCAGGTATTCACTGCGGTACACCGCGGCCAGGCGCGTGCTCAGGCCATACTTTTCGTAGCCGATGTGGGCGCTGTACACATGCTTGGACGCACGCGGCAGAGTGAAGTCATCGCCCTCGCGGCCTTCCACGCCCGGATCGAAATCGGTATCCAGCCACGTGCCGCTGGCGCCGACCAGCAGGCCATCCAGGCCCGGCGGCAGGAACGCAAGCTGCTGCTGATAGTTGAATTCGGCACCCCGTACCGTGGCCTTCTCGCCGTTGATCGGCAGGGTCACGTCGAAGCCATCGTAGGCGGGGTCGTTGTTGCGCACCGTCTCCACGATGTAGCCGTCGATGGACTTGTGGAACAGGCCCAGCGACACGATGCCGGTCGTGCCGATGTACTTCTCCACCGACAGATCGATGTTCTTCGATTCGTACGGGTCAAGCTGCGGATTGCCCAGGCGGACCTCTTCGTCGCCGCGGCTGTAGCCTACGCGCGGTGAGATGTCGCCGAACGATGGACGCGAAACCGTCTTGTTCGCCGATGCGCGCAGCACCCAGTCATCGGTGGCGTCATAGCGCAGGTGCAGGCCCGGCAACACATTGGTGTAGCTGCTGTCGGCCACGCGCGGGGTAACGGTGAAGCTGCGCTCGTCTTCGGCCACGTCGACCTGGTTGCCGATCGCCTTGAACTGGGTGTTCTCCACACGCACACCGCCGATGATGCGCAGCGCACCGATATCCCAGGTACCCATGGCGTAGGTCGAGAAGATGTCTTCGCTGGCGCTGTAGTCCTCTTCCAGCGAGGTCAACGCATTGGCCCCGGTCTCCTGCGGACGCGCGCTGTACAGGCCGCTGTTGGCCGCCCAGTAGCGGCGCATGAGGTCCGAGCTCATGCCCTGCCCCAGCGTGCCGTGGCGGTGATCCGGCGCACCGATGGTCCAGCTGGCGAGGTCGATGGCTGGGCCGCGACGCAGCTCGACTTCGTTGACATCCACATCGCGCTCGCGCCAACGGCCGAGCACGCCGAACTTGTAGCTGGCATTGTCCGCATCGAAGCGTACGTTGAGCTGCGCGCTGTGTTCCTTGTCATCCACCCGCTTGGGCGACAGGATCATCCGGTCGTAGGCGTAGTTGGCATTGTCCATCCATGCATCGCTGCCCAGCGTGTAGCGCGGCAGGCGGCTGCGCTGGTCCAGCGTGCCGGACAGGTCGTCGCCGTCCAGCTCGAAGCGCGCTTCCATCTCGTCGTCCACGCGCTCTTCGGTCTTGGTGTAACCGATCTTGTAGTCGACCACGGCGGCGGACAGCCGGTTCTCGCCGCCCAGGCTGGCGGCCAAGGTATTTTCTTCCTTGGTGCGGTAGCGCATGCGCTTCTGGATCGCATCGGCCGGCAGGTCGTCCAGGCGGAACTGATCGGCACCGGTCGCGACGACGTCGGCGTCCTCGAAGTTGATGATCGTGCGCTGACGCGTCTCGGCATCGTCAAAGCGGCTGTACAGCGTGCGCAGGTAGTACGTGCTGTCTTCGCTGGGGCGCCAGTCCAGGTTGAGGTTTGCGCCGATGCGCTTGCGCTCGATTTCATACTTGCGGCGCTGCAGGTTGATCGCAGTGACATCGCCGGGTGCCGCATCGTCCTCACCGGCGTACTCGACTTCACTGTTGTCCGACTCGAACTTGCGGTTCTGGTAGTTCACACCCAGCGCCACGCCGAACGTATCGGCGAACACTTCGCTGTAGTTGATGGCAGCTTTCGGGCTGGTGTGGCCGGAGAGCGCCTGGTGGCTGGCTTCGATCTTGCCACGCAGGCTGCGACCATCGCGGTCGAAGGCCGAGGCCGACTCCACCAGGATCGCGCCGCCGATGGCATCGCCGGGCATGTCCGGGGTCGGCGACTTCACGACGCGAAGGCGCTCAGTGGAGTCGGAAGGAATGACGTCCAGCGGTGCGGCGCGGCTGGAATCCTCCGGCGTACCGACTGCGATACCGTCGATGCTGACGCTGTTGAGGTTCGCATCCAGGCCGCGCACCACCACGAAGCGGCCTTCCCCCTGGTCGCGGGTGACGCTGACACCGGGCAGGCGCTGCAGGGATTCGGCCACGTTCTGGTCCGGGTACTGGCCCAGTGCATCCGACGACACCGCGTCCTCGATCGCGTTGCTGCTGCGCTTGAGGTCCACTGCGCGGACCTGCGATTCCAGCTGCGCGCGCACTTCGATGCGATCCAGGTCGGTCGCATCGGCGGCGATGGCACTGGTGGCCGCCACGTCCTGGCCGGCGGCACGCAGCGGCGCTGCAGCCCCCAGTGCCAAGGTCAGGGTGATGGCGATGGCCAACGGTGTCTTGGTCTGCACGGGTGATCCCATTCGGTGTGAAGAATGGGAGGGCAAGGTATGTCGGCGAGGTTGCACCGGCATGACACCGGGACACCTGTGCGGTCATGACGGCATCACCGCACTGGCCGCATAGGGCCGCGCTGGGGGACAATGGCGACCTCTGCCTTTCCCTTTGCCGGCCCCCCATGAATATCGTCGAAGTGCGCCATCCGCTGGTGCAGCACAAGATCGGGCTGATGCGCAACGCCGCGCTCAGCACCAAGGATTTCCGCGAACTGGCCAACGAGCTGGGCACCCTGCTCGCCTATGAGGCGACCGCCGACCTGGACACCGAATCGCACACCATGGACGGCTGGTCCGGACCGGTGACGGTGCAGCGCATCGCCGGTGCCAAGATCACCGTGGTGCCGATCCTGCGCGCGGGCCTGGGCATGCTGAGCGGCGTGCTGTCGCTGATTCCCGCCGCGCGCGTCAGCGTGGTCGGCCTGCAGCGTGACGAAGAAACCCTGCAGCCGGTGCCCTACTTCGAGCGCCTGACGGGCCGCCTGGAAGAGCGCGACGCGCTGATCCTGGACCCGATGCTGGCCACCGGCGGCACCCTGATCGCGACCATCGACATGCTCAAGCGGGCCGGCGCGCGCCGCATCAAGGGCATTTTCCTGGTAGCCGCACCGGAGGGCATCGCCGCCGTACAGGCCGTGCACCCGGACGTGGAGATCTACACCGCTGCCATCGACCATCATCTGAACGAAAAGGGCTACATCCTGCCCGGCCTCGGCGACGCCGGCGACCGCATCTTCGGCACCCGCGTCTGAAAAAAGGGGACGGAGGGGATTAAGTCGCATTTGGCCCACGCGTGGGCCAAATGCGACTTAATCCCCTCCGTCCCCTTTTTGGTGTTACAGGGCGCGGGCGGTGAGTTCGTGCTGCTCGTGCACGGTCACGAATCGCCCCTTGTCGTCGCGCTGGAGTTGCGCCAGCGCGATCTGCGGGTCGTGGGTAAAGAACAGGTGGACGTTGCGCGACAGCTTGTCTTCGAGGAATTGTTTCTTCTCGTCGATCAGCAGTTCCGCGTTGCGGTCGTAGCCCATGGTGATCGGCACGTGCACCCAGGACCGGCCCGGCACCAGGTCGGCACAGAACACCACCCCGCCCCGGGTCTGGCCGTCTGCCGTTGGCTGGCCGACGATCTCCGCCAGCATCAGGCCAGGCGTGTGGCCGTCGCTGAAACTGAAACGCACGCTGGCACCCAGTACCTGCGAGTACTCGCCCTGCACGATTTCCAGGCGTCCGCTCTCCTGCAACAGGGCGGGCAGTTCCGGGATGAAGCTGGCGCGGTCGCGCGGGTGGGGCTGCACTGCACGCTGCCAGTGCTCGGCACCCACCACGAAGGTGGCATTGGGGAAAAGCAGTTCGGGGGGCCTGCCCTCCACCCATGGCGCCAGCAGCCCACCGGCGTGGTCGAAGTGCAGGTGGCTCAACACCACCACATCGATGTCTTCGTGCTCGAAACCCGCTTCGCGCAGGGAATCGATCAGCACGTGCCGGCTTTCCTGCACACCGTAGCGCTCGCGCAGCCGCGGTTCGAAGAAGGCGCCGATCCCGGTTTCAAACAGCACGGTCTTGCCGTGCAGCGGGCTGGCCAACAACGCGCGACACGCCAGTTCGATGCGGTTGAGTTCGTCGGGCGCCGCCCATTTTTCCCACACCGCACGTGGAGCGTTGCCGAACATCGCACCGCCATCCAGACGTTGCGTGTTGCCGCGGATCGACCATAGTTTCATGCGGCAAGTATCGGTCAGCTACCGTTAAATAATCGCTAGCCGGGGCGGTCACGCCGAGTGTGGCGCGGCGCTACCGCTGAACCATTTACTTCACCTGCGCGCTGCCGACCG
The DNA here is from genome assembly GCF_014621775.1 of Stenotrophomonas sp. 169. Lineage (NCBI taxonomy): Bacteria > Pseudomonadati > Pseudomonadota > Gammaproteobacteria > Lysobacterales > Lysobacteraceae > Stenotrophomonas > Stenotrophomonas sp. 169. The sequence goes on from NZ_CP061204.1 coordinate 2,615,669, forward strand.
GATTGCGCGGGTCGCTGCCGCCGTACAACGTATTGCTGCGGCGATCCCATTCCACCGTCTGCAGGTTGCCCCACACGTGGCTGGATCCGCGACCGCCAGCGGCGCTGTCGCCCGGCAGGTCGATCTTGTGGCCCATGGCCTGCAGCTGCTTGATGGTGCCGGCATCGAACGCATCGGTTTCCGCTTCGATCGCATCCGGCAACCACTGGTGGTGATAACGCGGCAACGCGGCAACCTGCTGCGCGGTCAGGCCCTGGTCGTAGCCGAGGATGCCCAGCAGCACCATGGTGATGATGCGGCTGCCACCCGGAGTGCCCAGCACCACCACCTTGTCGTCGCTTTCCATGAAGGTCGGCGTCATTGAGCTCAGCATGCGCTTGCCGGCCTTCGGCGCATTCGCCGCGTAACCCATCACGCCGAAGGCGTTGGGGGTACCGGGCTTGAGCGCGAAGTCATCCATTTCGTTGTTCAGCAGTACGCCGGTGCCCTTCGGAATCAAACCGGAGCCGTACAGCAGGTTCACCGTCTGCGTTGCACCCACGCGGTTGCCGTCGCGGTCGATGATCGAGAAGTGCGTGGTCTCGTCATCTTCCAGCGGCGTCGGATTGCCCGACAGCAGATCGCTGGGCGTGGCCTTTTCCGGATGGATGGTCGCGCGCAGCCCCTGCGCGTAATCCTTGCTGGTCAGCACTTTCTGCGGGATGTCGACGAAATCCGGATCACCAAGGAAGAAGGTGCGATCGCGGTATGCGCGGCGCATGGCCTCCACCACCAGGTGGGCGCGGTGCGCCTCATCCATCGATTTGATGTCCCAGCCCTCGAGGATCTGCAGCATGCTGGCCAACGCAATGCCACCGGAAGACGGCGGCGGCGCGGTGGTGATCTTCCAGCCGTTGTAATCGAACACGATCGGCTCGCGCACCTTCACCGTGTAGCCGGACAGCTCGTCGGCCGTCCAGCGGCCACCGGCCTGCTTGACCCCGGCCAGCAGCAGCTTGCCGGTCTGTCCGCGGTAGAACCCATCGAATCCGCCGTCCGCCAGACGCTGCAGCGTGCGTGCCAGTTCCGGCTGCTGGAAGATGTCGCCTTCGGCAATCGGCTTGCCGTTGCGCAGGTAGACCTCGCGCGTACCGGCATAACGTTCCATCACTTCACGGCGCGACTGGTAGCCCTTGGCCATCCGCGCGTACACGGGGAAGCCTTCGGTGGCGATGCGGATCGCCGGCTGCAGCGAGGTCTTCAGCGGCAGCTTGCCGTGCTTGGAGGACAGCTCGACCAGTGCCGCAGGCAGGCCTGGGATACCGGCCGACCAGGCACCGTTGACCGAACGGTCGCGATCCAGATTGCCGTCCTTGTCCAGGAACGCCGCTTCGGTGGCGGCCGCCGGTGCGGTCTCGCGTGCGTCCAGCATCAGGTCCTTGCCCGAGGCGGCATCGTGCAGCAGGAAGAAGCCGCCACCGCCCAGCCCGGAGCTGATCGGTTCGACCACCGCCAAGGTGGAGGACACCGCGACGGCCGCATCGAAGGCATTGCCCCCCTGCGCCAGGATGTCCATGCCGGCCTGCGTGGCCAACTGATGGCCACTGGCGATCGCCACGCCATCGGGATGGGCGGCACGGGTGGGGCCAGTGGATTGCGCCCACGCCAGCGGCGCAGACAGCAGCAGGCCCAGCAGCAACAAGGGGCGCAGGATCGGGTTCATTCGGATGGGGGCTCCGCGTAGAGTTCAGGGTGATCGTGCTGCAGGCCGCGCAGTTTGGCCATCAGCTGGTCGTGCGTTTCGACGATGTCCGGGTCCGGGTCGATGCATTCCACCGGACAGACGACCACGCACTGGGCTTCGTCGAAATGGCCCACGCACTCGGTACAGCGTGCAGGGTCGATCACGTAGATGGTTTCACCCATCGAAATGGCCTGGTTGGGGCAGGCCGGCTCGCAGACGTCACAGTTGACGCAGAGCTCATTGATTTTCAGCGACACGGCGATGGACTCCTCGCCCGCGCAGCGCGGACTGCCTGGCAAGGCAGACCGCTGGACTGGCACCGGCCGGCGCGGGCGCGCTGGCCGGTCAGTGGCACCCCGTCGGGGGCACCTACGGCCACGCCGCAGGGCGTGGCCGCTACCGCACGGGTATTACTTGGCTTCGACGAACACGTACTCGGCACCGGTCGGCTGGACGACAGCCTGCACGCGGGCATTGTCCGCAGCGTCACCGATGAACAGCACGCGCACGTTCTTCATGGAATCCGGCGACACGTCCTTGAACACGACCTGGATCATGTCGGCCATCTTGGCCGAGGCCGACGAACCGAAGGCCAGCATGTTGCCCGGCTGCACGCCACGGGCGACGGCCTGGGTGGCGCTCTCGGTCTGGCGCTCGAACTTGGCGGCGAACTCCGGATCCGATTCCGGTGCGAGGTAGTACAGGAACGGGCTGTTGGTCACGGTGCCCATGTTCTGCACGGCCACGGTCTGCAGGTACTTCTTCCAGCCGGCATCGTCGTCCTTGGCCGGAGCGACCAGCGCCTGCTGGGCGTCGGCGGCCGGAGCCGGGGCTTCTTCCTTCTTGCAGGCGGTGAAGGCCAGGGCAAGCGAGGCCAGCAGCATGGCGCGCATGGTGGTGTTCATGGGTGATCTCCCGTGGTGATTCTGTGGATTGCAGTGGATACGTAAGGATGCCGGCGGCGCTGGTGCGCCACGGGCGGGTGGTTCAGGCCTGCGCTGCCTTAGCTTCGCGGGCCCTGCGCAGCGCATCGAGCACCGACGCCGGCACGAAGCCGGACACGTCGCCACCCAGGCGTGCGATTTCGCGCACCAGCGACGAGGAGATGAAGCTGTGCTGCTCGGCCGGTGTCAGGAACAGGGTTTCGACTTCCGGGATCAGGTGGCGGTTCATGCTGGCCATCTGGAACTCGTACTCGAAATCGGAGACCGCGCGCAGCCCGCGCAGCAGGATGCCGCCCTGCACCGAACGCACGAAGTGCGCCAGCAGGGTATCAAAGCCGATCACTTCCACGTTGTCGTGGTGCGACAGCGCGCCGCGGGCCAACTGCACGCGCAGCTCCAGCGGCAGCGTCGGGCCCTTGGACGGGCTCTGCGCCACGCCGACCACTACTTTTTCGAACAGCGGAGCGGCCCGGTTCACCAGGTCGATGTGACCATTGGTGATGGGGTCGAAGGTGCCCGGGTAGACAGCGATGCGACGATTGGCGACGGTCATGTGCGGTCGTAAACGTTCAGATTTGGTCAAAGTGTAGCAGTGGCGCGCCGATACAGCGCAAAGCGCACCTCGCGGGTGCCTCCTTCGCGGTGCAGCAGCCACTCCGCCGGCAAGCGCGGGGCCTGGCCTTCGGGTGACTCCACGTACAGCCAGGCGTCGGCGGCCAGGTGTCGCGGCAGCTGGGCCAGCGTGCTTTCCCACAGCCCGGCTGCGAACGGCGGATCGACGAAGGCGATGTCGGCCTGTGCCGGCGGCGCGCTCTGCAGCCAGCGCAGCGCATCGCCCTGAACCACCTGCACGCGCGACTCGGCCTTGAGCTTGGCCACCACCGCCGTCAGGTTCGCCGCCAGCTGCGGATCACGCTCGATCAGCGTGGCGTGCGCCGCACCGCGTGACACGGCCTCCAGCCCGAGTGCGCCGCTGCCGGCGAAGACATCGAGCACCCGCGCCCCGCCCAGCCGGGGCATCAGCCAGTTGAACAGGGTTTCGCGCACCCGGTCGCTGCTGGGGCGCAGGCCTGGCAGGGGGGGCACCGGCAGCCGTGTGTTGCGCCACTGGCCGCCGATGATGCGGACCTGGCCCTCGTTGCCACCGCGGCCGCTCATGGCGCGCTACCGGGATTGACCCGCCTACGGGTCTGTTTCATGGAATTCAGCATGTTTCGATTGTAGCGGCAGCAGCGAACGGCTGAGCCCTTCGTGGTGGGTCGCGGACAGCGGTGTCCTGGGAGTGGGCCGGGCGGGAGGGGTTGGTGGGGGACGGCAAAAACCGCATCCATGCGGGCCTCGTTTCGCGCCATCCCTGGCGCTCAACGCCCCCACCAACCCCTCCCGCCCGGCCCTGACAGTCCGTGCGCGCGTCCCGCCACGTAAAAAGAAAAAGAAAAAGCGGTAGCGCCGACCCATGGTCGGCGAGCGCAGCGGGCCGTGGGCGGAAACATTCCGCCGAGCACGGCTCGGCGCTACCGCAGGCCCCGTTGACGCGTCGGGCGGAGGGAGCCCCTGAGTCAGGGGCGGCCGCGAAGCGGCGGGGTGTGGGTGCTGGTGAGACGGGGCCCGCGGTTTGCGAAGCAAAGCGTGGGAGCGGCAGCGCGAATGCGATGACGTGGACCCCGCCAAGGATGGCGCGAAACGAGGCCCGCATGGATGCGGTTTTTGCCGTCCCCCACCAACCCCTCCCGCCCGGCCCACTCCCAGGACACCGCTTCCATCGACCCACCACGAGGGGCTCAGCCGTTCGCCCGACGCCGAGGGCCTTGATAACGGGACAATCACCCTCACCCCTTGCGCAGGCCGCACACGCTGACGCGGCACTGACACGGAGCCCCATGCGATGACTGAAACCACACAGACCGAGACCCTTGGCTTCCAGACCGAGGTCAAACAGCTGCTGCAGCTGATGATTCACTCGCTGTACTCGAACAAGGAAATCTTCCTGCGCGAGCTGGTGTCCAATGCCGCCGACGCAGCCGACAAGCTGCGCTTCGAAGCGCTGACCCAGCCGGCCCTGCTGGACGGTGACAACGAGCTGCGCGTGCGCGTCAGCTTCGATGCCGCCGCGCACACGGTGACCATCGAAGACAACGGCATCGGCATGAGCCGCGACGAAGCCATCGCCCACCTGGGTACGATCGCCAAATCAGGTACCGGCGACTTCCTGCGCCAGCTCTCCGGCGACCAGAAGAAGGACTCGCAGCTGATCGGCCAGTTCGGCGTCGGCTTCTACAGCGCCTTCATCGTGGCCGACCAGGTGGATGTGTACTCGCGTCGCGCCGGTGCGTCGGCCGCCGAAGGCGTGCGCTGGTCCTCGCGCGGCGAAGGCGAGTTCGATATCGCGCAGGTGGAAAAAGCCGAGCGCGGTACCCGCATCGTGCTGCACCTGAAGGAGGGCGAGCAGGACTTCGCCGATGGCTGGCGCCTGCGCGGCATCCTGAAAAAGTACTCCGACCATATCGGCCTGCCGATCCAGATGCCGAAGGAACAGCCGGCCGCCGAAGGCGACGATGCGGCGCCGGCGCTGGAATGGGAAACCGTCAACCGCGCCAGTGCGCTGTGGACGCGTCCGCGCACCGAGATCACCGACGCGGAATACACCGAGTTCTACAAGCACGTTGCCCACGATCACGGCGATCCGCTCGCGTGGAGCCACAACAAGGTCGAAGGCAAGCTGGAGTACACCTCGCTGCTGTACGTGCCGGGCCGCGCACCGTTCGACCTGTACCACCGTGAGGCCCCCAAGGGCCTGAAGCTGTACGTGCAGCGTGTGTTCGTGATGGACCAGGCCGAGCAGTTCCTGCCGCTGTACCTGCGCTTCATCAAGGGCGTGGTGGATTCCAACGACCTCTCGCTGAATGTGTCGCGCGAAATCCTGCAGTCCGGGCCGGTCATCGATTCGATGAAGTCCGCGCTGACCAAGCGCTCGCTGGACATGCTGGAGAAGCTGTCCAAGGACAAGCCGGAGCAGTTCGCGACGTTCTGGAAGGAATTCGGCCAGGTGCTGAAGGAAGGCCCCGCCGAAGACTTCAACAACCGCGAGAAGATCGCCGGCCTGCTGCGTTTCGCCTCGACCCGTGGCGATGGCGATGCGCAGACGGTGTCGCTGGCCGATTATCTCGGTCGCGTGGCGGAAGGACAGGACAAGATCTACTACCTGACGGGCGAGAGCTACACCCAGGTGCGCAACAGCCCGCATCTGGAAGTGTTCCGCAAGAAGGGCATTGAAGTCCTGCTGCTGACCGACCGCATCGACGAGTGGCTGATGGGCTACCTGACCGAGTTCGACAGCAAGCGTTTCGTTGACATCGCACGGGGCGACCTGGACCTGGGCGCGCTGGAAAGCGAGGAAGACAAGCAGGCACAGGAATCGGCAGCCAAGGACAAGCAGGCCCTTGTCGAGCGCCTGAAGACCGCGCTGGGGGATGACGTCGCCGAGGTCAGGGTGTCGCACCGGCTGACCGACTCGCCCGCCGTGCTGGCGATCGGCGAGCAGGACCTGGGCCTGCAGATGCGGCAGATCCTGGAAGCCAGCGGGCAGAAGGTGCCGGAGAGCAAGCCGGTGCTGGAGATCAATCCGGGCCACCCGCTGATTGCCAAGCTGGACGCGGAAGCAGACGGCGAGCGCTTCGACGACCTGGGCCGGGTACTGTTCGACCAGGCCGCGCTGGCCGCCGGTGACAGCCTGAAAGATCCGGGCGCCTATGTGGCTCGTTTGAACAAGCTGCTGCTGGAGCTGTCGGCGTAAAGGCCGTTCGTGATGCAGTAGCGTGAGGACGATCGGTCGTCACGCTGCTGCGGCTGCCCGGTCCGGCTCTGGTCGGCTGCTCGGTCTGGCTCTTGGTAGAGCCGACTTCAGTCGGCTGCTCGATCCACGTCAGCCGACTAAAGTCGGCTCTACCAAGCTGCTCGGTCTACGCCAGCCGACTGAAGTCGGCTCTACCAGGTTGCTTCCCTTCCTCCACGCAGGCCCTACCGGGGCCGGTGGTACCCTGTCCCCTGATTCAAAGCCGCTGCCCGCCAATGCTTAGTTTTTTCCGTCGTAAAAAGACCCAGGATGCGCCGCAGGCCGACGCGCCCAAGACCCATCACTACACGGCTGAAGAGCTGGCGGCTGCCTTCCCATCGGCACGCCCGGCCGAGGAAATCCCTGCCCCGCCCGTAGCGCTCGAGGCGCCAGTGGTGAGCGAGCCGCCGCAGGCGCCCAGCGCGCCGTCACCGGTGGTGGCTGCACCGGCACCCGTTGTCCCGACACCGCCCGTGGTCAGTGTGCCCGCACGGGTTGCACCTGCGCCGCCCGTGGTCGCGGCGCCGGCGCCCGTTACCCCTGCGCCTGCGCCCCCCGCAGCGCAACCCACCGCCGAGCGCGCGCCTGAAGATTTCGTGGCCGAGGCGCTTGCCGCCGCCGCTGTACTGGCGCCGATCGCGCCGGTTACGCCTGCCATGGAACCGGCCGCCCCGGCCGCCGACCTGCCCGTGCTGGTGGATGCGGAGCCTGCACCTGCCGGTAAGAGCGGTTGGCGCGAAAGACTGCGTAACAGCACGTTCGCCCGCAGCTTTGGTGGGTTGTTCTCACGCAACCCCAAGCTCGACGATGACCTGCTGGATGAAATCGAGACCGCGCTGATCACCGCCGATGTCGGCGTCACCGCGACCACCACGCTGGTCGAAAGCCTGCGCCGACGCATGAAGTCACGCGAGTTCGCCGATGCGCAGGCGCTGCTGAAAGCACTGCGCGCCGACCTGATCAACATCCTGGTGCCGGTGGCCAAGCCGCTGGTCATCGACCGCAGTGCCAAGCCCTTCGTCGTGCTCACCGTGGGCGTCAACGGCGTCGGCAAGACCACCACCATCGGCAAGCTGGCCAAGCGCTTCAAAGACGAAGGCCACAGCCTGATGCTGGCCGCCGGCGACACCTTCCGTGCCGCTGCGGTTGCGCAGTTGCAGTCGTGGGGCGACCGCAATGGCGTCACCGTGATCGCGCAAGGCCAGAATGCCGATGCCGCTTCGGTTGCATTCGATGCACTGCAGGCCGGCAAGGCGCGCGGCACCTCGGTGCTGATCGCCGATACCGCCGGCCGCCTGCACACCCAGTCCGGGCTGATGAACGAGCTGGGCAAGATCCGTCGCGTACTGGGCAAGATCGATCCCGGCGCACCGCATGAAGTGCTGATGGTGATCGACGGCACGACGGGCCAGAACGCGCTGTCGCAGCTGCGCCAGTTCAACGCCGCAGTGAATGTCACCGGCCTGGTCGTGACCAAGCTGGATGGAACGGCCAAGGGCGGCGTGGTGTTCGCGCTGGCGCAGGAATTCGGCATTCCGATCCGCTTCGCCGGTATTGGTGAGCGTCCGGAAGACCTGCGCGTGTTCGACCCGGAAGCCTTCGTCGACGCGCTGCTGCCTGAAGCGCTGGGCAGTGCCTGAGGCCGCCACCGTCGTCGCGGCCGCGCCTCCGCTGGCGTCGGTCGCCGGCGGCGGCGATCCGTTCGTCGCCCACTTGCTGCACTGGTTCGATGGCCACGGCCGCCATGACCTGCCTTGGCAGCATCCGCGAACGCCCTACCGGGTGTGGCTGTCGGAAATCATGCTGCAGCAGACCCAGGTCGCGACGGTCATCCCGTACTTCCTGAAATTCCTGCATCACTTCCCCACCCTGCCCGACCTTGCCGCCGCCGAGAACGATGCGGTAATGGCGCAGTGGGCCGGGCTGGGGTATTACGCCCGTGCGCGCAACCTGCATGCGGCTGCCAAGCGCTGCGTGGCCGACCACGGTGGCGAACTGCCGCGCGATCTCGATGCGCTGCACGCCTTGCCGGGCATCGGCCGCAGCACCGCCGGGGCAATCCTCAGCCAAGCGTGGAAGGAGCCTTTCGCGATCCTGGATGGCAACGTCAAGCGGGTACTGACCCGCTACCACGGCATCGAGGGGTTTCCTGGGCTGCCGGCGGTGGAACGGCCGCTGTGGACGTTGGCCGAGGCCCATGTCGCGCAGGTGCCGGCGGGCCGGATGGCCGATTACACGCAGGCACAGATGGACCTGGGCGCTACGTTGTGTACGCGCAGCAGGCCGAGCTGTGTGATCTGCCCGCTGCAGGAGCGCTGCGTAGCCCGCCGCGAAGGCCGCACCGCGGAATTGCCCACGGCGAAGCCGAGCAAGGTACTACCCGAGCGCGAGGCCGTGGCGGTGCTGCTGCAGGATGGCCAGGGCCGCACGCTGCTGCAGAAGCGCCCGGAAACGGGCATCTGGGCGTCGCTGTGGACCCTGCCGCAGGCGGACACGGGGCTGGCGATGCAGGACTGGTTCGATGCGCACGTGGACGGCGCGCTGGAAGATGCGCAGGCGTTGCCGCTGCTGCAGCACACCTTCAGTCATTACCGGCTGCAGCTGCAGGTGTTGCGCGCGCGGGTGAGCGGGCTGAAGGTGGACGATCCGATGCTGCGCTGGGTGGCGGCCGAAGACATGCCAGCGCTGGGCCTGCCCGCCCCGATCCGCAAGCTGCTGGAAGCGGTGTTGTGATGTGGATCGGTGGTGCTGGACGTGGCGATGTTCGTGATGCGGCTCGGTCGCGGCGAACGTGGCGATGTTCGGTAGAGCCGACTTCAGTCGGCTGATGCTATCCGCAGCCGACTAAAGTCGGCTCTACCGGTCGGCTCTTGCGGCCGTCCTTCCCTTTTTTTGAGAGTATCTGCCCATGTCCCGCACTATTTTCTGTCAGTACCAGCAAGCCGATGCCGAGGGGCTGGACTTCGTTCCCTACCCCGGTGAGTTGGGTCAGCGCATTTTCGCCCATATCGGCAAGCCGGCGTGGAGCGCGTGGCTGGCGCACCAGACGATGCTGATCAATGAAAACCGGCTGTCGCCGCGTGATCCGAAACACCGCGCCTTCCTGGAAGAGGAACTGGTGAAGTACCTGTTCGCGGGCAATGCGGAAAAGCCGCCGGGTTTCGTGCCCGAGGCCTGAGTTGGCTCAAGGTTCGCGTTCCTGGGTGGCGGCCTGGCGCAGGTCCTGCTCGGCCACGCGCAGCGCCTTGATGTCCAATGGGCGGATGCGGGCGATGAAGCACGGCATCTGCGGGCCCGGGCCGGGGCCGCCTACGAGCACCTTGTCGAAGCGGGCGGCCACCCGCCCGACGCGGCTGGTGAGGCCGATCGCCTGCGCATACGGAAGGTCAGGGCACGGGCCTGACAGCTCCAACAGGTACGCCTCGCCGGGACGTGTCCACACGGCCAGTGCGCTGTCGCCCAGTTCCTGCCAGCCACTCAGGCTGGAGGTAAACGGCATGTCGTTCTGTGGCGCACCGGCGTGGGCGCGGTACAGCTGCACCTTCTGTTCAGTGGTCAACCGGCCACTGGTGGCACAGGCCGCAAGACAGAGGCACAACACAGTGGCGGTGATCAGGCGCTTCATGGCGGATATCCCGGGGATTCACGGCCGATGATGCAACCGCGACCGTGAACGCGGTAGTGACGGCCGCTGGCCGTCAATCCGGGACCGCTGCAGTGGAACGCCAGCGTCCGTCACTAACCCGGTGCAAGTTTGACGGCCAGCGGCCGTCACTACCGGGTCGCCGACGTTAGACGTCGGCGTGCGCCAGCGCGTGCAGCTTGCCTTCGCGCAGCTCCAGCACGCGGTCCAGTTTGCGCGCCAGGCTGCGGTCGTGGGTGACCAGCACCAGCGAGGTATGCCGCGCGCGATTCAGTTCCAGCATCAGCTCGAATACGGTGCCTGCGGTGCGGTCGTCCAGGTTGCCGGTGGGCTCATCGCCAAGCACGCAGGCGGGCTGGTTGACCAGTGCACGCGCCACGGCCGCACGCTGGCGTTCGCCACCGGACAGCTCGCCCGGCTTGTGCTGCAGGCGGTGACCCAGGCCTACCGACTCCAGCAGCGCCTTTGCGCGGTCATTGGCCGCCGCCACCTCGCCGCCGCCCAGCAGCACCGGCATCATCACGTTTTCCAACGCGGTGAACTCCGGCAGCAGGTGGTGGAACTGATACACGAAGCCCAATGCCCGGTTACGCAACACCCCGCGCTCGCCATCGGACAGCTTGGACATCTGCTGACCCGCGACGAACACTTCACCGGCACTCGGCGTATCCAGCCCGCCCAGCAGGTGCAGCAGCGTGCTCTTGCCGGCGCCGGATGCACCGATGATGGCCACGGTTTCGCCGGCCGTCACGTGCAGATCCAGGCCGTTGAACACCGGGGTATGCATCTTGCCTTCCGCGTAGGTCTTGCCCAACGCTTCGGCGCGGATGACTTCCTGGCCGGGAGAGAAAACCTCATTCATAACGCAGCGCCTCCGCGGGCTGGGTGCGGGCGGCGCGCCACGCCGGATACAGGGTGGCAAGGAAACTCATCGCCAGCGCGACCACCGTGATCACCACGATGTCGGCGGGCTGCATGTCGGTCGGCAGGCCGGTGATGTAGTAGACGTCTTCCGGCAACAGCTTGACGTTGAACACCGCCTCGATGGCACCCAGGATGCGTTCCAGGTTGAGGGTCAGGGTGATGCCGCCGATCACGCCGGCCACCGTGCCGATGATGCCGATCAGCGAGCCCTGCACCATGAAGACGCCCATCACCCCGCGCGGGGTCAGCCCCAGCGTGCGCAGAATGGCGATGTCGGCCTGTTTGTCGGTCACCAGCATCACCTGCGAGGACACCAGGTTGAAGGCGCCCATCGCGATGATCAGCGACAGCAGGATCCCCATCACCACTTTTTCCATCCGCAGCGAGTGGTACAGGTTCGCATTCTGCTGGGTCCAGTCGCTGACCCGATAGCCGCCGCCAAGGCGCTGCGCAAGGTCGACGCCGACGTTGAGCGCCTGGTCCATGTCATGCAGCTTCAGCCGCACGCCCGTGGCCCCATCGATGCGCAACACGCGCTCCAGGTCCTTTATGTTGGCGAACGCCACGCCCCGATCGATCTCGTTGTAACCGGCTTCGAAGATGCCGCTGACGGTGAAGCGCTTCATCCGCGGAATCGCGCCCATCGGCGTGCCCTGCACTTCGGCCAGCGTCGCCACCACCTGGTCACCGACGCCAACACCCAGCCAGATCGCCAGCTCCTGGCCGAGGATCATGTTGTAGCTGCCCGGCGTCAGGCTGTCGAAACGGCCCTTCTTCATTTTATCGGCGACAACGGAAACCTTGGGCTCCATCGCCGGATCCACGCCCTGCACCAGCGCGCCCTGCACGCGGGGGCCGCTGATCATCGCCTGGATCTCGATATACGGCGCGGCACCGGCCACGCGCGGATCTTTGTAGGACAGATCCACCGCGCGCTGCCAGTCGCTCATCGGCTCGCCATCGCGGGTGATGGTGGTGTGCGCGGACATCTGCAGCAGGCGGTCACGGATTTCCTTCTGGAAGCCGCTCATCACCGCCAGCGTGGTGATCAGCACCGTGACACCCAGCGCAATGCCGAGGATCGATGCCATCGAAATGAAAGAGATGAAGCCGTTGCGGCGCTTGGCTCGCAGGTAGCGCAGGCCGATGGCCACGGGGATGGGTTTGAACATGCAGGTGCGCCGGTAGATTCAGCGTATGGTGCCACCTACGGCGGCTTACGGGAAACCTGTCGTGCACGGACGGCTAGACGCAGTTCACGTCGCTGCCCGCGCGACAGCACGTCCGGCCAGAACAACAGGCTGCCGCCGCTGCCCGGTCCCTGCCAGCGCAGCTGCAGCCACGGCCCGCGTACCTGCAGGGTCGGCACGTCGAGTTCCACGCCATCCAGCAGCAACGGACGGGGCAGCTCCTGCAGCCACAGCAGACGACGCGGGCAGCGCATCGCGGACCAGATCAGCCCCACGCCCACCAGCCAGCACAGCAGGATCACCGGTGATTGCGCGCGTGCGGATATCCCGCTGGCAGCGACCAGCCAAGGCGCAGCAAGCGCGACCAGGGCCTCGGCCACCAGGCGCACGCGCGAAGGTCGCCACTCAAGCCTTGAGGGCGCGGATCCGGTCGAGCATCGGGACGGCGTGTGCATGCGGGCAGGCCTCGTAGCCCATGAACCACCGCCACAACTTATCGTCCTCGCAGTCCAGCAGGAACAGGAAAACCTCGCGGTCCGCTGCCGGTGCAGTGGGCCACTCGCGCTCCAGGTAGCGTTCGAACAGCTGGTCCAGCTCGCGCATGCCGCGGCGGCAGCGCCAGCGCAGCTTCTTCACCAGGGTGGCTTCGTCCATCAGGGTTCCCGGATAGCGCAACGCCGAGCATGGCTCGGCGCTGCAGGGTGCATCAGTGTGGCAGGCAGATCAGGCGCGACGCGCCATCATCAGCTTCTTGATCTCGGCAATCGCCAACGCCGGGTTCAAGCCCTTCGGGCAGGTCCGTGCGCAGTTCATGATGGTGTGGCAGCGATACAGCTTGAACGGATCTTCCAGATCGTCCAGGCGGGCACCGGTGTCTTCATCGCGCGAATCCACGATCCAGCGGTAGGCCTGCAACAGCACGGCCGGCCCCAGGTAACGCTCGCCGTTCCACCAGTAGCTCGGGCAGCTGGTGGAGCAGCACGCGCACAGGATGCACTCATACAGACCGTCCAGCTTCTTGCGGTCTTCCGGCGACTGCAGGCGCTCGCGGTCCGGCGGTGCCGGCGTCTGCGTGCGGATCCACGGCTTGATCGACGCGTACTGCGCATAGAAATGCGTCAGGTCCGGCACCAGGTCCTTGACCACGCTCATGTGCGGCAGCGGGTAGATCGGCACTTCGGCCTTGCCGCAATCGGCAATGGCGCGGGTGCAGGCCAGCGTATTGGTGCCGTCGATGTTCATCGCGCACGAACCGCAGATGCCCTCGCGGCACGAACGACGGAAGGTCAGGGTCGGATCGATCTCGTTCTTGATCTTGATCAGCGCGTCCAGGACCATCGGTCCGCACGCGTCCAGGTCGATCTCGTAGGTATCGGTACGCGGGTTGCTGTCGTCGTCCGGACTCCAGCGGTAGACCTTGAAGGTACGCACGTTCTTCGCGCCGCCGGTAGCGGGGAAGTGCTTGCCCTTCGTGATCTTTGAATTCTTTGGCAGGGAAAACTCGGCCATGGCTGCTCTCGTTGGCTCAGGCGGCCCGCGCCCTCAAGGCGCGGATTGCATGGTAGGCGGGGGTCGCGATCAGTACACGCGCGGCTTCGGCGGCACCACGTCAACCTCATCGGTCAGCGTGTACATGTGCACCGGACGGTAATCGAAGCTGCACTTGCCCTGGTCGTCGACCTTGACCAGCGTGTGCTTGTGCCAGTTAACGTCGTCGCGATCCGGGAAGTCTTCGTGCGCATGTGCGCCGCGGCTTTCCTTGCGCTGCTCGGCCGAGTTGATGGTCGCCACGGCATTGAGCAGCAGGTTGTTCAGCTCGTAGGTTTCGATCAGGTCCGAGTTCCAGACCAGCGAACGATCGGTGACCTTGACGTCCTGGAACGAGTTGAAGATACCTGCCATCTTCTCGCAGCCTTCCTTCAGCGTCTGGCTGGTGCGGAACACGGCCGCATCGGCCTGCATGGTGCGCTGCATGTTGTCGCGGATCACCGACGTCGGCGTATCGCCCTTTGCATAACGCAGCTTGTCCAGCAGCCCCAATGCCTTGTCGCAGGCATCGGCCGGCAGCGGCTTGTGCGATGCACCCGGCTTGATCGTTTCGGCACAGCGGTTTGCCACCGCACGGCCGAACACCACCAGATCCAGCAGCGAGTTCGACCCCAGGCGGTTGGCACCGTGGACCGATACGCAGGCCGCTTCGCCGATCGCATACAGGCCCGGGATGACTGCATCCGGGTTGTCGCCATCGATGCGCACCACTTCACCGTGGAAGTTCGTCGGAATGCCGCCCATGTTGTAGTGCACGGTCGGGATGACCGGGATCGGCTGCGTGTGCACGTCGACGCCGGCAAAGATGCGCGCGCTTTCGGCGATACCCGGCAGCTTGTCATCGATCACGCCCGGGCCGAGGTGGGTCAGGTCGAGCAGGATGTGATCCTTGTGCTCGCCGACGCCGCGGCCTTCGCGGATTTCCACGGTCATCGAACGCGCGACCACGTCGCGCGATGCCAGATCCTTGTAGTGCGGTGCGTAGCGCTCCATGAAGCGCTCGCCGCTGCTGTTGCGCAGGATGCCACCTTCGCCGCGCACGCCCTCGGTGATCAGGCAGCCCGCGCCGTAGATGCCGGTCGGGTGGAACTGCACGAATTCCATGTCCTGCATCGCGATGCCGGCACGCATGGCCAGGCCGCCGCCATCACCGGTGCAGGTGTGGGCGGAGGTCGCGCTGAAGTAGGCACGGCCATAGCCGCCGGTAGCCAGCACCACGCCCTGGGCGCGGAACAGGTGCAGCGAGCCCTCGGCCATGTCGATGGCCAGCACGCCGCGGCAGGTGCCGTCTTCGTCGAAGATCAGGTCCAGCGCGAAGTACTCGATCATGAAGCGTGCATCGTGCTTCAGCGACTGCTGGTACAGGGTGTGCAGCATGGCGTGGCCGGTACGGTCGGCCGCCGCGCAGGTACGCTGCGCCGCCGGGCCTTCGCCGTACTTGGTGGTCATGCCGCCGAAAGGGCGCTGGTAGATCTTGCCCTCTTCGGTACGGCTGAACGGCACGCCGTAGTGCTCCAGCTCGATGATCGCCGGGATCGCTTCGCGGCACATGTACTCGATCGCGTCCTGGTCACCCAGCCAATCCGAGCCCTTGATCGTGTCGTAGAAGTGGTAACGCCAGTCGTCCTCGCCCATGTTGCCGAGCGCGGCGGAGATGCCACCCTGCGCGGCGACGGTGTGCGAACGGGTCGGGAAGACCTTGGTCAGGCACACGGTCTGCAGGCCCTTGGCAGCCAGCCCGAACGTGGCGCGCAGGCCGGCACCGCCGGCGCCCACCACGACCATGTCGTACTTGTGTTCGGTGATCTTGTAAGCGGACATCTAATCTGGATTCCTGTCTTGGTGCCTGGACTCAGGCAGCGCCGAGGGCAATGCGGACGACAGCGAATATGCTGACGATCGCGCCGAGCACGGCGATGAACTTCACCAGGGTCTGCAGCGCAAGCGCCACCAGCGAGTTGTGGATGTAGTCTTCCAGCACGATCTGCAGGCCAAGCTGGGCGTGCCAGAACATGGCCACCAGGAAGCCGACCACCAGCACCGCATTCCACGGCTTGGCGATGGCCGCCGACGCGGTCACGTAATCAGCGCCGACCAGACTCAGCACGAACACCAGGAACCAGATCGACAGCGCGACCAGCGCGGTGGCGGTCAGGCGCTGGTGGACGAAGTGTTCGGTACCGGTCTTGGCCGCGCCAAGGCCACGCACGTTCTTCAGCGGGGTGCGGTAACGGCTCATGCGGCACCTCCGGAAAGCACGACGTAGGCCCAGATCGCGGCGGTGATGACCAGCGATGCGAACACCGAAAGCCAGCTGCTGCGGACGAAGGCGGGGATGCTGAAGCCGATCGCGAAGTCCTGCACGATATGGCGCAGGCCATTGCACAGGTGGTAGGCGAAGGCCCAGGTCCAGGCAAACAGGAACAGCTTGCCGTACCAGGCGCCTGCGTGGTCGGTGAAGCAGGTCCAGGAGGCGGGGCCCATCATCAGGGCGAGCAGTCCGCCGGCAATGATCAAGGCTCCAACAGACAGAAAGATGCCGGTCGCTCGATGCAGAATCGAGGTGGCCATCTGGATCTGCCAGCGATACACCTGGAGGTGCGGGGAAAGGGGGCGTTCTCGGGTCGCCATTCGCTGGGCTCGTTGTCTCGGCTGGGCGGCACAGCTGCCGCGTTGGCTCAATGCTGGATCAAAAATCGATGCAGCGTCCGTTTTTCTCCCAATCACCGTACCGCACCGGATCAAGTCCGCCGCGGCCACCGTATTCCTTCTGCTCAGCAGGCATGCTTTCGGGCGCGGGCGCCTTCGGGTCCAGCGGAGCTTCAGATTCAGCGTCGGGAGTGGGGGTTGTTTGGCCTATCATCAGGATTCTCGCAACGCACAAATTCTAGACCTCACGCACGTGCCTGACAACCTTTCCCCTGATATCGATGCATATCGCCCACTGGCAGACCGCCAGTTGCTGGCGATTTCCGGCCCCGACGCGGCGGTGTTCGCGCAGGCGCAATTCTCCAGCGACGTGGTCGCCCTCGCCGATGGCCACTGGCAGTGGAGCGCGTGGTTGACGGCCAAAGGCCGCACGATCGCGGTGTTTCAGCTCATTCGGATCACTTCCGATGATCTGCTGCTGATCTTCGCCGACGGCGACGCAGATGAGATTGCGTCGCAGTTGCAGCGTTTTGTGTTCCGTCGGAAAGTGAAAATCGGTCTGCGCGATGATCTTCAGCTGCAGGCCGCGTTCACTGCCCCGAAAACTGCTTCTGGCGCAGTTCTGGCCGGATCGCTGGCTGGATTCCTAGAATTGGACGTGGGTAGCGGGGACCTGCCGAGGACGATGCGCATTGCCGCCGACGCGCCCAACCAGGTGGACGCCGGATTCACCGCGACGTGGCGCCAGGCGGACCTTCGCTTCGGTGTACCGCGACTGGACGCAAGCCAGCGCGAACAGTGGACACCGCAGCAACTCGGCCTGGATCGACTGAACGGCTACAGCGTCAAGAAGGGCTGCTACCCGGGTCAGGAGATCGTGGCGCGCACGCATTTCCTTGGCAAGGCGAAGCGCGCGCTGCAGCTGTTGCAGCTTGCGGCCGGCGCCGCCCCCGGTGTGGCCGTGGAACAGAACGGCAGCACCTTGGGCACCGTAGCCTGCGTGGCCGGTGAGCTGGCGCTGGCGGTGTTGCCGCTGGAAGCCAGTGACGCCCCGCTGAGCGTAGCCGGCCAGCCCGCGCAGCGCCTCCCGCTGCTGGAAGGCCTGGCGCGGTAGAGCCGAAGGTGGCGCCGAGGGGAGCCGACGCCGGTGCCCACTGGTAGAGCCGACTTCAGTCGGCTGCCTTTCACGTGATGGCCGGTGGTCTCGTCCAACCCCACGCGCAGCCGACTAAAGTCGGCTCTACTCGTCAGCCCTACCCGTCGACTGCCTTCAGGCGGTCAGGCGCTCGCCGGTTTCCGGGTCGAAGAAGTGCAGCGCGCCGGGTTGTACCGCCACCTGCAGGGTTTCGCCCACGGCGGGCAGCGAACGCGGTGCGACGCGCATGGTCAGGGCGTGGTTGCCGCTGACCATGTTGACGAAGATCTCGTTGCCCACCGGCTCGATACCCTCGATGCGGGCGTCGAACGCCCACTCTGCATTGCCGTCGGCCGGCTGCAGATGCTCGGGCCGCACGCCGACGGCCACCGGCTTGTCCAGCCAGCGCGGATCGATCGTGGCCTGGCCCAGCGGCGCTTTCCATGCCCCGTCGATCACTGCCACGCCCGCCGCGGTCGCCTGCAGCGTGCCGCGCAGGACATTCATCGCCGGACTGCCGAGGAAGCCGGCCACGAACAGGTTCGCCGGTCGGTCATACAGCGCCATCGGCGTGTCGATCTGCTGGATCACGCCGTCCTTCAGCACCACGATGCGCTGGCCGAGGGTCATCGCCTCGACCTGATCGTGGGTGACGTAGATCATCGTGGTCCCCAGCTTGCGGTGCAGCTGCGCGATTTCCGTGCGCACGCTGTGGCGCAGCTTGGCGTCCAGGTTGGACAGCGGCTCATCGAGCAGGAACACCGCCGGCTCACGCACCAGGGCGCGACCCAGCGCGACGCGCTGGCGCTGGCCGCCGGACATCGCCTTGGGCAGCTTGTCCATCATGTCGGTCAAGCCAAGGGTCTGCGCCGCTTCGCTGATGCGCTTGTCGATGGTCGCCTTGTCGTGGCCGCGCAGCTTCAGGCCGAAGGCCAGGTTCTCGGCGACGGTCATGTGCGGATACAGCGCGTAGCTCTGGAACACCATCGCGATGTCGCGGTCTTTCGGCGCCACGTCGTTGACCACGCGGTCGCCGATGGTCAGCGTGCCGCCACTGATCTCTTCCAGCCCGGCGATCATCCGCAGCAGGGTCGACTTGCCGCAGCCCGAGGGGCCCACGAGCACCATCAACTCACCGTCAGCCACCTCAAAGGTGGCTTCCTTCACCGCGACCTGGCCGTTGTCGTAGACCTTGCGCACACCCTGCAACTGTACTTTTGCCATATCACTCTTCCAGTCCGCCCGTTGCCTGGGCATTGCATGTGGACTGCCTTCGGCCCTCCCGATGGCAGTGTTTTTGCCTCAGTGCCGCATGACGGCACCAATGCAATCGAATACAGTTGCACATTCTGCCATGTAAACGTTTTCACGTGGCAGTATCCGTAGGTTGCTGCGCACGCAGTGTGCATCGATGATGGAACGTACACCCGGCCCCTCGTGACGGGCAGCGCCAGCAGACGCTGGCATGCACCCACGATGGAACGGACAAAGCAGCGCCAAACCCCTCCCGGAACCCAGCCAGGCAGCGATTGACAACGATGTCACCCGGATCTGAAACTCGAGAAATGCACGATACCCTCTTCCTGTTCGGCGCCACTGGCGATCTGGCCCAGCGCTACCTCTTCCCTTCCCTGCTGCGGCTGCTTGGTGATGGCCTGCTGCCGGAAGACTTCAAGGTCCGTGCGCTGGCATTGTCGCCGCACGACACCGACGCCTTCCGGGACATCCTGCGCCCGCGCCTGCAGCAATCCATGCCGGCAGCCAGCGAAGCGGACATCGCCTCGCTGCTGCAGCGTATCGACTACCGCTCGGTGGACCTGCGCAACGCCGACTCGGTCGCTGAAGCCGTGGCCGACCAGGTCGGTCGCCGCTGCGTGAGCTACCTGGCGATTCCGCCCGGCCTGTACATCTCCACCTGCGAAGGTCTGGCCAAGGGCGGTGCACTTGCCGCACCGCACCGGCTGATGCTGGAGAAGCCGATCGGCAGCGACAGCGAAAGCGCCGAGCAGATCATCAGCACCATCGGCCAGTGGATCGACGAAGACCGCGTGTTCCGCCTGGATCATTACCTCGGCAAGGCCGCGGTACAGAACCTGATCGCGCTGCGTTTCGGCAACACGCTGCTGGAAGCCGTGTGGAACCGGACCTACATCGAATCGGTGCACATCCTGGTGTCCGAGAGCGAAGGCGTGGATGGCCGCGATGCCTACTACGCGCGCTCCGGTGCGCTGCGCGACATGGTGCAGAGCCATATCCTGCAACTGCTGTGCCTGGTGGCGATGGAGCCGCCGGCGTCGCTGGAAGCCGATCGCATCCGCGATGAAAAGGTCAAGGTGCTGCGCTCGCTTCGTCCGCTGGATGCCAAACACGCCGCACGTGACAGCGTGCGTGGCCGCTACACCGCCGGCAGCATCGACGGCCAGCCGGCGCAGGCCTATCAGCCGCCGGAAGGCAGCGACGTGGAAACCTTCGCCGGGGTCACCGCGCACATCGACAACTGGCGCTGGAGCGGCGTGCCGTTCCACCTGGTCACGGGCAAGCGCCTTCCCGAGCGCACCAGCCGGGTCGTGGTCACGCTGAAGCCGGTCACCCATTGGTTGTTCGAGCGCCCGCATCGTGGCCAGGCCACACCGAACCGGCTGGTGTTCCAGCTGCAGCCGCAGGAGAACATCGAGCTCGGCCTGATGAGCAGCCTGGCGGGCCCGGAATGGGGCGCGCTGGAACTGCAGCCGGTCGAGCTTGATCTGTCGGTACCGACCGGCCTGCACCGCCGCATCGCCTACGAACGCCTGTTCCTGGACGCCTTCAATGGCAACCACGCTTTGTTCGTCCGCGATGACGAGGTGCGTGCGGCATGGCACTGGATCGACAGCGTGGCCGATGCGTGGAAGAACGCCGATCTGCCGTTGCAGCCGTATGCCGCCGGCACCTGGGGCCCCGCCGAAGCGGCCGGCTTCCTGCCTGGCGATGTCATCGATACCGCACACGGAGACCCGGCATGACGGCGCAGGAGCGGCCGCTGCTGGTCGCCGACATCGGCGGCACCAATGCACGCTTCGCACTGGCCGACACCGCCAGTGACACGCCGCTGCTGGAAGACAGCATCCGGGAATTCCCGGTGGTCGATTTTCCTTCGCTCGGAGATGCCGCACGGCATTACCTGCAGGAAGTCGCGGCCGAGGCAGACCGCGGCGTGTTCGCCGTTGCCGGTCGCGTGGACGGTGACGAGGCCCGCATCACCAACCACCCGTGGGTGATCTCGCGCAGCCGCACGGCGGCAATGCTCGGGTTTTCCGAGCTGCACCTGATCAATGACTTCGCCGCGCAGGCGATGGCCATTTCGCTGCTGCAGCCCAAGGATGTGGTGCAGATCGGCGGTGCCGCGTGGAGTCCGCGGCGCAGCGGTGCACCGGCCAACTACGGCGTCATCGGCCCTGGCACCGGCCTCGGTGTGGGTGGACTGGTGATCCGCAATGACCGCTGCTTCCCGCTGGAAACCGAGGGCGGCCACGTCAGCTTCCCGCCGGGCACCCCGGAAGAGATACGCATCCTGGAAATCCTGTCGGAAACCTTCGGCCGGGTATCCAACGAGCGCCTGATCTGTGGCCCCGGGCTGGTCAACATCCATCGCGCCGTCTGCGAAATGGCCGGCTTCGATCCAGGCCACCTCAAGCCGGCCGATGTCACCGCACGCGCCGCTACGGGCGATCCGCAGGCGATGCGTGCAGTGGACCTGTTCTGCGCGATCTTCGGCGCCATCGCCGGTGACCTGGTGCTCATCCAGGGGGCGTGGGACGGCGTGTTCCTGACCGGCGGCCTGGTGCCGCGCATGCTGGAATCCCTGCAGCATTCCGGCTTCCGCCAGCGCTTCGAACACAAGGGTCGTTTCTCTTCGATCATGGGCCGGGTTCCTTCGCTGGCCGTCATCCACCCCAATCCCGGCCTGCTCGGCGCGGCGGCCTATGCGGTCGATGCGCAGTGCGGTGCCCTCGGAGCTGTTGCCTGATGCCTGTTCCCTTCTCTACCGACCGCGTCGAATTCATCGCCCACCGCGAAGCCGACGGCTGGATCGAATCCGTTGCCGCGGACATGGCGAAGATCCTCAACGCCGACATCGCCGAACATGGCCGTGCGCGCATGCTGCTGTCCGGCGGCACCACCCCCGCGCCGGTGTACCAGGCATTGGCCGAGCTGGACGTGCACTGGGACCGCGTAGAAGTGGGGCTGGCCGACGAACGCTGGCTGTCACCGCAGGATCGCGACAGCAATGCGCGCCTGGTCCGCGAAAACTTCCTGCAGCGTGCCGAAGGCGCCCATTTCGATCCGCTGGTGCGCATCGGCAAGCCGCTGGCCGAGTGCGTGTACACCGCCAACCTGCAGGCCCAGCACAGCCTGCAGCCGAGCGTGGTTGCACTGGGCATGGGCAATGACGGACATACCTGCTCGCTGTTCCCCGGCTCGCGCGAGCTGCCGCGTGCACTGGAAAGTACCCTGCCCTACGCCTCACTGGATGCAACCGGCTGCCCGGGCGCCAACCAGTGGCCGCTGCGCATCACCCTGACGCCGCATGGCCTGCGTTCCTGCCGCCAGCGCCTGCTGCTGCTGCGCGGCAAGCAGAAGCTGGAAGTGCTGCAGCACGCGCTGGACAGCAACGACGTCCACCAGTATCCGATCCTCGCCGCCATCGAACAGCCCGGTCCGCGCCTGCGCGTGCACTGGGCCGACTGACCTGATCGCCGTGAACCGCTTTCCCCCTCTCGCCACCTTCCAACGCTGGTAGCCAATGAGTCTGCATCCGCAACTGCACGCCATCACCGAGCGCATCGTCCGCCGCAGCGCCGCCTCGCGCGCCGCTTACCTGGCCGGGATCGATGCCGCCCTTCGCGATGGTCCGTTCCGCAGCCGCTTGAGCTGCGGCAACCTTGCCCACGGTTTCGCCGCCTGTGGCGGTACTGACAAGAGCCGCCTGCGTGGCGGTGTGACGCCGAACCTGGGCATCATCACCTCGTACAACGACATGCTGTCGGCCCACCAGCCGTTCGAGAGCTACCCGGAGCAGATCCGGCAGATCGCGCGTGAGCTGGGGGCGACCGCCCAGGTGGCCGGCGGTGTGCCGGCGATGTGCGACGGCGTGACCCAGGGCCGTGGCGGCATGGAGCTGTCGCTGTTCTCGCGTGATGTGATCGCCCAGTCCACCGCGATCGGCCTCAGCCACGACATGTTCGACGCGGCGATCTACCTTGGCGTGTGCGACAAGATCGTACCTGGCCTGCTGATCGGCGCGCTCGCCTTCGGCCACCTGCCGTCGGTGTTCGTGCCGGCCGGACCGATGACCCCGGGCATCCCGAACAAGCAGAAAGCAGAAGTGCGTGAGCGCTACGCCGCCGGCGAAGCGACCCGCGAGGAGCTGCTGGAGGTGGAGGCCGCGTCGTACCACGGCGCCGGTACGTGCACGTTCTACGGCACGGCCAATTCCAACCAGGTGCTGCTGGAAGCCATGGGCGTGCAGTTGCCGGGTGCCTCGTTCGTCAATCCGGAACAGACCCTGCGCGGCGCGCTGACCCGCGAGGCCACCGTACGCGCGCTGGACATGACCGCGCTGGGCGATGATTACCGCCCGATCGGCCGGATCATCGACGAGCGCGCGATCATCAACGCCATCGTGGCGCTGATGGCCACTGGTGGCTCGACCAACCACACCATCCACTGGATCGCGGTGGCACGTGCCGCCGGCATCGTGGTGACCTGGGACGACATGGACGAGCTGTCGCAGCTGATCCCGCTGCTGACCCGCGTCTATCCCAATGGCGAAGCCGATGTGAACCGCTTCGCCGCTGCCGGCGGACCGGCCTTCGTGTTCGGTGAACTGATCCGCGCCGGGCTGATGCACGGCGACATCGTCACCGTCGCCCGCGGCGGCATGGCCGACTACGCACGCGAGCCGCGCCTGCAGGACGGCCAGGTGGTATGGGTGGACGGCATCATCCGCAGCGCGGACGAGGACGTCGCGCGCGGCGTCGACAACCCCTTCGAAAGCCAGGGCGGCCTGCGCCTGCTGCGTGGCAACCTCGGCCGTTCGCTGATCAAGCTGTCTGCAGTGAAGCCGCAGTACCGCACCATCGAAGCGCCTGCCGTGGTGGTCGATGCGCCGCAGGTGCTGAACAAGCTGCATGCCGCAGGCCTGCTGCCGCAGGATTTCGTGGCAGTGGTGCGCTACCAGGGCCCGCGTGCGAACGGCATGCCCGAGCTGCATTCGCTGGCGCCGCTGCTGGGCCTGCTGCAGAACCAGGGCCGCCGCGTGGCGTTGGTCACCGATGGTCGCCTGTCCGGTGCGTCGGGCAAGATTCCGGCGGCGATCCACGTGACGCCGGAGGCCGCACGTGGCGGTCCGCTGGGCAAGGTACGCGAGGGCGACATCATCCGCCTGGATGGTGAAGCGGGCACGCTGGAAGTGCTGATCGATGCGGCCGAGTGGGCAGCGCGCGAGCAGGCACCGAACACGGCGCCGGCTGCCAATGATCTGGGTCGCAACCTGTTCGCGATCAATCGCCTGGTAGTGGGTCCGGCCGATCAGGGGGCGATTTCGATTTCCTGCGGGCCGGCAGCCTCTGACGGCAGTGCGTGGGATTACGACGCGGAATACGAACTGGGGCATGACGCCGCAGCGGCGGCGGCACCGCACGAGTCGAAGGACGCCTGAGCATCATGCGGTGACGATTCCTGGCCGAGGCTGCGGGAGGCCTCGATCAGGACACGCCGCAAGTACGTCCATGTAGGCTCGCACACGCGCATCCCTGCGCGAGAGCGGTCCTGACCGAGGCCTCCCGCAGCCTCCGGACACATTCCTGGCGCGTTGTGCGCAGCAGAAGAAAAGAAAGGAAAAGCAGAGCATGGGTATCGCAGAGCATCAGGTACGGGCGGCGGAATTGTTGCGTGCAGCGGGCATCCTGCCGGTAGTGACCGTGCATACGCTGGATCAGGCGCGGGCGGTCAGTGCGGCGTTGCTGGAAGGTGGCCTGCCGGCCATCGAGCTGACCCTGCGCACGCCGGTGGCGATGGACGCGCTGGCGATGTTGAAGCGCGAACTGCCGGGCGTGGTGGTGGGTGCAGGCACCGTGCTGACGGTGGAGCAGATGCAGCAGTCCATCGATGCGGGTGCGGATTTCCTGGTGACGCCGGGTACGCCGGCGCACATGGCCGATGCGTTGGCCGCGGCACCGCTGCCGGTCGTGCCGGGTGCGGCCTCGCCGACGGAACTGCTGGCCCTGTACGCGCGGGGGTTCCGGGTATGCAAGCTGTTCCCGGCCACCGCCGTGGGCGGGCTGGCGATGATCAAGGGACTGGCCGGGCCGGTGCCGGACCTGAAGCTGTGCCCGACCGGCGGCATCACCGAAGACAGCGCCGCAGAGTACCTCGAGCAGAAGAACGTGCTCTGCATCGGCGGGTCGTGGATGGTGCCGGGCAACTGGATCGCCGACGGCGCGTGGGACAAGGTGCGCGACGCAGCGGCGGGTGCGGCGAAGATCGTCGCCCGGGTGCGCGGTCACTGAAGCGGTAGCGCCGCGCCCTGCGCGGCGGCGGACGACAGGGTGACGATCAACGGTCGTCACCCAACCACACGTACCGCTACCTGCTCCGATCACATCGGGCGGGCGGGGTCCACCAGGCCGTACTGGCTGGCCATGCGCGCCAGCGCGATGTTGTCGTGGATACCCATCTTCTCGAACAGGCGTGCCTTGTGCGTATTGATGGTCTTCGCGCTCAGGCTGAGCCGGCGCGCGATGTCTTCCTGGCGCAGCCCCTGGGTCAACAACAGGGCCACTTCCAGCTCGCGCGGCGACAGGCTGTCGAACGGCGAGGCACTGCCCTCCACCGTGGACAACGCCAGGTTCTGCGCGATGTTGCTGCCCAGGTAGCGCCGTCCCTGCGATGCCTCGCGGACCGCGCGCAGCAGCTCCTGCGCGTTGCAGCCTTTGCTGATGTAGCCGGACGCACCGGCCTCCAGCAGCCGCTTGGGCATGGGGCCATCTTCCAGCACGGACACGATGACCACGCGAGTGGCTTCCTGTCCGCGCACGATGCGCTCGGTGACTTCCAGGCCACTGACGCCCGGCAGGTGCAGGTCGCACAGCACGACGTCCGGCTTCAGCTGGCGGATTTCGCGCAGCGCATCCTCGCCACACTCCGCCTCGCCGATGACCTCGATATCGGTCTCACCGGACAAAATCATCTTCATTCCGGTACGGACCAGTGCGTGGTCATCCACCAGATAGATACGAATCGTCATGCATGTTCCCCTTTCACCACCGCTGCCGTCTTCCACGGTAGGTACCGCGCAGACGCCCCACAAGCGTAGTTCCCGACGGTCGCTGCCGAACTGCGGCCAGAATCACATAACGCCCGTGTCTGACCCTGTACCGCTCGCCGTGAACCTGCTTGTCCGATCAATATAGCCTATAGGAGGCGCATCTTTACGGTTTGTTCACGTCAGCCCGGGCGAGCGGCCCACGCCGGGGACCCCACGGACGCCGCTGGCGGAACATCACCAGATAGCAGCCCACGACCCACACCAGCGCCGCACACCAGCCGGCCAGGATGTCGGAGGGGTAATGCACGCCCAGATAGATCCGCGAGATGCTGACCAGCACCGCGAACAGAGGCGCACCGATCAGCACCGGCACACGCCAGCGCGTGTTCCACGCCAGCAGCACGACCACGCAGGTGAAGGTCATCGAGCCCATCGCATGACCGCTGGGGAAGCTGTACGTGGACTCTGGCGCGATGGACTCCCATAGGCTTGGCCGATCGCGCTGGAAGAACTGCTTGCTGCCCATGTTGAGCAGGGCAGATCCGACGAACGCGATCGCCGCGAAGCTGGCCTCACGCCAGTGCCGACGCAGCAGCAGGGCCGCCACGATGACCACGTCGGCCGGGATCAGGAACCACTCATAGCCCAGCCGCGTGACTACCACGACGAACTGGTCAAGCGCCGGGCCATGCCAGCCATGCATGCGCATCAGCAGCGGGGCGTCGAAGTGGAACGATTCGAACTCATGTACTTCATCGGCCAACGCAACGAACACCGCCAGCGGCACCAGCACGCCGGCGAACAGCAGCAGGAAGCGCCACGCGTTGCGCGACAGCCAGTGACGAACCCCTGCCGCCTCTTCCTGGCCGTCCGGTCCGACGAGGTTATCCGGCACTTCGGACATAGTTGCGCTCGACGTAGTCATCGATCAGGGCCACGAATTCCTGGGCGATGTTCTCGCCGCGCAGGGTGACCGACTTCTCGCCATCGACAAATACCGGCGCCGACGGCGCTTCCCCGGTGCCCGGCAGCGAGATGCCGATGTTGGCGTGCCGCGACTCACCCGGGCCGTTGACGATGCAGCCCATCACCGCCAAGGTCATGTTCTCCGCGCCGGGGTGCTCGATCTTCCACAGCGGCATGCGCTCGCGCACGTGGTTCTGCACGACCTTGGCCAGCTCCTGGAAGAACTCGGAGGTGGTGCGGCCACAACCGGGGCAGGCGGTGACCAGCGGCGTGAACGCGCGCTGGCCCGTGGTCTGCAACAGTTCCTGGGCGACGATCACTTCCTGCGTACGCGACTGGCCCGGTTCGGGCGTCAGCGATATCCGGATGGTGTCACCGATACCTTCCTGCATCAGCACCGCCAGCGCGGCTGCCGAGGCGACGATGCCCTTGCTGCCGATGCCTGCTTCGGTCAGGCCGAGGTGCAGGGCGAAATCGGACCGCTGCGCCAGGTCGCGATACACGGCGATCAGTTCCTGCACGCCACTGACCTTGGCCGACAGCACGATGCGGTCGCGCGGGAGGCCCAGGTCGACGGCGGTTTCCGCCGAATCCAGTGCCGACCGGATCAGCGCCTCGCGCAGCACCCGCCCGGCATCCCACGGCTGCGCGCGCTGGGTATTTTCATCCATCAACCTGGCGGCCAGCGACTGGTCCAGCGAGCCCCAGTTCGCGCCGATGCGCACCGGCTTGTCGTAGCGGATGGCGAACTCGATCAACTGCGCGAACTGCAGGTCTTTTTTCTTGCCGAAGCCCACGTTGCCGGGATTGATGCGGTACTTCGCCAACGCTTCGGCGCAGGCCGGCTCGGCGGTGAGCAGCTGATGGCCGTTGTAATGGAAATCGCCGATCAGCGGCACCTCGATGCCCATCATCGCCAGCTTCTCGACGATGCGCGGGATCGCGGCAGCCGATTCGGCGTTGTTGACCGTCAACCGGACCATTTCCGATCCAGCGCGCCACAGTTCGGCGACCTGCTTGACGCTGGACGCCACGTCGGCGGTATCGGTGTTGGTCATCGACTGCACCACCACGGGCTTGCCGCCGCCCACGATCACCCCGCCGATGCGGACAGGTTGGGTCAGGCGGCGCGGCCAGGCGGTGGGCTCGGCAGGAGGTGTGGGGCGGGAGACGGCGTCATGCATCGGAATATTCTAGCGCTGCCGCGCGACCGCCGGGTGACTCCCATTCAGTGCCGGTGCGGTCTGCGGCCGATTGTCGCAGGCAGGACACACGGGGAGCGCATACGATGAGCGCCCATGACCTCTCCCGACGCCCCGTTCCTGCAGACCCTGTGCAGCCTGCGCTGGCTGGCTACCGCCGGCCAGGCGGCGACCATCCTGGTGGCCACCTGGGTGCTGGGCCTGCCGCTGCCGCAGGTGCCCCTGTGGGCCGGCGTGCTGGTGCTGGCCCTGTTCAACACGTATGCGCAGCTGCGCGTGCACGGCACCGATACCGCGCCAGTGACCGCCTTCGGCCATATCCTGGTGGATGTCACCGTACTGACCTGGATGGTCGGCTGGAGCGGCGGCATCAGCAATCCCTTCGGCTCGCTGTTCCTCATCCTGATCGCGTTGGCGGCACTGGCCCTGCCGGCACGCTGGACGCTGGCGGTGGCCGCGTCGTGCCTCATCGGCTACTCGGTGAGCGCCGCGTTCGGCCTGCCGCTGCCGGCCGGCGGCTACTTCGCCCCGGAAGACCTGCAGCAGTGGGGCGTGGTGGCCAACTTCCTGATCTCGGTGACGGTCGTGCTGGCGTTCTCCACGCGGCTGGCGGTTGCCCTGCGCCAGCGCGAACACGAGCTGTCACTGCTGCGCGAGCGCTTCGCCCGCAACGAGGGCATCGTCGCGCTGGCCACCCATGCCGCATCGGTGGCGCATGAGCTGAACACCCCGCTGGCGACGATGACGCTGCTGGCCGACGATATCGCCGAGCAGAACGAAAGTGCCGAGGTGCGCGACGACGTGGAAACCCTGCGCGAACTGCTGGTGCAGTGCCGCGAGCGGGTCCTGGCCCTGGCCGCGCCGGCATCACCGGATGTGCCCGGGCGAGGACCGGCCACCGCGCTGCAGGTGCTGGAGCAATGGCGGCTGGTACGGCCGACCATCATCCTCAGCCGCAACGCAGATGCCCCGCTTACCCTGCCGCTGGATGCCGGCGTCGGCCACCTGCTGATGGTGCTGCTGAACAACGCCGCCGAGGCCGGTGAAAACGCCGGACGCGCGGAAGTCGAACTGTCGCTGCGCATCGAGGGCGACGACCTGGTGGGCGAAGTCCGTGACTTCGGCCACGGCTTCGATGCACGCCAGGCCGTCCTGCCCGCCACCCTGTTCAGCTCAAGCAAGAGCGAGGGCATGGGCGTCGGCCTGGCCCTGTCCCACGCCACCATCGAACGCCTGCATGGCGAAATGTGGATGCGCCCTGCGCATGGCGCAGGCAGCCGCGTCGGCTTCCGTATTCCGCTGGTCCCCCGCGAGGAAACCCCATGAACACTGCCCTGCCCTCTTCCGCCGCAGGCCTGCATGGCGATGGCCTGCTGGTCGACGATGACGAACTGTACCTGCGCACGCTGCAGCGCAGCCTGGCCCGCAAAGGCCTGGAAACGCGCACCGCGCAGGACTCGGCAAGTGCCCTGTTGCTCGCCCGCCAGCAGCCGCCCGCGTTCGCGCTGATCGACCTGAAGCTGGGCAGCGAGTCCGGGCTGGCGCTGATCCAGCCCCTGCGTGTCCTGCGCGAAGACATGCGCATCCTGCTGGTCACCGGGTATGCAAGCATCGCCACGGCCGTCGAGGCCATCAAGCTGGGCGCCGATGACTACCTGCCCAAGCCGGCAACGGTGCCGATGATCCTGCGCGCGCTGGGGGAAGAAGATGACGGCCCGGCCGACGATGGCGAGCTGGACCTGCCTGATGCGATGACGCCGATCAGCCGGCTGCAGTGGGAGCACATCCAGCAGGCGATGCATGAAACCGGCGGCAACGTATCGGCTGCCGCGCGCCTGCTCGGCATGCACCGGCGTTCGTTGCAGCGCAAGCTGGCCAAACGCCCGAGCCCCGAACCCTCACGCTGACGGCGGAATGCCGGCCTGCGCGATCCGTCTGGTAGCGCCGAGCCATGCTCGGCGGAATGCCGGCCCCGCGTGACACACCACGGGGCATCTACCTGACTTACAACAACCGCAGGATCTCGCGCGTCATCGGATCGGTGATCTCCACTGCCTCGCCCTGCAGCGCCGGCAGCAACTGGCCTGCCAACTGCTTGCCCAGCTCCACGCCGAACTGGTCGAACGCGTTGATGTTCCAGATCACCGACTGCACATACACCGCGTGTTCGTACATCGCGATCAGTGCACCCAGCGCCTGCGGCGTCAGCGCATCCAACAGGATCATGGTGCTCGGACGACCGCCCGGGTAATCCCGATGCGGGTCATCGCTGGACTGGCCATTGGCCAGGGCCTCGGTCTGCGCCAGCAGGTTCGCCAGCAGCGCCTGATGGTTGACCGTGTACGGATCATCGCTGCGCACGCAGCCGATGAAATCGGCCGGAATCACACTGGTGCCCTGGTGCAGCGCCTGGAAGAAGCTGTGCTGCACATCGGTGCCCGCCCCGCCCCACCATACCGGCACGGTATCGCTGGCCACCGGCTGCCCATCGCGCTGCACGCGCTTGCCCAGGCTCTCCATCACCAGCTGCTGCAGATACGCCGGCAGCAGGGCCAGGCGCTGGTCATAGGTCATCACCGCATGCGTGGCATGACCCAGCAGGTTGCGGTTCCAGATATCGGTCAGCGCGTGCAGCACCGGCAGGTTGCGCTCGAGCGGCGCGTCCAGTGCGTGCGCGTCCATCTGCGAGGCGCCGTCCAGCAACTGCTCGAAACGTTCAAAGCCAATGGCCAGCGCGATGGGGAAACCAACGGCCGACCACAGCGAATACCGGCCACCCACCCAGTCCCACATCGGCAGCACCCGGCTGGATGCGATGTCGAACGCCTTCGCTGCACGTTCGGGATTGGCGCTGACCGCATACAGACGTTCGCTGCCGCCCAGCCAGTCGTGCAGGATCTGCCCGTTGAGCAGGGTCTCCTGCGTGCCGAAGGTCTTGGAGATCAGGATGCCGGCGGTGCGCGCCGGATCCAGCGTGGCCAGCGTGCGCTGCATGGCCGCGCCATCCACGTTGGACACGAAATGCACGCGCAGCCGGCTGCCATCAACCGGGCGCAGGGCATCGGCCACCAGCCGCGGACCGAGGTCCGAACCGCCGATGCCGACGCTGACGACGTCGGTGACGCCACTGGTTTCCAGCGCGCGCACCAGCTCGCCCATCTGCTGCCGGACCTGACGTGCCGTAGCGAACGCGTCGGCGGCGACCGGCGCATCCACCACATCGCCACGCAGCGCCGTATGCAGCGCGGCGCGGCCTTCGGTCAGGTTGACCTGCTCACCACGGAACAGACGCGTGATCGCACCGCCCACGTCGCGTTCGGCGGCCAGCGACAGCAACGCCTGCAACGCAGCGGCATCGTACTTCTGCCGCGCGAAGTTGACATACAACGGACCGACCCGCAGCGCCAGATCGGTGACACGGCCGGGTTCGGCGGTGAGCAGATCCGGGATGCGCGCGCCACGCAGGCGCTGGGCATGGGAGTGAAGCGCGTCGAGTCCGTTGTGTGTGGTCATGCGGCCTGGGTCGGGATGCTGTCGTTGGTGTGGGAGATCTGGTTGTTGCCATCCACATATACCAGCTTCGGCCGGAAGCTGTCTGCTTCCTGCTCGGTCATGCTGGCGAACGCGGCGATGATGATGATGTCGCCGACCTGCACGTGGCGCGCCGCGCCGCCGTTGAGCGACACCACGCCGCTACCGGCCTCGGCACGGATGGCGTAGGTGCTGAAACGGGCGCCGTTGGTGACGTCCCAGATATGCACCTGTTCGAACTCGCGGATGCCGGTGGCAGCCAACAGGTTGTCGTCGATCGCGATCGACCCTTCGTAGTTCAGCTCCGAATGGGTGACGGTGGCGCGGTGGATCTTGGTCTTCAGCAGGGACAGATGCATGGCACAGGCAACGCGGTAAAGGAAAGTCCGGATTCTACCATCTGGGGGATTGGCGACAGGGGCAGCCCATGCCAGTCAGGCGGCGGTTCAGGTACTGGCGGCCACGCACGATTCCCGCAAGCGCGGCTTGCTTGCATCCGCTGAACTGTCCGCTTCAACCGGGAGTACCCATGTTCGCCACCCTCAGCCGTGCCAAGGATTTCGACCAGCTTGTCAGCCGCTTCTCCGGCCCTACCCGGATCGGCGATGTGCCGGCAGAACCCCGCCGACGCAAGCTGCGTTCGGTCGCCGTGCGCAACGTGCACCGGCCACCTGTGGGGCCGCCACGGCGCCGCGTTGAGAGGTCAGGCGCCGGCCCGGCGGAAACTGCGCCGCTAGCGGGCAAGGCGAAGGACGCTATGCAGTTTCCCGCCACCGGCATCTATGCCGCGCATCCGATGCTGCGCAGAATCGCAAACCTGGAAGCCAAGCTGGCGCAGGCCGCGTGGGCCGAGGCCGAACAGACCGACAAGGCGATCTCGGTGGCCAGCGGCTTCTGCTACCGACCTTCCGCCCCGGCTAACGCAGTGAGCCCTGCGCCATTCCGCACGCCCACGCTTCTGGATACCGAATCAGACAGGGCGATGGAGATCGCGGTGCAGATCCATGAACAGCGGATGGCACGCGGGCAGCCGGTCTACCCCGATAGAACCTGGTATCGCGAAGGGCTGGTCAGGCGGGCGCTGGAGCAGGTGTAAAAAAGGGTCAGAGTCCTTTTCGCTTCGCGAAACGGACTCTGACCCGGTTGCGCCCCGTTTGCGCCATGCCCCAGCGTCAGAACTCGAGATTGTCGATCAGGCGCGTGCTGCCCAGCCGGGCAGCGATCAGGGCCACGCGCGGGCCGCCTTCATGCGGCGGTTCGATCAGGTCCGGCGTGCGCAGTGCGGCATAGTCCACCTGGAAGCCTGCCGCCTGCAGCGCGTCTACAGCATCAGCCTCGATGCGCTCGCGCGCATGCCCGCTGATGTAGCCCTCGCGCATCCCCATCAACACCCGGTGGATGGTGGTCGCGGCCGGGCGTTGCGTTGCATCGAGATACTGGTTGCGCGAACTCATGGCCAGGCCATCGTCTTCGCGCACGATGTCACCGCCGACGATCTGGATGGGGAATGCCAGGTCGGCCACCATCTGCCGGATCACCGCCAACTGCTGGTAGTCCTTCTTGCCGAACGCGGCCACGTCGGGCTGGACCTGGTTGAACAGGCGCGATACGACCGTGCACACGCCATCGAAATGGCCAGGGCGGTGCGCCCCTTCAAGCAGGCCACTGATGCCGGGCACGCTGACATTGGCCGCCAGCTCGACGCCGAACGGGTACATCGATTCGACGGTCGGCAACCACAGCACGTCGCAGCCCGCGTCTTCCAAGCCACTGGTGTCGGCCTCGGGGGTGCGCGGGTAGCGGGTGAAATCCTCGTTCGGGCCGAACTGCGTCGGGTTGACGAACACGCTGGACACCACGCGGTCGGCGTACTGCCGCGCCAGCGCGACCAGCGAATAATGGCCCGCATGCAGGTTGCCCATGGTGGGCACCAGCGCAACGCGCAGCCCCTCGCGCTTCCAGCCGCTGACGATGGCGCGCAGCTGGGCAAGTTCGGTGACGGTCTCGATCATGATGCGTAGGCGTGCTCAGCGTCGGGGAAAGTGCCGTCGCGCACGGCGTCGGCGTAGGCACGGACAGCACCGGCCACCGAACCGCCTTCGGCAAGGAAATCCTTGACGAACTTGGGCCGGCGGTGGCCACTGTCCAGGCCGAGAAGGTCATGCATCACCAGCACCTGGCCATCGCACTGCGGGCCGGCGCCGATGCCGATGGTGGGCACGGACACCGCCGCGGTTGCTGCGGCGGCAACGGGGGTGGGCAGGCATTCCAGCACGATCATGCTGGCGCCTGCCTCGACCACGGCCTTGGCATCTTCCACCAGCTGCCGCGCGGCATCACCACGGCCCTGCACGCGATAGCCGCCCAGCCGCAGTACCGACTGCGGGGTCAGCCCAAGGTGCGAACAGACCGGAATCTCGCGTTCCACCAGATGGCGGATGATGTCCAGCTTGAAGCCGGCGCCTTCGATCTTGACCATTTCCGCGCCGGCCTGCAGCAGCTGCAGCGATGCATCGAACGCGCGCTCGGGCGTAGCGTCCGCACCAAAGGGCAGATCCGCCACCAGCAGCGCGCGTTCCAGTACGCGGGCCACCGCACGGGTGTGGTAGACCATGTCGGCAACGGTCACCGGCAGCGTGGAATCATGGCCCTGGACCACCATGCCCAGTGAATCGCCAATCAGGACGATGTCGACCCCGTTGGCATCGAAAGCGCGGGCGAACCCTGCGTCATAGGCGGTCAACATGACCAGCTTCTGGCCGTTGCGCTTGGCCTCCGCCAGCGCCGGGACGGTCCAGGGCTTGCTGTCTGCGTGCGTGCTCATCAGGAAATAACCGGGGGTGATAACGCGCCCATTATCCCTCTAACCGGGAAATCCCGCAGGGGTCCACCTGCATCACTGCATCCTGCACGCGACCACGACCGGGAAGCACAAGCCCGGGGGCCACTTCCGCCAGCGGCACCAGGACGAACGCACGCTGGTGCAGGAAGGGATGCGGCACCGTCAGCTCGGCCAGATCGATCACCTGGTCGGCATACAGCAGAATATCCAGGTCCAGCATGCGCGGCCCCCAGTGCAGGGACGGATCGCGCACCCGGCCGAACTGCTGCTCCAGCGCCAGCAGGGCGTGCAGCAAGGCCAGCGGCGGCAGCGTGGTCTGCACGCAGGCCACCGCGTTGACGAAGGGCGGTTGATCTTCGTTGCCCCACGCAGGGGTGGCGTACAGCGAGGATGCCCGCAGGAGCGTCGTGTCCGCCAGGCCATCGAGCGCGCGCAATGCACCGCGCACGCTTCCCTCGGCGTCGCCGAGGTTGGCCCCGAGCCCGATCCAGGCCTCGACCATGCGACTTATTCCGCCGGCGCGGAGGCGGCACCTTCCGGACGACGACGGCGACGACGACGCTTGCGCGGCGCGTCCTCTTCGCTGGCGTCATCCTGCTCGTGGATATCGTCCAGCGTGGTCTCCAGCTCGCGGCCGGATTGCTGCTGTGCCTCGCGCCAGAACGCCACGTCGGCAGCGTGCTCGCTGGACGCCACCTGGCGCAGGATCAGGAAATCGAAGGCGGCGCGGAAGCGCGGGTGGGTCAGGGTGCGGAACACCCTCTTGCGCTGGCGCGATCCGAAGCGTGCCTGCAGCAACCAGATCTCCTGCATCGGCAGGGAGAACCGGCGCGGCAGCGCCACGGTGGTCAGCTGGTGCAGGGTCACCCGATCAGCCGCACGGCGCTGCGCCTCTTCTTCAGCCACGCCCTGCTTGAGCAGGCTGGCCTGGGCACGGCAGAACGCCGGCCACAGCAGCAGCGCGAACAGGAACGACGGCGACACCGGCTCATCATTGGCCACGCGCAGGTCGGTGTTGGCCAGACCTTCGATCAACATGCGGCGCAGCGCGCCACTGCGGTTGGAGCGCAGCGCCTTGCCGCTTTCCGGGAACAGCACGTCGAACAAGCCATAGCGCTCGAGTCCCTCGAAGCTGGCCACGCCGTGGCCGGACAGGAACAGCTTCAGCACTTCCTCGAACAGGCGTGCGGGCGCGGCTTCGTTCAGCAGGTTCGCCAGCTGCGGAATCGGCGCGGCGGTCTTCTCTTCAATCTGGAAACCGAGCTTGGCCGCCAGGCGGATCGCGCGCAGCATGCGCACCGGATCTTCGCGATAGCGCTGCTCAGGGTCGCCGATCAGCTTCATCAGGCGCGCCTGCACGTCTTCAAAGCCACCGGTGTAGTCGCGCACCGAGAAATCCTCGACCGCGTAATACAACGCATTGCAGGTGAAATCGCGGCGGATCGCATCCTCTTCGATGGAGCCGTACACGTTGTCGCGCACCAGCATGCCGTTGTCCATCTCGCGGTCACCGCTGCCATCATCAAGATTGGCGCGGAAGGTGGCCACTTCGATGATCTCGCGGCCGAACACTACATGGGCCAGGCGGAAACGGCGGCCGATCAGCCGGCAGTTGCGGAACTGCTGCTTGACCTGCTCGGGCGTGGCGTCGGTGGCCACGTCGAAATCTTTGGGATGGCCATTGACCAGCAGGTCACGCACGGCACCGCCTACCAGGTAGGCGCCGAAGCCGGCATCACGCAGGCGGTACAGCACGCGCAGTGCGTTCGGGCTGATGTCCTTGCGGGAGATGGTGTGCTGGTCGCGCGGGATGACGCGCAGGCTTATGGGAGTTGTCACGGAGGAAATGATGTTGGCGCTTCCGGTTGAAGTTTCGGGATTGCCCAATGGCATCGAGATGCATATACTAGCGCGCCTGCCCCGGCAGTGACACTTCAAACGCTCCCTTCGTCTAATGGTTAGGACGTGGCCCTCTCAAGGCTAAAACAGGGGTTCGAGTCCCCTAGGGAGCACCAGTCACTGCAGCAGGAAGCAAAAAGCCCGCCAAAAGCGGGCTTTTCTGCGTCCAGACCCTGCTGCCGCACCCGGTAGAGCCGGCGGTAGAGCCGGCTTCAGCCGGCTGCACCACGCACTACATCCCGCCGCCGCAGAAAACGGTCGACCCTCGGCCGACCGCACCTCAGCCCTCCATCTGCTCCAGCTCCTTGCCCTTCGTTTCGCGCACGTAGCGCAGCACGAAGAAGATGGAGAGGAACGCGGCCACCGTGTAGATGCCATACGCGCCGGCCAGCCCGATCCCGGTCAGCAGCACCGGAAAGCTCACGGTGATCGCGAAGTTCGACGTCCACTGTGCCGCGCCCGCCACGGCCAGCGCCGAGCCCCGGATCTGGTTGGGGAACATCTCCCCCAGCATCACCCACATCACCGGGCCCCAGGACATGTTGAAGAACACCACGTAGACATTGGCGGCCACCAGCGCCAGACGGCCCATGCCATCGGACAACTGCAGTTTGCCGTCGACCAGGCTGCCGCTGGAGAACGCCACCACCATCAGCGCCAGGGACACCGCCATGCCCACCGAGCCGATCCACAGCAATGGCTTGCGACCGATGCGGTCGATCAGCAGCACGGTGACCAGGCACGCCCCGATGCTCAGGGCACCGGACAGCACGTTGATCAGCAATGCATCGCTTTCCGAGAAGCCGACCGCCTGCCACAGCACCGCGCCGTAATAGAACACCACGTTGATACCGACCAGCTGCTGCAATACGGCCAGGCCGATACCCACCCACACGATACGGCGCAGCTTGCCGGTGCCCTGATCCGTCAGATCCGCAAAGGACGGTGTGTGCTGGTCCTGCGACAGGCTGGCTTCGATCTCGCCCAGCTTGGCCTGCGCCTCGGCTGCTCCGTACAGCCGCGTCAACACGGAGGCCGCCTGCTCGCGCCGCCCCTTCACCACCAGGAAGCGCGGACTTTCGGGAATCACCAGCAGCAGCGCGAGGAACAGCAACGACGGGATGGCCTGCATCCAGAACATCCACCGCCACGCCTCCTGCCCCAGCCACAAGGCTTCGGTGGAGGCGCCCGCCGCGCGGGCCAGCAGATAGTTGCTGAGGAACGCCGCGAACAGCCCACTGATGATCGCGATCTGCTGCACCGTCGCCAGCTTGCCGCGATAGCGTGCCGAGGCGACCTCGGCGATGTAGGCCGGGGCCATCACGCTGGCAGCACCGACGGCAAAGCCCCCCACCACGCGCGCCGTGACGAACAGCCACGATACATGGGCGGCGCCAGCTCCCAGCGCGGACAGCAGGAACAGCACCGCGGAGATGATCAGCACCCCGCGCCGGCCCAGCCGGTCCCCCAGCCGCCCGGCCAGGAATGCACCGATGGCGCAGCCCAGCAGCATCGAGGCCACCTCGAAGCCCAGCGCCGCTTCGCTGGAATTGAACGCGGCGCGCAGGCCATCGACGGTGCCGTTGATGACGCCACTGTCGAAGCCGAACAGGAAGCCGCCAATGGTGGCCACGCAGCTGATCAGCACGATGAAAGCCGTGTTCTCTCCGCGCGTGCCGACGGATGCAGGTATCGCTGTGGACATGGGTTTATCCGGTTGCGGTGGACGCCGGCTGCTCAGCGCAGCAGGTACTGGTTGAGCAGATTCTCATACGCTTCCTGCCGTCCGCTACGCTGGCGCGGCTCGCCGGCCTGCTGTGCATGGGCACACAGGTCCTGCAGGGTCAGCTGCCCCTGGGCAAACGCGGCACCGGGGCCTTGGTCGAAGCTGGCATAGCGCTCGCTGCGCCACTGCTCCAGCGGCGATGCCGTGAGCAGTGCATGGGCGACCTCCAGGCCGCGGGCAAACGCGTCCATGCCGCCGATGTGGGCCATGAACAGGTCCTGCGGATCTGTTGATTCGCGACGTACCTTTGCATCGAAGTTCAGGCCGCCATCGGCGAATCCGCCCTGCCGCAGCACCACCAGCATCGCCCCCACCGCGTCATACATGTCGGTGGGGAACTGATCGGTGTCCCAGCCGTTCTGCGGGTTGCCGCGGTTGGCGTCGATGCTGCCCAGCAGGCCCGCGTCGGAAGCTACCTGCAGATCGTGCGCGAAGGTGTGCCCGGACAAGGTGGCATGGTTGGCTTCGATGTTGAGCTTGAAGTCCTTGTCCAGGCCATGCGCGCGCAGGAAGCCGACCACGGTGGCGCTGTCGAAGTCGTACTGGTGGTGCATCGGCTCCATCGGCTTGGGTTCGATCAGGAAGGTGCCCGTGAAGCCGATACTGCGCCCGTAATCGCGGGCCGCTGTCAAAAACCGCGCAAGATGCGCCTGTTCGCGCTTCATGTCGGTGTTGAGCAGGCACGAATAGCCCTCGCGGCCGCCCCAGAACACGTAATTGCTGCCACCCAGCGCGACCGTGGCATCCAGCGCCGCACGCACCTGCACCGCGCCGCGCGCCACCACGCTGAAGTCCGGGTTGGTCGCCGCACCGTTCATGTAGCGCGGATGCGAGAACAGGTTGGCCGTGCCCCACAGCAGTTTGATGCCGGTCTTGTCCTGCCGCTCGCGTGCCACCTCGACCATGTGCGCCAGATTGTCCCGGTACTCGCCGATGTCATCGGCATCCGGCGCCAGATCGACGTCGTGAAAGCAGTAGTACGGCACGCCCAGCTTGGTGAAAAACTCGAAGGCCGCGTCCGCCTTGGATTCGGCACGCGCCAGCGGCGTGGCCCCCTGGTCCCACGGATACGCCCGCGTACCCGGGCCGAAGGGATCGTGCCCTGCCCCGCAGAAGCTGTGCCAATACGCAACGGCGAAGCGCAGGTGTTCGGCCATGCTGCGGCCACCGATCTGCTTGTCTGCGTCATACACCTTGAACGCCAGCGGATTGTCGGAATCACGTCCCTCGAAGGGAATCCGGCCAATACCCGGGAAGAACTCGCGTTGGCCAACGTGGAACGAAGCACTCATGGTCGACATCCTTTTGGGGGAATCAGGGCAGGCGCTGCCGGTACAGCGGCAACAGTTCCTGCAGATGGTGGGCAAAACGTTGGTACGCACGCACATACAGCGCACCGCGTGCCGGGTCCGGCCGGGCGGACAGCCGGGGATCGAAGACCACGTGCGCGTCGACGATGTCCTGCAGTGCGTTGCCTTCATGCCCTGCACCGTCGCAGGCCCACAGCGCCTGCAGCGCCGCACCGAAGGCCGCGCCCTCGGTCTGCAGCGGTACCTCCACCGGCAACTGGAAAAGATCGGCGATCAACTGACGCCAAGCGGCACTGTTGGCGCCGCCGCCGGTGAGCATGATCCGCTCGCCCTGCAGCCCGGCCTCGCACAGTGCGTCGTAGCCCAGGCGCAGGCTGAAGCTGGCGCCCTCCATCGCAGCGCGGTACAGATTCGCCGCGGTGAGGTTGTGCAGATCCATGCCATGCAAGGCGCCCTTGGCCAGCGGCAGGTCCGGGCTGCGCTCGCCGTTGAAGAACGGCAGCAGCACCAGGCCACCGGCACCGGGTTGGCTGGCCGCCATCAACTGCTCGCCGTCACCACGGTGCAGCCCCAGCAACTGCGCGACCTGGTTGGTGGCCACGGTGCAGTTCATGGTGCAGATCAGCGGCAACCAGCCGCCATCGGACGCGCAGAAGGCGGCCCAGCGTCCCTGCGGGTCGATCGTCGGGCTTCCGCGCCAGGCAAACAGCGTGCCGGATGTCCCCAGACTCATGCTCAGGCGGCCTTCGCGCACCGCGCCGGTACCGATCGCCGCCATCATGTTGTCGCCACCACCGACCGCCACGCGCACAACAGCGGGCAGGCCCAGCGCCTGTGCCGTGGCCGGCTGCAAGGCAAACGTGGCATCAGGCGCGACCAGCGGCGGCAACAGCGCGCGCAGGTCCCGCGTGCCATCTGTGGCCGCCAGCAACGGGGCAGACCAGGTGCGCGAGCGCACGTCCAGCCAGCCGGTACCCGAGGCATCGCCGCACTCCATGAACCGCTCGCCGGTGAGCCACAGGTTGAGGTAGTCGTGTGGCAGCAGGATGCCATCCAGCGCCACATAGACCTCCGGACGATGCTGCCGGGTCCAGGGAAGCTTCGAGGCCGTATAGCCCACACGCAGCGGATTGCCTGCGGCCGTAATACACGCCGCTTCACCGCCCATCGCCCCTGTGATGTCGTCACATTCGGCGGTGGTGCTGGTGTCGCACCAGAGCTTTACCGGACCGAGCACGCTGTCATCGGCAGCCACGGGCACGAAGCCGTGCTGCTGGCCCGATACGGCCAAGCCGCGTACCCGCGACCGGATGTCCGCGGGCAGCGCCAACACGCAGGCCTGCAGGCAACGGATCCACTCACCTGCGTCCTGCTCGCGGGTGCCGTCATCGGCACTGACCAGTCCCAGTTCACGTGCCTGCTGGGCCACCACCTGCCGCAGGGCAGAGTCGTAAGCCAGCACCTTCAGGCTCTGCGTCCCCGCATCGATACCCAGATAAACGGGTCCTGCTGCCTCACCGCCTTGCTCCCGCACCCCCGCCTCCGAAAATGTCTACCGCTAGACATCGAGTGTTGCCCGCTGTTTTCGGATTGGCAATGTGCACTGCGGCAAAAGCACAGGCCGCGCCGGGCCGCGCAGTGCCCTGCCCTGCTCTTTTTTTTTCTTTCTTTTTTCGTCGCGGCCACCCACCGCGCCCGCACCCTGTCAGAGGGTCGGGCGGAGGGGGTTGGCAGGACGCTGAGCCGCATGGATGCGGCGACGCAGCCTACAGGGACGTACTTGCGGCGTGTCCTGCCAAGCCCCTCCGCCCGACCACCACGACGCGCCGCTGTGTCGTGGCCGCGAAGGGGTTTATCCGTTCGACCAGCACCCACGCCCAACCTGTTCTAGAATTGCGGGCTTGAAGACGGATCTGCCTCTCCCCCTATGCCTTTTGTCGTCACCGAAAACTGCATCAAGTGCAAACACACCGATTGCGTGGAAGTGTGTCCCGTGGATTGCTTCCACGAAGGCCCCAACTTCCTGGTGATCGATCCGGACGAGTGCATCGACTGCACCCTGTGTGAGCCGGAATGCCCGGTCAACGCGATTTTCCCCGAAGACGACGTGCCCGCCGGCCAGGAAGTGTTCGTCAGCCTGAATGCCGAACTGGCAAAGGACTGGCCGGTCTTGACCGTGCGCAAGGATCCGCCGGCCGATGCAGAAGAGTGGGACGGCAAGCCGGACAAGCTGAAGCTGCTGGAGCGCTGAGACAGGCGCGATGCAAAAAAAGGGCGCCGAGGGCGCCCTTTTTCGTAATACCCGGCGGGTGGGGCCGACCAGTGGGGCCTACGGATGGGCCTACGTGTGGGGCCGACCGATGGGGCCGCCTGGTAGAGCCGACTTCAGTCGGCTGAAGCGAGGTGCAGCCGACTGAAGTCGGCTCTACCAAACCAAACCAAACCCAACCCGACCCAACGCACCCAGCCACCTTCAGGCCGCCATCAGCCCATCCACGCCCGGCATGCTCGGCGTGGACAGGGTCCGACGTGGCTTACGGGGCCAGCTTCGCCTTGAGTGCAGCGATCAGCTTCACCGGTGCGTCGCCGGTGGCCGGCAGGCCGCGCGGGTCAACAGCGGAAATATACGAACCGCCGTTCACGGCCACCACGCGCACCAGGAAGTTGCTGCCTTCGAAGGCGACGTCGTAGGAACCCAGCAGCTGGGCACGGGTGACGATCTGCACGCCGTCGGTACCCTCCAGCGCGGTGCCGACGGCCCCAAACGCGGCATCCTTGGCGGTGCTGACGTTGAAGCCGGACGCGCTGTTGGCCGGGGCGGCAGGCGCCTGACCGGCAACGGCGGGCGCCGCCGGACGGTTGGCCTGCGAGGCCAGCGCGGAACTGGTGCCAGCGGATGCACCTGCGGCGGTCGCACCGGCCGGTGCCGTCA
The DNA here is from genome assembly GCF_014621775.1 of Stenotrophomonas sp. 169. Taxonomy (NCBI): domain Bacteria; kingdom Pseudomonadati; phylum Pseudomonadota; class Gammaproteobacteria; order Lysobacterales; family Lysobacteraceae; genus Stenotrophomonas; species Stenotrophomonas sp. 169. Next base: position 2,658,033 of record NZ_CP061204.1, read on the forward strand.
GATCCGGCGGCACTTCCAGCGGACGCATTTCCGGGGCCAGGGCGTAATCGCCCTTCGCGCCCTTCTTGAAGCAACCGGTGGTCGCCACGACGGTGCCGAGGGCAAGGAACGCGATGGACAGCACGCGGAAGGTAGTAGTGGATTGACGCATGGGAATCTCCTGGGACGCCACGTGGGGATCAGTGGCTGGAAAGGGCTTCAAGCGCGGCGATATCACCGGCCAGTTGCTCGGCAGCGGGCTGGTGCGCTGCCGACAGGGGCAGCAGCGGCAGGCGCAGGTCGTGTCCGATGCCGATCCGGCGCAGCAGCGCCTTCACCGGGATCGGGTTGGATTCAACACCGCAGAAATCATGGAACGGCTGCAGTCGCGCGTCCCAGCTGTCGGCGGCGGGGTCATGCGCGGCGGCGAGGTCACACAGGCGGCGATAGGCGCCCGGCAAGGCATTGGACCCCACCGAGATCAACCCCTCCATGCCGGCCTGGATGGAACGCGACGCGGTCCCGTCATCGCCACTGAGCACCACGAAGCCCGGCGCACGCAGCGCCAGCAGGGCCTGCACGCGGCCGGCCTCGCCCACCGCTTCCTTGATGCCGACGATGTTCGGGTGCTGGGCCAGCTCGGCCACCGTGTCCGGCAGCATGTCGCAGCCGGTGCGGCCCGGCACGTTGTACAGGACCACCGGCAGCCCGCCTTGGTCCGCCACCGCGCGGTAATGCGCGATCAGGCCGGCCTGGGTGGGACGCACGTAGGGGGGGGTGACGACCAGCGCGTGGGTAGCGCCGGCCGCCGCCGCGCGCCGGGTCTGGGCGATCGTCCTGGCGGTGCCCGACAGGCCGGTACCGGCCAATACCGGCAGCCGACCGGCGACCTGCGCGACCGCGCTGGCCAGCAGCTGGTCGTACTCGTCGTCGGACAGGGTGGAGGCTTCGCCGGTGGAACCTGCCACGACAACGCCGTGCACGCCTCCTTCCAGCTGCAGGCGCAGCAGACGCTGCCAACCATCGATATCGAGGGAACCGTCGGCCCGGAACGGGGTCGCCAGCGCGGTGATGAGACCGGAAAGGGACAAGGCGTGCTGCTCTTGGCTGTAGGGGAGACGCGGCGGGGCCGGAAAGCTCCGATGCGCCCTGCATGTTACTTGCGGCGCGAAAGCGCGGGCAAGTATGCTGGTCACCGGTGAATCCCCGCCCGTTGCGGGCATTCAGACTCACGCACGCATTACCCCGGAATCGCCTTGACCGACACCACCCCGCGCCCTTCGCCGAGCGAAAACCACCTCCTGATCAACGCCTATACGACGCATCCGGAGTCCCCCCTGCTGCCTGTCACCCGCCGCATCGCAGATAGCGGCTGCAACCTGGTCGACGCCCGCCTGTCCACCGTGGGCCGCGATGTATCGGTCACCGCGCTGGCCACCGGCTCGTGGGATTCGGTCGCCAAGCTGGAAGCCATGCTGACGCGGCTGGAGCGCGAAGAAGGCTTGAAGCTGGTCTGGTACCGCACCGAAGCGAAAGGCGCACAGTCCAACCTGTTGCCCTACATCGTGGAAGTGATTGCCGCCGACAAGCCCGGCATCCTGTTCCAGCTGGCCGATTTCTTCGACCGCCAAGGCATCACCATCGAAAACCTGCAGAGCACCCGCTACCGGGCCATGCAGACCGGCGCGGAAATGTTCAGCGCGCAGGTCACCGTCGGCGTGCCCGCTGCCATGCACATCGCCGCGCTGCGCGATGACTTCCTGGAGTTCTGCGACCATCTGAACCTGGATGCGATCATGGACCCGATGAAGTTCTGACGGTTTTTCGCGCGTTCGTCACGGGTGCGCGATGTTTCATGAAGCTGTAGCAGCGTGCAGGTGTAGTGGCATTCAGTCGATTGGCCAGAACCCGGTTCGGCACAAGGAACATATGGACAACGGCGACACCCTGGACCGCACCACCCTCTCCCTGCCGCTGGCGCTGTCCGGCGGCGATCACGCCACCCTCGCCGATTTTTCCGGCTCGTGGCTGGTGCTTTACTTCTACCCGAAGGACAGCACTCCCGGCTGCACCACCGAAGGGATCGATTTCAACGCCCGGCTGCCGCAGTTCGAACAGCTCGGCGCCCGCGTGCTCGGCGTGTCCCGGGATTCCGTCAAGTCGCACGACACGTTCTGCGCGAAGCAGGGATTTCGTTTCCCACTGATCAGCGACACGGATGAGGCGCTGTGCGCTGCGTTCGATGTGATCAAGCTGAAGAACATGTACGGAAAGCAGGTGCGCGGCATCGAACGCAGCACATTCCTGATCTCGCCGGAAGGCCGCATCGTGCAGTCGTGGCGCAAGCTGAAGGTAGCCGGCCATGCCGATGCGGTTCTCGACGCGCTGAAGGCCGCCCAAGCACAGTGACTCCCATCGCCTACTTCGTCCGTCACCACCCTGCCCTGCAGGCTGTGGTGATTTTTCCCTGCCCGTCCACCAGGAACCGATGATGACCCGAGGCAAGCGCATCTACGTGCTGGATACCAACGTGCTGATGCACGATCCCACCGCGCTGTTCAAATTCGAGGAGCACGATGTCTACCTGCCGATGCAGGTGATCGAAGAACTGGACAATGGCAAGAAGGGCACCTCTGAAGCGAGCCGCAACGCACGCCAGGTAAGCCGGTTCCTCAATGAACTGGTGCAGGCGTCGGGGCTGGACAACCTCGCCGAAGGCATTCCCCTGCAGCTGCCCAACGGCCTGCAGCTGCGTGGCAAGCACAGTGCGGGCAAGCTGCGCTTCCAGACCAGCCATTTCGATGCCGGCAAGAGCTTTGGCAAGGTCATCCCGGACAACGCCATCCTGGGCGCGATCCTGGCCTTGAACGAGGAGACGCCGGAAGTTCCGGTGGTGTTCGTGTCCAAGGACATCAACCTGCGGATCAAGGCAGCGATCGCAGGCATCGTGTCCGAAGACTACGAAAACGACCGCGCGCTGGATGATTTCAGCCTGCTTTACACCGGCGCCACCGAGCTGCCGGAAGACTTCTGGAAGCTGCACGGCAGCGACCTGCGCAGCTGGAGCGACAAGGGCCGCACGCATTACGAAGTGGAAGCGCATGAGACCGAAGACTGGTACCCGAACCAGTACGTCCATCTGCCCGGTGATGACGAAGTCGAGCTGCGTGTCAGCAAGGTCGCCGGAGACAGGATCACGCTGTCGCTGGTCGATGATTTCCGCCACGGCAGCCATGCCGTATGGGGTATCAGCGCGCGCAACCGCGAACAGAACTTCGCCCTCAATGCACTGATGGACCCGGACATCGACTTCGTCACCCTGCTGGGTACTGCCGGCACCGGCAAGACCCTGCTGGCGCTGGCTGCGGGCCTGGCGCAGACGCTGGACCAGCAGCGTTACCGCGAAATCATCATGACCCGTGCGACGGTCAGCGTGGGCGAAGACATCGGCTTCCTGCCCGGTACCGAAGAAGAAAAAATGACGCCGTGGATGGGCGCGCTAACCGACAACCTGGAAGTGCTGACCCAGCCTTCCGAAGGCGGTTCGTGGGGGCGGGCGGCAACCAACGACCTGCTGGCCAGCCGGATCAAGATCCGCTCGATGAACTTCATGCGCGGCCGTACGTTCCTGTCGCGTTACCTGATCCTGGACGAGGCGCAGAACCTCACGCCGAAGCAGATGAAGACCCTGATCACCCGCGCCGGCCCTGGCACCAAGATCGTCTGCCTGGGCAACGTGGAGCAGATTGATACGCCGTACCTGACCGAGACCACCTCGGGCCTGACCTACGCGGTGGACCGTTTCAAGAACTGGCCGCACAGCGCGCACATCACCCTGCGCCGGGGCGAACGTTCGCGCTTGGCCGACTACGCTTCGGAGGTGCTGTGAGCAACATGATGTGGAAAACGCTGCCGCTGGTGGCGGTTGCCCTGCTGGCGGGCTGCAGCACGGTGAAAGGGCCGCCCAGCGTGCCGACGGCGATCAAGACAGGGCAATCGTGGGTGGTGACCCGGCCGGTCATTGCCGCGCAGGTGCTGGACACGTGCTCGCGCCCCAGCCCGGGGCGCGACGAGGGCCGGGTCACCGGTTACTGGGCCCCCAGTCGCCAGCAGGTGGAGCAGCTCGAAGCGCAACTTGCGCAACTGGAGCCCCGTGTCGCGGCGCCGCAGGATTTCGATCGCCAGTACGTCGGCATCGAGGCCGGCGGCAGCGAGCTGATCTACGTCAACGCCTTCCACCTGCCGGACAACAGCACGATCAATCCGGCACGCGAAGCGATCCGCGCCTGCGATGGCGGGGCGATGTTCTGGGGTGCGGTGTTCGATCCGAAGACGGCCACGTTCTCCGAGTTCCATCCCAATGGCGGCGGCAAACCGGGCATCTGACGGCCGGTGCTCCTCACGGCCTACAATGCCTGCATGAGCCCGAACACCCCCGCCTCCGTCCTCACCATCGCCGGATCTGATTCCGGCGGTGGTGCCGGTATCCAGGCCGACCTGAAAGCCTTTGCCGCACATCGCGTGCATGGGCTTTCCGCGATCGCCGCGCTGACGGCGCAGAACACGCGCGGCGTCATCGCGGTGCACGTGCCGCCGATCTCGTTCCTGCAAGCGCAGATCGACGCCTGTTTCGACGACTTCGACGTGCATGCCGTCAAGCTGGGCATGCTGGCGACCGCCGAGGTCATCCACTGCGTGGCCGATGCGCTGGAGAAACATCGCCCGCCGCACATCGTGCTGGATCCGGTGATGGTCGCCACCAGTGGTGCGCGGCTGCTGGAAGACAGTGCGCTGGACGCCCTGCGCGCGCGCCTGCTACCACTGGCCACGCTGATCACCCCGAACACGCCGGAAGCCGAGCTGCTGATCGGACGCCGCATCCTCAATGCCGACGACGCCGAGCATGCGGCGGCCATCCTGCTGGACCGTGGTGCGGGCGCGGTGCTGCTGAAAGGCGGCCATCTGCATGAAGGCAACCGGGTCATCGACCGGTACTTCGATGGCGTCAGCAGCGAGGAATTCAGCCACGCACGCCTGGTGGTGGATGCGCATGGCACCGGATGCACGCTGGCCTCTGCCATCGCCGCGCAACTCTGCAACGGCCTCAGCCTGCCCAACGCCTGCGAGGCCGCGATCGATTATGTGGCGCGTGGCCTGCAGCTGGGCTACCTGCCTGGTCGCAGCGAGGTGCTGGTGCTGGACCATTTCGGTGCGGCAACCCACGCATGACCGTCGACAGCCACACCAGTCCGTTGCAGACCGCGGACGGCCACCGCTTCGACCTGCTGCACTGCCTCCCCACTCATCCCCGTGCGCGGCTGCTGTGGTTGCCTGCGCTGGGCGTGGCCGCACGCCATTACCTGCCCTTGGCGCAGGCGCTGGCTGCAGACGGGATCGCGGTGTACCTGCACGAGTGGCGCGGCAATGGAAGCAGCGCATTGCGTCCTTCGCGGTCGCAGGATTGGGGCTACCGGCAGATTCTCGAGTACGACCTGCCGGCCAGCCAGCAGGTGCTTGCCGCGCACGACGCCCAGGACGGCGCGCTGCCCTGGATCATCGGCGGGCACAGCCTGGGTGGGCAGCTGGCCTGCCTGCATGCCGGCCGCGTCCCCTCCGTTTTTCCACGTCTTTGGCTGGTGGCCAGTGGCACGCCCTGGTGGCGCAGCTTTCCCGCTCCACGCCGCTGGTCGTTGCCGCTGGCCTATCGCTTCCTGGCGTGGCTGGCCCAGCGCACGGGTGTGCTGCCTGGCCGACGGCTGGGGTTTGGCGGTACCGAAGCGCGCGGCCTCATCGCCGACTGGTCGCGGGTTGGACTAAGCAGCCGGTACGCAGCGGCCGGCCTGGATGAGGACCTGGATGGCCAGCTGCAGCGGGTGCAGGGGCACGCGCAGGCGGTCCTGATGGCCGATGACTGGCTGGCGCCGGCCGGATCGATGCAGGCCCTGCTGCAGAAACTGCCACAGGTGCAGGCCACGACCTGCACATTGGATGCGGCAACGCTGGGCGTACGTGCCGACCACTTCCACTGGATGAAGGCGCCACAGGCCGTCGCAGGGGCGCTGACGCGTTCATTTGAATGAAACCCTTCACAAAAACGTTGACGGATGCGGCGGTAATCCGCATAATTCCGCTCCTGTTGAAGCGCGCCCGTAGCTCAGTTGGATAGAGTACCTGGCTACGAACCAGGCGGTCGGGAGTTCGAATCTCTCCGGGCGCACCATCAACAGGAACACCAGCCCCGCCGCTGGTGTTGAGTGGTAAAAAAATCGCTGTCACATGCGCCCGTAGCTCAGTTGGATAGAGTACCTGGCTACGAACCAGGCGGTCGGGAGTTCGAATCTCTCCGGGCGCACCAGTGACGCGATCATCAACGCCGCCGTTAATGCAGCCGTAAAAGCAGTACACCGTGCGCCCGTAGCTCAGTTGGATAGAGTACCTGGCTACGAACCAGGCGGTCGGGAGTTCGAATCTCTCCGGGCGCACCATTATTCGAAGAAAACAGCAGGCCTCGGCCTGCTGTTTTTTTTTGCGCGTCCGGATTCCGGCCGTCACCGACTCTGGGTCGGCGCTACCCTCATCCCAACAGAATGCTTACCGCACCGCGCTCCACCATGCATCCAGCACACCCGGCGCGCGCAGGCGCTCACGCCACCAGCGCAGTGCGGCGCCATCTTCCCCGGTGCGCCACGCCAGCCAGAACGTTTCGTCCGGCTTGTGTTCCTCGACATCTCGGATCACCAGCTCGCCGCGCGCCACGGCCGCGCGCGCGCAGGGCTCAGGCAGGAATCCAAAGCCCACCCCTTCCCGCTGCAGCCGCAACTTGCTGGCCATGTCGGGCACGCTCAGTGTTTCCTGTCCCATCAACAGGCCAACGGTGCGCGGCAGCAGGCGGCGTGCCGAGTCTGATACGGCGATCGCACAGTGCTCCGCCAGCTGTTCGCGCCGCAGCACGCCCGGCACGCCCACCAACGGATGTCCCGGTGCCACGGCGAACACGAACGCCACGCTCCCCATCGGCTCCACCACATAGCCCCCGCCGCTGGGGCCCTCGCCCGCCGCACCGACCAGCAGGTCCGCGCGACGATCCAACAGGGCCTCCCACGTGCCCGACAGCGCCTCGCCGATCAGCCTCAGGCGGGTCTGCGCCGCGACCTCACGGAACGCCGCGATATCCGTCCCGAGCAACCAGGTGGGAAACATCGAGTCCATCGCCAGCGTGAGTTCGGCCTCCCAACCGGAGGCCACGCGCCGGACACGCAGTTCCAGTTCGCGTGCCGCGCGCAGCAGGTGCCGGCCCTCGTCGAGCAACGCGCGCCCCGCCTCGGTCATCTCTGCCCGGGGCCCCATGCGGTCAAACAACTGCACCCCCAGATCCTCTTCCAGCTTGGCCACGGTGTAGGAGATGGTCGAGGGGACCTTGTGCAGGGCTTTGCCTGCGGCGGCGAAGGAGCCACGTCGGTCGATGGCGTCCAGGATCTGCAGCGCGTCGAGACTGAGCTTGAGCATTCGAATTTTTCGATGATGGCTTGCAAAACTATCCGTTTTTCAAAGCGGCAGGGCAAGCGGATACTTCTTCGCAACGGGAAACGCGGCCTGCACAGGCAGCCAACCCCGCATCGAAACCATCGAACAAGGAGATTCACCATGATCCAGATCCGCAAGAGCGCAACCCGTGGCAAGGCCGACCATGGCTGGCTGAACTCCATGCACACCTTCTCGTTCGCCAACTACCATGACGCCCGCTACACCCAGTTCGGCCCGTTGAGGGTGATCAACGAAGACAAGGTGATCGGTGGTCAGGGCTTCGGCACCCACAGCCACCGCAACATGGAAATCGTCTCCTACGTGCTGGGCGGTGCGCTGGAGCACAAGGATTCGATGGGCACCGGATCGGTCCTTCGCTACGGTGACGTGCAGCGCATGAGCGCGGGCAGCGGCGTCAGCCACAGCGAGTTCAACCATTCCGCCGATGAACCGGTGCACTTCCTGCAGATCTGGCTGTTCCCGGACCAGGAGAACATCGAACCGTCCTACCAGGAGACCCACTTCACCCCGGATGACAAGCGCGGCCAGCTCCGCCTGATCGCTTCGCCCGACGGTGCCGATGGCTCCCTGTTGATCCACCAGGACGCGCGCATCTTCGCCAGCATCCTCGATGGCGCACAGCGCCTGCACCACACCCTCGCACCGGGCCGCGGCGCCTATGTGCAGGTGGCCCGCGGGCAGCTGCAGGTCAACGGCATCACCCTGGAGGCAGGCGACGCGCTGCAGATGCGCGACGAAGTGCAGGTGACACTGGAAAACGGCAATGATGCCGAGGTGCTGGTGTTCGACATGCCGCTGTAAGGGCCGTCGTCCGGGTGGCGGGCAATGCCTGCCACCCGCCTGCACGTCGTCGACACCCTTATCGAACCTGCCGACAGTCACCGAGGACGACGCCACCGGTGTTGATGTCGTGCACGGTACCGACCAGGCGGGCGATAGCGCACCGTCCCGCCAACGGCGCCCACGCGTCCCACACACGGCTTTGTCCGTGCCGGGTCTGTCGGCCCTCCATGCCCGCACCGCGTTCATGCGACGGACTCGTTCGCTTAACGACCCGGGTTGCACGATCCGTGTCACAACACGGAGGGTGCCATGAACAAACAATCGCCGACCAATCCGGGCAACGAAGAAGACGATCAGAATCAGGCGGACACGCCGGACAAGCTGCGCAACGACGGTGCACGCTGGAAAGAACGCGACATGCCCGAGCAGGAAGGCCACGCCACCCCGGATGACTACGAAAAGCCTGCGCCAGGCTGAGCCGGCATCACAAGGTAGAGCCGACTTCAGTCGGCTGCGTCACGGTAGAGCCGACTTCAGTCGGCTGCCTCACTTCCCGCCGAGCACGGCTCGGCGCTACCGTGGCCTTGGTAGCGCCGACCCATGGTCGGCGAGCGCAGCGGGCCGCACCGCATCACGCCGACCATCAGCCGGCATGACGCGTGTCCATCACGGGGCGGTGTAGGTCGCCGTCAACGTCACCGCGCGATACCCGCCGGTGACGCCCACCAACCGGATGAAGTACGAATCCGCCACCGGCAACGCGGCCTGCATGTACCGCGTCGTGCCGGCGCGCACCGCACTGACATCTGCACCAGTGCCATCGCGTTCCGGTGCGCGGGTGGTGCGTAGGCCGCGGACGTGCACATCCAAGAGCGCCGCTCCGGCTGGTCAAATCCTAAACAGCCTTCCAGTGGAACAACACCCTGAAGACATGCGTCGCCCCTACATGTCGGCCATGCTGAAACGCATGGGCTTCGGCCGTCCAACGATTAATGGATTTCGGTCAACTTTCAAGGATTCGCGGCGAGAACAACTGATTTCCCTGATGATTTGTCGGAAGCGGCGCTGGCTCATCGGATCCGCGATAAAGCCAAGGCTGCATACAAGCGAGGTACGATGCTCGAAAAGCGCAGAGCAATGATGGTAGCTTGGGCCGCGTATTGTGGGTATTAAAGTGATGCACATAGTGTTGCGATATCGAGCCGCGAAGCCGCTCTAACTAGACCAGTTGCGCCCTCACATCCAATCCGCATTATCGATAATCTCATCAAGCACGCTATTAATTCCGAAAAGATTCTCACTGACAACGCGGTAGAGCTCTGCAAATGTATCTTTAGCCTCCTTCGTTCCAAGATCCAAAGTGCTGTACCGAATCATCTCATTGAACTCGTACCACGCGTTATCTGGCCACGCAGCCAACTCTTGCAACGTTTGCGTGCCTGGATAAAAAAAGAGCCCGTAATCGGCGGTGTCGGTCTTCGTTATAGACCACTTATACTTGCAGTCGTATAGAAAAAATATTTCGCTACCTTGGGCGGCTGGCGTCACCTCAGTGATTCGATCCCGAGTCACAATCATTGCGTTAGCTGCAGAGACGATTTTCATTGTTGCGGTTCCTTTATGCTATCCACGAGAGCGACGGTATCGAAGTGGCGCATACTTTCCCTGAGCTCACTTACAAGCGCACGTTTCTGGGGCTCAGTAATCGGCTTACGCTTGTTAGACACGGATATTTTTATTTTAGATGAGACCGCTGCGAAGGACTTTGCAAAGGCTGGGTTGCCATCGATGTGGCCGCAGACTTCGTGGCAGATATTTACAACCTCAACCAAGGCGGATGGTTCCGTTGCGTTGAGGTCGTTCAAGCGGTCCAATTTTGCTCGAAGATCTGCCAGACTTCCTTGGTTGGCGGTTGCAGCCAAGGCTTTAAATACAGCACCGAGTTCTTTTCGCTTAGCAACGAATAGATAGATAGCGATGACGGAGGCCGCAATCGTTAGCAGATCGGCAAGCGCATTGATGACATCCTTAGCCAACATCCAGTCCATGTCTTAGCTCATTGGTTGCAGGCCGTAGGTGCCCCGCATGGAGGGTCCTTCAACGTGTGTCTGATGGACCTCAAGCTTGCCGGACAGCCACCGGCACTACCATCGGATTTGGTGCAGATTTGTTCAGACCTTCCCTAGCAGATCAGACCCGTTCCAGCGACTCGTTCATGTACTTTACCGCACTCATTCCGAGATACCCAGGGCCCGGCTGCTCACTGAAGCGTTTCCCACAAAACTCTGCGCAAGTCGCGACTGGTTCATCGAAGTGCGTGCAGCTCGTATCGGCCTATCGCTGGGCCAACAGGACCTTGCCTGGATCACTCACAGTCCAGCCAGACGCCGCATTCGCCCGAGTAGCAAGGGAATTCGCACGCTATGGTCCTCGGAAGGATGAAAGTGCGACGGCATTGAGTCGGCAAAGGCCACATCGGCAAGCAGGGCATCAAATTGATCCTCGATGTACTCCCTAACTGCTCCGCCTAAAGCGACCACTTCGTCCACTACAGAGGGACGCCCGTCGATCAAATTGACGATGTCTTCTATGTCATGATGAAGGTAATCGCCGTTTCCCCTACCACTGAACGCTCCTAGCTTGGTAGCCAATAGATACGGAGCAGTGACATGTCGTATCGTTCGCCCACTGGGTAGAGTGTAGAACGCTGCGTCGCGCGCTGCAGGCTCGAACCAAGGATTTCCGAATCCCAAGATCGATTCTTCGATCGGTACCACGTCGACAATTAACGAGCCACGTTTGAAGCGACAGACAATGTCTCCATCTTGGAAACCCAGGCAGCGCAGCTTATTGCATAGTTCTTCATAGCCTGTGTATGTAGTGACCTCGGCAACGAGATCCACGTCGATCGTCGCGCGAACCTCAGGTCGCGTTTCATCTGTAATGAGTATTCCCACCGCACACCCGCCCACTAAAGCAAGCTCTGGAAGAACGGGTTCCAAAGCTGCCGCCGCAAGCTCGAGAATTGCGAGATTCGCCTGTTGCCAAATCATGCGAGACATTGCCTCAGCTTTATTGCCGCCAGTTCGCGTTCACGCGCGGCGCCTGCTCTTATTGCGTCAACAAGCGTTAGTACATCGTAGAGCTTCGTGTCCGCCTGAGCCGCAACCGGCACAGAGGGATAAAGCGGGTATAGCGCGATGCCGCGAACAGTGCCGCCGGCGAAGGGCCAGACAAAGTCCGTCCCATCGGGCGAGAAGTTCTCGCGGAGCGCTGGTGCGGATGCCCCAGTCGGCATACCTACTGCCGCAGTGCCAAACGTGGGAGGGAAGCAGTAACGCACACCATGCAAGATGAACTCTTCTAGGGCGCCGCGGACCGGTTCAGTGCTACCAGCGATCTTGGAGAGCAAGCCCGCGGTCAAGCAGCGCGCAACGCAAGCATGCGTTTCTGAGGCGGAGATCCCCAGCTCTGCCCCCAACCTCGCATAGACAATCGGCCAGTCCTGGCTGACTGCGATCTTAGTCGCTACGACCAGATCTTGTGGTTTCAAAACTGCTTGACGATTGGCCATCAGGGTGCACCGAGGTCCGCGATCAGCAAATACTCTCACAAAACGGCGACGCTACGTCGTATTCGCTATTCGCGAATAGCGAATACTTCGTTCCGATTGAGTTCCTCGGATAAAATATCTTTACTTTCCGTGCCTTATGCATTGTTTTGAAAACCGTTGCGCGTGTGGTTTAATTGCCACGTCATCGCCAGTTGAGGGAACCCATGAACGTCGCCATTAGGAAGAAGAGCCCGCGTGCGCCTTCAAGCTCTCTTCCGGATGCGTTTGAGAGGGCGCTGAAGATCTATGCAAAGGAGCGGTTGCATCCAATGCCTACCGAGGTGTTTGCCCAAAATATGGGCTACAAATCGGCCAACAACGGTGCGGCGTTGCAGATGATCGCCTCTCTAAGATACTTTGGATTGGCCGAACGAGTGTCTGACGGGGTCCTAGCGATCTCGAAGGACGTGGAATCGCTCAAGTTTGCTCCCAGCGACTCTCTTAAAGCGGACCTGCTGAAGAAGTTTCTTCGCACGCCGGTGCTGTACGAAGAATTGCTCGACAAGTACGCGTCTGCCCTTCCTTCGGATCCCAACTTAAGGTACGAGCTCATACAGAGAGGCTTTGCCCCATCGGCGGCAGAGTCTGTGCTCATTGCCTTCCGGCAGTCGGTAGAGTTCGCTGGATACTATGCACAAGGCGAGGCTGGCGGCATAGAAGGCATGCGTGAGCACGAAGAGGCGGATCCACCGCCTATAGCTGTACCGGCGTCGGTCGGCGCGATAGCGGCGCAGCCATACAACTCACCGATGGCGCGCGCTGAAGACTTGATGCAAGACGAAGATCGCATCCCTGTAAGACTTCCGGGCGGACGACGCGCATGGCTCGTCATTCCGTCGCCATTTTTTGAAGCAGATAAAGCTCGCTTGAGAGCTCAGATCGACCTTCTTTTCACAAGCGAAGATGAAGACGGCGATAGCGGCGCTTGACCCGCCCGCTCGTATGACGCGTATGCCGCAGCGCATCTTCCACATGCGGCAACGCGAAGCCTCGGGATGTTGGTTCGACCGGAAGTTATCTAGGGGTCCGAGCAGCACCCCGCACAGCTTGTAGACAGTTAGTTAGTCTCATGGCCTACAACGGGCGGGTCAGACGCATGAAAAAAGCCTAATCCGAAACTCACGGCGGGCATCCTCAAGTGCCTGACGGACCGTGCCCCCGACGATGTTGTAGACGACTAGGTAGTCCCCTTTCCGCATCTTCACCGCGCGCGCGGCCTCCGCCGATGGACGCTTTCGCTCTGGCCACACGAGGTCGTCGGCAGCATCCTGCAGCACCAGCCGCAGTCGCCACCGATCTGCCGGGCATTCCAGCTGAAGGGGCACGTGGCCTTCGTAATGGTGCAGCGCGCGCACCACCCGCTGCAGTGCGAACCGCCCGAACCGGGCGAGGTCCACACCCTCAGCGCGCAACGCCACCGCCAATGCCGCCGCCTTCGCCAGCGGATCGCGCATCATCCCCAGCGCACCGGCAACGTCCGCCGAACTCAACGGGGGCAGTGTCGCCCTTCCCTCTACGGGCACACGGTAGCTGCCCGACACAACCATGCGTGCCAGCAGCTCCAGCGGATCCCGCGTGCTTTCGGGTCCAAGCCACTTGGCGGGCTGGGCTCCAGCGCGCGCTGGTACCTCGGGCAGCACTGCCGCAGGAAGGGCGTTCCATTTCCGGGCAGCCTCGTCAACGGCGCTGCCGTCATTTGAGGTGATCAGCGGTCCCTTGGCCCCGCACACGATGCATGCCACCTGGGCGGTTGATGCACCACGCTTCGCCGCGTGTACGCGCACACCAACTCGCCGTTCGCCGCAGTTGGCACATGGAGTGAACTGGTTCATGCGGCTATGCATCGGTCTACGTCGTCGACGTCGTCCACTACCAGCTTTGAACGACCGTCCTGCCAGGCAAGCCAGCGACTTCCATCTACGCTACACAGGATGGGCCCAGCATCGCCGGCGACGTAGAGGTGGTGGGCCGCCTCGTCCAGGCTCAGAAACTCGGGGATGACGCTCATGGTGTTACCTCGATAGTCGAAACGTTGACGGGCGCGACGGCGTGCCCGTGATCTTTGAGGAACTGCTGGGCCAGCGCACGCAACTGGTGCTCACCCACGTCACGGCGCTCCACTAGGTGCTCGCCCGGATTCCGGACACGCTCGATCTGCTCACGCTTCACGCCCAGAACCTCTGAAACGATCGGGTCACTCCCACTGTCGGCTATCAGGAAGTAGGCCATCACCGGCTCCTGCTGCCCGTCCCGGTGGATTCGGCCTATGCACTGTTCGTGCACGCCTGGAGACCAGTCGATCTCGCCAAACACCACCGTGCTGCACGCGTGCTGCAGGCCATCAACGCCAGCGCCGGCGCGGAGGCTGATCAGCATCACGCGGCTCGCGCCGGAGACGAACGCATCCTTGGCGGCCTGCTTCTACGCAAGGGATTCCGAGCCTGCGTACATGACCGGGTTGAAGTCGGCCAACTTCTCCTGCCAGATGCCGTACACCTCGCGGTGTCACCCGAACAAAAGGACCTGTTCCCCACTCTGGATGAGCAGCCGGACGAACTCAGCCATGTAGGGCGCCTTGTCCACACCCGTAGCCTGGCGGGCCAGTTGTTCCAGTTCGCCGGCAGCGCGCATCTTTTCCCCGCGATACTTCTCGTTCGACGCCAGGATGACATTGGCCAGCGCGGCAGCATCGCCAGCCACTTGGTCCAGCACGGCGGCATCGGCCTCGATCTCAAGGGGGATCTTCGATAGCTCAGGCAACTCGCGCCCCACTTCCTTGCGCGTTCGGCGAAGCATGATGCCCTCACGGCGCAGGTATCGGCCGAACTGTTCTGCGTCCTGCAGCATGGCCTTCTGGCCCGGGGCGGCGATGCACCATTCCCCGCAGGAACTCCTCTTAGGTGCCCAAGCAACCCGGCAGCAGCGGGTCCAACACGTGGAAGAAGTCGCTGCCGTAGTTGTAGATCGGCATGGCGGTCAGCCCCTGCCCGGCGACCGGCTGTGGGTGCGCGAAACGTGGATGCCTGGCTATGTTTATGAGGCTGATCATGAAGAAGGCCCCAAAGTCTCTGTGATCTACCGGGCGGACAACTGTGAATCGGTTGTCGCCGCGCCTACCTACGAGTTGGCCGAGCAGCGGGACCGAGAGTTCTCGGATAATGGCGACGATGCCCCGCCCTGGCAGCCGAGCATCCACGTGGCTCGCTGGGCCTGCCGCCTGGCGCTGTAGATCACCGACGTGCGCGTGCAACGGCTGCAGGCGATCATCGGGGCCGACGTGCGCGCCGAAGGCATCGAAGTGCACACCGATGATGGGGTCACGTACTACGGCCCCCACGGACAAGGTGACGTTCGACACGACCTTGCGTTCCGCGACCTCTGGACCAGCACCGGCACCGACTGGGAGAGCTATTCATGGGCATGGGTGATCGGCTTCCGTCCCCTTGAAGCAGGCCTGCATCACGCAGCATCAGACACAACGAAGGAGACCCGAGATGGGCGCAGCTGAAACCCTTGAAGAACTTCTGTCCCTTGAGCGCGTCCGCGCGGCTACCGGGATGGGCACGACATTCATCTACGGCGAGATCAAGGCCGGCCGCTTCCCGAAGTCCATCCGTGTGGGCCGGCGCGCACTGTGGATACAATCCGAAGTGCAGGGCTGGATCCGGGGGCAGATTGCCCAAAATCGGCGCCTGCAGGTGGGTGGGTAACCGGGCGGGTAGCAAGGGAGCAGGCAACAAAAAAGCCCCTATTTCTAGGGGCTTTTCTGAGTATATGGCGGAGCGAGAGGGATTCGAACCCTCGATAGAGTTTTTGACCCTATACTCCCTTAGCAGGGGAGCCCCTTCAGCCGCTCGGGCATCGCTCCGGGGTGGTGCAACCGCTGGTGGAGAAGTACTCCGCAGCGGGGACGCGAATAATAACGTTTTTCGCGGCCGCAGGTAAAGCCTTATTCAGCAGAATCTTCACTGCTGGTCGCAGCTTCATCTCCGCGCTGGATGCGCTGGTAGATTTCTTCGCGATGGACGGCCACGTCCTTCGGTGCCGTGATGCCGATACGGACCTGGTTGCCCTTGACGCCGAGCACAGTAACGCTGACCGAGTCGCCGATCATCAGGGTTTCGCCAACGCGGCGGGTCAAGATCAACATTGCAGTAATTCTCCATGAAACCGTGTGGAAGGGTATCCCCCACCGGCCTGGCAGACCGTCAAGGCCCGCCCCACGTTTAAGGGAAAAAGATGGCCAATGGTACCGTCAGCCCTCCCGCAGCCACAAGGCACGAGAGGGCTGCGGTTCATACGAGACGCGGCTTGACCCAATCGGCAACCGCCGCCAATGCAGATGCAAGGGCGGGCCCGTCCTCACCACCACCCTGGGCCAAGTCCGGGCGACCGCCGCCCTTGCCCCCGATCTGACTGGCAACGTGGGCCAACAGTTCCCCCGCCTTGACCCTGCCGGTTGCACTGCCGTTCACGCCAGCGACCAGCGCGGCCTTGCCGTCCTGGGTGCCGGCCAGCAGGATCACGGCATCACCCAGCTGCTGCTTCAGGCGATCCACCGCATCACGCAGGGCTTTTGCGTCAAAGCCTTCAAGCCGGGCGACCAGCAGCTTCACTCCGGCCACGTCCACCGCCTGCGACGAGAGGTCCGCCGTGGCACCGGCGGCCAGCTTGGCCTTCAACGATTCAAGCTCACGTTCCAGCTGTTTCTGCCGTGCGACCTGCACGCGGATCTTTTCCACCACGTCGGCCGCGCTGCCACCCAGCAGATGGGCGGCTTCGGCCAGACGCGCTTCTTCGGCATCCACATGGTCCAGCGCACCCTGGCCGGTCACGGCCTCGATGCGACGCACGCCGGAGGACACGCCGCCCTCGGACGTGATCTTGAACAGACCGATGTCACCGGTGCGGCTGACGTGCGTGCCACCGCACAGCTCCGTCGAGTAGTCGCCCATTTTCAGGACGCGCACGTTCTCGCCGTACTTCTCGCCGAACAGGGCCATTGCGCCGAAGTCCAGCGCTTCCTGCATGCCCATGTTGTGCACTTCAACGGCGTTGTTGATGCGTACCTGCTGGTTGACCCTGCGCTCGATGATCGCCAGTTCTTCGGCGCTGATCGGCTGGAAATGCGAAAAGTCGAAGCGCAGGCGATCCGGAGCCACCAGCGAGCCCTTCTGCTGCACGTGGGTACCCAGCACTTCGCGCAGGGCGGCATGCAGGAGGTGCGTGGCGGAGTGGTTGAGGATGGTGGCGCCACGGCGCTCGGCATCGACCTGCCCGGCCAGCACGTCGCCGACCTTCAGGCTGCCTTCGGCCAGCGTGCCGACATGGCCATGGAACTGCCCCGCGAACTTCTGCGTTTCCGCTACGTCCACGCGCACGCCGTTGGCCGACAGCACGCCGGTATCGCCCACCTGGCCACCGGATTCGGCATAGAACGGCGTCTGCTCGGTCAGCACGATGACCGCATCACCGGCCTGCACGGCCTGTACCGGGCGACCGTCCTTCAGCAGGGCCACCACGCGCAGGCCATCGGACTGCAACGCGTCATAGCCCAGGAACACGGTCGGCTTCAGCGTGGCCACCAGATCAGCCGGAAGCGACACGCCACCACCGAACTTGCCCGCGGCGCGCGCGGTTTCGCGCTGCTGTTCCATCGCCGCATCGAACCCCGCCGTGTCCACGGTCATGTCGCGCTCGCGGGCGATATCGGCAGTCAGGTCCAGCGGGAAGCCATACGTGTCAAACAGACGGAAGGCATCGACACCCGGAATCACCTTGTTGCTGGCACGGCTGGCGATGTCTTCGAAGATCTTCATGCCGGCATCGAGCGTTTCAGCGAAGCGCTCTTCCTCAGCCTTCAGCGCACGGGTCACGGTGTCGGCCGTGGCCGGCAGCTCCGGATAGGCCACACCCATCTGCTCCACCAGCGTGGGCACCAACTTGCTGAAGAACGGCTGGCGCACGCCGAGCAACCAGCCATGGCGCAGTGCGCGGCGGATGATACGGCGCAGCACGTAGCCGCGGCCTTCGTTGGACGGCAGCACGCCGTCCACGATCAGGAAGGAACAGGCGCGGATGTGATCGGCGATCACGCGCAGCGACTTGTTTTCCAGATCGCCCATGCCGGTCAGCTCGCTGGCCTTGCGGATCAGCGCCTGGAACAGGTCGATTTCATAGTTCGTATGCACGTGCTGCAGGATCGCCGCCAAGCGCTCCAGGCCCATGCCCGTATCCACGCACGGCGCGGGCAGCGGGATCAGCGTGCCATCGGGCTGGCGATCGAACTGCATGAACACCAGGTTCCAGATTTCGATGAAGCGGTCACCGTCTTCGTCCGGCGAACCCGGCGGACCACCGGCGATATGATCGCCATGGTCATAGAAGATTTCCGTGCAGGGACCGCACGGCCCGGTGTCGGCCATCTGCCAGAAATTGTCCGAGGCGTACGGGGCGCCCTTGTTGTCGCCGATGCGCACGATGCGCTCTTCGGGGATGCCCACCATGTCGCGCCACAGTGCATAGGCTTCGTCATCGGTCTGGTAGACGGTGACCAGCAGGCGATCTGCCGGCAGCTTCCAGACCTGGGTCAGCAGCTCCCACGCCCACGCGATCGCATCCTTCTTGAAATAGTCGCCGAAGGACCAGTTGCCCAGCATTTCAAAGAAGGTGTGGTGACGTGCGGTGTAGCCGACCTGGTCCAGGTCGTTGTGCTTGCCACCCGCACGCAGGCAACGCTGCACATCGGCGGCGCGCACGTAGCTGCGCTTTTCTGCACCGAGGAACACGTCCTTGAACTGGACCATGCCGGAATTGGTGAACAGCAGGGTCGGGTCATTGCCGGGCACCAAGGGGGCCGACGGCACGATGGTGTGCCCCTTTCCCTTGAAGAACTCAAGGAAATCACTGCGGATCTGGGAGGTGGTGAATTTGGCGGATGCGGTCATGGGGGCTGGCAGTCTGCGGGCCGGAGAGCCACCGCCGCCAGCCACACTGGCCAGGGTCGGATTTCGGACCTCCGAAACCCTGAAGGGTAACAGGCCAGCGCCGCTCAGTCCTCTGCATCGAAGCGGGTAGCGCGGCGGATGGTGTCGCCATCGAACCCGCGGCGGGCCAGCAGGTCGGCGGCCTTGCGCCGCTGGGGCAGATCCTGCGGCCCTTCCTCGCCGAATCGACGGCGAACCAGGTCGCGGGCGTTGTCGAGGAAATCCCCTTCGTAGCGATCCATCGCCGCACTCACGGCGTCGCTATCCAGACCGTGGGTACCCAGCTCGGCGAGGATATGGCGCGGGCCATAGCCGCCATTGGCGCGGTTGCGCACCAGTGTTTCCGCAAAGCGCTCATCGTCCTGCCAGCCTTCGCTGGTCAGACGGTCCACGGCGGCCTGGGCCTGCTCGGGCTCGATGCCGCGGGCTACCAGCTTCCGGCCCAGCTCCTTGCGCGAGTGCTCGCGCCGCACCAGCAGGCCCAGCGCGCGTTGCAGCGGCGTCAGCTCAGGCCGTCGGCGCTTGCGGGCCGGAGCGGCGGGCGGTTCGGTTTCGTCGTGCATGTCCACATCCTTCCGTCAGCGTCGTGGCGTCACGCCACCTGACCAACGGGCATCAAGAGCTGCGGGACAGGGCGACGTCACTGACGGCGCCACCCTGCCCCGCAGGCACTGCTTACGCTTCTTCGGCGTCGTCTTCGTCGCCCGCTTCCTTGGGCGCCTCGGCCGGCTGGAACTTCTCACGCAGTTCCGCTTCCAGCTTCTGGGCGACCTTCGGGTTGTCGCGCAGGTAGCCGCGGGCGTTGTCCTTGCCCTGGCCGATACGCTCTTCACCGTAGCTGTACCAGGCGCCTGCCTTCTCGACCAGCTTGGCTTCCACGCCCATGTCGATCAGCTCGCCTTCGCGGCTGATGCCTTCGCCGTACAGGATCTCGGTGATGACCTGCTTGAACGGGGGCGCCAGCTTGTTCTTGACCACCTTGATCTTGGTCTGGTTGCCGATGATCTCGTCGCCCTTCTTGATCGCGCCGATACGACGGATATCCAGGCGCACGGAGGCATAGAACTTCAATGCGTTGCCGCCGGTGGTCACTTCCGGGCTCTGGCCCGGCATCATGACGCCGATCTTGTGGCGCAGCTGGTTGATGAACACCACCAGCGTGTTGGAGCGCTTGATGTTGCCGGTCAGCTTGCGCAGCGCCTGGCTCATCAGGCGGGCCTGAAGACCCGGCAGCTGGTCGCCCATTTCGCCTTCGATTTCCGCCTTCGGCGTCAATGCGGCGACCGAGTCGATCACCACGATGTCCACCGAGTTGGAGCGCACCAGCATGTCGGCGATTTCCAGCGCCTGCTCACCGGTATCCGGCTGCGACAGCAGCAGGTCGTCTACGTTGACGCCCAGCTTGCCGGCATAGATCGGATCCAGCGCATGCTCGGCGTCGATGAACGCTGCCGTGCCGCCCTTCTTCTGGCACTCCGCGATGGCCTGCAGGGTCAGCGTGGTCTTGCCGGACGATTCCGGGCCATAGATTTCCACTACCCGGCCCTTCGGCAGGCCGCCGATGCCCAAGGCAATGTCCAGCATCAGCGAACCGGTCGGGATGATCTCGACAGGCTCGACAACGCGGTCGCCCATGCGCATCACCGAACCCTTGCCGAACTGCTTTTCGATCTGGCTCAGAGCGGCTGCCAGGGCGCGCTTCTTGTTCTCGTCCATTGTCTTGGTCCTTGAAGTAGTGGTCATCTTTTTAATCGTGGTCAACTCGGGTTCGGGGGAGACTGTAGCGGCCGCTCATCGCACAGAGTGAGACGCGGGCCGGGCAAGTCGAACATTATCGCCGCAGACGTCAGCGGCAGCCGTCCCCGGGATGTTCAGCGGTTGGGTCGCAGCAGGCCGCAGTACAGGCCTTCGATGGAAAAATCCTGGTCAGGTTGGACTTCGATCGGCGCATAGTCAGGGTTTCGCGGCAGCAGGCGGATCCGGTCCTTGCCGATCTTCAGCAGCTTGACGGTGATTTCCTCGTCGATCCGCGCCACCACGATCTGCCCGGTGCGCGCATCACGGGTGCGATGCACGCCGATCAGGTCACCGTCGAAGATGCCTTCGTCGATCATCGAGTCGCCCTGCACCTTCAGCAGGTAATCCGGCGCAGGCGAGAAGAACACCCGGTCGAGCACGACGAAATCGTCCGATCCGATGTCCGCCCCGATCGGCAGGCCGGCGGCGACACGACCCAGCACGGGCAGGCGCAGCACGCTGTCATCGAGCGCCGGATCGGCCACCTGCTTCAACGGCGGGGCCTGGATCAGCCGGATACCACGCGCCTGCCCGGGCACGCGGCGGATCGCCCCGGCCGCTTCCAAGGCCTCAAGGTGATACTGCGCTGCGCGCACCCCCTTGAAGCCGAAGGCCCGCGCGATCTCGGTCTGCGACGGCGGCACGCCGTCGCTTTCGATGCGTTCGGTGATCATCTGCAGGATGGCCTGCTGGGTTTCGGAGAGCGTCGTCGTGTCCATGGTTAGTAGTAATACTACTAACTCAATCGTGTCGCAAGTGCCTCCGATGTGGCGGCGAACGGCGGGGCCCCTCGTGGTGGGTCGCTGAGAGCGGGTTACGGTGATTGGGCCGGGCGATGGGACTGGTCGGGGGACGGCAAAAGCTGCATCCATGCGGACCTCGTTTCGCGCCATCCGTGGCGCTCAACGCCCCCGCCCAGCCCCACCGCCCGGCCCTGCGACGGTTCGCGTGCGCCCACCATGGACAAAAATAGGAAAAGCATAAGCAGAGCGGTAGCGCCGAGCCGTGCTCGGCGGAATGTTCCCGCCAACGGCCCGCTGCGCTCGCCGACCATGGGTCGGCGCTACCTTTTTTCTTTTTACGTGGTGGGACGCACACGCGGACTGTCAGGGCCGGGCGGTGGGGCTGGGCGGGGGCGTTGAGCGCCATGGATGGCGCGAAACGAGCGCTACATGGACGTACTTGTGCGCGTCCCCCGACCAGCCCCACCGCCCGGCCCACCCACGGTAGGCAAATCCAAACGACCCACCACGAGGGGCTCAGCCGTTCGCCCGATGTTCCCGCCAACGGCCCGCTGCGCTCGCCGACCATGGGTCGGCGCTACCTTTTTCTTTTTACGTGGTGGGACGCACACGCGGACTGTCAGGGCCGGGCGGGAGGGGTTGGTGGGGGCGTTGAGTGCCATGGATGGCACGAAACGAGGCACGCATGGATGCAGCTCTTGCCGTCCCCCACCAACCCCTCCCGCCCGGCCAAACCCAGAGAGCTCCAACCGACCCACCGCGAGGGGTTCAGCCGTTCGCCCGCCTCACCGACGGCGGCCGCTGCGCCAGATCGAAAACAGAATCCACACCCCGCACAGCCCTGCGCCGATGAAGCCGCCCACGCCCAGCACCAGCAGCCAGCGGCTGGAAAGCCCACCCACGCTGTGCATGACGATCGACGAGCCGATGATCAGCGCTGCGGTGATGATGCCCACCACCAGCCGGTTCGCTGCCTGGTTCACCTGATCGCCGAAACCCTTCAGCGCATTGGTTTCGACCTTGATCTGCAGGCGACCGCGGCGTGCCGCCTGCACCAGCCGACGTAGATCGCGTGGCAGCTCGCCAGCCAGGTCGATCATTCCCAGCAGGCTGCGTCGTCCCCGCCGCAGCAGTGCGCGCGGCGCATAGCGCTGCATCACCACACGCTCCAGGAACGGGCGCGCGGCACTGGCCATGTCGAATTCGGGATCCAGCTGCCGCCCCATCCCTTCCAGGGTCAGGAAGGCCTTGATCATCAGCGCCAGATCCGCCGGCAGCATCAGGTTGTAGCTGCGCAGCAGCAAGGTGATGTCACTGAGCATCAAGCCGATGCGCAGGTCCTTCAGCGGGACACCGCGATAGCGGTCGACGAACTGGCTGATGTCCTGCTGCAGGCGTCCTTCGTCCACCGCTACGCCGCCCGCCCAGTCCAACAGGATATCGGCGACGGCCTCCGGCTCTTGCTCGACCAGTCCGTGCAGCAACTGTGCAACCTGGAATCGACGCGACTCGGAGAGCGTACCCACCATGCCGAAATCGATCACCCCGATGCGCCCGTCGCGCAGGTAGATGATGTTGCCCGGGTGCGGATCGGCGTGGAAACAGCCGTCCTGCAGCACCATCTTCAGCACGATATCGGCGCCGCGGTTGGCCAGCTGGCGCCGGTCCAGCCCGGCGGCGTCCACGCCGGCCAGGTCACGCCCGGAGATGCCGTCGACGAAATCCTGGACGTTCAAGCTCTCGCAGGTCCACTGCCAGTGCACCTGCGGGATCAGGATGTCCTGGCGACCTTCAAAGTCGCGTGCGATGCGCTCGGCGTTGCGGCATTCGGCCGCGAAATCCAGCTCGCGACGCAGCGATGTGGTGAACTGCTGCACCACCTCGGCAGGATGATAGCGGCGCAGGTCCGGCAGCCGCGCTTCGATGATCTCGGCCAGCCGTGCCAACAGGCGCAGATCCGCCTCGACGACGTCACGGATGCCGGGGCGACGCACTTTCAGCACGACCTCGCGGCCGTCGTGCAGCCGCGCACGATGCGCCTGCGCCAGCGAGGCGGCGGCCAGCGGCGTTTCGTCCAGCCACGCAAATACCTGCGCCGGCTCTCCACCGACGTCTCGCTTCAACTGCTCGTGGATCTGTGCATAGGGTAGCGCCGGCACCGCATTCTGCAGTTCGGAAAATTCAGCGATCCATTCGGGCGGGAACAGGTCCACGCGGGTAGCCAGCACCTGTCCCAACTTGACGAACGTAGGACCGAGCTCTTCCATCGCACGGCGCACACGCATCGGCGCGGTCATCGGCAGCCGCTGGCTGCTGTCATCGCCCCAGTGCAGCAGGCGACCTGCGCGCTCGAGCACATCGGCCAGGCCGATCCGCCGCACCAGGTCACCGAACCCATAACGGATCAGGACCGCAGCGATTTCCTGCAGACGTCCAAGGTCACGGACCGTGCCCAGTGTTTCCCACATCGAAGACCGCTCCGTGCCGAGTGAGCGGCCAGCATCTCACAGCTGGGCGAGCATCCCGTGCAACGCCGCCGAAACGGTCTGCCGACGGATCGCGTCGCGGTCGCCGTGGAAATGGAACAGCTGTGCCTGCGCGTAGCCGCCGCGCCGCTTCCAGCCGATCCAGACGCTGCCGACCGGCTTGTCATCGCTGCCACCGCCAGGACCGGCGATACCCGTCACGGCGATCGCCACTCCCGCGCCGGAATTGATCAGGGCACCGGATACCATCTCCAGCACGGTCTCGCGACTGACCGCACCGAACACTTCCAGCGTCTGCGCACGGACACCCAGCAGGCGCTGCTTGGCTTCGTAGCTGTACACCACCATCCCGCAGTCGAAGAACGCCGACGAGCCGGCGATATCGGTCATGCACTTGGCGATCCAGCCACCGCTGCAACTTTCGGCGGTGACCAGCTGCAGCTGGGCGAGCCGCAGCGTCTGGCCCAGTTCGCTGGCCAGGGTGGCCAGCATGTCATCAGTGGGAACGGTCATGGCGATCCTGCGGCAAGGGGGCAGCCCACGCTACCACTCCGGCAGTTTCTCGGGCAGCAGCGCGCGGATCGGAGCACCGTCTTCACCGGCAGCGAGTTTCTCCGCCTCGGCGATCGGGATGTTGACCTGCAGCAACCAGCCATCTTCATCGCTTACTTCCTCGCCCACCACTTCCAGCTGATGCAGCTTGGCCCGCAATCGTCCCGCAGAGGGCGGCAGACGCAGCTCAGCCGTCACATGCTGCAGGCCGAGGCGCTGGCCCAGTACGCTCTGCAACAGCTCCAGGCCGCGCCCATCGCGTGCGGAAATCCACACGCGTTCGCGGCGCGACTCGTCCGGCACGCCATCCTGGCCGTCGTGGCGGACGTCGGCCCCGTCGATGCGGTCGATCTTGTTGAAGACCAGCAGTTGCGGCAGATCACCTGCCCCCACGGCGGTCAGCACCTCGTCGACCTGCGCGATGCGTTCTTCGCGGTGCGGATCGGCGGCATCGACGATATGCAGCAGGAAGTCGGCGTCGCGCGCCTCGGACAACGTGGAACGGAACGCCGCCACCAGGTCATGCGGCAGGTCGCGCACGAAGCCGACGGTATCGGCCAGCACCACGTTGCCGCCGGGCAGCACGATGCGGCGCACGGTGGGATCCAGCGTGGCGAACAGTTGGTCGGCCGCGTAAGCGTCCGCACCGGTCAGCGCATTGAACAACGTGGATTTGCCGGCGTTGGTGTAGCCCACCAGCGCCACGCGCGGCAGCTCGCTGCGCAGGCGCGCACGACGCATCTGCGTGCGCTGCACCTCCACTTTTTCCAGACGCTTCTGCAGCTGTTCGACGCGCTTCTGCAGCAGGCGGCGATCGGTTTCCAGCTGCGTCTCACCCGGGCCGCGCAGGCCGATGGAGCCACCGCGCTGGCGCTCCAGGTGGGTCCAGCCACGGATCAGGCGCGTGGACATATGCCGCAACTGGGCAAGCTCGACCTGCAGCTTGCCGTCATGACTGCGAGCGCGCTGGGCGAAGATATCCAGGATCAGACCGGTACGGTCGATCACCCGGCGCTCCAGGAATTTCTCCAGGTTGCGTTCCTGGCCCGGGCTCAACGCATGGTTGACCAGGATCAGGTCCGCACCGCTGGCGTCGGCCGCCGCCTTCACTTCTTCCAGCTTGCCGCTGCCGATCAGCGTCGACGGACTGGGCCGGTCGATGCGTGCCGTGATGGTGGCGGCGATGCTGGCACCCGCCGAGCGTGCCAGGTCACCGAACTCTTCCAGCACGTCTTCTTCCAGCTTGCCCATATGGGGCTGGATCAACAGGGCGTTTTCGCCCTTTTTCGAGCGATCAAACACGAACCACTCCAAGGTTATTCAATTGAGTCATCACCTGCCTGCTGGCCGTCCTCGTTGGACTGCACAAGACCGCCGCCCGGGCCCATCTTCACATTACGCGCTGGCACCACCGTGGAAATGGCGTGCTTGTAGACCATCTGGCTGACGGTATTGCGCAGCAGCACCACGAACTGGTCGAACGATTCGATCGTGCCCTGCAACTTGATGCCATTCACCAGATACACCGAGACCGGCACGCGCTCGCGCCGAAGTGCATTCAGAAACGGGTCCTGCAGCGATTGCCCCTTGGACATGGCTAACTCCTGATTATTGTTTTTATGGGTGTCGGCAGCTACCACGGCCCCCCAGCCAACCACCGACTTGCCGATGGTACACGGCAGGCGCACGGGACGCTTTCAGGACGGGACGAAGGCGGAGACCGCTGCAGCCATCCGCTGATGTTCTAGATGGGGATCGAACCAGCGCGCATCAAGTTCCCCGCGCAACCAGGTCAGTTGCCGTTTGGCCAGCTGGCGTGTGGCGAATATCGCCTTGTCACGGAAAGCGGCCGCATCCACGTGGCCATCGAGGAACTCCCAGGCCTGGCGGTAGCCCACCGCACGCACGGCGGGCAGATCCAACGGGCTGGGCACGGCGGCCATGGCGGGCAGCGCGCGCAGCGCATGCACCTCATCCAGGAAGCCTTGCGCCAGCATGGCGTCGAAGCGCTGCTCGATGCGCCGGTGCAGCACTGCGCGATCCTGTGGCGCCAGCACAAGCTTCAGCGTCCGCAGCGGCAACCTGCCCTCGCCCGGCTGGCGCTGCCAGTGGCTGATCGGCTGGCCGGTCAGCCGATGCACTTCCAGCGCCCGCTGGATACGCTGCGGGTCCGTTGCGTGGATGCGTGCGGCGGCCTGCGGATCGACCTTCGCCAGGTCAGCATGCAGGGCCGCCCAGCCGCGCTCGGCCGCCTCCGCGCTGAGCTGCGCCCGGGTGGCCTCATCGGCGGGCGGCATGGGCGACAGCCCTTCCAGCAGCGCGCGGAAGTACAGCCCGGTGCCACCGGCGAGGATCGGCAGCTTGCCGCGCGCGACGATGTCATCCACGGCGCGGCGGGCGGCGGTGGCGAACTCGGCGGCCGAGAACGCCAGCCACGGGTCACACAGGTCCAGCAGGTGATGCGGCGCCTGCGCGCGTTCGGCGGCGTCGGGCTTGGCCGACCCGATATCCAGCCCGCGATACACCAGCGCCGAATCGACGCTGACGATTTCTCCATCCAGCTGCTGGGCCAGCGCGATCGCGGTGGCGGTCTTGCCGCTGGCGGTCGGGCCCATCACCGCGATGGCAAGTGGCCGCCGATCGATTGCCATCAGTCTTCGTCCGGCCAACGGATGCTGGGCGCGGCGTCCTGGCGCACGGCAGGCACGGCCTGCACCGCCTGCCACAGCTTCAGGGCATCCACCGTGGCCGCCACGTCGTGCACGCGCACGATGCGCGCGCCACGCTGCACGGCGATCACGTGCGCCGCCACCGAGGCGGCGAGCCGCTCCGCGGGTACGTCGCGGCCGGTGATCTCGCCCAGCATGCGCTTGCGCGACAAACCGGCCAGCATCGGCACGCCCAGTTCGATGAAGCGTTCCGAGCGGGCCAACAACGTGAGGTTGTGCTCCAGCGTCTTGCCAAAGCCGAAACCGAGATCGACGATCAGGTTCTTCTTGGCGATGCCTGCCATTTCGGCGGCAAACAGCCGCTGCACGAGGAAACGATGTACCTCCGCCACCACGTCGTCGTATTGCGGGTCGGCCTGCATGCTGCCGGGCTCGCCCTGCATGTGCATCAGCACTACCGGAACGCCGGTATCCGCCGCGGCCTCCAGCGCGCCAGGCTGACGCAGCGCATGGATGTCGTTGATCATGCCGGCGCCCGCAGCGACGGCGGCACGCATCACCTCCGGCTTGAAGGTGTCGATGCTGATCGGCACAGCGGTGCGCGCCGCCAGTTGCTCGATGACCGGCAGTACCCGACGCAGTTCTTCCTCCAGCGGCACCGGCGCACTGCCGGGGCGGGTGGATTCCCCGCCGATATCGAGGAGGTCCGCTCCTTCTTCCACCAGTTTCAAGCCATGGGCTACCGCGGCGTCGGTACTGTCGTGCGCGCCGCCGTCGGAGAAAGAATCCGGGGTGACGTTGACGATACCCATCACCTGCGCACGGTCCAGCCGCAGAACACGACCGGCGCAATCAAGCTGGGGGGAGATGTCGAACAAGGCGGACCCTCGGGCGTAGTAACGGCCGCTGGCCGTGAACAGGAAATTCAACCGATCCGCCTGGCATGCCGCGGCGCGACCAGCAGGGGGAGTCAGCGCTTGCGGCGCTTGCGATCCACGTACAGCGTCTTGCCGATGCTCAGCACGATACCCAGCGCGATACCGACGCCGCAGCCCAGCAGCAGGTTGTCCATGCCCAGCCCGACGGCCACGCCGACGACGGTGGCGATGACCATTTCGGTGGTGTGGGAAATCGGCTCGGGAGGGGGCGTCGACATGAGGCATCCGGGGGTGGAAGGAACGTCGTCCTATTGTCCCGCACCGGCCCGCCCCGTGCACGGAACACATGAACGGAAAAGGCCGGGTTTCCCCGGCCTTTTCCTGCACGATCATGCTTGGCGGATCAGATCTGCTCGGCCGGCCCACTGATCGGCGGCACCGGGCGGGCGTCACCGCCCTTGTCATTGTTGCCGCCATCCTTGTTGTCGCTGTTGTTCGGCGACTTGGCCCAGCCCATCGGCGGCGGCGGATCGCGGCCCTCCATGATGGCGTCGATCTGCGGCGCGTCGATGGTCTCGTACTGCAGCAGCAGCTGGGTCATCGCGTGCAGCTTGTCGACGTTGGCGGTCAACAGCTCGGTGGTACGGGCATACGCCTTGTCCAGGATGCTGCGCACCTCTTCATCGATGCGGCGCGCGGTGTCGTTGGACACGCTCTTGTGCTGGGTGACCGAACGGCCCAGGAACACCTCGTCGTCTTCCTCGCCATAGGCAATCGGACCGAGGGTCTCGGACAGGCCCCACTTGGTGACCATGTTGCGGGCCATCTTGGTGGCACGCTCGATGTCATTGGAGGCACCGGTGGTGACCTTGTCGGCACCGAAGATCAGCTCCTCGGCCACGCGACCACCGTACAGCGAACACAGCTGCGAATTGATCGCCACGCGGTTGATCGAGTACTTGTCGCCTTCCGGCAGGTACATGGTCACACCCAGCGCACGACCGCGCGGAATGATCGTGACCTTGTAGACCGGATCATGCTCGGGCACCAGACGGCCGACGATGGCGTGGCCCGCCTCGTGGTAGGCGGTGAGCGTCTTCTCTTCTTCGCTCATGGCCATCGAGCGACGCTCGGCACCCATCAGGATCTTGTCGCGGGCACGGTCGAAGTGGTCCATGCGGACTTCCTTCTCACTGTTGCGCGCGGCAAACAGGGCGGCCTCGTTGCACAGGTTGGCCAGGTCGGCACCGGAGAAACCAGGCGTACCGCGGGCGATTACCATCGGCACGACATCGTCGGCCAGCGGCAGCTTGCGCATGTGCACCTTGAGGATGTGCTCGCGGCCCTTCACGTCGGGCAGGCCGACCACGACCTGACGGTCGAAGCGACCCGGACGCAGCAGCGCCGGATCCAGTACGTCCGGACGGTTGGTCGCGGCAATGACGATCACGCCTTCGCCGCCTTCGAACCCGTCCATCTCGACCAGCAACTGGTTGAGGGTCTGCTCGCGCTCGTCATGACCGCCGCCCAGGCCGGCGCCACGATGGCGACCGACGGCGTCGATTTCGTCGATGAAGATGATGCACGGCGCGTGCTTCTTGGCCTGCTCGAACATGTCGCGCACGCGGCTGGCGCCGACGCCGACGAACATTTCCACGAAGTCCGAGCCGGAGATCGAGAAGAACGGCACCTTGGCTTCGCCGGCGATGGCTTTCGCCAGCAGCGTCTTGCCGGTACCGGGCGGGCCGACCATCAGCACGCCGCGCGGAATCTTGCCGCCCAGCTTGGTGAACTTCGACGGATCGCGCAGGAAGTCGACCAGTTCGCCGACTTCTTCCTTGGCCTCGTCGCAGCCTGCCACGTCGGCGAAGGTGACCTTGACCTGGTCTTCGCCCTGCAGCTTGGCCCGCGACTTGCCGAAGGACATGGCGCCCTTGGCGCCGCCGCCACCGCCCTGCATCTGGCGCATGATGAACAGCCAGAAGCCGATGATCAGGATGACCGGCAGGAAGTTCATCAGGATGGCGCCCAGCGAGATGCCGCTGGACGGCTCCTGCTGGACGATTTCCACGTTCTTGGTGCGCAGCACGTTGATCAGGTCGCGATCGAACGGCGCGGTGATGGTGGAGGTCTGGCCGCCACGGGTGGTGTAGGTGATTTCGTTGGTGCCGCCGCGCATGTCGCCGGCGAAGGTCACCTTCTGTACCGTGCCGCTGTCCACCTGGTCCAGGAACTGCGAATACGTGGCACCCGGAGCGCCCGCACCACTGGTCTTGGGCGAGAAGCTCTGGAATACCACCATCAGCACGACGGCGACGACCACCCATAGCAGGAGGTTCTTGGTCAAGTCGTTCATCCTCATTGGCTCCGGTATTCCTCTTGTGCTGGGTGGCGCGTGGGTACTGCTTGCGTGTCGAGCTTACTTGATCGTGGCGCGCTTGCCTTGTCCGAGGGCATAGACCTCGGGGGAGCGCTTGCGTGAGGCGTCCGGCTTGCGGATGGAGACCTTGTCGTACCGCCGGCGCATTTCACGCACGTAGTCGTCAAAGCCTACCCCTTGGAACAGCTTGATCAGGAATGCCCCACCGGTCTTGAGGTGGTTGTCGGCGAAATCCATGGCCAGCTCTGCCAGGTGCATCATCCGCGGCTGGTCCACCGCATCCATTCCACTCTTATTGGGGGCCATATCGGAGAGCACAAGGTCCACCGGCTGCTCACCGACCATTGCCTCGAACTGCGATAGGACGGTTTCTTCCCTGAAGTCGCCGTGAAGGAAGTCCACGCCGGCCAGCGGCGGCATCTCCAGAATGTCCAGTGCGAACACCCGACCGGTATCGCCCATCTGTCGGCGGACCTGCTGCGACCAGCCACCGGGCGCCGCGCCGAGGTCCACGACCAGCATGTGCGGCTTCAGCAGCCGGTCACGTTCGAGCAGCTCTTCCAGCTTGTAGGCGGCGCGCGAGCGCATACCCTCGGCCTGCGCCTTCTTCACATAGGGGTCGGAGAAGTGTTCTTTTAGCCAACGCTGGCTGCTCTTGCTGCGGGAAACCATAGTAAATACAGCCGGGTGGGGTCGCCATGATACCCTGAACCCCCCAAGTCACAGCGCTTTCCTGCATGTCCACTGCCCTGACCGCATCCCAGACCCGTTTTCTTCGCGGCCAAGCCCACGACCTCAAAGCCCTGCTCCAGATTGGTGGCAAAGGCGTGACCCCGGCCTTCCTGGCCGAGCTGGAAGAGGTGCTGGAGCGCCACGAACTGATCAAGGTGAAGGTGGGTGCGGAAGATCGCGAAGCCCGCGACGCCATGATCGCCGAGCTGGTGACCACGACCGGCAGCACCTTGGTGCAGCGCATCGGCCACGTCGCCGTGCTGTACCGCCCGAGCAAGGAAAACCGCCAGATCGTGCTTCCGCGCGGTTGATCGGAGCCCCGTCCCCGTATGCAACTCAGTCACGAAGCGCCTGATTACGCCTACACCCTGCGGGGTGCGGATGGTCATTCGGCGCGCATCAACGATCGCGAGCTGGCCAGCAGCTTCATCGTCACCCCCCAGGTGCTGGTGGAGGACTGGCCGGTCGCTTCGGTGGCCGCGCTGACGGTCGCCCATCTGGAGCAGATCCTGGCACTGGAGCCGGTGCTGATCGTGCTGGGCACCGGTGCCCGTCAGGTATTTCCGTCACCGCAGCTGATGGCCACGTGCCTGTCGCGCGGTATCGGCCTGGAAGTGATGAACAACCCGGCCGCCGCGCGCACGTTCAACATCCTCGCCGGCGAAGGCCGCAAGGTCGCCGCCGCGTTCATTCTCGAGCGATGAGGGTTGGCCGCTGAGAGCGGCTTTCGGCCATGGGTTCTGTGTTGGGCGAGGGGGAACGCCCCTGTGCGGGACACGCACAAGTACGTCCATGTAGCTCTTCGCGGCTCCTGCCGCTCAAGGTCCCGCCCAGCGCCCTTCCCCCTCACCCCGACAGTCCGCCGGTGGCCGGGGAAAAAGAAAAAAAGCAAAAGCAAAAGCAAAAGCAGAGCCAATCCAACGATCGGCTGCTTTGCGTTTGCTTTGCTTCGCTTTGCTTCGCTTTTCTTTCTCTCCCCGCCGAGGGGATGTGTCGAAGGCGGGTGCCGGCGGGGCAGATGGGACCGTTGGAGCCCATGGATGGGCGGAAACGAGCCTACATGGACGTACTTGCGGCGGGTCCCATCTGTCCCGCCGGCACCCGCCCGCCGCCAACCCCCACAACCGACTCGGCAACCGCTCTCAGCGGCGACACCTCAGCGCGCTGGCAGGTACTGCTGGGGATCGACCGGCTTGCCGTTGTAGCGGATCTCGAAATGCAGCATGTCCCGGTTCGCACCGGTGCGCCCCATCTCGGCGATCTGCTGACCGGCCTTCACGCTCTGTCCCTCATTGACCAGGCGCTTGCGATTGTGACCATAGGCCGACAACCACTGCTCGTTGTGCTTGACGATGATCAACTCGCCATAGCCCACCAGGCCGGCACCGGAATACACCACCACGCCATCGGCGGCAGCCTTGACCGCCTGTCCGCTGGTGCCGGCGATGTCCACGCCCTGCTTGGTCGTTTCACCCGCCACGTAGCGGCCCACGACCGCGCCGTCGGCCGGCCAGCGCCAGCTGACATTGCTGCGCACCGGGGCCACCGTGGACACCGGCGTGGTCGTGGTCGTCGTGCCACCCGAAGGCCGCGGCGCCGTGACCACCGTGGTCGGCACCCGACCGCCGCCCGCACCCTGCGGATACAGCCGGATGATCTGCCCCGGATAGATCGTCGAGGGATTGGACAGGCTGTTCCAGGCAATCAGGTCGGAGGGCGTGATGCTGTGGATGCGCGCAAGGGCATACACCGTATCGCCCTTCTGTACGCGCACGGTCTTGCCCGGCTGCGCCACCGAGGTCTTCGGCGTGGACGAGGCCCCGCCGCTCCCGCCACCGGACGGACGCACCACGGTGGCCGTGCCGCACGCGGTCAGCGCGGACAGCGCCATGGCCAGCGCGCCCAGGCGCAACCCCCTGTTCAAACAATCAGCACTCATGCGAACTTCGACCTCCATACAAGCCAGGCCACCATCGCCACTACCAATGCAGTAGCGATCCAGCCCAGCGGTTCAATCCAGCGACGCAACGCCGCTTCAGCGCGCGCTCCACCGATGCGGATGACGGCGGCCAGCACGAATACGCGCTTGCCGCGACCAATCAGCATGCTCAGCAGATACTGCGGCATCGGAACACCGACGATACCCGACGCCCATGTGAAGACCTTCATCGGGATCGGCATGAAGCCGCCCAGCACCAGGAACGTGAACACCGCCCACGGCGAATCGGCCATCTTTTCCTGCACGACCGCGATACCGCGTTCGATGCCCGGCAGCATGCCCATCGTATCCAGCAACGGCTTGACCGCCTCGTAGGCGAAGTGACCCAGCGCATAGCCCACCACCGCGCCGACCATCGAGCCGGACAGGCTGAGCGTGGCGAACCACCAGCCGCGCTTGGGCTGGGCAACGCACATCGGGGCAAGCATCACTTCCGGCATCACCGGGAAAATGATCGCCTCGATGAAGCTCAGCACCGTCAGGTAGGTCGGTGCCCGCTCATGGTTGGCCCACTTCAACGCCCGCTCGTACAGCGGCCCAAAGATCTTCATGAATGCCCTGCTCCGTGAAATTCAGTCAAGCATGCCAGACAGCAACGGGACGAAGGTGACCGGCGCCAACACGGACTGCGTGATGCTGCCATCCTCCAGCCGGTCCAACTGCACCAGCGACTGCGCGCCCGGGCCGCCGACCGGCGCGACCAAGCGTCCACCGACCGCCAGCTGTTCCACCAGCGCGTCGACCAACGCAGGCGCTGCAGCAGTCACCACGATCGCATCGTACGGGCCATGCTCCGGCCAGCCCACGCGGCCGTCATCGTGCTTGGTACGGATGTTCATCGCCAGCGAACGGAAGCGCTTGCGCGCCTGGCGCAGCAGGTCGCCGATCCGCTCCACGGTGAACACCTCCAGGCCTACGGCACCGAGCACGGCCGCCTGATAGCCCGAACCGGTGCCGACTTCCAGCACATTCTTCGGTGCGACCTGCAGCACCGCCTCGGTCATCCGCGCCACGACCCACGGCTGCGAAATGGTCTGCCCATGGCCGATCGGCAGCGCCGTATCTTCATAGGCACGCGAGGCCAGCGCTTCGTCGATGAAAAGGTGACGCGGCACGACGCGGATGGCGTTGAGGGTCGCCTCGTCCACGATGCCCGCCTCACGCAGGCGCTCGACGAGTCGGTCACGCACCCGCTGGGAGGTCATGCCGATGCCGACGGCTTCCGGCTGCAGGCGCAGGCGCTGGCTCATGCCGGTCGGCCCAGCGCGGCAGTCAGCCCACCTACCCAGCTGGCAACGTTCTCCAGCGCCTGGTAGCGGGTCAGGTCGACTTGGATCGGGGTGATGGAGATGAAGCCGGTACGTACCGCATGGAAGTCGGTGCCGGGACCGGAGTCCTGTTCACGACCGGCCGGGCCGATCCAGTACACCGTGTTGCCGCGCGGGTCTTTCTGCGCGATGCAGCCTTCGGCGCGATGGCGGTTGCCCAGACGCGTGACCTCGAATCCCTTCACTTCGTCCCAGGGCAGGTCGGGCACGTTGACGTTGAGAATGGTGTCGGCCGGCAACGGATCGGCCTTCAACTGCGCGACGATCTCCACTGCCGCTCGCGCCGCCGTCTCGAAATGCTTCGGCTCATGGTTGCGGCTCACCAGTGACACCGCGACCGCGGGCAGGCCCAGGTGGCGGCCCTCCATCGCGGCGGACACGGTGCCGGAATAGATCACGTCGTCGCCCAGGTTGGCCACGTTGTTGATGCCGGAAACCACCATGTCCGGCTCGTTGTCCAGCAGGCCGGTCAGTGCCAGGTGCACGCAATCGGTAGGCGTACCGGCGACCGAGACGGTGGAGGGGTCCAGGCGCTTCACGCGGATCGGCAGGTCCAGCGTCAGCGAATTGCTGGCACCGGAGCGATCACGGTCGGGCGCCACCACGGTGACCTCATGGCCCGCTTGGCGCAGGACAGACGCCAGCATGCCGATACCGGGGGCGTCGACGCCGTCATCGTTGCTGACCAGGACCCGCATCTGCGTTTTAACCACTTGATCGTTCAAGACTTCTGCTTCCATCACTGCTGACATGGACATGTCGCGGCGCTCCCCCCGGCGCATGCCGCAACCTCGCAAGTGCGTTCTGTATTGTGCCGCAAGCCGCCCCCATGGCCTACCCTGCCATGGGTCATTGGACAGCGCTCATGGCCGGGGCCGCATGCGGTAATCTGTGAGCATGTCGCATCCGCATGACGAAGATCCTGCCGAACTGTTCCGCTCGGCCATCGGCGAGATCACGCCGCTGCGCAAGGTCAGCGAGCCGGCTCCGGCCGCCCCGAAGCCGCGCCCGCGTGCGCGCATGGCCGAACGCGACGACCAGGAAGCACTGGGGGAGTTCGCCCGCCTGCTGCGGGCAGGGCCGCCGCTGGATGCCGGCGACGCGCTGAGCTACCGCCGTGACAACCTGCCCCCGCGCATGTTCCAACGACTGAAGAAGGGCCAGTACTCGGTACAGGACGAGCTGGACCTGCACGGCGCCACGGCCGCCCAGGCCGAAACCCTGCTGCGCCAGTTCCTGCTGGAAGCGCACGCCCACGACCACGGCTGCGTCCGGATCATCCACGGCAAGGGCCTGCAGGCCGACGGCGGCGCCCCGGTGCTGAAGAACCTGGTCGACCGTCACCTGCGGCTGCGCAACGACATCCTCGCCTTCCACTCGGCCCCCGCCGGCCAAGGCGGCACCGGCGCGGTGCTGGTATTGCTGGCGCGGTAGAGCAAAAAAAAGGGGACGGAGGGGATTAAGTCGCTCAAAAAGGGGACGGAGGGGGTTAAGTCGCATTTGGCCCACGCGTGGGCCAAATGCGACTTAACCCCCTCCGTCCCCTTTTTACTTAATCCCCTCCGTCCCCTTTTTTTCAGCTGACGGGGCCGAGTTCCTGCAGGACGGCCGTCGCGTAGCAGCCCGGCGGCAGGGCGAAGCTGAGCTCCAGCACGCCTTCTTTCAGCCACTGGTGCTGCAGCAATGCCGGACGCAGGCGCAGTGCGCGGCGCTCGTGCTTCAGTCCTTCCGCTTCCAGCCCTGCGCGCAGCGCCAGCGACTCCTCGTCGCTGATCGCAGCCAGTTCGAGTTCGCGTGCGGCATCGGTGCTGCGCAGTTCGCCAGCACCCCACAACGGGCCGCTGGGATGGATGTCGAAACGCGCCAGGCGCTCGGCCAGCACGTCGGTCCAGGCTTCCGGACCGAATACGCTGCGGCTGCCGTCCAGCATCCATACCTCGCCGTCCAGCGGCTGATCCCAGCTGCCCTGCTCCACGCGCGCGGCCAGCACGCGGTTGAACAGCGCCGAGCGGGCAGCCGACAGCAGCAGCGAGCGCTGGTCCTTGCGCATGCGGCGGCCACCGAACATCGCCAGCGCCGCCGGCACGTTGCCACCGTCACGGCCGAACCGCTGCTCACCGAACCAGTTGGGAATGCCGCGCACGGCAATCTGCTGCAGCCGCTCGTCGATGGCCTGCGGATCGCCGTCCACCTCGCGCAGTACCAGTTTGAAGCGGTTGCCCGCCAGTGCGCCACGCTGCAACTTGCGGTTGTGCCAGGTCGACGACACGACCTCCACTTCGTCGCTGGCCAGCAACGCCAGGTCGGGGGCCACGCGCTTGGGCAGGTGCACGCTGAAACGCTGCGTGGTCACCGCATGGCGGTCCTTCATCCCGGCGAAGCTCACTGCCATTTCCGGCAGTCCCGCCCATTTCGCCAGCAGCGTGGCCACGTGCACGGTATTGGCACCGCGCTTGCGTATCTCCAGCAGCAGGTGTTCGCCCTCGCCG
Organism: Stenotrophomonas sp. 169; assembly: GCF_014621775.1. Classification (NCBI taxonomy): domain Bacteria; kingdom Pseudomonadati; phylum Pseudomonadota; class Gammaproteobacteria; order Lysobacterales; family Lysobacteraceae; genus Stenotrophomonas; species Stenotrophomonas sp. 169. Next base: position 2,694,992 of record NZ_CP061204.1, read on the forward strand.
GTCGGCTCGAAGGCAGGCAGCTCGTCTACCTGGAAATCTTCCGGCGTGGTGCGGATGCGGGCGTTGGAAAACAGCGGCGCACCGAAGGCCAGCGGCAACGGAATCATGCCGCCACCAGCAGCACGATGGCCTGGGCGGCAATGCCTTCGCTGCGACCGGTGAACCCCAGCTTCTCCGAGGTGGTTGCCTTGATGCTCACTGCATCCAGCGGCAGTTGCAGCAGTTCGGCGATGCGCTCGCGCATGGCCATCGCATGCGGCCCGACCTTCGGGCGCTCGCAGATCACGGTGATGTCGGTGTTGCCGACCTGCCAGCCACGCGAGCGCAGCAGCGCATCGCAGTGGATGACGAAATCACGGCTGTCGGCATCCTTCCAGCGCTCGTCGCTGGGCGGGAAATGCTGGCCGATGTCGCCCAGCGCCAGGGCACCCAGCATGGCATCACAGAGCGCGTGCAGGATGACGTCGCCGTCGCTGTGTGCGAGCACGCCGGCACTGTGCGGCACGCGCACGCCCCCCAGCATGATGTGGTCGCCCTCGCCGAAGGCATGGACGTCGTAACCCTGGCCGATGCGGACAGGCGGGAAAGGAAGGGTGGTCATGGGTGATGCCTTTGCAATGCCACGCGCGGCTGGATCAGCCGGCGCGACGGGAGAGTACGAATTCGAAGCGGTCCAGGTCGGACGGCGTAGTGACCTTGAAATTGTCCTCGCTGCCTTCCACCAGCAGCGGGCGCTGGCCCTGGCGCTCCATGGCCATGGCATCGTCGGTGACCTCGACCCCGGCAGCGGCGGCCTCTGCCAGCGCGCGGCTGAGCTGGTGACGGCGGAACAGCTGCGGCGTCAACGCGCGCCATAACCGTGCACGCGGCTCGGTGCCATCGATGCCACCGTCATCGCCTGCACGCTTCAGCGTGTCGCGGACCGGTGCGGCCAGGATCGCGCCGACCGGATCGGCCCGCCCCACTTCCAACAAGCGGCTGAGGTCGACCAGTGCCAGGTTCGGTCGCGCCGCATCGTGCACCAGCACGAACTCATCGGCACGCACGCTGTCCGGCAGGGCCTGCAGACCGGCCAGCACGGAGTCCGCGCGGGTAGCCCCACCAACGCAGGTCAACACCGGCTTGCCCGCCCATTCGGTCCAGCCTGGCCAGTCGACATCATCCTGGCTGATGACCACCATCGCGCCGGCCACGGCCGGGTGCACCAGCAAGGCGTCCAGCGTGTGCGCGATCACCCTCTGCCCGCCAGCCTCCAGGTACTGCTTCGGCAGGGCAGCGCCGAAGCGCGCACCCCGACCGGCGGCAGGCACCACCACCCAGATCGCCGCGCTCATGGCACGTCCGCCGGGTGCTCGACTACGGGTACTGCGGCGGGCGCCCGCACCGGGGCCACCGGCGCATCTTCCACCACGCGGTAGAACTTCTCGCCGGGCTTGATCATGCCCAGCTCGCTGCGCGCGCGCTCTTCGATGGCGGCCTGGCCATCCTTGAGGTCCTGCACTTCCGCAGCCAGCGCATCATTGCGCTGCTGCAGACCGTCGTTATCGCGGTTCTGGTGCTCGACCTGGGCCTCCAGGGTCATCACTTCCCCTGAATTGCCCGGGCCGAACCAGAAGCGGTACTGCAACCATGCCAGCAGCAGGGCCAACGCCAACAGCACCCACCGCCAGTTGCGCATGGGATCAGCGCTTCAGCGAAACGAAAGCGTCGCGACCGGCGTAGCGCGCACCGGCACCCAGCGCTTCTTCGATGCGCAGCAGCTGGTTGTACTTGGCCACGCGGTCGCTGCGGCACAACGAACCCGTCTTGATCTGGGTCGCCGTGGTCGCGACGGCGATGTCGGCGATGGTGGTGTCTTCGGTCTCACCGGAACGGTGCGACACGATGGCGGCATAGCCGGCACGGTCGGCCATGGCGATCGCTTCGAGCGTTTCGCTCAGCGTGCCGATCTGGTTGACCTTGATCAGGATGGCGTTGGCGGTGCCCGAATCGATGCCTTCCTTGAAGATGCGCGGATTGGTCACGAACAGATCGTCACCCACCAGCTGCACGGTCTTGCCGATGCGGTCGGTGAGCAGCTTCCAGCCTGCCCAATCGTTCTCCGCCAGACCGTCTTCGATGGTGATGATCGGGTACTGCGCGGCCCAGTCGGCCAGGAAGTCGACGAACTGATCCGAGGTCAGGCGCTTGTTCTCGCCCACCAGGTTGTACTTGCCGTTCTCGTAGAACTCGCTGGACGCCACGTCCAGGCCGAGCAGGATGTCTTCACCGGCGGTGTAGCCGGCCTTGCCGATCGCTTCGAGGATGGTGTCGAGCGCTTCGACGTTGCTGCGGAAGTCCGGCGCGAAACCGCCTTCGTCGCCGACCGCCGTGCTCAGGCCATGGCCCTTCAGCACCGACTTCAGCGAATGGAAGATTTCCGTACCGGCACGCAGGCTTTCGGAGAAAGACGTGAAACCGACCGGCAGCACCATGAACTCCTGGAAGTCCACGTTGTTGTCCGCGTGCGCGCCGCCGTTGATGATGTTCATCATCGGCACCGGCAACGACGGGGTGACGCCGGTCTTGCCGGCCAGATACTGCCACAGCGCCTGCTTGTTGGAAGCAGCGGCGGCATGCGCGGCGGCCATGGAAACACCCAGCAGCGCGTTGGCGCCCAGGCGGCCCTTGTTCTCGGTTCCGTCCAGATCGATCAGGCGGCGGTCGAGGCCTTCCTGGTCTGCGGCATCGAAACCGGTCAGCGCGCCAGCGATCGCGCCGTTGATGTTCTCCACGGCCTTGCGCACGCCCTTGCCCAGGTAACGGGTCTTGTCGCCGTCACGCAGCTCCACCGCTTCCTTGGTGCCGGTCGAGGCGCCGGAGGGCACGGCGGCACGACCGAACGAACCGTCCTCCAGGATGACGTCGGCTTCCAGCGTGGGGTTGCCACGGCTGTCGAGGATTTCACGGGCGTGGATGCTGCGGATCGTACTCATGGGCTGGCCGGTTACCTGTTTGTAGAGGGATGCGACAAAAACGAATGCCGCGTGATTATCCCCGCACACCGGTCAGATGCCAAATCGGCGCGCAGGGCAGCGGTGACACCACCCCGCGCAGCGTTCAGGACAGCAGCGCAGGCAACGCCAGGCAGGCCACCAGCAGCGTCAGCAACGCAAGCGCTGCGACACCACCTGCTGGCCGTTGCGGCAAGCGCAGCGAAAGCACGCTGGCGATCAGGCAACCGATCACCACCAACCCGCCAAACGCCACGGTGATGAACAGGGGAACGCGGGTGGCGCGCATGGCATGGTCGCCGTCGCCGGGCATGCCGACGCTGGCCGCCACCAGGAATGCCAGGGCGAACAGGCAGATCCAGGCCGCAATGGACAGCGCCAACGCCGTCCAGCCCCAAGGCCACTGGCGCCAGTGCCGCCGCTGGCGGCGCGCATCCAGCGCCGCCCACGGGTCCTGACTCATGCGAAGCGCGAGAACCCGTGCTTCTTGGTCACGGCATCGAGTTCCATCAGGGTTTCAAGCAGCTCTTCCATGCGGTCCAGCGGCCAGGCGTTCGGGCCGTCGGACAATGCCTTGGACGGGTCCGGGTGGGTCTCGGCGAACAGACCCGACACACCCACCGCGACCGCGGCACGCGACAGCACCGGCACGAACTCGCGCTGGCCACCGGAGCTGTTGCCCTGCCCGCCCGGCAACTGCACCGAATGGGTGGCATCGAACACCACCGGGCAGCCGGTATCGCGCATCACCGACAGCGAGCGCATGTCGCTGACCAGGTTGTTGTAACCAAAGCTGGCGCCGCGCTCACAGACCATGATCTGCTCGTTGCCGGTCGCCTTGGCCTTCTCCACCACCGGCTTCATGTCCCAAGGGGACAGGAACTGACCCTTCTTGATGTTCACCGGCTTGCCAGCGGCGCAGACCTTGGTGATGAAGTCGGTCTGCCGGACCAGGAAGGCCGGGGTCTGCAGCACATCGACCACCGAGGCCACTTCGTCCATCGGGGTGTATTCGTGCACGTCGGTCAGCACCGGCACGCCGATCTGCTTCTTCACCTCGGCCAGCACCTTCAGGCCTTCTTCCAGGCCCGGGCCACGGAAGGACGTGCCGGAGGTACGGTTGGCCTTGTCGAAGCTCGACTTGAAGATGAAGTTGACGCCCATCCGCCCGGTGATTTCCTTCAGACGCCCGGCAACGTCGAGCTGCAGCTGCATCGACTCGATCACGCAGGGGCCGGCGATAAGGAACAGGGGCTGGTCCAGCCCGACCTCGAATCCACACAGTTTCATGGCATTTCCTTGGTAATTGCGCGGTGCCGACAGGGCCGGCAGGCAGCAGGGTTTTCAGTGCCGAAGATGGGGGCGGCTCGCCCCCGCTGCAAGTCAGGCGTTTGCTTCGGCCAGCGGCTGGCCACCGGCCTTGCGCTCGCGCGCGGCCCGGATGAAACCGATGAACAACGGGTGCCCCGCACGCGGCGTGGACAGGAATTCCGGGTGCGCCTGGCAGGCCAGGAACCACGGATGTGCACTGCGCGGCAGCTCGACCACTTCCACCAGCGTGTCGTCCATCGACTTGCCGGCGATCACCAGGCCGGCGTCTTCCAGCTGGGTACGGTAGCGGTTGTTGAACTCGTAGCGGTGGCGATGACGCTCGGACACCACGTCCTGCCCATACAGCTCGCGGGCCAAGGTGCCCGGCTTCAGGCGCTGTTCCTGCAGGCCCAGGCGCATCGTGCCACCCAGGTCGCTCTTGTCGTCGCGCTTTTCAACGTCGCCGGTGGCGGTACGCCATTCGGTGATGAGGCCGATCACCGGGTTCGGCGACTGGCGGTCATTTTCGGTGCTGTTGGCGCCTTCCAGGCCGACCACGTGGCGTGCGTAATCCACCACCGCGGCCTGCATGCCGTAGCAGATGCCGAAGTACGGCACCTTGTGCTCGCGGGCGTATTGCGAGGTCAGCACCTTGCCTTCGAAGCCGCGGTCGCCGAAGCCACCCGGCACCAGGATGCCGTCGACATCGGCCAGCGCGGACATGTCGCTGCCTTCCAGCTCCTGTGCTTCCAGCCACTTCAGGGTGACCTTGGTGCGCTGGCGCAGGCCACCGTGCTTGAGCGCTTCGCCAACGGATTTGTACGCGTCCTGATGGTCGACGTACTTGCCGACCACGGCGATGGTGACCGCATCGAGCGGGTTCAGCGTCGCATCCACTGCGTCTTCCCACATCGACAGATCCACCGGACCGACTTTGTCGGCCAGCTTGAACTGGTTGACCACGATGTCGTCCAGGCCCTGCGCATGCAGGCCCATCGGGATGCTGTACAGCACGTCCACGTCCGGCACGCTGATCACCGCGCGCTCGGAGACGTTGGTGAACTGGGCGATCTTGCGACGCTCCGAATCCGGCACCGCCTGCTCGGAACGGCACAGCAGCACATCCGGCTGGATGCCGATCGAGCGCAGTTCCTTCACCGAATGCTGGGTCGGCTTGGTCTTCAGCTCACCGGCAGCACTGATGTAAGGCACCAGGGTGAGGTGCATGAACAAGGCTTTTTCCGGGCCGCGCTCGGTGCGCACCTGGCGGATCGCTTCCAGGAACGGCAACGACTCGATGTCGCCGACCGTGCCACCGATCTCCACCAGTGCCACGTCGAAGCCTTCGGTCGCTTCATCGATGCAACGACGGATCTCATCGGTGATGTGCGGGATGACCTGCACGGTGGCGCCAAGGTAGTCGCCGCGACGCTCCTTGCGGATCACGTTCTCGTAGATGCGGCCGGTGGTGACCGAATTCTTGCGGCTCAGGCGCGTGCGCACGAAGCGCTCGTAATGGCCCAGATCCAGGTCGGTCTCGGCGCCGTCATCGGTGACGTACACCTCGCCGTGCTGGAACGGGCTCATGGTGCCCGGGTCGACGTTGATGTACGGGTCGAGCTTCATCATCGTGACCTTCAGGCCACGCGCCTCGAGGATGGCGGCCAGTGACGCGGCGGCAATGCCTTTGCCGAGCGAGGACACCACGCCGCCGGTTACGAAAATCAAGGGAGTCATGGCTGCAAGCATCCTGTATTGAATTGGAAAACGGCCGCACTCCCCTGTCCCGAGGGGCAGGGGGTGGGCTGGAAGGGGGTTTTCCGGTTCGCTGGAGCAGCGAGGGAGCGGGCGGTGCGATGACCATCGTGCGAGGTCAGCTTGGCCGTGCCGGTCATGGAGACCGTCACCTGCGCCCAGCCTTGCTGGCCGCCATGCATGGCCTTGCCAGTCCAATCGCTGATGGTGGACACGCACTACTCCCGGAAAGCGATAGTTTACAGATTGAAGCGCCCAAGCCCAAGGGGGCGCCGTCAACCGGCCAAAAAGAAAGCCCCGGCAATGCCGGGGCCTGGTTACCGAAACAGCGGACGTCAGCGCTTCTTGCGCGCCTCTTCCTCTTCTTCTTCGCGCGGCGGCGTCTGCTGGCCCTTGGCCTTCAGTTCCGCGTTGGCCTGCGCACGGCGCTTGGCCTTGGCGTCCGCCTCGGCCTGCGCGGCGTTGGCCTGATCACCCTGCGGCGGTGCGTTCTGCGCCATTGCCAGTGGCACGGCAACCACGGCAGCAGCGATGACAGCGATGGTAAGCAGCTTCTTCATGGAGTCCTCCTCGCGGTATCGACCCGGAAACGGGGGGTGCTGGCGTCCTTTTCCCAGCTGTGACCATTTTAGCGCCCCGCCGGCCCTGCCAGATGAACCGCAGGCGTGCAAAATACCCGCCCAGACCGCACACTTGCGCGTCGCTCCAACGCTTTGAAATATAGATGAACGCCCGCTATAACGCCGCCGATATCGAAGTCCTGTCCGGCCTTGACCCCGTCAAGCGCCGCCCCGGCATGTACACCGACACCACCCGCCCGAACCACCTGGCGCAGGAAGTGATCGACAACTCGGTGGACGAAGCGCTGGCCGGCCACGCCCGTTCCATCGAGATCACCTTGTACAAGGACGGCAGCGTGGAGGTCAGCGATGACGGCCGCGGCATGCCCGTGGACATCCACCCGGAAGAAAAGATTCCGGGTGTGGAGCTGATCCTGACCCGCCTGCATGCCGGCGGCAAGTTCAACAACAACAATTACACCTTCTCCGGCGGCCTGCATGGCGTGGGCGTGAGCGTGGTCAATGCACTGTCCACCCTGGTGGAGCTGCACATCAAGCGCGAAGGCGCCGAGCACCGCATCACCTTCCGCAACGGCGACCTGGCCTCGCCGCTGGAAGTGGTGGGCAGCGTGGGCAAGAAGAACACCGGCACGCGCCTGCGCTTCTGGCCGGACCCGAAGTACTTCGACACCCCCAAGTTCGCCGTACGTGCCCTCAAGCACCTGCTCCGCGCCAAGGCAGTGCTGTGCCCGGGCCTGACCGTGAAGCTGACCGACGAGGCGACCGGTGAGGTCGATACCTGGCATTACGAAGATGGCCTCCGCGATTATCTGAAGGTCGAGCTCGGCGAGCGCGAGATGCTGCCGACCAACCTGTTCGTCGGCCACGTCAAGAAAGAGAACGAGATCGCCGACTGGGCCGTTGCCTGGATGCCGGAGGGCGAGCTGGTCCAGGAAAGCTACGTCAACCTGATCCCGACCGCCCAGCACGGCACCCATGTCAACGGCCTGCGCACCGGCCTGACCGAAGCCCTGCGCGAGTTCTGCGACTTCCGCAACCTGCTGCCGCGTGGCGTCAAGCTGGCACCGGAAGACGTGTGGGACCGCGTGGCTTTCGTGCTTTCGGTGAAGATGACCGACCCGCAGTTCAGTGGCCAGACCAAGGAACGCCTGTCCTCGCGCCAGGCCGCCGGTTTCGTCGAGGGCGCCGCCCACGACGCCTTCAGCCTGCTGCTCAACCAGAACGTGGAGATGGGCGAGCGGATTGCGCAGCTGGCCATCGAGCGCGCCAGCGCCCGCCTGAAGACGGAAAAGCTGGTGGTCCGCAAGAAGGTCACCCAGGGCCCTGCCCTGCCCGGCAAACTGGCGGACTGCATCAGCCAGGACCTGTCGCGCACCGAGCTGTTCCTGGTGGAGGGTGACTCCGCAGGCGGCAGCGCCAAGCAGGCGCGTGACAAGGATTTCCAGGCGATCATGCCGCTGCGCGGCAAGATCCTGAACACCTGGGAAGTGTCGTCCAACAGCGTGCTGGCGTCGGAAGAAGTACACAACCTGGCCATCGCGATCGGCTGTGACCCGGGCAAGGACGACATCAGCGGCCTGCGCTACGGCAAGGTGGTGATCCTGGCCGACGCCGATTCCGACGGCCTGCACATTGCGACCCTGCTTACGGCGCTGTTCCTGAAGCACTTCCCGGCGCTGGTCGATGCCGGACACGTGTTCGTGGCGATGCCACCGCTGTTCCGCATCGACGTGGGCAAGCAGGTGTTCTACGCGCTGGACGAAGAAGAGAAGCGCACCATGCTGGACAAGATCGAGCGCGAGAAGATCAAGGGCGCGATCAGTGTCACCCGCTTCAAGGGCCTGGGCGAGATGAACCCGCCGCAGCTGCGCGAATCGACCATCCATCCCGATACACGCCGCTTGGTGCAGCTGACCATCGACGACGGCGAGATGACCCATTCGCTGATGGACATGCTGCTGGCGAAGAAGCGGGCATCGGACCGGAAGGGGTGGTTGGAGACCAAGGGCGACCTGGCGTCGCTGGAAGCCTGAACAAAAACGCCGGCCTCGAGGGCCGGCGTTTTTTTGTGCCGTGGCGGATCTGGTAGCGCCGAGCCATGCTCGGCGGTTTCCATCAGCGAGGTGCCAGCCGTCAGGCCCAGCCGATCATCTCGAACAGCTTGAGGATCAGGTAGGCGCAACCGCCTGCAGCGGGGATGGTCAGGATCCACGCCCACACGATGCGCTCGATCACGCCAAGGCGCAGCGAACGCGGGTTCTTGGCAAAGCCCACGCCCATGATCGCGGTGGAGATGCTGTGCGTGGTCGACACCGGCATGCCGAAGTGCGCCGCCACCGTCAGCACCGTTGCCGAGCTGGTTTCCGCCGCAAAGCCATGGATCGGGTGCAGCTTGACCATCTTGTGGCCCAGCGTCTTGATGATCTTCCAGCCGCCCGACGCCGTACCGGCCGCCATCACCACCGCACACGTCAACACGATCCACATCGCGATGCCGTCGCCGGCACTCGCGTCAGGGTGCATGAACGCCAGGAAGGACGGCAGGTCGTTCAAGGCGCCCGTGGCTTCGGCACCGATCAAGGTCATCGCGATGATGCCCATGGTCTTCTGCGCATCGTTGTGGCCGTGGGCGAAGCCCATGTAGGCCGCCGAGACGATCTGCGCCTTGCCGAAGAACATGTTGACGAAGCGCGGACGCGCCAGGCGACCGATCGCACCGCCGACCTTGGCCAGGGCCGCAATCAGCGCCCACAGCAGCAGCATCACCAGGATGCCGAGCAGGAAGCCTGCCACCGGCGAAGTGATCATCGGCACGAAGACCTTCCACAGCAGGCCCTTGTTCTGCGCCCAGCTGCCGAGCCGTTCCGACCAGATCAGCGCATCCCAATTGTTCTGCGCAGCCGCAAGGCCTGCACCACACAGACCGCCGATCAGCGCGTGGGACGACGAGGAAGGCAGCCCCTTCCACCAGGTGATCAGATTCCAGATGATGCCGCCCAGCAGCGCGCACAGGATCACCTGCGGCGTCACGTCGACCACGTTGGTGTTCAGCAGGCCCGAGGCGATGGTCAGCGCGACGGCGGTGCCGGTGAGCGCGCCGATGAGGTTCATGAAGGCGGCCATCATCACTGCCCAGCCCGGGGACAGCACTTTGGTCGCCACCACGGTGGCAATCGAGTTCGCCGTATCGTGGAAGCCGTTGATGAACTCGAAGACGAGAGCGGTGAAGATCACCACCAGGACAAGGGTCAGCATCCGTGCGGCCCGTCAGCTGTTCTTCAACACGATCTGGTACGCCACGACGCCCGCTTCACGGCAGCGGTCGATGGCCTTTTCCAGAATCTCGAAGAACTCCTTCAACAGGAACATCTGCACGTGGTCCAGGCGACCGGAGTAGATATCGCGGTACAGCTCCAGCATCAGCCGGTCGGCCTCGTTCTCCAGCGCGCGCAGCTTCTCGTTCAGCGCGGTCATGCGATCGAGGTTCATGTGGCGCAGGTCGGCCACCATCTCCACCACCACGCCGGCCGCCTGTTCCAGCATCGCCGCGCGCGGCGCGAAATCGATGTGTTCCAGATGGGCCACCGCCAGCGAATAGCGATCAGCGAACTTCTCGATCTGCTTGGGGATCTTGTACAGCGCCGAACCCAGCGCTTCGATATCCTCGCGCTCGATCGGGGTCATGAAGCTGTCGACCAGGGCCTGGCTGATCTTGTCCGACGCGGCGCGCTCACGCAGGCGGGCAAGCTTGAAGGCGTCCAGCGCAGGCTGGCGGTCGGACTCGCGCATCATGGCGTGCAAGGCCCGGGCGCTGTCGTTGGCCGCGACGGCAGCCTCATCAAGCAGGGTGTAGAACTGTTTGCCGGAGCCGAAAATGGTCTGCAGAGAGAACATCGAGAAACCTGTTCGCCGTCGCGGGAAGGACGGCACCAGACGGAATTATGACGGCTAGATGACCGTTCCGGGTACTCCCCGACACTTCTGTCTGGTTTTCCCCTCTACCTGAACAGGCACTTGCAGCATTCCACCCCCCGTTTGCTAAGATGCCAGCGCGCCCACGGGCGCACACCTATGGAAGACGACCCTTACCCCCCGCCGCCGCGCCGGACTTACCTCCCCAGCGCCTGCCGCCATCGCAAGCACCCGCCCTCCCTGCCACCAACCGGGGATGCCGCCCGTGTTTGAACTGATCATTGTCCTCGCCCTCGTTCTGTTGAACGGTTTCTTCGCCATGTCCGAGATGTCGGTCATGACCTCACGCAAGAGCCGCCTGAAGCAGATGGCGCACTCCTCCAAGCGTGCGGCGCGCGCCCTGGAGCTGTCCGAACGGCCGGAAAACTTCCTGTCCACGGTGCAGATCGGCATCACCCTGATCGGCGTGCTGACCGGCCTGTTCGGCGGCGAAGCCATCGGCGAGGCCATCGGGGCGTGGATCCATGAGGTGGCCCCCGGGTTCGCCTATGCGTCCGGCGTGGGCAAGACCCTGGCCGTGGCCCTGATCACTTTCCTGACCCTGATCTTCGGTGAGCTGGTGCCCAAGCGCCTGGCGATCACCCGATCGGAGGATATCGCCGGGCTGGTCGCCCTGCCGATGAGCTGGCTGGCCAAGGTGGCCGCCCCCGGCGTCTGGCTGCTGTCGCACACCACGCGCCTGGTGCTGCGGGTGATCGGCCTGGGCAAGGACGAAGCCGCCAGCGTCAGCGAAGAAGAGATCCGCATGCTGGTGGCTGAAAGCCACGAAGCCGGCGTCATCGATGCGCACGAGCGCGACATGATGAACCGCGTCATGCGACTGGGCGACCGCACCGCGGACAGCCTGATGACCCCGCGCAACCGCATCGCGTGGCTGGACACCCAGGGCGCGCTGGAAAAGAACCTGGAAATCATGAGCGAGAACGAATTCTCGCGCTATCCGGTGTACCGCGAGAACGATTCGGACGTGGTCGGCATCCTCGAGGTGAAGACCCTCGCCACGCGGATGGCACGCGGTGACCATGCGCTGTTCCAGAACCTGCGCGAGGTGCTGTACGTATCGGAAAGCACCCATGCCATGAAGCTGCTGGAGATCTTCCGCGAAGAACAGCAGTCCGTAGCCCTGGTGGTGGACGAGTACGGCGAAATCCAGGGTCTGGTGACCATCAGCGACCTGATGGGCGCCGTGGTGGGCCGCCTGCAGGCCACCGAAAACGCCGATGAAGATGCGTTGGTGGTAACGCGCGAAGACGGCTCGCTGCTGGTGGATGGGTCGCTGCCCATCGAAGACCTGCGCGAACTGCTGGGTACCAGCAACCTGCCTGACGCCGAGGATGGCGATTACTACACGCTGGCCGGCATGTGCATCCACTACTTCGGCCGCATCCCGCATGTCGGCGAGTATTTCGACTGGGCCGGCTGGCGGATCGAAGTCATCGATCTGGACGGCGCGCGTGTCGACAAGCTGCTGCTGCGCATGCTGTCTGACGAGCAGGCCGATGAACTCACCGCCTGATCCGTCGCCGTCGCCGGACGATGCCCCGCTCTACCGCAACGAGGGCATCCGCACGCTGTTGGCGATGTTCCAATTCGGCGATCCCGCCCAGCACATGAAGCTGGGGGAGATCCTGCAGAATCTGCAGCAGAGTGCTTACGGGGTCTTCCTGTTCATTGCGATCCTGCCCGCCTTCATCCCGATCCCGGGCGTGGGCGGCGCAGTCAGTGGCCCGCTGATCCTGCTGATGGGCACGCAGATGATGTTCGGCCTGCGCAAACCGTGGGTACCGGGGTTCATCGCCCGTCGCGGTCCACGGCGCGGCACCATGCACAAGTTCCTGGACCGGATCGACGGCGCCCTGCGCCGGCTGGATCGCCTGCTGAAGCCGCGCATGCCGCAGCTGCTCGTGCCGGTACTGGCGCATGCGTTTACGGGCCTGCTGCTGGTGCTGCTGGGCGTACTGCTGTCGTTGCCGATACCGTTCACGAACTATCTGTTCGGCTTCCAGCTGCTGCTGTTCGCGCTGGCGCTGCTGGAACGGGACGGTGCATTGATGCTGGTGAACTGGATAGCGGCGATCGCCGCCATCGTCTTCTTCGGCTTCAGCTCCGGGCAGCTGGTTGGCTATATCGCCGAGTTGTTCCAGCGCTGGTTCTAGCTCTATCAAAAAACAGCCGGCTGAAGCCGGCTCTACCCCTATTTCATTTTCCTGGTAGAGCCGACTTCAGTCGGCTGCCGTGCGCTCCAGACCTCAGCGCAGATCAACAAACCCGTTGTCGCCCAGACGCGCGGGCTCATCCTGCACTGCGGACAGGACGAAGCTCAGCGCCTTGCCCAGCAACGTGCCCGGACCGTCCCAATATTCGGCCGACTCGGCATGCACATGGATCAGGCGCAGGTTCGGATCGTCCTTGCCCTCCGGGAAGAACAGCTTCATCGCCGGCGACCACAGCTCGTCGATCTTCGCGCGGTCCGCAACGATCTCCGCGGTGCCCGATACCGACACATAGCTGTTCTTGGACGTTGACGCATAGGCAACGTTGACGCGGGGGTTCAGGGCGATCTCGGCCACCTTCGGGCTGTCGGCCGACGTGGCGAACCACAGGTCACCGTCGAATTCCACTTCCTGCGTGCCCAGCGGGCGACTATAGAGGCGGCCGTCCACGCCGGTGGTGGTGAACATCGCCACCTCGACGTCCTTGATCAGGGCGGCAAGCTGGGTGATGTGCTGCTGGCGATCTGCGTTCATGGGGAACTCCGTGGGTAGGGCCCCATCTCACGCGAGCGCGGTGCAACGCTGCGTGAGGCGGATGTTCAGTGCGCGTGGTGGCCTGCGCGCTGCATTCAGGCTGCGTGGCGCGCGTGCCAGGCCTGCATGGCCAATTCGAACGAACGCAGGCGCGCGCGGTGGTCGTAGATGTTCGCCGTGAGCAGGAGTTCGTCGGGCTGGTGGCGCTCGACGAAGGCCGCAATGCCCTCGCCCACCTGCTGTGCGTCCCCCAGCACCGTGCAGGCCAGCGCACGCTCCACGCCGACCTTCTCGTGCGGTTGCCAGAAGGTTTCGATGTCATCCACCGGCGGTGGGATCTTGCCCGGGCTGCCGCGGCGCAGATTGACGAAACTCTGCTGCTGGCTGGTGAACAAGCGGCGCGACTCGGCTTCGCTTTCACTGGCCACCACGTTCAACGCCAGCATGGCATGCGGCTGCTGGAGCGAGCCGGAGGGACGGAACTCGCGCCGATACACGGCCAACGCTTCGTCCATCGCATCCGGCGCGAAGTGCGACGCGAAGGCGTAAGGCAGGCCCAGCGCAGCGGCCAGGCGTGCGCCGAACAGGCTGGAACCGAGGATCCAGACCGGCACCCGCAGACCCGCGCCCGGCACCGCCTGCACCGCTTGGCCCGGCTTCGCCGGCTCGAAGTAGTGCAGCAGCTCGCGCACGTCCTGCGGGAAATTATCGGCCCCATCGAAGTACCGGCGGAGCGCGCGAGCGGTCGGCTGATCGGTGCCCGGGGCTCGGCCCAGGCCCAGGTCGATGCGGTCCGGGTACAGGGAGGCCAGCGTGCCGAACTGCTCGGCGGCCTGCAGCGGCGCATGGTTGGGCAGCATGATGCCGCCCGCGCCGACGCGGATGCGCTGGGTGCCACCGGCGACATGACCGATCAGCACCGCAGTGGCCGCACTCGCGATGCCGGGCATGTTGTGGTGCTCGGCCAGCCAGAAGCGGCGGTAGCCCAGCGCATCGGCCTGCTGGGCCAGCTCAAGCATGTTGGCGAAGGCAGCGGTTGTGTCACTGCCCTCGCAGACGGGGGCCAGATCGAGGATCGACAAGGGAATCATCAGCGCGGCTTTTCTTCAGGAGACCCTCCCTTGTGTGGGGCCGCGCGGGATGGATTGCCAGCGGACGCCGCGGGACGCTGATTCCCGCCAAGGCAACAGGCGCGGTAGTGCCGGCTTCAGCCGGCAGCCCGCTCCATTGGTAGTGCCGGCTTCAGCCGGCAGCGTTGTTGCTCAGCCGACTTAAGTCGGCTCTACCTGTCGGCGTTATCGCTCAGCCGACTGAAGTCGGCTCTACCTGTCGGCTCTACCTGCGCGGTATCAGAACGCGCTTGGCTTCGGCTCGGGCAGTGGCTGGTCCACCAGGGGCTGCAGCTGGGAATCCAGTGCTACGCGCTCGTCGAAGACGAAGCAGCGGCCTTCGTAGCCCTCGCCTCCCACTTCCTCGAAATAACCCAGAATGCCGCCGTCCAGCTGCAGCACATTGTCCATGCCATCGTTCTGCATCCACAGTGCCGCTTTCTCGCAGCGGATGCCGCCGGTACAGAAGCTCACCACGGTGCTGTCCTTCAACGCCTGCCGATGCGGCGCCAGCGCGGCGGGCAGGTCGGTGAACTTGTCGATGGGCAACACCAGCGCATCCTTGAACGTGCCGTACTCGATCTCCTGCACGTTGCGCGTATCGAGCATCACCACCGGCTTGCCGTGATCGTCGCGGCCCTGCCGCAGCCAGCGCTGCACCGTCGCCGGGTCCACGGCCGGTGCGCGCGGATACTCCAGCGGCTGGCCATCATCGCGCCGGAAACTGATGATCTCGTCCTTGACCTTGACCTTCAACCGAGCAAACGGCTGGTGCTCGCTGAAGCTGGTCTTGACCCGCATATCGGAAAACCGAGGGTCGGCGTGAAGCGCATCGTAGAAGGCATCGATGGCCGCCGGGCTGCCTGCAAGGAACAGGTTCAGGCCTTCAGCGGCGACCAGGATGCTGCCGCGCAGGCCTGCAGCCTCGGCGTCGGCAACCAAGCGGTCGGCAAGCACCTGCGGCGCGTCGATGGTGACGAAATGATAGGCGGCGGTATTGGCGATCATCCGCCCATTTTACCCGCTGCGCGCCTGTTCAGCCTCGTAGCAGCATGAACGGTAGAAGCACGAGCGCGGCCGCGCCGACCATGCCCAGCAGCACCAGCGCCACAAAGCCGGGACGACGCTGCAACAGGCCGGAAAAGGTCTCAGCGCTGCCGTCCTGCAGGGCCTGCTCACGCTCGGCACGCATCCGCACGCTGCGCTCGCGCTGGTACGCGCCCATCACGTCGCGGGCTCGCGCGAGATCGTCGTCGTCGCGGATCCACAGCCCCCCGTTCGAGATGCCCCAAGGGCTCGGCTCGGTGCGATACCACGCGATACGGTGCTGATCCAGCAGCGTGCAGACGTCATGGTATTCATCGTTGCCGACGTGGCGCAGGTTCAAGAGCAGCTTTGACATGCCGCCATCATAGCCCGGCGAACAACCGCTTCAGCGAGAGGAGAGGGCGGCGGTCCGCCCTGTCTCTGCTGTGGATGCGATGCGTTACCCTTGCATCCCCTCGAATTCGGATGCCGCCCATGCGCCGCCTGCTCGCTCCCCTCCTGTTGTCCCTGGCCCTCGCTGCATGCGCACCGGCCGGTCCGCCGCCGGGCGGCTCCATTGCCGCCTTTGAGACCATCGACACGCAGGCAGGTACCGGCGCTGTCGCCACACCCGGCAGCAAGGTGACCGTCCACTACACCGGCTGGATCTACGACGAGCGCGCTGAAGACAAGCACGGCAAGACCTTTGACAGCTCGGTGACGCGTGGCGAACCGTTCTCCTTCGAACTGGGGGGCGGACAGGTCATCCGCGGGTGGGACGAAGGCGTGGCGGGCATGAAGGTGGGCGGCAAGCGCACCCTGATGATCACCCCGGACATGGGCTATGGGCAGCGCAGTGTCGGACCGATTCCCGCCGGCTCCTCGCTGGTCTTCGATGTCGAGCTGCTTGATGTCCAGCCCCGCTGATCCGGTAGCGGTGCCGCGCGTTGCGGTGATCGGTGGCGGCCCGGCAGGGCTGTTTGCCGCCGAGCAGCTGTGCGCGGCGGGACTGGCGGTGGATCTGTATGAGGCCAAGGGCTCGCCTGGCCGCAAGTTCCTGATCGCCGGCAAGGGTGGCTTGAACCTGACCCATTCCGACGCGCGCCCGCTGTTCGACAGCCGCTACCGATCGCAATCCACGGCGGTGGCCAGCTGGTTGGATGCGTTCGATGCCGATGCGCTGCGGCGGTGGGCTGCTGGGCTGGGTGTGGAAACCTACGTGGGCAGTTCCGGTCGCGTTTTTCCGGTGGACCGCAAAGCCGCGCCGCTGTTGCGCGGCTGGGTGCGCCGGCTGAAGGAACAGGGCGTGCGTTTCCATGTGCAGCACCGCTGGCAGGGATGGGACGCCGACGGCGCGCTGCGCTTTGCCACGGCTGAGGGCGACACCCGCGTTGTCGCCAACGCCACCGTCCTGGCGCTCGGCGGTGGAAGCTGGCCGCAGCTCGGTTCCGATGGCAGCTGGGTACCGCTGCTGCAGGAACGTGGCGTCGCCGTTGCGCCCCTGCAGCCGGCCAACTGCGGTTTTGATGTGGCATGGACGCCTTGGTTCGTGCAGCGCCACGCCGGCGCCCCACTGAAATCCGTGGTGGCGCACTGGACCGACCTGCAGGGTACGGATCACCAGCAGCAGGGCGAATGCGTGGTGAGCGAGTACGGCATTGAAGGCAGCTTGGTCTATGCCGTGTCGGCAGACCTGCGCGATGCACTCGCCCGCGATGGCATGGCGACGCTGTGGCTGGATCTTGTTCCGGGACGGTCGCAGGAACGCTTGGCAGCCGATCTAGCACGCCCCCGCAAAGGACGCAGTTTCGGCGAGCATCTGCGTCGCCAGACTGGCGTGGATGCAGTGAAGGCATCGCTGCTGTTCGAGGTACTGGGCAAGGAAGCGGGCCAGGACGTCGACCGCGTTGCGGCCGCGTTGAAGCGCCTTCCGGTGGTCCTGCAGCGGCCGCGACCGATGGCAGAGGCGATCAGCACAGCGGGCGGCGTGATGCTGCCGGCGATGGATGCCGACTTGATGCTGCAGGCGGTGCCAGGCGTATTCTGCGCCGGCGAAATGCTCGACTGGGAAGCACCGACCGGCGGCTACCTGCTGACCGCGTGTTATGCCAGCGCGCAACGTGCGGCCGATGGTGTGGTCGGGTGGTTAGCTGCCCGCTGACGCGGCGGGCCGCCGCATGCGGATCGCGGCCAAGGTGATTCCGCTGGGGTGCAGGTAATCCTGCGGTCCTTCGGCAATGAATCCGCCACGCTGGTAGAACGCCACCGCATTCAACGATGCCGACAGCACGATGTCGGCATCCGGTGCGGCAAGGGCGAACAACTGCTGCAGGAGCGCCCGTCCGACCCCCTGACCGGCCGCATCCGGATCCACGAACAGCGCATCGACCTCGTTGTCCTGCAGAACCAGCATGCCGTAGCCGACCACGCGGCCCTGCGCATCCTCGGCCACCACGCAGCCGCCCTGCCCCAGCAGCGCGGCATAGTGAGCAGGCGGCGGCGAT
The DNA here is from genome assembly GCF_014621775.1 of Stenotrophomonas sp. 169. NCBI lineage: Bacteria > Pseudomonadati > Pseudomonadota > Gammaproteobacteria > Lysobacterales > Lysobacteraceae > Stenotrophomonas > Stenotrophomonas sp. 169. Next base: position 2,712,990 of record NZ_CP061204.1, read on the forward strand.
GCGGACCAGTGCGCAATCACGTCAGCGCGGTAATGGCTGCTGCACAGCTCGCGCACGCAGCGCGTCCGCAATGCCCAGAGCACCGCCTCATCTCCCGAGCTGCCCGCGCGAAAGCGCAGCGCACTGGCAGTGCTCATCGCGATTTGCTGGCGCGAAGTGCCTGGATGCGGGACGGCGGCTGGAAGGAATCGCTGCGCGCATCGCCCCAGTAATCATGGAACACCGCATGGTCGGGCACCTGCCGCAGCAGCTCGCCCGGCGCCAGATAGCGGTACAGCGAGGCCAGCGAGCGTATCTCCACCGGCGACACCCGACGCAGGATGTGTTCCGGCCCCAGCTCGGCAGGATCGTTCAGTCCCGCCGCGCACAGCAGTTCTTTCAACGCATGCATTGTCTGCCGGTGGTAGTTGTGCACGCGTTCGGCCTTGTCGGTCGGGTCCAGGCTCTTCCAGCGTTTCGGATCCTGGGTGGCGATGCCGGTGGGACATTTGTCACTGTGGCAGCTGAGCGACTGGATGCAGCCCAGCGCGAACATGAAACCCCGCCCCGCGTTGCACCAGTCCGCGCCCAGCGCAATGATCCGCGCGATGTCGAACGCACTGGTGATCTTGCCGGCCGCCCCGATGCGGATGCGGTCACGCAGGTCCAGCCCGACCAAGGTGTTGTGCACGAGCAGCAGCGCTTCATGCATCGGCACCCCGACATGATCGATGAACTCCGACGGTGCCGCACCGGTGCCACCCTCCGCACCGTCCACGACGATGAAATCAGGCAGCAGGCCGGTTTCACTCATCGCCTTGGCAATGCCGAACCATTCCCACGGATGGCCGATCGCCAGCTTGAAGCCGACCGGCTTGCCACCGGACAGCTCACGCAGGCGCGCGACGAACTGCAGCAGTTCGATCGGGGTGGAGAAGGCGGAATGCCGCGACGGCGACACGCAGTCCACGCCCATCGGCACCCCACGCGTCACCGAGATTTCTTCGCTGACCTTCGCCGCCGGCAGCACGCCACCGTGGCCCGGCTTGGCGCCCTGCGACAGCTTGATCTCGATCATCTTGACCTGATCGTGCGTGGCATTGGCAACGAAACGTTCCTCGCTGAAGCCGCCCTGCTCGTCACGGCAGCCGAAATAGCCCGACCCGATTTCCCAGACCAGGTCACCGCCCATTTCGCGGTGGTACGGCGATATCGAGCCTTCACCGGTATCGTGATGGAACCCGCCGCGGCGCGCGCCTTCGTTGAGTGCGCGGATGGCATTGGCCGACAACGAGCCGAAGCTCATCGCGGAGATATTGAAGATGCTGGCCGAATAGGGTTTGGCGCAGTTCGGCCCGATCAACACGCGGAAATCCTGATGCCCGATGCTGGTCGGAGCGAGCGAATGATTGATCCATTCGTAGTCCACCGCATACGTGCTGCGCAGCGTGCCGAACGGCACCACGTCCATCTCGTTCTTTGCGCGCTGGTAGATCAGCGCACGCTGCTGGCGCGAGAACGGTACATCTTCCAGATCGCTCTGCACGAAGTATTGGCGGATCTCCGGACCGATCGACTCCAGGCCGTAGCGGAAGTGGGCCAGTACCGGATAATTGCGACGCAGCGTGCTGCGCGTCTGCAGCAGATCCCACGTACCCACCACGAAGACGGTCGCCGTGAACGCCACGCCCCAGTACCAGGCAGGCCAAAAGGTGGCCAACCACAGGCAGACCGGAAACAGGATGATGGCGAGCACGTAGGCCAGATAGCGGTGCATGGCGTTCCTCTTAGCGTAGCTGTGGCCAGTCTACCCCGCCGCTGATCAATGCCCCGCCAACGGCCTCAGAGCCGGTCGTCCACCACGTCACGCGGCCAGGCCGATTTGACGTCATAGACGACACCCTGCGGTGCCAGCAACGCCCTGATCGCGGCCGCATCCATCTGCCGGAAGCGCTGGTGCGCCACCGCCAGCACGACCGCGTCATACACCCCTGCTTCGGCCTCGCCCACCCATTCGACGCCCGCATCCTGCAGCGCGGCCGGCCCGACCCAGGGGTCCTGCACCTGTACGCGTGCGCCACTGGCCTGCAGCTGCTGGGCCAGTTCCAGTGCACGGCTGTTGCGCAGGTCCGGGCAGTCTTCCTTGAAGGTGACGCCCAGCACCAACACGCGCGCTGCCTCGGGTGCTCGCCCACGTCCGGCCAGCAACGACAGCACGCGCTGGGTGACATGTGCACCGACGCGGTTGTTGACCTGTCGCGCGGTGTGGATCAGATCGGGGTGGTAGCCCACGCTCTCCGACTTGTGCAGCAGGTAATACGGGTCCACGCCAATGCAGTGCCCGCCCACCAGGCCCGGCCGAAACGGCAGGAAATTCCACTTGCTGCCCGCCGCTTCCAGCACGTCCTGCGTATCGATGCCCAGCTTGTCGAAGATCAGCGCCAGCTCGTTGACCAGGGCGATGTTGACGTCGCGCTGGATGTTCTCCACCACCTTGGCTGCTTCGGCCACGCGCATGGACGGTGCCGGGAAGGTGCCGGCCGTGATGATCTGCCGGTACAGCGCATCCACTACGGCAGCGACTTCCGGCGTGGAGCCGGAGGTGATCTTGCGGATGTCGGCCAGGCGACGCTGGCGGTCACCCGGGCTGACTCGCTCCGGCGAATAGCCGCAGAAGAAATCTTCGTTGAAGCGCAGGCCCGAACCGGCCTCGAGCAGCGGGATGCACACTTCTTCGGTGGTGCCGGGATATACCGTGGATTCGTAGATGACCAGATCGCCGGGCTGCAGCACGCTGCTCACCCGTTCGCTGGCCGAGCGCAACGGCCCCAGGTCGGGCTGCTCATGCACGTCGATCGGCGTCGGCACGGTGATGATGTAGACATTGCACGCCGCCAGTTCACCGGCATCGGCCGTGCAGCGCAGGTGCGTGGCCTGTGCCAGTTCGCCGTCTTCCAGCTCGAGGGTGTGATCATGGCCCTGCTGCAGTTCGGCCACGCGGGCGGCATCGATGTCGAAGCCCAGCGTGGGGAACAACCGACCGAAAGCGACGGCCAACGGCAAGCCCACATAGCCCAGTCCGATGATCGCCGGACGCGGCGACTGCGCCGCCGACAGCGGCGTACTCATGCCATCCACCGGCAGCACGTGATGCGATCGGAACGTTCCATGGCGCACCCGGCTCCTGCATAAAGAGCGACAAGGTTAACCGCCCCGCTGGTCGCTGACCACGTCCTGCCTCACGACCCCAGGCTGACCGCCGCAGGCTCCAGCTCGCCGCCGCCGCCCATCCAGGTGTACAACAGCCGCTCGAAGCCGTGCCCAGCCAGCGCCGGCTCCAGCGAAAGACCTTCCCATGGCGCGTCCACGATGGCCGCCAATGCCTGGGCATCGATCTGCCGGCTGGCCATGGTCCAGCGCGGAAACCAGCGTGCCTGCACGCGTGCGCTGGCCAATTGTCGAAGGCCGTGATGTCGACGCGCGTTGACCACCCGGGCATACACCGAATCCAGCCCATCAGCGGGACCCTCCAGATACTGCAGGAAGCGCGCACCATCGAACATCAGCACGCCGGTGACCCCGGCCATGCGATTGAACGCGGTGGCATCGGCCATCAGCCCGTCCAGCTCGGCGAGGGACAGTTCCGCCCGGGCCTGACTGACATAGACAATCGCGCGCAGTGGCATGTTTCCCTCCCCAGGTACGCCTGATTCAAATATGGCATGAACCTATTAGTGTTGGTAGGTAATGCAGAAACGAATTGCCGGCGGCACGTCACCATTCCAAAATGGCGCCGCGTGGTGCACCCTATGCGCGCGGCCCGGATGGCGAAACTGGTAGACGCATCAGACTTAAAATCTGCCGACCGCAAGGTCATCCCGGTTCGATTCCGGGTCCGGGCACCAGCCATCATCCTTGCGTCTGCACCGCTCAGATCGCGCGCGAATACTGCGCCACGGGTGCTGATTGCGACAGATATCGATCAAAACACATGGCCAGCAGGCGCAGCAGCGGCCTGCCCTGCTCGGTCACGCGCACGCGCCCTTCGATCACCTCGGCCAGCCCATCGGCCTGCAGGGCCGCCAAGCGTGGCAACGCATCGGCGAAGTACGTGTCGAAGTGCTCGCCGCGCGCAGCACACACCGCGGCAACATCCGCTTCGCCGTGGCACATCAGGTGCTGGATGATCTCCGCACGCAGCACATCGTCGGGGTCCAGCTGCAGTCCGCGCCATACCGGCATCTGGCCGGCATCCACCGCGGCTTCCCACGAAGGCAGGTCGCGCGGATTCTGGCTGTAACTGGCACCGACGTTGCTGATCGCGCTCACCCCCAGCCCCAGCAGATCGGTATCGGCATGGGTGGTGTAGCCCATGAAGTTGCGATGCAGCTGCCCTGCCCGCTGCGCGCGTGACAGGTCCTCTTCGGGCAGCGCGAAATGGTCCATGCCGATGTATTGATACCCCGCCGCCATCAGCTGCTGCACCGCCAACCCCAGCAGGGCGAGTTTCTGTCCCGGCGCGGGCAGCTTGGCTTCGTCGATCTGCCGCTGTGCCCGGAACACGTGCGGCAGGTGTGCGTAGCCGTAAACCGCCAACCGGTCCGGACGCAGGGCCAGCACCTGCTGCAGCGTACGCCCGAATCCCTGCGGGGTCTGGCCCGGCAATCCGTAGATCAGATCCACGTTGACCGAGCGCATGCCGTAATCGCGGCAGGCCTGCAGGATGTCGAGCGTCTGCCCGACCCCCTGCACGCGGTTTATCGCCACCTGCACGGCCGGATCGAAATCCTGGATCCCCAGGCTGGCCCGGTTGAATCCCAGCTCGGCCAACAGCGCCACGTCGTCACGGTCGATGAAACGCGGATCCAGCTCGATCGAAAAATCACGCGATGGCGAGGAACTGAAAGTGAAACGACGCCGCAGGCCGCTGACCAGCTCGGCCAGCGCGTCGCGGGTGAGAAAGTTCGGCGTGCCCCCGCCCAGATGCAGTTGAATCACCTCGCGCTGCGGATCGACATGCGACGCCAACAGGTCTGCCTCGGCGAGAACGCGGGCCACATAGGCCTGGCCGCGACTGCGGTCGCGGGTGATTACCCGGTTGCAGCCACAGTAGAAACACGGACTGCTGCAGAAAGGCACGTGCACATACAGCGACAGCGCCTTGCCTGGTCCATTGCTGGCAGCCAGCGAATCGGCCAGTTGCCGTTCGCCGAAGCCATCGTGGAAGTGCGGCGCGGTCGGGTAGGAGGTATAGCGCGGGCCGGCCTTGTCATGCCGCTGCAGCACCTCGGCATCGAAGCACCAGGCCAATCCACCGTGCACGGGAGAGTACGTATCCATGACGCAAGCATCCCGCCAACGGACACGCCGCGCTTTGACCCAGATCAAATCAGCCGACGATCGGCAGGCCAAGCGACGGCAAGCGCAGCATCCGATAGCGCTTCCAGAAGGTATCGGCGATACGCGCGGCGATATCGTCGGCAAGCCGCTGCATGTCTGGATTGCCGCACTCCGCCGAGGTCAGCCGGAACAGCGCCAGCCAACGGTCAAACAGATCGCGGTCCATGTCGTCGATCGCCATGTGCTTGGACATCGGCGAGCCCTGGAAACGGCGGGTGCCGCGCAGCAGGGCCGACCAGAAATCCACCAGCTGGCGCAGATGCGTAGGCCAGTCGACGACATGCGCGGTGAACACCGGGCCGAGTCGGGGCTCGTCGCGGACGCGCGCATAGAAGTCATGCACCAGACGGGTGACTTCTTCCTCCGTACACAGATCGGGCGAGGCGTCAGGCAGGGGCAGCGGGGCAGTGTCCATGGGATCCAACAGGTGTCGAACCGCGATTATCCCACCGCGCGCGCGTGCGCGCAGCGGGCGGACCCTGCAGCGCTTGATCCAGATCAATGCCTGCGCCGGACGGGCTTCCTAGATTGATCGCTCGCCGGCGCGCGATGCACCCGCAGCCCGTCGCCCCACTGCCTTCTGCCGGACTGACCCGCATGCCGCTGTCGCCTGTCCCTCATCGCCTGCCCTGCCGACAACGCGTCGAGCGGTGGGGGATGGTGCTGTGGCCCAGCTTCATCGCGGCGGGGCTGGCCAGCGGGGTGTTCTTCGCCTTCGTTGATCCGGTGCGCTTGTGTGCCATCACCTTTCCTGACCACGTCATCAGCCGTGAACTGGGCTACACGCTGGGGTTCTTCATGTTCTGGACGGTCACCGCCGCCTCCAGCGCCGTCACCGCGTACCTGCTGCGGCCGATGGATGCGGACGACGATGAGGTGCCGTTGGGGTGAACTGGCTGCTGCGCACGCCCTATCTGCGAACCGGACTGACGCTTGCGCTGCTGGCAGGCTTCTACGGGTTGCCGTGGCTGCAGTGGAACGGCCGACAAGCCCTGTTGCTGGATCTCGTGCAGCGCCGGTTTGACCTGTTCGGGCGCACCCTGTGGCCGGACGATGTGGGCCTGCTGTTGGCTCTGCTGGCGTTTGCCGCCGTGTTGCTGGCGCTGTTCACCCACTTGGCGGGGCGACTGTGGTGCGGCCATGCCTGTCCGCAGACGTTGTGGAGCCAGTTGTTTGGCTGGGTGGAACGTGGCACGCGGTGGGCACTTCATAACGCGTCCGTTGAGCCGCTGTTGCGGCATGCGATCTGGGCCTGCCTGGCCTTGGCCACCGGCCTGACCGTCGTCGGCCTTTTCACGCCTTTCCACCCGTTGCTGATGCGGGCGGTGCAGTGCCGGCTGGGTGCCTGGGAAACGTTCTGGATCGTGTTCTACGCTGCCGCGACGTGGGGCAATGCCGGATTCCTGCGCCGTCATGTGTGCAGGGCGCTGTGCCCGTTCGCACGCATCCAGCCCCTGCTGGCCGATGCGCATACGCCGCGCATGCTGTACCTGGCGCCGCGCGGCGAGCCCCGAGGCATGCGCGCTGCCGGGTTGGGCAGCGTGGCGGCGCGCGGCCGGGGGCTGCTCGACCCCACTACCGCACAGGACTACGTGTTTCGCGCCGCGCATCCTGAGCTTGCCGGGCCCATGCCGTTCTTCGCCGCTGACCGGCTGGGGGACTGCATCGACTGCCGCCTCTGCGTCAGCGCCTGCCCGGTAGGGCTGGACGTACGTGAGGGGCCACAGGCGGATTGTCTGGCGTGTGGCGCATGCCTGGTGGCCTGCAACAACGTGCAGCACGCCACGATGGGCACCTCCGGGCTGATCCGTTACACGCGGCCCGACCGCGGCCTGTCCGCGCCACGCAGCATGCTGCGACCGGTCACGCTGGTGCTGCTGGTCCCGCTCTGCGTGCTGGGGGCGTGGCTGGTGGCGCGCCTGTTCGCGGGCTGACTCAGCGCGCTGGCGACTCGGCAGGTGGCACAAGTTGCGCCTGCCGCACGATGCCAAGCTGCTCGATCAACAACGCCATTTCATTGGTGACCTGCGTGCGCTGGCCGCCTTGTGGCACCAATCGCGCGAGCACCTGCTGATAGGTGTTCCAGAACTCTGGACCGCATCCGTGCTTCTGGTAACTGTCTTCCAGCTCGTTGCGAACCTGGTCTGCCAGATCCTGCGTGCCGTAGTCCATGTACGACCCTCCAAGGAATAAACGCCCGGTTTCGACTCTCTCGTCCAGAAAGCCTGCTTATGCTGCCTATTGAATTAGTCATAAATTTGACTACACGTCAATGACAAGAAGAACACATCATCGCCATTAACCTGAACGATTAACCCGCTCGCTCCAGGTTACGTCGCGCACCACCGACACCGCCCTCACCCCGTACCGCTAAGGTTGGTGGAAACAGACAGGTGAGACGAGCATGCAACTGACGACCGAGCAGCGCAGGATCCTTGAGGACATCCACGCAACGCGTGAGGTGTCTGCCGAAGACGCGACGTGGGCGGTCAAGGCCGGCTTGGCCGTACAGGCCGAAGATGGTGACATCGACCTGAGCCAGGAAGGCCGGCAGCAGGTCGAGCCGATCGTCGGCTGAGACCTCCCCCGCGTGTGGGGGCACCCGCTGCGCAGGCTGACAGGTTGCGCCATGCCCCATGCGACGCCGCGGGCTGCGTACCACGCGGCGGCGAGGCGCAGCGGACTGAACAGAGGGAGATCAAGCCCGCCTGCGGCACTGTGTAGGCTGCACGTCGCGCGTTAGCCGCCGTCTGCTGACAGGGCGCAGCGGCTCCACCGCCTTCGTGCAGCCTTATCGCGCGCAGGGCTGGTGCGCGCCCGGCTCCCGGAGCGACAGATGCTCACCGCAGCACACCTTTCGCAGATTCTCATGTGTCCGTTGACGCTGGCGCAGCGTTGGGCAGACCCGTTGAACGTGGCCATGGACACCTTCGACATCACCACACCACGGCGCCAGGCCCACTTCCTGGCCCAACTGGGGCATGAAAGCCACAGCCTGCAGACGTTGCAGGAACTGCTGTCGTACAGCCCCAAGCGCATCCGCGACGAATACGGCTGTCGCGTCGCCGAAGCGGAGCATGCGTCCTACGCGCGCAAGCCAGAGCGGCTGGCCAATCGCGTGCACGCTGATCGAGGTGGCAACGGCGACGAAGCCAGCGGCGATGGATATCGATATCGCGGACGCGGACCGTTACCGCTACGCGGGCGTGGCGACTATCGGCGCATCGGCGTGCTGATCGGCATGCCACTGGAAGAACAGCCCGAGTTGATGGAATCCCCGGAAGTGGCTGCGCTGGCGGCGGCCGGGTGGTGGCACGACGCCGGACTCAACGTGCTGGCCGACAAGGACGATCTGCTGTCGATAAGCCGACACGTCAACCTGGGAAACGCCGCCTGCAAAGCCACACCGCAGGCGCTGAGCGAACGCGGTGCCCGTACGCGCCGTGCGCTGCTGGCACTGGGCACGATGCCGCGCGCAGATGGCTGGTAAAGACGCGCAATGGCATGTGACTGATGCCCGCACGCGCCGTGACCTGTTGGCACTGGCCACACTGATACCCGGTAGAGCCGACTTCAGTCGGCTGCCGTTGCGGTTGCGGTTGCCGTTGCGGTTGCCGTTGCCGTCGCGGCTGCTGCGATGCGGGACGGCAGCGGACTGAAGTCCGCTCTACCAGACTGGTTTACCTCTACCCGCAGGCAGCCTTCTGTTGCCTCAGCAGCGACCCAACGACGTCAAGGATCACGTATGTGGGACTCAAAAACCGCTATCCTCGCTGCCGCATACCTACTGTTCTGCCAATGCGCTACAGCCATACGGGATCGCTGTGACCCTCTCGAAAGGTATTGAATGACCCGAGCGCGGCGAAGATGGAACGCACCACCGCGCCCACTGATTCAGGTGTGCAAAGGGCCAAGGACCGCCGCGCTCATCGCACTTGCAACTGCTTCCCAGCCGAGGCCTTGATCAGTTCCCGGCCAGCAACCAGCAAGCCATCTACCAGGTGCTCTCCAAGCAACGACGTGCTATCCCCATCGCAACGCGCTATGTGCTCGGCATGCAGGATTTCCAAAGCCGCATCCAGAGCCTGCATCACGCGGATTGGCACGGCGACTTTACCGACGCGCTCCAGTTCGGCGGACGGGTCTACCTCAGGTGCAGGCAGCGACGGCACCAGCGTCAGGTGGGTCAGTCGCGTACTCGCCGGGTGCTCAGCCGCGTACTGCTGCAGACGGCGTTCCAGCGTCTCGATGAATTTCTGCGGCACGTCGTGGATCTGCTCGCCTAGCAGGGAGGCGAGACGCGCGGAGCTCAGGGGATGTTCGGTAGTCAACGGCAGGACCTCGCAGTGAGGCCACCTGCGCTGGGGCGCAAGGTGGCGGGCGATGCGGGTTGCCATACCGGGTGAGTAAACCATTAACCGGCGGATCAGGGATCCCCCGCATCGCCTGCCATGAAACCGATAGGCGATGCAGTGCATTCTCCGCCGTGCCCCAGGGGGCAGAACAGAGTCAACGGTTAACTCACTAACAGGATGGCAATCCCGGCTGATGCCCCGTGGCACCAGCGGGATCCATCGTGCGCAGCGGCAAGTACCTGCGTCCATGAGGAAAATTGCGAAGTTCTGCCCATATGTGCCATGGATCGCACGTAGCCACCAAGGACAGAAGATGGCGCGAAGCGCGGGGCCAGAGAAGACGCCGCATTGGCCACCATCCATGCGGCAATAGGCAGCATGCGACACGCGCCAAGACCACAGATCGAAGCACCCGGTCGGACCGAAGACATAAAAAAAGCCCTGATCAAGATCAGGGCTTCAGTCTGGAGGCCTGGGTCGGAACTGAACCGGCGTACGCGGCTTTGCAGGCCGTAACGCCAGCTTATTTTTCAGAGACTTATGGCCAATTGACACCCATTCTGCCACGCCCCCATCAATCTATTTCATCGGACCGACCGATGCACGTCTTAGTAGCAAAGCACCGTGCGGAGGTACTCGTCGCGAAGCTGGCGCGCTTTAGTGCTGTTGACACCTTCAGCCGCGGCGAGCTTGTAATCTGCCGGCAGATCGGCTTCAAAACGACCAAGATTTACCTGCACGCGATCGCTATCTAGTGCTACCCCTTCTCTTCTCAACGCGGCAATGACCACCAGCAGGGAAAATACGTTGGCCTTGTTCAGCCAATAAGATTTGGTCTTGAACCCAAGTGAAAGTAGAAAGTTTGCCGACTCCTCTATGAGTCCTACCACCTCATCCCGCTGCTCGAACGAAAGCGCAAAATCATCCAGCAAGTCGGTCGCTTTCTCGTTTCTATTGAAGTAGCCGCCTAAGAGCGTAGCCATCACGTTAAGAACATGCATCAAGTTCGTTTTTCGTGCGATCTCTTGGTAGGTAAATACACCCTTCTCACTCATCAGCTTCTGGATCGATTTAACGCGCTGCACCTTGGCCCAGGCGTAAAACTCCGCTGTGATATTAGGATCTTCTCTGAAATCTTCGTCACGCGAGGGGACCAGGCTGACTTGATTAACGAGAAGCTTTGCGACCAGCATGAACTCGGACGTGGAATACTGGGAAGCCAATTTTTCGATAGACGTCAATGACGAGGATGTACGATTGATGCGTTGAAAAATCTCTTGAACTTTTGGGTCGTCATTTTCAAGATCAAGCTCGATCACAGGAACGTCGTATTTCAAAAATGCCGACTTCTCCTCATCCGCTAGGCTTGAAAAAGTCCGCCCACCCACTTCGAATTCTTCAGCCAAGAACATCTCTATAGCATTGCAACGCTGCTGCCCGTCAACAATGCAAGAGATAGTCGTCATCTCCTCGACGTCAACCTTCCCTTTCGAAATAAATATCTGGGGAAAAGGATATCCTTTCAGTATAGTTTCAATAAATTCGCGCTTGTGCACATCACGCCAAACCAAATTTCGCTGGAAATATGCATCTGGCACAAGCCTCCCAGCCCTAATATCGTTAACAAGATTCAGCAAGGACATCGACCTAACTCGATACTCAATCACCGCACAACTCCTTTGGCCCTACGCCCCTGAATGACCGACCTTTGCTTGGTTTCGAAAAAACGCTCTGACAAATAGATCATCGCAGAAATAGATTTAAACGCCTTACTATGATCAGAGCTGAGGCGCCCAAAGAAGTTTGACCAATCAGCACGCATAGGAGATACCGGCATAAAGTCGGGATTGAGCATACCCTTGGTTAGGTAGCTAAGATATTGCTCACGATAACTGACCCCCTTTACGAGAGGAAAGCTGGAGCGGATGGAGTAGTTTCGAGTCAAGTTCGCAACTGCCTCCATGTACCTCACAAAAAGACCGGCGTCTATGATGGCCAAATCCAAATCAGACGTACCTGACGCGAATGGAGTGCCTTTGTGAACGCTGACCCCGATCTTGGCGGATCCGCACACATGAATGGACGATATCGGCACTCCCCACTTATCTGACACGGAATTAAGAATGTCAAACTGCAAATCTTCTTGCCCAACAAACGCCATTGTCGGGTAGGTTAGAAAAACTTTTCTAGCGATCATGCCCGGCTCGACTTTTCCAGCGAGACCCGCATCAATCGCGGCGATATGATCCATGCCGTCAACCCACTAAGCTTCCCTACACTGCGCGAATGTTGAATGAAAGGCCTGCTTTCCGCAATGGTCGCCTCACCTGGTACCCACGCGCTGAATGAAGCGGGCCATCGCCGCAAGCGATCAAGCGAAGAGGGGGCCTCCGCCGAATTGGCGAAAGGCTTAGAAGCCTGCGTAACTTTATAGAGAAATCAACACCTTAACGCCTTTACATTTCAGGATTCGCTATGGCGAGAAGCTTGGAGGGCAGGGAGCGCCCTCGGCGCTTTCTGGAGCTTGGCAGTACGCTGGACTGTATCCTTAGCGCACGCCCTATGGATGAACATATGCCCCTTCGCCTAGACAAGGTACTCTCGCGCCTTGAAGCGTGCGAGCTGGAATTGCAGGCCTCACGCGGCTACATCAAGGCGCTTGAGTACGGCCTGCACGCTGTCATCGGGTCTCATCCTGCGCCCGGTGCGCTCGCTGAGCTGTGGCTGCACGTGCTACCGGAAGTCGCCGACGTGCACGGCACAGACGCGACTGGTGCCCCCGCTGTTCGATGCAGCATTCCAACAGGCGCTGGCAAGCCTTTCGGATCACATTCAAGGGGCAGCAGGCCGGCAAGCTGGCAGCGCTGAGCAAGCCTACGGCGGACCGAGCACGTCGCGAGGATCCAGCTGCTTCCCCCTGCCACGTAATACGACGTGGTCCTGGATCCACTGCAGCTTGATTGCCACTCTCTTGCGCAGCGCACGCTCGTGCCGCAGAGCCCACAGCTCACAGCCGCGGCGGCCGGCCTCGAATGACGTGCACGGGCGCGTCAAGAGTGGCGTCTCAATGCCACTCTCCAGATATAGGTAAGCCAGCCAAGGTCCATCTATTCGCTGCTGCATGCTGGCCACGATCTCGCCGTGGAGGAACAACCCGGTCGGGAGCTTGTCCAGATGGCAGCGGGGCGCCCAGTGGAAATCCTCGGGCATAGGGGTGAGGGTCTTGGTGTCGGCGTCCATGGCCCAAAGGATAGGCTGGCGCAGTCTCATAGCCCGATACATCGGTGAAGCGTTCACCCCGGCGCCACCCTGCACGGCCTATGGTCCGCCCATGTGCGGCCGATTCGTCCAGACCCCCATCTTCAAGCCTGACCAACTCGGCCTGCCCGATCTGGCGCAGGCCCTGCTCGAGCTGCCGCCCAGCTACAACCTGGCGCCGACCCAGCGGTCGTCGGTCATCCTTGATCGCGGCACCGGCGGGCAGGTCACCCGCCTGGCATGCGGGCTCCTGCCCTTCTGGGCCAAGGCCACGAGCCTACGGGGCTCGACCATCAATGCCAGAATCGAGACTGTGGCCACGAAGCCGGCGTTCCGCGCTGCCTTCAAGAAGCGCCGCTGCGTGGTGCCAATGGCCGGAACCTACGAGTGGTCGGTCAACCCAGAAGACGGCAAGAAGGATCCGTGGTTCATCCACGCGGCCGGGCCGCTGCTGGCTGCCGGCTTGTGGGAGGACGCAGGCCCGCTGCTGGCCGAGGGCAACCTCGGCACCTTCACCGTCATTACCGGGGACAGCAGCGGCGTGTCGGCTGACATCCACGATCGCATGCCGGTGTGGCTGCAGCCGGGCTAGGTCGACGACTGGCTGGCCACCGGCCTCGAAGATGCCATGGCAATGCTACTGGCCAGCGAGCCCCTGCAATGGAGGCCTACCGGGTCAGCCGCACGGTGAATACCCCACGGAACAACGCCGAGCAGCTTCTGGAGCCGGTTGCCTGAAGGGGCTCAGCCCCACATCGGCAGTTGATCGTCCTCCCAGGACTTGATGATGAGCTCCCCCGACTTCTTCCCCGTTGCCTGCCGGATCTGGGGGTGATCATTGATCGAGAGCACCGCCCTGCCCTTCATGGCCCGCATGAGGCTGGCCATCTCCTCGTACTGCTCCATCCCGAAGTCGACCCCGTACCCTTCCGTCTGCCAATACGGCGGATCCAAATAGAAGAGCGTCCCGGCGCGGTCGTAGCGCCGCACACACTCTTGCCACGGCAAATGCTCGATCACGACGTTGGCCAAGCGGATGTGGACGGCGCTGAGCTCCTCTTCGATCCGCAACAGGTTGAGGCGCGGACCACCGCTGGCCACCAAGCCGAACGACTGCCCTTGCACCTTGCCGCCGAATGCCAGCTTCTGCAGATAGTAGAACCGCGCCGCTCGCTGCCGGGCCTTGGCTGCCACTCCCTTCCCCGTCGAATCGCCGGTGACCACCACGGCGTCATACGGCGGCGCGCTGCGCATCTGCACGCTCTCGGTCACCATGTAGTCTTTCTGCAGTACGTGATCCGGCGCGACTTCCTTCCAGAGTCAGGGACCGGCCGGGCAAGGGCTGCCGATCGGCAGCCTTGCGAGCACCGCCCGCAGCAGTTTGTTGTCGTGGACGGACACATGTTGGACGCTGCGGTACTCGCTGACCTCGGCACGAAAATCCTTCGCAGCTGAATTGGTGTTGGCCAACTCTTCGCGCACTATGCCGCGATCGAGCAGCGCTTGCAGACGACGCACGTACTCGATGTACTGGCCGACAAGGACGATCTGCTGTCGATAAGCCAACACGTCAACTTGGGCAACGCCGCCTGCAAGGCCACGCCGCAGGCGCTGAGCGAACGCGGCGCCCGCACGCGCCCTGCGCTGTTGGCACTGGGTACGATGCCGGGCGCAGAGGGCTGGTAGAACGGCCGGTAGAGCCGACTTCAGTCGGCTGCCGTTGCGGCTGCTGCGATGTCGGACGGCAGCGGACTGAAGTCCGCTCTACCAGGCGGGTTTACACGGGGTCCGTCGCAGATTCCAGACATAAAAAAAGCCCTGATCAAGATCAGGGCTTTAGTCTGGAGGCCTGGGTCGGAATTGAACCGGCGTACGCGGCTTTGCAGGCCGCTGCATAACCACTCTGCCACCAGGCCGGTGTACAGCAACCAAGGATGCGAGACCCTGGTAAGACGAAGTTCCGTGTTGGAACCTGTCGGGATTTGGAGCGGGAAACGAGACTCGAACTCGCGACCTCAACCTTGGCAAGGTTGCGCTCTACCAACTGAGCTATTCCCGCGTGAGGCCGACATGCTACCGGATGACCCGGGACCACACCAGCGTTTTTCACGCTTCAACACATCGTTTTTCCGTTGCAGGACGCTGACTAGCACCGCTGCCCCGCGTAGCCAGCGCGGGAGAAAAACAAAGCCCCTTCCGGGGCCCGGTGAAACTGGAGCGGGAAACGAGACTCGAACTCGCGACCTCAACCTTGGCAAGGTTGCGCTCTACCAACTGAGCTATTCCCGCGTTTTCTTCGACCTGCGCCGAAGAAGCGATATTGTGTCTAAAAACCTTCATCTCGTCAAGCCTGTTCATCTGCAATCGAACAGTCCGGATGCTGGTTTTCCAGCGCGGGATGCAGGCAAAAAAAAGAAGCCACGTGGGCTTCTTTTCGAAAACCTGGAGCGGGAAACGAGACTCGAACTCGCGACCTCAACCTTGGCAAGGTTGCGCTCTACCAACTGAGCTATTCCCGCTTGGGAGGCGGCATTCTACAGCAGCCAGCGCAGGAGTCAAGAAACGCGAAAACAAAAAAAGAGGCCTTTCGGCCTCTTTTCAGATTCTGGAGCGGGAAACGAGACTCGAACTCGCGACCTCAACCTTGGCAAGGTTGCGCTCTACCAACTGAGCTATTCCCGCTTGGGAGGCGGCATTTTACCTGTCTTCACATCGGTGTCAACAGGCTCGTCAGCCGCCTTTCTTCAATCGCGCCCGTTCGCGTGCCGCGCGTTCATCGGCGCGCAGGCTCGGCCAGGCGGCATGCAGATACTGCAGGCCCGAATACAGCGTCAGCATGGCGGCGATCGCCAGGGTCCAGTCGCCGATATGGAACACCGGCGGGCCCATCCAGATCGACTCGACCGGGGTGTTGGGCGCTACGGAATACAGCAGGCACAGCAAGGCCACCATCTGCGCGGTGGTCTTGACCTTGCCGATCATCGCCACGCGCACCTTCGCGCGCTGGCCCAGTTCCGCCATCCACTCGCGCAGCGCGGACACGGCGATTTCTCGGCCGACGATCACCGCCGCCCAGAAGGCCATCCACGGGGTCGGGTGCCCCTGCACGATCAGGAACAGCGCCACGGCCACCATCAGCTTGTCAGCCACCGGGTCCAGGAACGCGCCGAACGCCGATTCCAGCTTGTAGCGCCGCGCGATCCAGCCATCCAGCCAGTCGGTGATCGCTGCCAAGCCGAACAGGGCCGCCGAGGCGAAGTTCGTCCATGTATAGGGAAGATAGAACACCAGCACCAGCACCGGGATCATCAGGATCCGCAGCAGTGTCAGCCAGGTGGGGAGGGTCAACGTCATCAGATCTCTCTACTCGCCCGCCGCATTCGGCTCGGGCAGTCCATGAAGGTTAGCGTAGATACGGGCAGCGAGGGCATCGTTGATGCCCTCGACCTTGGCTATTTCCGACTCGCCTGCCGCCTTCAGGCCGACCAGTCCGCCAAAATGCTTGAGCAGGCTGGCCCGCCGCCGTGGGCCGATGCCGGCGATATCTTCCAGTTTGCTGGTCATCCGCGCTTTCTGGCGGCGGCCGCGATGGCCGGTGATGGCGAAGCGGTGCGCCTCATCGCGCACCTGCTGGATGAACTGCAGGGCTGGCGAGGCTGCGCCCGGGCGCAGCTCGCGACCGTCGGGCAGCACCAGCGCTTCGTGTCCGGCGCGGCGTTCCGCCCCCTTGGCCACGCCCACCAGCAGCACGCCTTCCACGCCCAGGTCGGCCAGCGCTTCCTGCGCCTGGGTGAGCTGGCCAGCACCACCGTCGATCAACAGCACATCCGGCAGCACGCCCTGCTCTTCCACCGCCCGGCGGAAGCGTCGGTCGATGGCCTGGCGCATGGCCGCATAGTCATCCCCCGGCTCGATGCCGGTGATGTTGAAACGGCGATACTGCGCTTTCACTGGACCGGCGGCGTCGAACACCACGCACGATGCCACCGTAGCCTCGCCCATGGTGTGGCTGATATCGAAACATTCCACCCGCTTCACCGGCTCGGCCAGGCCCAGCATCTCGCGCACGGCCTCGCTGCGCGCGTGCTGCGAATCCCGGCTGTTGAGCTCGGTGGCCAAGGTCAACTGCGCATTGCGGCTGGCCAGTTCCAGATACCCCGCGCGTTCGCCGCGGACGTTCCACTTCAACTGCACCTTGTGCTCGGCGGAGGCGGACAACGCCACCTCCAGCAGGGACGCATCGGGAATTTCGCGGTCCAGCAGGATCTCGCGCGGCGGCTGGAATTCCACGTAGTACTGCGATACGAACGCGCCCAGCACTTCGTCCGGGCTGTCTTCGCCATTGGTGCGCGGGAAGAACGGCCGCGTGCCCATGTTGCGGCCATCACGGAACGCCAGCAGCATCACGCAGGCCTGCGCTCCGCGCGTGGCCACCGCCAGCACGTCCAGGTCGGCCGCGCGGCCATCGACATATTGCCGGGTCTGCATGCTGCGCAGCGATTTGACCAGGTCACGCAACCGCGCGGCCTGTTCGAATTCCAGCGACTCGCTGGCGGCCTGCATCTGTTCGCCCAGCTCGCGGGTCAGGTCATCACTCTTGCCTTCCAGGAACATGGACGCCCGGCGCACCGATTCGGCGTAGTCCTCGGCCGGCACCAGCTCTACGCACGGCGCACTGCAGCGACCGATCTGATACTGCAGGCAGGGCCGCGAGCGGTTGCGGAACACGCTGTCTTCGCAGCTGCGCAGCTTGAACAGCTTGTGCATCAGGTTCAGCGTTTCGCGCACGGCGGTGACGCCGGGATACGGGCCAAAGTAGCGGCCCGGCACCGCGCGCGGGCCGCGGTGCAGCGCAATGCGTGGCCACTGCTCGCGGGTCAGCAGGACATGCGGATAGGTCTTGTCATCGCGCAGCGACACGTTGTAACGCGGCGACAGCGATTTGATCAGCTGGTTTTCCAGCAGCAGCGCTTCGCCTTCCGAGCGCGTGACCGTTACGTCCATCCTGACGATCTGCGACAGCATCGACATGATGCGTGCGTTCTTCGGGCTGCCGTTGAAGTAGCTGCCGACGCGGTTGCGCAGCGCACGCGCCTTGCCCACGTACAGCAGCGCATCGTCGGCACCGTACATGCGGTAGACGCCGGGCGCGGTACTCAAGGCAGCGGCGAACGCCTTGCCATCAAAAGCGGGTACTTCGTTCATTCGGTGATCGGCACTTCGCTCAGCACGCCACTGGCGGGGTCCAGACGCAGCACGGCATGTGCATCGGTTTCGGCGATCCATACCGCGCCTGCGCCGGCCGCCAGCCCCGCCGGCCCATGCAGCCGCCGTGGCAGCGCCTGGGTCAGCAGCTCGCCACCGCCCAGCCGCAGCGTGCGCAGCCGCCCGTTGCCGGTATCGGCGATCCACAGCAGCGGCGCATCCGGGCTCAGTGCGATGGCCTGCGGGAACTGCAGGCTGGCCTGCTCGCGCGGGCCGTCCTCGGCACCGTGGCTCCACATGCCCTGCCCCACCAGCGTCTGCACCAGGTCACCGCGCAACTGCAGCGACCGGACCGACGACCCCAGCGCATCGGCCACGTACAGTGCCTGCTGCACTACCGCCAGGGCGGTAGGCTGGGCAAACGCCGCCACGTTTCCGGCGCCGTCGCGCTGATCGATGATCCCGCTCCCGGCGCGCCGCTGCAGGCGTCGCTGGCCGAGGTGATAGCTCCATATCCGGTTGTCACCGGCCATGGCGATGTGCAGTTCGTTGTCGGCCAGAGCAAGGCCGATGGGGTGATTGAGCTGCGAGGACCGCGGATCGCTCAGCTCGCCCTCCACCGGCTCGCCGCAGCGCCCGTTGCCACACAACGTGTCGACCTGGCCGGTGATGATGTTGATGCGCCGCAGGGCATGGTTGCCGGTATCGGCGACGTACAGGCATTCACGCTCCACCACCAAGGCCTGCGGGCGGTTGAACGCCGCCTCCTGCGCGCCGCCATCCATCAGGTCGGCGGTGCCTTGGCCGAACTGGCGCAGCACACGGCCGCCATGGCTGCATTCGAGGATGCGGTGGTGTCCCGTGTCGGCGATGTACAGCCGCTCGGTGGTTACCGCCAGGCCGGTGGGAAAGCACAGCGGCACGCGGGGCTCTGGATTCAACTCACGCAGCGGCGCGATATCGGCGGCCTGCGCGCCAGCACACAGCTCGTTCAGGCAGCGATCCAGCTCGCCGGGCTGCCCCAGTCCGACCAGTCGGCCACTCTCGCGGCCATAGACATCCATCATCACCATCGTCGGCCACGCGGTCACGCCGAACCGGCGCCAGCCATCCCAATCGCTGTCGAGCAGTGCGATCGAGCTCAGCCCTTGCCGCCGTAGCAGCTTCAGCGATGCCGCCTGGTCCCGTTCGAAATCGAAGCGCGGCACCTGCAGTACCAGCACCTGCAGGCGGCCCGGGTTGCGCGACTGCCAGTTGGCCACTTCGGCCAGACGCTGCGCGCACCAGACCGACGCCGCGTTGACGAACAGCAGCGCCAGCGGTCGGCCACGCAGTTCGCTCAAGGTGGCCGGCGCAGCATTCAGCCACGTGGCGAATTCGGGGAGATCCTGGACGGGTTGGGCATTCATGCGCTGATTATGCCGGAGACCGTGTCATGCAATCGTTGTGCCCCCAGACCCTGCCGGCCAAGCCTCACGCCTGGCCGGCGGCCAGCAGTGCTTCGGCCCGCGCCAGGTCTTCCGGCGTATCGATGCCCGGCGGGAACGGGGCCGGTGACAACGCCACGCTGATCGGAAAACCTGCCTCCAGCACGCGCAGCTGCTCCAGATTCTCGACCTGCTCCAGCGTTCCCGGCGGCATCGCCGCGAACTGCTGCAGGAAGCGGGCGCGGTA
Organism: Stenotrophomonas sp. 169; assembly: GCF_014621775.1. Lineage (NCBI taxonomy): Bacteria > Pseudomonadati > Pseudomonadota > Gammaproteobacteria > Lysobacterales > Lysobacteraceae > Stenotrophomonas > Stenotrophomonas sp. 169. The sequence goes on from NZ_CP061204.1 coordinate 2,732,861, forward strand.
GCCGTAGATGCCGATATGACGCAGCCAGCGGTGACCGTCCGGCAGCACCTCGCGGCTGCGCGCAAAGCCATCGCGGTGCCAGGCGATCGGCGCGCGGCTGAAGTACATCGCCTCGTTGCGCACGTTGCGTACCAGCTTGACCACGTTGGGGTCGAACAGGGTTTCGGCGTCCTCCACAAGGGTCGCCAGGGTAGACATCGGTGCCTGGCCATCGCCCAGCGCCTCGGCCACGGCGCGGATGCCGGCTGCCGGCGCGAAGGGCTCATCGCCCTGCAGGTTGACCACCACCGTGTCATCGGCCCAGCCGGCGATCCGCGCGCACTCGGCCAGCCGGTCGGTTCCCGATGCATGCGCGGCGTCAGTCATGGCCACGTTGACGTCGGCCAGCCCGCCCAGCGCATCGGCGATGCGCGTGTCATCGGTGGCGACCCAGACTTCGCGCGCACCGGCCAGCAGCGCGCGTCGCGCCACATGCAGCACCAGGGGCTCGCCACCCAGCAGCCGCAGCGGCTTGCCGGGCAGGCGCGATGCCGCATAGCGGGCGGGAATGGCGACGACGAAGTCAGTCATGGGAGCAGTCCTTTCAGGCAGTTCATGCGGCACATCAGCCCGCACGCAGTTTCTCGAGGCGATCGGTCAATGCCACCCAGAAGGCAGCAGGCAGGTCGGCCTGCAGCGGCACCGCGAAATGCCAGTCGTTGGCGAACGCGCGGCACTTCACCGCGTCTTTTTCGGTCATCAGGATCGGCAGCTCACTGCCGAAGCGCAGATCAGCGGCCTGGTAGGCGTGATGATCGGCGAAGGCATGCGGCACCACACCGATGCGCGCGGCACGCAGCATGTCGAAGAAGCGCTGCGGATTGGCGATGCCGGCCACCGCATGTACGCGCTGTCCGGCGAAATGAGAAAGTGCACGCAGGCGCCCCCCCACCAACGGCTGGGCGCTGTCGATGCGCAGGCTCATCGCCCATTGGCCGAAACCGCAGGCGCTTTCCGCTGCTTCACCGCTGCTTGAGCCGAGATTGACGACGCGGAAATCGCATTCCGACGCGCGGGCCACCGGCTCGCGCAAGGGGCCGGCAGGCAGCAGGCGGCCGTTGCCATAGCGACGCTGGGCGTCGATGACTTCGATCTCGATGTCGCGCGCCAGGCGGTAATGCTGAAGGCCGTCATCGCAGACGATGACATCGCAGCCGGCATCCACCAGGGCTTTGCCGGCAGCCACCCGATCACGGTCCACGCGTACCGGCGCGCCGGTTTTCCAGGCGATCAGCACCGGTTCGTCACCGCCCAGATCGGTGGGCGTATCGGCGTCCACCCAGCGCGCGGTCTCGGCCGCGTCGCGGCCATAGCCACGACTCGCCACGCCCGGCTTCCATCCCGCATCGCGCAGGCGCTGTACCAGCGCGATGGTCAGGGGCGTCTTGCCGGTGCCACCGGCGGTGATGTTGCCCACCACGATCACCGGCACCGGCAGGCTGTGCTGCTTCAGCCAGCCGCGCCGGAACAGCCGTCGACGCAGCCCGGTCACCGCCGCATACACGGGGCTGAGCAGGCGCATGCCGAACGGAATCGTCGAGCCGTCGTACCAGTAAACCGGTGTCTGCGTACCTTTGCCGGACATCAGGCCTGCCTTTCGCGGAACTGCATCTTGTACAGATGCTCGTACAGGCCACCCATCGCCAACAGTTCGACGTGGGTACCCCGTTCGACGATGCGTCCCTGGTCCATCACCAGCACCTGGTCTGCGTGCTCGATGGTGGACAGGCGGTGCGCGATCACCAGCGTGGTGCGGTCCGGCATCAGGCGCTGCAGGGCGTCCTGCACCAGCCGCTCGGATTCGTTGTCCAGTGCCGCAGTGGCCTCGTCCAGGATCAGGATAGGCGCATCACGCAGGATCGCGCGGGCGATCGCCAGGCGCTGGCGCTGGCCACCCGACAGCAGTGCACCGTTTTCGCCGACTGGCGTCTGCAGCTGCTGCGGCAGGCGGGCGATGAACTCCCAGGCGTTGGCTGCCTCTGCGGCGCTGCGGATCTGTTCTTCGCTGGCATCCATGCCGTAGGCGATGTTGGCCCCGATGGTGTCATCGAACAGCATCACCTTCTGCCCCACCATCGCCACCTGCCGACGCAGGTCGGCCAGCGGGTAGTCGTCCAGCGATACGCCATCCAGCGTGATGCGTCCGCCACTGGGCTCGTAGAAGCGCGGCACCAGGCGGATCAGGCTGGTCTTGCCACTGCCCGAGCGGCCGACCACGGCGGTCACCGTACCGGGTGCCGCGACGAAGCTGATGTCATCCAGCGCCGTGCCGGCATCTTCGCGATAACGCAGCATCACGTGCTCGAACGCCAGCTCGCCGCGCGCCCGGCCGATGTGCTGGTTGCCCTTGTCACGCTCCACCGGCATATCGAGGATGGAGAACAGACGTTCGGCGGCGGCCACGCCGCGCGAAATCGACGTCTGCACGCTGGTCAAGCGCCGCAGCGACGGAATGATGGCCATCATCGAGGTCATCAGGCCCATGAACTGGCCGGCATTGAGCTTGCCCACCAGCGCCTCGCGCGTGGCGACCCAGACGATCACTGCCAGCGCCAGCGCCGCCAGGAACTGCACGGTGCTGGAAGCGAACGCGCGCGTGGTCTCCACCTTCATGTTCAAGCCGAGCATGCGGTTGGCCAGCCGCGCATAGCGGCTGATCTCCAGCTGCTGCGTGCCATGCACCTTCACTTCCTGCTGTGCGGCCAGGGACTGTTCGGCCGTGGCCGCCATGGTGCCCATGCCGTCCTGGATGCCGCGACTGATGCGCCGGTAGCGCTTGCCCACGAAGGACACGATGACCCCGATAAGCGGCACCACCACCAGCATCGCCACGGTCACCTTGACACTCATCTGCAGCATCACCACCAGCATCGCGATGATGGTCAGGGTGTCGGCCACCAGCGTCTTCAGCGCATCCGCACTGGCCTGGGTGACCTGCTCGGTGTCGAAGTTCAGGCGACTGACCATCACCGGCGTGGCTTCGGTATCAAAGTGCGACGACGGCAGGTGCAGGTACTTGTCCAACACCTGCTCGCGCAGGTCGCGCACCACGCTGCGTCCGGTGCGTGCCAGCGTGTAATCGCTGACCAGCGTGGCCAGGCTGCGCATCATGAACAAGCCAAGGATGGTCAGCGGCAGGATCACCGCCATGCGCGGTTCCGGGTTGACGAAGCCCCGATTGACCAGCGGCTCCATCAGCTTGGTGAAGTGATAGCCGGCCAGGGCTTCAACCACCATGGCCACCACGGCAGCCACCATGAACACCCAATAGGCGCGTGTGTAGCCCAGCAGGCGTTTGTAGATCGGCCAGACGGGCGCGTGTGTGGAACTCATTGACGCACCTCGGGAGCGGTCGCGATGGAAATCCTGCGGAAGCCAAGCTGGCCCAGCGCATCCTGCGCGGTGACCACGGCCTGGTAGGGAGTACGTGCATCGGCGCGCAGCAGCACCGACTGCGTGCGGTCTTCACCGGCAACGCTGGCGATGGTCTGCTTGACCGACTCCACGTCGGTGCGCAGCACTTCCTGATCGTTGACGAAGTAACGGCCGTCGGCATTGATGAGAATGCTCAGCGCGCGCGGCGGCTCGCTGTTGGCCTGCTGGCTAGCATGCGGCAGCTGCACCTGCAGCGTGGACCGCGCATCGAAGGTGGTGGTGACCACGAAGAAGATGATCAGCACCAGGATCACGTCGATCAGCGGCACCAGGTCGATGTGCGGCTCATCGGCGGCACGGTCGTTGCGGATGCGCATCCGTCAGACCTTGGCCGGGGACGGCGCAGTGGGCGCGGTCGCCTGGCCGGCCGCGCGGGCAGCCGTCGCCAGTACGCTGGGACGCCCATCGAGCGCATCCAGCAGGGCGCTGGCTTCCTGCTCCATTTCGATCACGTAGCCGTTGATGCGGCCCTTGAAGTAACGGTGGAACATCAGCGCCGGGATGGCCACGATCATGCCGGTCGCCGTGCACACCAGTGCCTTGCCGATGCCACCGGCCAACTGGTTCACATCACCCACGCCGTGGTCGAGGATGCCCATGAACATCTGGATCATGCCGACCACCGTGCCCAGCAGGCCCAGCAGCGGGCCGGCCGAGGCGATGGTGCCCAGCGTGTTGAGGAAGCGCTCCATGCGATGGACGAGGAAGCGCCCGGTGTCTTCGATGCGCTCGCGGATCTGGTCGCGCGGTCGGTTGCGCGCATCCAGCGCGGCAGCCAGCAGAGCGCCCAGCGGCGAGTTTGCCCGCAGGGTCTGCAGGTGCGCTGGATCCAGCTTGCCGCGCGCGGCCCAGTTGCGCACATCCTGGCCCAGTCCCGGCGGCAGGACCTCGTTACGGCGCAGGGACCAGAAACGCTCCAGGACGATCGCCAAAGCCAACACACCCAACAGCAGCAGCGGCACCATTGGCCAGCCACCGGCCTTGACCAGTTCCCACACGTTTCAACCCTCCGGCCCAGCGGCCGCCTGTTTGTCCACCGATAGGATAGCAGCCGCCCGCGTCCGCCCCGCAGCATCCCACCAGCGGCCAGCATGCGCACGTTGTTCGCGCACCTGCAGGCCCTGCCCGCCCAGCCAGACGCGCACGGCGCCCGATTCGGCGGTGTTCAGCACTTCGGCCCCGACCGCGTGCCAACGCGCCACCACCTCTGCCCGCGGATGGCGGAAGCGGTTGCGATGACCAGCCGACACCAGCGCAAGCCGCGGCGACACCGCCGCCACCCAGGCGGCGCTGGACGACCCGGCACTGCCATGGTGCGGCACCAGCACCACCTGCGCGGCCAACGCCGCGCGGTCGCCGCGCAGAAGGGCCGCTTCGCTGGACGTGCCGATGTCACCGGCAAGCAGTACGGCCCCGTGCGCGGTGGCGATACGCAGCACGCAACTGCTCTCGTTCCCGCGCTCGGCATGGCGAGGTGCGGGATGAAGCACCTGCAGGTCCACGCCGTCCCAGTTCCAGCGCTGGCCACCGTGGCAGGGCGTGGCCACTGCGATGCCGGCCCCCAGCGGCGCCGACACGGGGACTTCGGGAAACGCCGCACGAACGCCAGGCAGTCCGCCCGCGTGGTCAGCGTCACCGTGGCTGAGCATCACCCGCTGCGGCGGCCCGGTGCCCAAGGCGCGCAGGGTTGGCACCACCACGCGTTCACCGGCATCGCTGCCTGCACCCGGTGGCCCGAGGTCGTACAGCAGCACATGGGTGGCCGTGCGCACCAGCACCGCCGTGCCTTGGCCGACGTCCATCACCAGCAGCTCCACCTCGCCCGCGGCCGGCGCGCCCCGCGATGGCCACAGCAGCGGCAGGCACAACAAGGGCGCCGCCAGCACGCCCCCCCGCCCCCGAGGCAGCAGCCACCAGAACACGCCCAGCAACGCCAGCGGCAAGGTCCAGCGCGGTGCTTCCGGCAGCCACCACACTGCCCCACTCCATTCAGACAGGGGCTGCAGCCAGCGCCAGCTCAGCGCGAAACTCCAGTCGGCCAGCTGCCACAACCACTGCCCCAGCCCAGCGTGGAGGGCCTCAAGCGCCGTGCCGAGCAGGGCCAGCGGCACCACCACCAGGCTCCACCACGGCACCACCGGCAGATTGACCAGCGGCCCGATCCGCGAGGCCTGGCCGAACAGACTGATCCCCAGCGGCAGCAGCGCCAGAGTGGCAACGCCCTGTGCAGCGAAAAACGGCTTGAGGATGCCGCGCAAGCCTCCCTCCGGCCGTCCACCACCGGGCAGGCACCACAGCAGCCACAGCACGCCACCAAAGCTGAGCCAGAAGCCAGCCACCAGCACCGACAGCGGCGCGACCAGCAGGGTGGCGAATGCGGCCAGCGCCAGCGACTGGCCCCAGGCCATGCGCCGTCGGCCGCAGCGCGCCAACGCCACCACCACGATCATCAAGGCCGTGCGTACCGTGGGCAGCGCCAGCCCCGCCACCAGCGCATAGCACGCTGCCCCGACTGCCGCAGCCAGCGCCACCGCGATAGGCCGCGGCAACAACATCGGCAGCAGGCGGGTACATCGCCACAGCAGGCTGGCCATCAGCGCGACACCGCCCGCCACCAGGCCCACGTGAAAGCCGGAGATGGCGATTAGATGGGTCAGGCCCAGCGCCCGCAGCTGCTCCCAGTCGGTGTCGGACAAGCCGCGCGTATCGCCAAGCGCCAAGGCAGCGATGAAGCGCGACGTCGGCCGCTGCAATGCCGCGCTGATGCGCGCGGACATCCGCTCGCGCCAGGCACCCAGCCCTGTGGACGGCGCGATCTCGCGCGCATTGCCGCCATCGCGCACGGACCCGGTTGCGGTGATACCCAGCAGCAAGGCATGTCGCTCGCCATCGAACCCACCGGGGTTGATCCGGCTGCGAGGTGCACGCAGGCGCAGCGGCAGCTGCCAGCGCGATCCCGCCTGCACGCTGTGGCGTTTTTCCTCCGCTGCCGGTTGCGTGGAGGGACGTGCCGAAGGCCGCGCGAACGGCGCGCTCCAGTAGACCTGCACCCGCCGCCCGCGCAATGCGACCGGCAGCTCAGGGCCGTCTGCGATGCGAAGCAGAAAGCGGCTGTACGTGGGGTGGTGCTCAGGCAGGTCGATGACGGTGCCGGTCAGCAGCTGGTCACGGGGGGGATCCTGTGGTGGCAGCTGCGCGGCCAAGGCCCAGTGGCCATGCATGGCCGCCCAGCCGCAGCCGATCAGCAGCATGCCCAACCATCGACCGCGCCAGCGCAGCAGCCAGAGCAGCAGGCCCACCGCGCATCCCGTCCAGGCGGCGGCGACGGGAGGCAGCGCCGGCAGCTGGCAGCATGCCGTAGCGCCGGCCACCAGCGCCGCCGCGCTGGACGTGCCCAACAGGCCCGGCGGCACGACGAGATGATCGCGGACCTGTCCCCCCATGCCGCCAGCATCGCGCGGCCGGTCGCCGGCTCATATCGGCGCAGTGCCCGACCGCGTGTCGGGGGATCAGTCGGGCCGACGCACCGTGCGGTGGAAGGCGATGCGGAAACTGGCACCGCCTCCCGGCGCCTCGCCCACCGAGACGGTTCCCTCATGGTGCTGGACGATTTCCTTCACCAGATGCAGGCCCAGCCCACTGCCACCGCCGGCGGCACGCAGCCGATGGAACGGCTCGAAAATAGCTTGACGATCATTCTCCGGCACACCGGCACCCTGGTCCGATACTTCCAGCGTCCCACGGCTGTCCAGGCTCACGCTGATGGTGCCGCGCCCCCCGCCGTGCACGATGGCGTTGTGCACCAGGTTGGCGAGCACACGCCCCAGCGCGATGCCATCACCGACGATCCACACCGGCTGTTCCGGTGCATCCACCTCGAAGCTGTAGCCCGCACCGATCACCAACGGCGCCAGTTCCGCCGCGGCCGTGCGCGCCAGCATCGCCAGATCGAGTGGCTGCAGTTTTTCCACGCTGCGGTCCAGGCGCTGCAGATCGAGCAGATGCTCAGCCACATTGCCCAGCCGCGCCACGTCGTTGAGCAGTTGCGCCTTCAGTGCGCCTTGCGGCAGCTGCGACAGGCGCGCCTGCACCACGGCGATCGGCACCCGCAGCTCATGGGCCGCATCCGCCAGGAACTTGTCACGGGCGGCATAGCCCTGCTGGACTTTGCCGATGGCATCGTTGAACGCACTGACCAGCGGCGCGATCTCGCTGCTGACCATCTGCGTATCCAGCCGTGCGCCTGCCTTGCCGATATCCAGTTGCTTGGCCTGCTGGGCGAGACGGCGCACCCCGCGCATCGCACGGTGGATCACCAGCGGCATGACCAGCAGAGTCACGACAATCAGCGGCAGGAAAAACCACGGTCCGATCAGCCGCAGCACCAGCAGCGCGCCCTCCCACATGCCGCCCTTGGGCTGCCCGCCGACCATGACCGTCAGCCGTCGGCCGTTCTCCTTGCTGATCATGATGCGGGCAGCATCCAGGTAGGGCGGCGTCAACGATCCCAGCTCGCTGTAGCCCACCCGCTCCAGGCGGGAGAGCAGTTCGCGATGGATCTCCGGCACCGCGCCCTCGGACAGGCGGTTGCCGCGTTCGTCCACCGCCACGAACCACAGGTTGCCGCCAGCGCGTGCATTGAGCGCGTCCCAGCGCGCACGGTCCAAGGTGATCGCCGTGCCATCCCCGTGCAGCGCTTCCACCACATCGTCGGAGATGAACATGTCCATCTGCACCGAATCCTGATCACCCCAGGTCAGGATCAACGCCATCACTGCGATGAGCACGGTGAACACCTGCGCCAGGCACACGCGCCACGCCAGGCCCAGGGAAATAGAGCGGATATCGGTGTTCATCCTCATACCTCGGCCAACAGGTAACCCACGCCGCGGATCACATGGATTTCCACGCGCGCCCCCGCCTGCTGCAGCGCCTTGCGCAACTTGGAGATATGCGCGTCCAGTGCGTTGGACTGGATGTCATCGTCAAAGCCGTACACCGCCTCTTCCAGCGCGCTGCGCGTGACCGTGCGCCCTTGGCGCAGGGCCAGGGCCTGCAGCACCAGCACCTGCCTGCGCGGCAAGGGAAGCGTATGGCCTTCCACGTCGGCCTGCAGGGATTCGAAATCGAAGGTCAGGTTGGCCAGCCTCAGCACCGGCGCCACCATCTCGCTCGGTCGCCGCGCAACAGCGCGTATGCGCGCCATCAGCTCCTCAATGGCAACCGGCTTGACGAGGTAATCGTCCGCGCCCACGTCCAGGCCTTCCACCTTGTCGCTGAGACTGCCTTTCGCGGTGAGCATGATGACCGGGATGTTGGGACGCAGGGCGCGCGCCACCGCGACGAAATCCGCACCGTCACCGTCGGGCAACTGGCGGTCCAGCAGCACCAGTTGGTGCACCGGCTCGCGCAGCGCGGCCGTCGCGGCGGCCAACGTATCCACGGCATCGGCGACCACGCCCTGCCGTTCCAGCCCTGACTGCAGCGCACGGGACAGATCAGGGTCGTCTTCAACCAGCAGGATGCGCATGGGGAACCGGTAGGCCAGGGAGGAACAGCGTGGATGATAAGCCCCCCGGCCGCCGCGCAATGTTCCGACAATGTTGATGTCGCATCGTGCACGGACCGCTTCTGTATCGAGCCGAACGACGCCATGGATGCCTCCCCCTCCCCGGCCAGCCCTGCGCCCGCCCTGCTCTCTCCTCCTCACGATCCGCGGGTCGTGCTGATGGCTCCGGACCTGGACAGCGCCGAACGCGCGTACCTGGGCCTGCTGCCGGATCGCGACCACGTGGATGCGCTTGCCCGCCATGCCATCAGCCATGCGCGCAACACACCCGGTAGCGGCTATGCGTTGTCGCTGACGCTGGTCGGCATGCGCCTGCAGGAATTCAAGATGGGCGAAGCGTGCGCGACAACCTGTCGGCAGGATTCACTGCACAGCTTGCGCCAGGCGTTTGCTGCGGGGTGAGGTCCATGCGGTTGGAAGGTTTTCGAGAAGCAAAGACGCTTTGATCCTAGTGCGGGACTTGCCTCATGCGCGCGCATCGCGCAGGCCGCTTGGAAGTTCCGAAGCTTGACGGCCAGCGGCCGTCACTACCGGATGCGGGCGACCTGTCGAGACTCACTCCAGGAATCCACGCAAACAAAAAAGCCAGCGCAATGGCTGGCTTTTTTCGTTATCCACTTCGTTGGAAGTGGTGGGCGGTACAGGGTTCGAACCTGTGACCCCTACCATGTCAAGGTAGTGCTCTACCGCTGAGCTAACCGCCCGTTTGTTGCGTCCTGACCCGTTGCGATTGCGTCGGGGCAGGCCGCGTATATTACGGAGGAGACCGGGGTTGTGCAACACTTTTGTGAAGAATCTTCGAAAGAGAGGATTGCGCGCGCTTTCGGGGATTCCGCCGAGCGTGGCCAGGCGCTACGCGTGCCCGCTTCAGGCCAGGCTGGCTTCTTTCAGGCGCTTGATGAGGTCGCGCACGCGGCCGGCCTCCTCGAACTCCAGGTCCTTGGCGTGCTGGTACATCCGCTGTTCCAGTGCCTTCATCCGCGTTGCCACCTGGGATGGCGACAGCGTGGCGTAATCGGCACCCTCCTCCGCCAGCTCCACCGCACCGATCTTTCCGGCCTTGCCCTTCCCCTTCCGCGATCCCTTGTCGTAGGGGTCAGAGCGCGCGCCCTCCAGCACGTCCACAATCGGGCGGGCGACTGACTTGGGCACGATGCCGTGCTCTTCGTTGTACTCGACCTGCTTGGCCCGGCGCCGGTCGGTCTCATCGATCGCCGCCTGCATCGACCGCGTCATCCGGTCCGCATACAGGATCGCTTTGCCGCGCACGTTGCGTGCCGCGCGGCCGATGGTCTGGATCAGCGAACCGGTTGAGCGCAGGAAACCTTCCTTGTCCGCATCCAGGATCGCCACCAACGACACCTCCGGCATGTCCAGACCTTCGCGCAGCAGGTTGATGCCCACCAGCACGTCGAACTTGCCCAGCCGCAGGTCGCGGATGATCTCCACCCGCTCCACGGTCTCGATGTCTGAATGCAGGTAACGCACGCGGATGCCGTGCTCGCTCAGGTACTCGGTGAGGTTCTCGGCCATGCGCTTGGTCAGGGTGGTGACCAGCACGCGGTCGCCCATCTTGATCCGTTCGTTGGCCTCGCTCATCAGGTCGTCCACCTGCGTGCCGACGGGGCGGATTTCCACGATCGGATCGATCAGGCCGGTCGGGCGCACCACCAGCTCCGCCATGTCCTCGCCTGCTTCGCGGTATTCATACGGACCGGGCGTGGCCGACACGTAGATCGCACGCGGGCAACGCTGTTCCCATTCCTCGAAACGCAGCGGCCGATTGTCCAGCGCCGAGGGCAGGCGGAAACCGAATTCGACCAGCGTCTCCTTGCGCGAACGGTCGCCCTTGTACATCGCGCCGATCTGCGGAATCGTCACATGCGATTCGTCGATCACCAGCAGCGCGTCCGGCGGCAGGTAATCAAACAGGGTCGGCGGCGGCGAGCCGGCAGGCTTGCCGGTCAGGTGACGCGAGTAGTTTTCGATGCCGTTGCAGAACCCGACCTCGGCCATCATCTCGATGTCGAACTGGGTGCGCTGCGCCAGTCGCTGCGCTTCCACCAGCTTGTTCTCTGCGTACAACTGGTCCAGCCGTTCCTTCAGCTCTACCTTGATCGTCTCCACAGCGCCCAGCACCCGTTCGCGCGTGGTGGCGTAGTGGGTCTTCGGGTACACGGTGAAGCGCATCATGTTGCGCAGTGTTTCGCCGGTCAGCGGGTCGAACAGCGTGATCTTTTCCACTTCACCATCGAACAACTCGATGCGCAGGGCTTCGCTGTCCGACTCGGCCGGGAACACGTCGATCACCTCGCCGCGCACACGGAACGTACCGCGATGCAGCTCGTACTCGTTGCGCGTGTACTGCAACTGCGTCAGGTGGTTGATCAGGTCGCGCTGGTCGATCCGCTCGCCCTTGGACAGGATCAAGCGCAGCGACAGGTAATCTTCGGGCGCACCGAGGCCGTAGATGGCCGACACGGTCGCCACCACCAGCGCATCCGGGCGCGACAGCAGGGTCTTGGTCGCGGCCAGGCGCATCTGCTCGATATGCTCGTTGATCGAACTGTCCTTCTCGATGAAGGTGTCCGACGAGGGCACGTAGGCCTCGGGCTGGTAGTAGTCGTAGTAGCTGACGAAGTACTCCACCGCGTTGTGCGGGAAAAACGCCTTGAACTCACCGTACAACTGCGCGGCCAGCGTCTTGTTCGGCGCCATGATCAGCGTCGGCTTCTGGATGCGGTCGATGACGTTGGCGATGGTGTACGTCTTGCCCGAGCCGGTCACGCCCAGCAGGGTCTGCTTGGCCACGCCGGCTTCGAAGTTGCTGGTCAGCTTCTCGATCGCGTTCGGCTGGTCGCCAGCCGGCGAATACGGCGATACGAGTTGGAAACGGTCGCTCATGGGGCTGCCGGGTCAGGGGGGACCAGTATAGCGGGGGGGTTGGTGACGGTCGGTTGAGGGGATGCCGGAGGCCTCTGGGCCGGATCAGCCGACGGCCTGTGCCGCGCAGGGGGGCGATGCTGGGCCCAGCCACACCCCAACCGGAGACCTCCGATGCCCCGGCCCCGACGCACCGCAGGATCTGCCTCCGGACTCACGCTGCTGGAAATGCTGATCGTTGTCGCCCTGTTGGCGATCAGTTGTTTCCTAGCAGTACCCGGATTCATCAAGATGCTGGACGACCAACGTGCCGACGCCCTGCGCATGCAGTTGATGTCCGTGCTGGCCAGCGCACGAAACACCGCGATCACGCGCCGACGTTATGTCGAAGTGTGCCCCAGCAGCGACGGGGTGACCTGCGGAGAACAATGGGCGCACGGCTGGCTGCTGTATGTCGTCGAATCATCTAAAACGCCACGGCGCCGGCCCAGCGTGCCGATCCTGCTGGTGGAGCAGCGTCCGCGCAGTGCCCTGCAGGTCCATCACGACAACTCGCGTCCTGCGTTCAGATTCAGGCCGGACGGAAGAAGCGGCGGGCTCAACCAGACACTGAGCATCTGCGTCGGCGACCGCACTACCAGCAAGATTGTCGTCAGCATCCCCGGGCGCTTGCGCGGCCATCGGGTGCATACACGATGGCCCCTGCCGTGCGGCATGAAGGAGCCAAAAGAATAGCAAAAAGCCGCGATTTCTCGCGGCTTTTCGTGAAACTGGCGCCCGAAGTTGGACTCGAACCAACGACCCCCTGATTAACAGTCAAGTGCTCTAACCGGCTGAGCTATTCGGGCGGGGAGCGCATTCTAGCCAACATCGCGGGAGCAGTGCAACCCCCTGAACAAGGCCTACCAGCAACCTTCCACCGTGGCGTTGTTCGGCGTTTTCCGCCCCGCCTGGTCCAAGGTAAGCGTGCCGCACTTATCCTTGTCCTGGCCGGTGCCCGGTACAGCCTGCAGCTTGAAGGCCGATGCACTGGGGTTGCCGCTGTAAGACAGTGTGTAACGTGAGGTCCCATCCCGGGGAGACTGGGTAATCGGCAGCGTCAGTCCCGCGTACGTGTTCTGCACGGTGTGATGGCGCTCCAACTGCTGGGCCAGTTCCACCAGATCGGCTTTTGCCTGGGCACGGCGCGATTTACGCACATGGTCGTTGTAGGACGGAAAAGCAACTGCCGCCAGGATCGCGACCACCGCCACCACGATCATCAGTTCAATCAGGGTGAAGCCCACGGCGTGCCTGCCAAGGGAACGCCTGTTTCCATTTCGCATCGTCACTGCCCTCATCGGATCTGCCGCCATGACTGTCTGCCACACGGACGCGGCATGTAAAGACCATCCGCGCCCGGCGCACGCAGCACGAAGGTGCACTTCTCACGATTGATGCGTTCATCCACGCTGCAGCCCGGATCTCCGGGCTTGCAACCCGTGAGCGCTGCCGGTGGCGGTGGCACGAAGATACTCGTGTCACGTACCGGCGGACCCTTGCTCAGATCGCCCCCCTTGGTCAGTGCAATGCCGCCACAGTCGCCGGTACACACCGGAGCTCCACTGCGATCCGGGCTCAGTCCCGACATGGACCCTGCGCCGGTCAGCAGGTTCAGACCGTACAGCCAATTGACACCGCCGCCGCTACCGCAGATCGATGTACCGGGCACATACGCCGCAAAGAAGACGATGCCGTTCTGGATATTGGGATTACCCACGAAGCGCTCGCCCTCCACGGACGTGCCCACCATCAGATCGACATACCAGCCGCGTTTCGTCGTATAGCTGACTGCGTTACGGCTGACAGTGCGGACGGCGTAACCGCTGCTATTCGCTGCCGAGCCAATGGTCTGTGCCACCAGTTGGCTGCGTCCCGTCACCGACGTCTTCAGATCATCCCAGATGCCATACAGCGACTGCACCGGCGATGCCGAACTGACCTGATTGTCATCCGCAGCAAAGTACTGGCCGGTTCCGAAGAACAGGCTGACCCCCCCACCAGGGCCACTGCTCACTTCGATACCGCCGGTGATGGGCTGCTTCGCATTGTCGCGCACCGCCGAGAACAGTGGCTTGCCACTCAACGCAATGCTCCAGTTCTCAGGGTTGGCATCGGAGAGATCGTACTTCCACAGATTTCCCTGCATGTCTCCGCCGTAGACGGTGTCGGTGATGCCATCGCTGTTCTTCAACGCCACTGGGGCGATGTTGATCAATCCATTGCGCCCGGTGTAAGCCGCCTCCGACGAGGTCAAGCGCTTCAGCACCTTGCCGGTCGCAATATCGACGGCGAAGAGCACTGCCCTGCCGCTGGTGGAATTGACCCCGTTGCCGAACAGCGCGACGAAGCGCGGAGGGCCGCCGGATGTTGCTGCGGTGACCGGAACCACGACCGGCTTGCCGAGCACGAAGCCCATGTCCGATTCCGTCTTGCCGGAGACTTCCCACAGCACACTGGACGCATCAAACCCAGTCGGGTTGGTCACGTTGAGGCCGAATACCGACCCATTGCCGATGGTCGCCGCATTGGGCGCCTTGCTCGAACCACCGCCACCGGTGCTGCCCACCAGCACCGTGCGCCATGCATTACCGTAGTAAACGTCAGCCGATGTCAGCGAACCATCTACGTAATAGCGGTGCCCGTAGGCCGGGTTCGCCAGTTCGGCAATGTGTTGCAGCGAAGCGGATGGGATGAACGCAAGCTCTTCGTTACCCGCAGCACTGCCCGTAGACGCATTGAAACCGTGCAACATGCCGTCGTTCGCACCGACGTACACCATCGTCGGTGCGCCACCCGTGCCGCGCTTGGTGGTGAGGTACGTCGCGTAGGCAGCCCCCATGGTTCGCTTCCATGAGGTCGTGCTCTGTGACCAGGAAGCGTAGCCATAATCGTCCCGGTTGGACACGATCTCGGTCGAGGAATTGACGATGTCGCCAAGCGGCGATGTCCGTGTCCGCAGGCCACTGATTGGCGTGCCCCGCAGATACGAGACCAGGTTGTCCACGCTGCGCGAGCCGAACCAACTCGGGATCGAACTGCTGAAGCCCATCGCCGAGAGTTTTGCTGGGCGATCAGCACCGGGGACATTGGTCGAAGTGAACTCTGCCGCAGCGACCGCCTTGACCTCGCCCGCCGTGCTCGTGCTGGTCGGCGCCGTGGCCATGTAGATGCGCCGGGTGGAGCCGGAAATCCGGCTCGACGCGCGCCACAGCTCCGCACCATCGGTTCCGTCGGACGTGACCGCGGTGCCTACGACGTCGCCGGTCCAATCATTCGAACCTTCCGGCACCTTGAAGTTGGAGCTGACCGTGAAGGATCCCGTGGTGATACGGGCACCGCTGCCGCTGCCGCCTACGGGCGCATCACCCGCAGCAGCACTATCGAAGATCGCTTCGAGCGCCTCTTTCAACTTGGTCGGATTACGGGCCAGGAAGTAGTTGTCCGGCACGCCCGCCTTTTTGCTGTCCCACTTCTTGCCACCCGCCGGCACACCGTACTTGGCCGCATACCACAGCGGGCTTTCCAGCTGTTCGGCTGCGCCTGTAGACAGCTTGTATTTGATGACTACTGGCTTGTCCCAGGTGCTGGGAAAATTATTGTTGGACGTCAGCACCGAGTCATTCTGGTTGCCCGGGCGCAGCGCGAGACGCTGCACCGTGTTGGGCGAATTGGAGCCGGTGATGGTGTAGCCCGACAGCATCGCGTTGCCGGCATAGGCGGACAGGTTCTCGATGCGGATCATGACTTCGTCCGCCGCAACCGTGCCGCGCACTGTACTGCCGACGTTGTTGTTGTCTCCGTTACAGACCGCCGTATTGGTGTTGGCCGCGCTGTAGCTTTTTGCTGCACGCGAGTCTGCACGCCAGCAGATGTTGTTGTGGCCGGTTGCCTCACCGCAGCTGGCGCCAACGCAGTAGCTCAGCATCGCCACGACGTCGTTGTCGTGGTCATTGCCCCAGAGAGAATCCTCCCACACCAGCGAGAAGCTGCCCGCGGTGCCGTCAGCCTTGTAGGGTCGCCCGTACACGTTCGCCTGCGAGGTCGTGGACACCTTGGTGCCGATTCCGACCGCGCCGAGGAAGCAGCTGCGCCAGCCGTTGGAGGCTGCTGTCGCATTGCCGCCGTTGTTGGCTTGGCACAGAGGGGAAATGCCGATCTTGCCGCCGCCGACATTGATCTCGAACTTGGGCAGGTTTTCGGCCATGGCCACCGTATAGGTGGTCGCGGTCACCTTGTAGCCCGCTGGCTTGTTCTGCACCCCGGGGCGCAGATCCGTCTCGGCCGCCGCCTTCGCCAGCCCGGCCAGCATGTAGCTGCCCTCCATCGAGGGGATGTCCGGGCAGATGCCGCGCATGTTGCTGAGATTGCCGACCGTTCGGCCCTGGCAGATATCCTCATGCGTATTCAACGACTCGTAACGCGGCGTCGCCGTGTTGCGGCCAGCCATGAAGGACTTGCCGACAATTCCTTCTGCCGTGCCGACCGCATCGGTCGCCGCCGTTGCCGCAGCGAGATTGGCGACGGAGCCGATATTGTCACTATCGAACGACGGCAGGCCCGAAGACATCACCAGGATGTTACAGGTCGCGCAATACGAGTTGCCGCCGTTTGCCGGCTGACGGTAGGGGTCGGCCCATTTCACGCCGGTCGGCAATCCAGCCAGATCACCGAGATCGCCGTACAACGGCGTGCCTGCAGTAACGTAACGCAACGCCTCGGCGTACATCTCAGCCAACGGGTTACCCCAGGCACTGCACTTCTGGCCGCCAGTGCCTGGATCGGCCAAGTTGCCGTTGCCGTTCTGGCCCTGGCGATTCAGGATCCCGTAGGTATTGCAGTCGTTCCAGTTGCTGCTGCCGTTCCACTGGTTGATCTTGAAGCTCGAGATCGTGTTGATCACCCCCTCTGCCGCCGCCGTCGCACCGGGCTTGAGGTAACAGAACTGACCGGTAGACAGATCGATTTCATCGCCAGTTGCGCAGAACGTGCTCGCGTTACCGGCGATCTTGCCGATGTTGCGACGCAGGGTTCCGCCATCACGTGGATTGACGTAGGTACCGGTGACCAGGCCGAAGCGCAGTCGACCACTCTCACCATACGTCTGCAGCACGCCGCTCGGCTTGTACCGATCAGTATTGCCATCGTTGTACTTGCGGCAGTTGCTCTCACGGATCGCATTCGCGCTCGAATCGCATACTTCCACGCGAACAGCATAGGTCGTCGCGCTGCGCGGAACGTCGGATGACCCTTCGCCCGAGCGGCCCACGCCGCACTGGTAGCCCGCCGTGGACGCCCACTCCGACCAGTTGCCCGCCGCCACCAGCATCAGCGGGGGATTGGTCGCGGTGCCGGCACCCAGCGTCGCATTGCAGAAGGATTGCGTGCCCGTCAGCGGCGCGAAGTTGCCGATGTCCGATCCGCTGTAGACCTTCACCCAGGAGTGAAGGTCATTGGGAATCTGTGCCCGCTCGATGACCGTCTTGGTCAGCGTATCGGTTGACCGCTGGCCGCCGTACAGAACGCCGCGCATGACGTCCAGGCGGCTCATCGCGATCCAGTTCAGGAAGTTGCCGGACCAGCGTCCCGAACAGGTATGGCCATTGGTGCCACCCGCGTTGCCCGTCGCTTTGAAGACGCCATCGTTGCCAGTGGCGCTGGGCGCATAGCAGAGCTTCGGATCGAAATAGCCGCCGTACTCGAAGGTATCCAGATACGTGGTATCCAGCGTACCGTCTTCATTGAGATCGCTGTAGTCGCTGTAGGCCGCGTTGAACAGCTGCTCGTCGCGCGACATCACCATCATCATCAGCGGCGGCTGCGTCTGCTTGCTGTACAGCGGTTCCTGGGCGACGTCGTAGTCACCGACAGCCGCGCGCAGCGGCACCACCAGCGCGGCAATACCCGCAAGCAAGGCCAGCCCCAGCCCGATGCGGGCAATGCGGGAGGGAGAAAAACCGGGGAAGCGACGGTCACTGTTCATGGGATGAAGATCGTGTCGATGACGGCGCTGGCCGCGGCATTGGTCGGGTCGTCACTGGCCAGGGCCGTGACCTGATAGATGTTGCCGGTCTCTTCGCTCTGTCGCGTACCCACGCGGCGACTGGAGGCCGCAAAGCATTTGTCGATCCGACGGGTATAACTGGACGTGGTGGCGGTGACGCCGTTTGACCAGGTCAGCGGGTCGTAGCTTGGGCTGCACTCTTCCTGCGTAGCGACGAAGACTTCGCCACCGGCGACCTTCGTCTCGATGTTCTGTTCCATCCCGCGTGCGTCGGCCTCCGCGTTCTGGAACGCCTGATTGGTGCGCAGGTAGTTGGCCGACATACGTTCCTGCATGCCCGTTACCTGCATGCCGGCAATACCGATCAGCGCCAACAGGATCAACATGATGAGCGCGACATACAGCACGGCACCGCGCTGTTGACGGGGTGGCGGACCAAAGCGATACGGGGAAGCGGGCATGGAAACCTCAGTTGCCGTACAGGCGGTTACGCAAGGCGATGGTTGTCTGGTAGACCGAACGCATCCGTCCATCATTCGGCGCGGTGTACGTCACACCCAGCGAGGTCAGAGCAGCGGCGTCGCCCGTGGTCCGTTTCGCAGCCGCCGGGTCCGGACTGGACACCAGCAGACCCAGCTGCACGGCTCCGACGCGTCGCCACGCCTGAGCCTTGTCGGTCAGTGACGCTTCGACGTCCAGCGCGGTCCCTTGACGATCAATGAAGCCCGTCGGCGCTGTTGCGTCGAGCTGACGATCCTGTCCGTATAGCAACTGCATGTTCTCAACACCTTCGACCAAGGCTTCAGGCGCCTGGGCCGCCAGTCCACCGCCCGGCTTTGCGGTGAAGCGCACCCGGTAGAGCTGTGACTGCTTCGACGTGGCATCGTAGCCGACGTAGAAAACAACGCTCTCCGCGCGATACAGGCTGGCCTGACCGGTGGTGTACAGACTGCTGAAAACGGAGGTGTTGTTCGGCGCGGTGTCGAACGTCACGCTGCCACCGTTATCGACGGCACTGGCCTGGAAGACGGTGGCAGATAGACAGTCAGCCACCCCGAAAAGACCGGGCTCGGAGACGCCGCTCTGCAGCACCGCGAGTCGTGACGCCTCGAAATTGAAGATGGGTTTGGCCGGCGTACCCGCGATCAGACTGACCGGCACGCCTTCAGGCATCAGGTAGCGCAAGGCGACGATGTCGCTGCCATTGACCCGGTTGGTCAATGCCGCCGCGTACTGCGTAGGCAACGCGGGGCTGTATGCCGTGCCTCCGGTCGCGGGCGTTGCGGGCAGGGTCAGGGTTTTGCCAGGACCGGTGTCGGTGGCTTCATAGCCCTGGATGGACCTGCTGAAGTCCAGCGCCGGGTGCGTGGTAGCCAGGGTGGAGTTCAGTGATGCGGGTGTCTGCAGGCCGTGTGCCTGGTCGTTGACGCAGCCGAAGTGACCGGCCATGCGCAGCTCGCGCTGAAGGGAATCCATCGCAAACCGGCTGTTCTCCTGCACGCGGGCCAGGCCTTCGGACAACTGGTAGGCCGAGCGCGACGCGGCGAATACCTGGATCACGGCAAGCATCACGACCAGGCCAATGACCATGGCGATCATCAGCTCGACCAACGACACGCCCGCCATGCGGGAAGGCGACGAACGGGTACATGAAGGGCTCACAGACGGGTCCTCGCCGTAAATGTCGTATCGGCGGCACTTTCATTCCAGCGCTCGTCACCCCATGTCACGTTCACCGTTACGACCCCGTTGTTGCTGGCCACCGTCGCTGTCGCGTTTTCACCCAGCGCCTTACCGAGACGACACTTCCAGTCACTCATGAAGCTGTCCTTGCTGATGTCCTTGCCCGTGGGAGGATTGCAGTTGGTCGTGGTGGCGGTGTAACTGCCGACGAACGTGTCGGCAGCCACCCGGTTGATCCGGATCTGATCGAGCAGTTCGTAACTGAGATTGGTTGCCTGGGTCCGGTAGTTCGCGCTTTGGACGTAACGCACATTCATCGTCTGCAGAAGCGCGAAGCCGAGCAGACCGAAGCCCAGGATCAGGATGGCGATCATGACCTCGATCAGGCTGAAGCCGCCCGCCTGGCGTCGTCCGCCACTGCAATTCCGAGGGCTCATGCGCATGCCTCCTTGTGAAGCCGAACTTGGCCTGTAGCCGAGATGGTGAGGCGCCGCTGGACCGGCTGGCCAGCGCACTCCTGCGGCCTCAGCGTGATGTCTTTCGCTGCATTGGCACGGCTGCGGCCGCGGCCATCGAAGGAGAACGAAAGGTCCTGATCACTCACGCCCGTCAGCGTGGGGCGGCCCTCCGAGAAACGAAGGATCGGCTCGCCGGCATCGAAGCTGCCATTGCGGTTGGTATCGCCCCAGACCATCCAGCCACCGGCCCAGCTCGTGCCATTGCACGACGCGCCTGCAGTGGACGCGCAGATTCCGGCACCGCGGGTGTTCTTAACCGCCTCGGAGCGGGCCAGCGCCATCGAAGCAATCAGCTCGTTGGCCGTAGTCGCCATGCGGTTGGAACGGAGGGTCGATTGAAAGCTCGGGAAAGCAATCGCGGCCATGATCGCCATCACTGAGATCGTGACCATCAATTCCAGCAGCGTGAAGCCCTTGATGCGGCGTAAAGACATGGAACGCTCCCCAGCGTGATGGCTGCACGATGGGCCCCGTGCCTGCCGCGCGCAAGCGGCGGCAGGACGAACGGTCATTCCGGGCGATGGGCGTCAAAAGATCGGCACCACGGGCCCCTGGTCGCGCCGAGCCACGCTCGGCGAGCGCAGCGGCAACCTCCGCGGGGCCGGAACCCATCCGCATCACGGACGGGATCCGCCCCCTACCCTGCCCTCAGGTCACGACCTGGTAGCAGGGCTTGTACTCACCGGAGATCTTCATCCGGCGCTGGTCGACGAACGCGCGCAGCAGCGCGTCCAGGGCCTGCATCATGTCGGCGTCGCCATGGATCTGGAACGGGCCGAACTCCTCGATGCGGCGCATGCCGTCTTCTTTCACGTTGCCGGCGACGATGCCGGAGAACGCGCGCCGTAGGTCGGCCGCCAGGGCATGCGGCGCCCGGCCGTGGTGCAGGTCCAGGCCGGCCATCGCCTCATGCGTGGGCACGAACGGCTGCTGGTAGTCCCACGGGATCTCGATGGACCAGTTGAAGAAGAACGAATCCTTCTGCGCCAGGCGGTGCTCACGCACCTGCTTGATGCCAGCCGACATGCGCCGTGCCACCGCCGATGGATCGCCGATGATGATCTCGTAGCGCTCCGCCGCCGCATCGCCCAGGGTCAGGCGGATGAAGCGATCGATCTGCTCGAAATACGGCGCGGCCATCGCCGGGCCGGTCAGGATGAGCGGGAACGGCAGATCCTTGTTTTCCTCACGCAGCAGGATGCCCAGCAGGTACAGGATCTCTTCGGCCGTGCCGACGCCGCCGGCGAACACGATGATGCCGTGGCCGATGCGGACGAACGCTTCCAGCCGCTTTTCGATATCCGGCATGATCACCAGATGGTTGACGATCGGATTCGGCGACTCGGCGGCGATGATGCCCGGCTCGGTCAGGCCGATGTAGCGCGTCACGCTACGGCGCTGCTTGGCGTGGGCGATGGTGGCGCCCTTCATCGGGCCCTTCATCGCGCCCGGGCCGCAGCCGGTGCAGATGTCCAGGCCACGCAGGCCCAGCTCATAGCCGACCTGCTTGGTATACAGGTACTCGTCACGCCCGATCGAATGGCCGCCCCAGCAGACCACCAGGTTCGGGTCGCCCGGATTGAGGATGCGCGCATTGCGCAGCAGCCCGAATACGGCGTTGGTGATGCCATCGGATGATTCCAGCTCGGCCGCGTAGGCCGGGCCCATCTCGATGGCCATGTACGCCAGGTCCCGCACCACGGCGAACAGCAGCTCGGCGACGCCGCGGATGATCTCGCCATCGACGAAGGCCATCGCCGGCGCATTGGCCAGGTCGATGCGCACGCCGCGGTCCTGCTGCGCCACCTGGATATCGAAATCCGGGTACAGATCACGCGCCGCGCGCGGATCGTCCGAGGCGCTGCCACTGGTCAGCACGGCCAGCGCGCAACGGCGCAACAGCTCATGCATGCCACCGATGGAGGCATCGCGCAGGCGCGCCACTTCGGCGCGCGACAGCACATCCAGCCCACCGCGCGGGTAGATCCGCGCGTCCTGCACCGGCAGCGTACGTGCCGGCGTTTCACTCTTTGTGGTCATGTCCAACGTTTCGCTTCCTCAAGGTTTCCGACTTTAGCGCTGCCCCCTTAAAAAGCAAAACGGCCGGGAAACCCGACCGTTGGATAGGCGTCGCCAGCGTCCCCGGAGGTCGCGGCAGCGGCTTTCACCGCATACGTGGGTCGATGCTACGCCTGCGCGGAGGGCTCCACAAGCCCTGCCGCCGACAAAAGAAAACGGCCGGGTTGCCCCGGCCGTTCTCCGTTACAGCAGGTACACGCTACCGCTTAGAACTGGTAACGGAAGCCCAACTGCAGCGACCACTGCGAGACACCGACGTCGAAGCCGTCGGCATCCGCGTTGGCAACCGTCGGCGCATCGGCGCTGCGGTAGTTGTACACGTACTTGCCCTGGTACATGCCCTGCAGGGTGGCCACACGAGCGTCGGCGAAGAAGCCGTAGTCGTAGATGTTGCCCCAATCCTTGTTCAGCAGATTGCCAACGTTCTGCACGTCCAGCCAGATTTCAGACTTGTGCCCCTTCATGAAGCCCGGCAGCTGCTGGCTGACACGGATGTCGAAGGTGTTGATCCAGCCAGTGCGGAACTCATTGGCACCCGGCGAGCTGCCGGCGTACTTGGCCAGTTCCGGGTTGGCAGCCAGCCAATCGAAGAAGCTCTTCTCCATGGCCGCATCGGCAGCGAACGCGCCGGTGCTGGAGAGCGTGCCAAACAGCACATCGCCCGGGCCCTTCGGCACGTAGAACAGGTCGTTGGCGCTGCGGTTGTCGCCGTTGGCGTCGTTGACGAACACGTAGCTGTACGGGCGGCCGCTGCGGCCTTCGTACACCAGACCAACCTTGGTTTCGTAGTCACCGAAGAACTTGTGCTTCCAGTTCAGCGAGCCCGACAGGCGGTCGCGGATCTGGTAGCGCGAGGTGTTCTCGACCGGGGTATTGGCATCGAAGGCGTACTGGTAACCCCAACCCGAGCTGGCGGTGGAGCTGGTCAGCGAACCGACTTCGGTCGCATCGGTGTAGGTGTAGCCGATGTTCCAGGACCAGTCGCTGGCATCGCTCCACGGCTTGGACAGCGACGCGGTGAACTGCGAGGTGCGGCCCTTGTCGGTGTTGTCGATCAGGTAGACGTTGTTGTAAGCCCGGTTGCGCGAGACACGGCTGTCGTTGTCGGTCCAGGCGCCGACCTTCGAGGCGCTGTAGAAGATATCGCGACCATCCGGACCCTGGTACTGGATCGGGCCCAGGTTGAGGTTCTGGTAGTACAGGCCATCCTTGACCTTGGTGACCAGCAGCTCGGCCGAAGCCACGATGCCGTACCACGGGGTTTCATGATCCAGGGCCAGATTGGCCTTGTAGATCGACGGCATCTTGAAGTCGTTGCCGACGAAGTTGACGTTCTGGATCGCCGAGCCCGGCGCGGTCGGGACCGGCTGGGTGTCCTTGTTCGCGTTGAACTTCAGCGCATCGTTGTACGCGGCGCTGTTCAGGCTGTAGACGTTGGTGTTGAAACCAGTCGCCGAGTAGCTGTTGCTCAGCCACACCTGCGGCGAGTCACCCTGGAACAGGCCCACGCCACCGCGCAGCTGGGTCGGGCGCTCGGTGTCGAAGGTGTAGTTGAAGCCGAAGCGCGGCTGGATCAGGAACTTGCTGTCGAACACCTTGCTGTTGTTATAGCCGAAGACGTTCGAGGCAGGTGCGTTGTAAGCCGGCGTCGGGGTGGTGTCCGGACGGTCGGCACGCAGGCCCAGCGTCAGGGTCAGGTTGTTGTTCACATACCAGGTGTCCTGCACGAACAGGGCCAGGTTGCTGTACTTGTAATCGGCGGGGATCGAGCCCGGCGTACGCTCCGGGGCGTAGTTGTAGCTGCTCCAGCGGCCGGCGGCGAAATTATCCAAACCGTAGAAGGTGTAGGTGCCAAACGAGTTGGCGCCGAAGAAGTTGTAGATATCGTTGGTATCGTACGACGCACCGAACTTGACGTCGTGGTCACCCAGGGTCAAGGTGCCGGCGCCGTAGTAGTTCCACGCCTTGGTCTGCAGGACGTTGTTCTGCGAGTTGGCTTCGGTACCCAGGTACAGCGAGTCGCCGGACGGCGCGCCCACGTTGCCACCAAAGAAGATGCGCACGCTCGGGGCATTGGTGCTCACGTTACGGATGGCCGAGTACTCGCGGTACGAAGCCTTCAGTTCGGTGGAGAAGTTGTCGGACCAGTCGCTGAACAGCTGGGCGACGTAGCTCTCGTTGGTCTTGTCGTGCTGGTACCAGTACGAGCTGAGCGAGGCAGCACTGGTGGTCATGCCGTTGATGCGCAGCTTGCTCTGGTCGATCTTGCTGTAGCGGACGCTGGCACGCTGGTTGTCGCTGATGTTCCAGTCCAGCTTCAGCGCATACTCTTCCATCGAGGTGTCGCCGTTGCTTTCCAGGCCACCGGCGTCGATGCCGTAGCCCTGCGCGATCTGCTGGGCGCGGGTCACGTCCGCCAGGCTGAACTGGCCATTGGCCTTGCCCAACGGGGTGGTCGACAGATCGGCGCCCGGGGCAGCCTGCTTGAACTTCTCGTAGTTGGCGAAGAAGAACAGCTTGTCCTGGATGATCGGACCGCCCACGGTCACGCCGTAGGTTTCTTCTTTGGTGAAGCCGTTGAACGGCTGGCCTTCCGGGTTGTCGCCGAACCAGTCACCGTCACGGTAGGTGCCGTAGACCGAACCGTGGAATTCATTGGTACCGGACTTGGTCACCGCGTTGACGGTGGCACCGGCGGCGGCAGCGATGCTGACGTCGTAGTTGGACAGGTTGATGTCCAGTGCTTCGATGGCTTCCATGGCGACCGGCTGGCGACGGGTCGGCATGTTGTTGCCTTCCAGGCCGAACGTATCGCTGGCGGACACGCCGTCGATGCTGATCGAGTTGTAGCGCGGATTCTGGCCACCGGCCGAGATCGAGCCGGAGGCGCGATCGATGAAGGTCACGCGCGGATCCAGACGCATCAGATCCTGGATGTTGCCGCCGATGGACGGCGCCATCTCGATCTGCTCTTGGCTGATGTTGGTGCCCGAGCCCATCTTGGTGGTGCTGAAGACTTCCGAGCCACCGCCCACGGCCATGACCTGGACGGCGTCCAGGTTGGTGGCGGCGAGGTCGCCGGCCAGCGTGGCGTTGATGGTGCCGGTCTGGTTCACGCCCAGATAGACGCCATCTTCAGTCTTGGTGCCTTCACCGGGCTTGGTGATCGAGATCGTGTACGGACCACCCACGCGCAGACCGCGTGCGTTGTAGCGACCAGCCGCATCGGTCGTCGCACGCGAAACGGTGCCGGACTCGGTGTGGGTGATGGTGACTTCTGCGCCTGCAACGGGCGCGCCGGCCGAGGAGACAACCTGACCGCCGACACCGGCAGAGGTGCTCTGGGCAAAGGCGGGGGCGGCGGCGAGCACGGCCATGAGGCCAAGGGTGAGCTTGGACATCCGGAGCGGGTGGTTCATCTAGGGTAGCCTCGATGCGAGTTGGCGATGGCGGAAAAAAAGCGCATCCAGACAGCCTTGCGGGAGGCTGTAAGGACATTTATCTGGGGTTCCCAACCGTGAACGGCAGCTGCCGCAACGGTTAACAATAGATTAACACGGTACGATCTGAATGTGACGGTAGTGCGACAAACGGCACGCCGACGCAACCCAAACGTGACGTTTTCTTCACTCCCCGTGAAGATACGTACGAATTCGCTCCGTTCTTACCCGTTTACGTCCATGACAAGACCGCGCTGCGTCAAGGCCGAAGGCGACAGCAGGTGCACGGCGGCAGCGGCCGCGACGTCCGGGGCCTGTGCGGCGTCATCCTGGTCCAGCGACCAGGCGCGAGCCCGCAAGGCGGTGCGCATCGGGCCGGGCTGCAGGCCGGACACTCTTACCGGGCCACTCTTGAGTTCATCGTGCAGGGTGGCGATCAGCCCCCTCAGGCCATGCTGGGCGGCGCCGTATCCGCCCCAATAGGCTGCCCCCACCCGCGCGGGATCATCCACGCAGAACACCACGGCGGCATCCTCACGCTGACGCAGAAGAGGCAGACAGGCCTGCACCAGCCACGCCGGTGCGGTCAGGGTGACGTGCAACGAGCGCGCGAAGCTGGCCGGATCGGCCAGTTCAAACGGGGTGAGGCCGGGAAAATCTGCCGCGCATACCAGAATGCCATCCAGTCGACCCAGTTCACTGTGCAGGCGGGCCGCCAGTTCGGCGTAGTCATCCGGGCTGGCGCCTTCCAGATCCAGCGGATACAACAGGGGCTCCGGCCCGGCCTGCTGCACCTGCGCATACACTCTATCCAGGCGACGCGGCTTGCGCCCGCACAACACCACCGTCGCACCGGCGCGCGCGCAGGCCACGGCGGCCGTGCTGCCCAGACCGCCGCCAGCCCCGACGACCAGAATCACCCGGCCCTCGAGCGACCCGCCGTCAGCAGCAGGCGAAGGCGCGGCACTCATGCAACCGAGGCTTCTTCGACGATGCGCTTGAGCTCACCGGCCTCGAACAGTTCCATGACGATGTCGCAGCCGCCGATCAGCTCCCCGTGCATGAACAGCTGCGGAAAGGTCGGCAGGTTGGAGAAGCGCGGCAGGTTGGCACGGATCTCGGGCTCTTCCAGCACATTGACGGTACGCAGTGACACGGCACCGGCGGCCATCAGGGCCTGCACGGCGCGGCTGGAAAACCCGCACGTCGGGTATTGCGGGGTACCCTTCATGAACAGCACGAGGGGGTACCGATCAACTTCGGCCTGGATCTGTTGCATCACTGCCACAACCACACTGCCTCCTGGATGGGCGAATCCGACCGCGACGGTCGGCTAGACTTCCCACAGTAGCCACCATTGTAAGCCGATGGAACCGGCCACCGGCATCCCCTTTCCCATCGCAGATCGCATGCCCATAGAACTCACCCCCCTGCCCTACTCCCCCGGCGCCCTGCAGCCGCACCTGTCCGAACGGGCGGTTGCCCTGCAGCACGGGCAGCACCAGCGTGCCTGCGTGGACGCGGTCAACCAGCGGATCATCGGCACCGAATGGGAAGACGCCCCGCTGGAGCGGATCGTCCGTGAAAGCCAGGGTGCGCTGTTCGAGTCGGCCGCCCAGGCCTGGAACCTGCAGTTCCAGTGGCAGTGCCTGCGCCCACGCGGCAGTGGCGACCCGCAAGGGCGGCTGGCCGACCGGGTGAAGCGTCGGTTCGGCGATGTGGCCGGTCTGCGCCATGCTTTCAATGATTCCGCGCTGGGCCTGTTCGGCGCTGGCTGGGCGTGGCTGGTGCTGCATCCGGATGGCAGCCTGGCGATCCAGGTGACCCGCAACGCGGGCACGCCATTGACCAGCCACAGCACCCCACTGCTGGGGTGCAACCTGTGGGAACACGCCTATTACCTGGATTACCAGAATGATCGCGCGCGCTACCTGGAGGCCTGGTGGAAAGCGGCGAACTGGGAGTTCGCCAGCGAGCAGATGCCCGACTGAGGTCGGCGACCGGTAGCGCCGAGCCACGCTCGGCGAGCGCAGCGGCATGCGCTGACTACCCGACCTGACGGCCGGCGGCCGTCAGTACCTCGATCAGCGGCGCAGTGTGCGCACGGCGGGTTCCACCTGCGCCTGCCGGTCCAGCGCTTCACCTACCTGCTGCAAGGCGCTTGCGAGCGCACCCGCGTCGTCGTCACGCAGCGTAGCGTGGCCCACCTTGCGCCCGTCGCGTGCCTGCTTGCCATAGTCATGCCAATGACCACTGGCCTGCGCCAGCACCGGCAGCGGGTCGGGCATGGCACCGATCCAGTTCAACATGCACGCGTGGCCCAGCATCCGCGTGTCGCCCAGCGGCAGGCCCAACACGGCGCGCAAGTGGTTCTCGAACTGCGAGGTCTCGCTGCCTTCAATCGTCCAATGGCCGGAGTTGTGCACGCGCGGCGCCATCTCGTTGGCCAGCAGCTCGCCATCGCGGCAGAACAGCTCCAGCGCTAACACACCGACATACTGCAGATGGTCAGCCAGCGTGCGCGCATACCCGATCGCCGCATCGTGCTCGGCTGCGCTCAGCTGCGCGGGCGCGACACTGGCGGAGAGCACGCCGTCCACATGCCAGTTACCCGTCACGGGATAAGCGCGGAAGCTGCCATCGACAGCGCGCACGGCGACCACGCTCACTTCTCGCTGGAAGGCGACGAAGCCCTCCAGAATCAATCCCGTGCGATCCACCTGTGCGCCCAGCGCGTCCCACGCGGCATCGATATCGGCCTCGCTGCGCAGACGGAACTGTCCCTTGCCGTCATAGCCCAGGCGACGCGTCTTCAAAATGCAAGGCAGGCCGAACTCCGCTGCTCTGGCAGCAAGCTCATCACGACTGCGGATATCGGCGAACGGCGGCAGCGGGATGCCCAACTGCTGGAACAGCGTCTTCTCACTGAGGCGGTCCTGCGCGACGGCCAAGGCCGACGGCGGCGGATACACCGTCACGCGTTCGGCCAGCCACTGCGCACTGTCGGCGGGTACGTTCTCGAAATCGAAGGTGATCACATCGACCTTCGCTGCGAACGCCGCCAGCGCATCGCGGTCGTCGAACGCCGCCACGGTCAACGGTGCCAGCGGTCCGCCGCACGCATCAGCGGCAGGATCGAACAGCTCGAAGCGCAGGCCCATCGGCGCGCCGGCCAGGACCATCATGCGGGCCAGCTGGCCGCCGCCCAGGATGCCAACGGTCTTCGTACTCATTGACGCGGATCATCGTGGGCCATGACATCTTCGGTCTGGCGTGCGCGGAAGGCATCCAGCGCCTCGCCGATGGCGGGCTGATCGCTGGCCAGCATCGCTGCGGCGAACAGCGCCGCATTGGACGCACCGGCGTTGCCGATGGCGAAGGTCGCGACCGGGATACCGGCCGGCATCTGCACGATCGACAGCAGTGAATCCATGCCGTTGAGGGCCTTGGACTGCACCGGTACGCCCAGCACCGGCACCGCGGTCTTGGCAGCGATCATGCCCGGCAGGTGCGCAGCGCCACCGGCGCCGGCGATGATCGCGCGCAGACCGCGCGGACCGGCCTGTTCGGCATAGTCGAACAACACGTCCGGGGTGCGGTGTGCGGATACGACTTTCACTTCGAACGGAACGCCCAGTGCTTCAAGCTTCTGGGCCGCGTGCTGCATGGTTTCCCAATCGGAGCGGGAGCCCATGACGATGCCGACGAGCGGCGAGGGGTGGTTGGGGGTCATTGGCCGTCACCTGCCTTAAAGACGTATTCTAGCCATCTTCCACGCAAGACGAAGAACCATGGATCGCAAGCTGCTAGACCTGCTGGTCTCACCGGACACCCGCCAGCCCCTTTCCCTGCTGGATGCCAAGGGGTTGGACGCCCTCAACCGCGCCATCGGCAGCGGTTCTGTCACCAAGGCCGACGGCAATCCGCTGGCGCAGCCATTGCGCCAGGCCCTGGTCACCCGCGACCGCAAGCAGGTGTTCCGCCTGGACGACGGCATCCCGGTGCTGCTGGCCGAAGAAGCCATCGCCACCGACCAGATCGCCGACTTCCCCGCCGCATGAGCACCGCCGGCGCTGGCGTCTTTGATGCGCCGGATCCGGCGCTGGTCGCCGCCGACGTGGCCCGCGCGCTTGCCGAAGACCTCGGCAGCGGCGATGTCACGGCCGCGCTGTTGCCCGACCAGGCCGACACGGCGTACCTGCTCTGCAAGCAGGATGCGGTGATCGCCGGCCGGCCATGGTTCGATGCCACCCACCGCGCGCTGGACTCCGACGTACGCATTGACTGGAAGGTCGATGAAGGACAGCAGGTCCACGCCGGTACGGTGCTGGCCCTGCTGCAGGGTCGCAGCCGCAGCCTGGTCAGTGCCGAACGCACCTCGCTGAACTTCCTGCAGACCCTGTCAGGCACGGCCACCATCACGGCGCGGCATGTGGCAGCCGTGGCCGGTACGGCCACGCGCATCCTCGACACCCGCAAGACCCTCCCGGGCCTGCGCCTGGCGCAGAAATACGCGGTGCGTTGCGGAGGCGGTGCCAATCACCGCATCGGCCTGTACGACACGGTGATGCTGAAGGAGAACCACATCCGCGCCGCCGGCTCGCTGCCCGCTGCGGTCGCTGCCGCGCGCGCGATGTGGCCGCAGCTGCCGCTGATCGTGGAAGTGGAAGACCTGGACCAGCTGCAGCAGGCCCTGCAGGCAGGCTGCGAGCGGATCCTGCTCGATGACTTCCCGGCCGCACTGCGTCGCGATGCGGTCCGCCTGACGGCCGGACGGATTCCGCTGGAGGTGTCAGGCAGCGTCGGACTGGACGGCCTGCGGGCCATCGCCGAGGACGGCGTGGACTGCATTTCCATCGGTGGTCTGACCAAGCACGTGCAGGCCATCGACCTGTCGTTGAAGCTGGGGCCCCCGCCGGCTTGATGTGTCTGGCAGGCCGGAATCCAATCCGGTCTGCTGCGCGCGAGCGATCTGAGCGCCCGCTCTACCCTTCGTTCACGAGCACGCTGCGACGCTTGCGCCATCCCCCTTGTTGCGGAGCACCGCATGCGCCGGTTGCTGCTTGCCTGTCTGCTGCCTTTGTCAGCTGTTTCATTCGATGTGGCGGCGGCGGAAGCCTGCGATGTGCCGCCTCCGTTCGGCCAGAGTCCGTTGGCGCTGGCCATCCGCCAGACCGCCTGCAACGAACACCGCTTATGGTTCCGCCCCTTCATCGATCGGGAGGGCCGCGCCGCCAGCCTGGCGGTGACCGAGGCGGAGAACGAGCACCTGGCCGACAACGGCCTGATTGCATGGCAGCGCGTGGCGGGTTACTGGCGCGACAGCGGCACGTTGAATGCGATGGGCGCCCAGCCCGGTGCCAGCAGCTGCATTGCGCCCCTCGGGTCGCGCTATACCGACAGCGATTGCCGTGCCTTCCTGCTCGACAACCCGTGGTCGGCTGCCTTCATCTCGTGGGTCATGGTGCGCGCGGGCGTGCCCGGCTTCAACGCGTCCCCTCGCCACATCGATTACATCCGCGCCGCATACAACGGGTCTGCCCCGTACCGCTTGGCCGATCCGGCGGCCGAGAAACCGGCAGTCGGCGACATGCTCTGCTTCCTGCGTGATCGCAGCCAGACCCTGAGCTACAGCGGGCTGGTGCAGGCACTGGGCAATGGTTCGGTCGGCCACTGGAAATCGCATTGCGAGGTCGTGGTGTCGGCCAACATGGGCGGCGACCGGACGCTGTACCTGATCGGCGGCAACGTCATGAACACGGTGGCCATGCGCATGTTGATGCTGGACCGCACCGGCCGCGTCGAGCTGCCTGGCAAGCGGGAGGCCGACCCGGACGGCATCGCACCGACCTGCACGCCCGGCCGCGAGGAGGAGTGCAGCTTCAACCGCCAGGACTGGGCAGCGCTGTTGAAGCTGACCGCAGCGGCGTCTATTAAGTTACCGGCTTCCACGGACGGAGTGCCGGGGCAACAACCTACACCGGCGGATCCGGTCCAGACTCCGGTGCGCTGAAGACGCGCTATACCGATCCGAATCCCGGCATACGTTTCAACTTGCGAGGCAACTTCATCGGTGCACGAGCGGCCGCAGGCATTGTGACCGCGACGACGCGACGCTCGCAATCGCTGCCGATAACACACAGGCCGCCGCCGCGCTCGACGGCGGCGGTCTGCGACCGGACTACTGGCAGATGTACTCGCGCGCAGACTCGATGGTATCGACGTCGAGCTCTTCATACTGGATCTCGACGGTTTCGACACTGAGCGAAGTGACCACCGCGCGCGCTCCGACGCTGCATGCGGCCGGCAAGCCGCCGGCATAGACGTGTCCGTTGATCGCATGAGCCAGGCCGTAGCAAACGGAGCCGAGCTGGAAGGGATTGTGGTTGCAGGCCATCACCTGCTCGTTGGCCAGTCCCAAGGAGGCGTTGAAGTTGGCCGTCCAGCCGCTGGCGGCATCGTTGGCGCAGCTGCCCGGATAGCCAACGGTCGGCGCAGCGCCGGCGTTGCAGGTGTGTTGGACAAAGCCGCCGAAGAAGCTGTTCTTAATGTAAGCGGTGCGGCCGCTCTCGACCCATTGCGCGGCGGCGGCGTCTTGAGCGAAGGCGGACAGGCCAAGCAGGCACAGCGCAGATGCGGCGAGTGGTTTCAATCCTTTCAACATCACTATCGTCCTTTGAAGTGGCGAGTGTCGCGTCGGGGCGTTCGCGCATGGCTCGCGCGGACGCGGATTGCGGCGGGCTCGAATCGGCCCAGTGCATGGCAGCACGTGCGAAACCCATCGCAAAGGCCCGCCGCGGCCATGATTGACCAGGGGCGATGGAGACGCAAGCCGCTCGGAATGAGGCGCGGACAATGAGTGAGGTTAGAACCGATAAGCCCCCCGCGGTTGGCTTTCAAGCTCGAAGCTGAGCTTGGGCGGGCGGCGGGGTTGGTCAGGGGACGGGGAAACGTCATCGCATTCGCGCTGCCGCTCCCACGCCTTGCCTCGCAAACCATGAGCCCCGTCTCACCAGCACCCACCCCCGCCGCTGCGTGACCGCCCTGACTCAGGGGCCCCTTTCGGCAGACGGATCAATGAGACATGCGGTGGCGCCAAGCCGTGCTCTGGGGGATGTCGCCGCCACGGCCCGCTGCGCTCGCCGACCATGGGTCGGCGCTACCGACGTAAGCATGCCCGTCGGTTCCAAGGCCGCGGTAAACCTGTCGAAGGCGGCGCGGCCGGAGTGGGTTTGTAGGGGCGTTGGGCGCGATGGATGGCGCGAAACAAGGCCCGCATGGATGCGGTTGTTGCCGTACCCCGCCGACCCACTGCCCCGAGGATTTTGACGTTGACGGTGACGTTTACGTTCGGTTCGAAGCCCACGCGCAGCGCGAAAACCAAACCCCAGCGCTTGAACTGCGGCGCGCGGACCGCCATCTTGTAGGCACCTTTCCTGCAGTGCGCGAGCGACATGCCTACCTTGATCCTGTTGATGATTGTCGGCGCCGCGGGTTATGCCTTCTGGAACTCATCGCGCGCGGCCGCCGAGCGCGCCGGCGTGCTGGGTCGAAACGCGTGCAAGGCTGCCGACGTGCAATGGCTGGACCAGAGCGTGCATGCGATCGGCCTGAAAGTGGCGCGCGGTGACGATGGCAAGCTCTGCTTCGAGCGCACCTTCAAGTTCGAGTATTCCTACGATGGGATCGATCGCCACGTCGGGCGGATGGTGCTGCGCGGGGACGATCTGGTGTCCTTCAGCGGCCCCGGTGCGGCGCGGATCAGTGCGATCCGGCCGGATGTGGACGACGCCGAAGATGTCTGATGGGATGACGACCCAGGGTCGTCATCTGGCAGTGCGTGGCGTTACTTGACCACGCGCAACTGCGGACGACCACTCGGGCGCGGCGGCGGGGCATCGGGCGGCGTATCGTCATCCGACGAACCATCGGCCTCATCCGACACCTCGTGGAGCGGCACATCGTCCTCGGCCGCGTCCGCGCCGATCACGTCGTCAGGCAGCGCCATGCCCTGCCCCGTTTCCCGGGCATATACGGCAAGCACCGCACTGATGGGCACCAGCACCGCGTAGCTCACGCCGGAAAAGCGTGCAGAAAAGCTCACCGCCTCGTTGTCGATCAACAGCTTCACGACGGCGCGTTCGGCGATGTTGAGCACTACGCGACCGTCCTTGATGCTCGACGGCGGCACCTGTACGCCTGCCACCCCCGCATCCACCAGGATGTGCGGCGTCAGCGCGTTGTCGTTGATCCACTCCACCAATGCCCGTAGCAGGTACGGACGGTGGCTGGTCATCCGGAAGAATTCGTCAGTCATGTGTGAAGTGTACGCGCCCGCCCCCCTGCTTGGCACCGGGGGCCGACAGAGCGTTCGGCTGCCAGTCGAAAACGCGGAACGCCGGAAACCGGTAGCGCCGACCCACGGTCGGCGAGCACATCGGTAGCGCCGACCCGTCGTCGGCGAGCGCAGCGGCCGCGCGCGGTCCGGCAATCCGCCGAGCGTGGCTCGGCGCTACAGGAACCGCAGCACATCGGTAGCGCCGACCCATGGTCGGCGAGCGCAGCGGCCGCGCGCGGTCCGGCAGTCCGCCGAGCGTGGCGTGGCGCTACAGGAACCGCAGCACATCGGTAGCGTCGACCCGTGGTCGGCGAGCGCAGCGGCCGCGCGCGGTCCCGCAATCCGCCGAGCGTGGCTCGGCGCTACAGGAACCGCAGCACATCGGTAGCGCCGACCCATGGTCGGCGAGCGCAGCGGCCGAGTGCGGTCCGGCAATCCGCCGAGCGTGGCTCGGCGCTACAGAAACCGCAGCACATCGGTAGCGCCGACCCATGGTCGGCGAGCGCAGCGGCCGCGCGCGGTCCGGCAATCCGCCGAGCGTGGCTCGGCGCTACAGGAACCGCAGCACATCGGTAGCGCCGACCCATGGTCGGAGAGCGCAGCGGCCGCGCGCGGTCCGGCAATCCGCCGAGCGTGGCTCGGCGCTACAGGAACCGCAGCACATCGGTAGCGCCGACCCGTGGTCGGCGAGCGCAGCGGCCGCGCGTGGTCCAGCAATCCGCCGAGCGTGGCTCGGCGCTACAAGGGGGATGCGCGGTATCGATCAGCTGGGCAGATCGCGCAGCTTCTTTTCCTGATCGGTCAGGCTGCGGATGAAACCGGGATGGCGGAAAATGCGATTGCCGTAGTCCTCGATCGCCTTGCCATCCTTCGGCAACGGAATATCCAGTGCCTGCAGGCGCCAGATGATCGGTGCGATCGCGCAGTCGGCCAGGCTCATTTCCTGGTTGAGGAAGAACTTGCTCGCCTTGAACAACGGCACCGACGAGGTCAGCAGTTCTTTCAGGCGTTTACGCCCGGCCTCGGCCTGCGCTTTGTTGCCCAGTTGAATGGCCTGTACCTGCGGCACCCAGTCGTGCTCGATGCGCAGCATCGCCAGACGGATGCGGGCGCGTGACAGCGGGTCCACCGGCATCAGCGGCGGATGCGGATAGCGCTCGTCCAGATACTCGCTGACCACCGAGGCGGCGTACAGCACCAGCTCGCGCTCCACCAGCGTGGGCACCGAGTGGTACGGATTGAGGTCGATCAGATCTTCGGGCGGATTCTGCGGATCCACTGCCACGAAGTCATAGGTGACGCCCTTGGCCGCAAGGACCAGACGCACCCGATGACAGAGCACATCGTCGTTCGAGGAAAACAGCGTCAGGGTATTACGCATGCGTACGCTCGCCGCCATCAAAGGCTCTCCAACGACAGGAGTCCGCCTGCCGAATCGGCGCTGTCGGACCATTTCCGACAGTCAGCTCGTTCCCGAGTGTGCAACCGGCGATCACAAAAGCCAATAGGCCATGGGTATCGGGTCACACATTGACGCGTGCACCGCGTCCCGGGGTCGAACCGTCAATGTACATCCTTCCAGTAATCTTTCTTCAGCAGATACAACAGGAAGGTCAGCAGCGCCAGGAACAGGATCACCCACACGCCCAGCTGCTGCCGCTTCAATGCCGCCGGCTCGCCGGCATAGGCCAGGAAGTTGGTGATGTCGCGCACGGTCTGGTCGTACTGTCCGGCATCAACGTTGCCGGGCGTACGCACTTCCAGGGCCAGCACCGGCGGATCCAGTCCAGGTGCCTCCGGCTTGCCATGCACGGCGTGCTGCAGGCCCTGCATCTGCCACAACGGGTTGGGCATGGAGGCGTTCGGGAAGACGGTGTTGTTCCAGCCCAGCGGACGGTTGCTGTCCAGGTAGAACGACTTGAGGTACGTGTAGACCCAGTCCGGTCCGCGCACGCGCGAAATCAGGCTGAGGTCCGGTGGCATCTTGCCGAACCACTTCTCCGCGTCGGCCTTGGGCATCGAGACCGGCACCTGGTCGCCAATCGCGGACCCGGTGAAATTGAGGTTGTTCATCACCTCTTCTTCGGTCAGCCCCAGGTCGGCCGCCATGCGCGAGTAGCGCAGGTATTTCAGCGCATGGCAGCTGGAACAGTAGTTCATGTACAACTGCGCGCCGCGCTGCAACGAGGCACGATCGCCCAGATCATTGCCGGCCTGCAGCATCTTGGCGCTGCCTTCAGCAGCCAGCGCCGCGCCGCCTGCGAGCAGCATCGTGGCCATCAGGGCCACGCGGACCATCCAGCGCTTACTCATGCGTGGTCACCCTTTCCGGTACCGGCTTGGTCTTGTCCAGTCGCGTCCATATCGGCATGGTGAGGAAGAAAGCGAAATACAGGAAGGTCAGTACGCGACCCACCCAGGTTTCCCACACCGCCGTGCCCGGGCCGGAACCGATCACCCCCAGCCAGATGAAGCACACCACCAGCACGCCCAGCATCACCTTGGATATCCAGCCGCGGTAGCGCACCGACTTGACCTTGCACTTGTCCAGCCACGGCACCAGGAACAGGATCGCGATCGCCGAGAACATCACGATCACCCCGCCCAGCTTGTTTGGAATGACCCGCAACATCGCGTAGTAAGGCGTGTAGTACCAGACCGGCTTGATGTGTTCCGGAGTCACCAGGCGGTTGGCCTCGGTGAAGTTGTCGTGTTCCAGGAACTGCCCGCCGAAGGCCGGCGCGAAGAAGATGATGAAGGCGGCGATGATCAGCAGGAAGCCGGCGCCAACGGCGTCTTTCATCGTGTAATAGGGATGGAACGGAATGCCATCGGTCGGCGCGGTCGGCGACCAGCGGTTGCCCTTCGGCCCCTTCTTGATTTCCACGCCGTCGGGATTGTTCGAGCCCACCTCATGCAGCGCACCCAGGTGCAGCACCACCAGCAGCAGCAGCACCAGCGGCAGGGCGATCACGTGCAGGGCGAAGAAGCGGTTGAGCGTGGCATCGCCGGGCAGGTAATCGCCCATGATCCATTCGGTCAGCCCGTTGCCAATCACCGGGATGGCGCCGAACAGCGAAATGATCACCTTCGCGCCCCAGAACGACATCTGGCCCCACGGCAGCACGTAGCCCATGAAGGCTTCGGCCATCAGCACCAGGTAGATCAGCATGCCCAGTATCCACACCAGCTCGCGCGGCTTCTGGTAACTGCCGTACAGCAGCCCGCGGAACATGTGCAGATAGACCACGATGAAGAACAGCGATGCACCGGTGGAGTGCATGTAGCGGATCAGCCAGCCCCACTCGACGTCGCGCATGATGTACTCGACCGAGGCGAAGGCTTCGGCCGCGCTGGTCTTGTAATGCATCGTCAGGAAGATGCCGGTGACGATCTGGTTGACCAGGATCAGCAGCGCCAGCGAACCGAAGTAGTACCAGATGTTGAAGTTTTTCGGCGCGTAATACTCGCTGACGTGCTTGCGGTACACCGGCATCAGGCCCGGCGCGCGCGCGTTGACCCAGTCGGCCAGGCCGCTGGCGGTACGGGCAAGGATGTTGGCCATCAGGCGGTACCCTCCGGATCGACGCCGATGATGATCGTATTGTCGTCCTGGTAGTGATGCGGCGGCACCAGCAGGTTGATCGGGGCGGGGACGTCATTGAAGACCCGGCCGGACATGTCGAAGCGCGACTTGTGGCACGGGCAGAAATAGCCCCCTTTCCACTGCGCGTCATAGGGTTCCGGGCGGATTTCGGCCACCATTTCCGGCGAGCAGCCCAGATGGGTGCACAGGCCGACAAGCACCGAGACGGCCGGCTTGATCGACCGCAGCTCCGGATTGCCCTTGAGCACGTACTCCGGCTGCTGGTCTTTCACGCCTGACCCGGGATCCTTCAGGCGGTCATCCA
This sequence comes from Stenotrophomonas sp. 169, assembly GCF_014621775.1. NCBI lineage: Bacteria > Pseudomonadati > Pseudomonadota > Gammaproteobacteria > Lysobacterales > Lysobacteraceae > Stenotrophomonas > Stenotrophomonas sp. 169. Next base: position 2,770,799 of record NZ_CP061204.1, read on the forward strand.
GACTGGGCAGCGCGTCGAGGATGGCTTTGGAGCGCTTGACGATCCAGATGGGCTGACCGCGCCATTCCAGTATCAGCCGCTGGCCTTCCTGCAAGGCACTGATGTCAGCGGTCACCGGTGCACCGGCCAACTTGGCACGTGCACTGGGATTCCAGGACTTGATGAAAGGAACTGCGACGAAACCGACGCCTACCGCCCCCACCACTGCAGTAGTGGCTGAGAGGAATCGGCGACGTCCATGATCGACTGGATCGTATACCCCATCGTTGGCCATCCGGCACTCCGATATTGATTAGGTAGCTTTAAGGCTGCCGGCAACCTGGTGGGGGCCAGGCTGCTTTGAATCTGAAGCGAGTGTATCTAAACGCGCGTTGCGGTCAATCATCACTGATGGGAGGCCAGCGCACCGCGATAGCGCTCGGCCAACTGGCCTACCCGCTGTACGTAGTACCGCGTCTCACTATACGGCGGCACGCCACCGTGGCGGGCAACGGCGCCCTCCCCTGCGTTGTAGCCAGCCGCGGCAAGCGTGAGGTCGCCATTGAAGCGTTTCAACAGCCATGAAAGATACTGCACGCCACCGCGGATGTTCTGCGCAGCGTCGTACGAATCGGTTACGCCAAAGCGCGCCGCGGTCGGCGGCATCAACTGCATCAGTCCCTGCGCCCCGGCGCGGCTGAGCGCTGTCGGGTTGTAGGCCGATTCCGCATGGATGATCGCCCGCACGATCGCCTCCTCAACACCGTATTGGCGCGCGGCGGCGGCGATCTCGCTCTGGAAGGCGGTGGTATTGAGCCGGACCGAGCCGAAATTGACTGCCGGATTGCTGCCACACGCGAAGCAGCGCTCGATGAAGCTGTAGCGGATGGTGCGCACCTGGGACAGGCTGGCCACCTGCCCCGCGGGCCGGGCACTGGTGTAATGGCGCACACCGTCCTTCATGTACGAATAGACCTGCCCGCTGACGACGCGGCCCGCCTTGCTGGCCGGGGCCGGAACGGGTTTTGGGGCAGGTGCGGCGATTACCGAGGCCACGGCAGCAGACGCAGGCACCACGGCGGCGGCAACGGCCGCGCCTGCAGCAACCGCAGAGGATGAAGGCGCTTCGCGGGCCGGGACGGCCGTGACAGGGGCCGCCGGCGGGACGGGCGCGGTGGTTGCGGGGCGGGCCGGTCGGCTGTCGCGGCTGTAGCTGATGCCACTGCACTGCGCACCGCTGACCCGTTTGCTGACGTAGCTGGGAACGCCATCGGCGCCGACACACTTGTACAGCGTGCCGGCACTGGCCGGCACGGCCGCCAGTGCAGCGATGCTGATCGCCACGATCCTTAAGGTCCCCTTCATGGGCGCGAGTGTCCCAGCTTGCGCGACGGTTGCCAAGGGCCGGGCCAGACGAGGCCCGTCAGGGCAATGCGATCCGGGGTCAAGCCCCTTACCCCGCGCGGGGCGGATCGGATCCCAGCGCGCGCCCTCCGTCCGCGTCGTGGCAGGGGACGCCACCCCCGGCAAGCACACTCGCGAGACCGGCAACCTGCGCCTGCAGTTCTGCATGCAAGGACGGCGGCGTGGTACGTATCGCCACGGGTGGCAATCCCAGGCTGAGGATCTGCCCGGCGAGCATCGCGGCACTGTCTGCGCCCATCAGCAACCGGCAGTGGTCGGGCCCGTCGGCGCGCAGCACGCCGAACCAGGGCGGCACCTGCAGCGCCAACGTGTCGATGCTTCCACACAAGGTCACCTCCGCGCGAAGGGTGAAGGGCGACTGGCTGACTGCCTGGCGCACCACGACCTCGGGCGGTGCAGGCAATGCGCGACGTGTTCCTCGCACAGGCAGGCAGCGCACCTCGCTGATGCGGTCTACCCGGAGCGTTCGCCAATCGTCGCGATTGCGATCCCAGCCCAGCAGATACCACCGCTGGCCATAGTTCACCAGATGCTGCGCTTCCGCTTCGCGCGGTCCGCTTACCCCATCATGGGTGCAATACATGAAAGACAGCACGGCATGCTCGCGGCAGGCCATGGCGAGTTGTCCCAGCAGGCGGCCGTCGACGCTGGGCATGCCACTCATCGTGGCAGTGGCCGCATGGATCTCACCCGCCTGCTGCCGACGGCGGAGGGGCACCAGCGGATCCAGCTTGGTCAACACCGACTGCGCGGTGTCATCCAGACCCGACACGCTGGCCGTGACGACCCGCAGCGCCAGCGCAATGGCGGTGGCCTCCCCCTCATCCAGCAGCAGGGGCAGCACCGGTGCGCCCCCACCCAGGCGATAACCGCCCCCGACCCCGGACGATGCGCTGATCGGATAGCCCAGCTCACGCAGCCGCTCGATGTCGCGCCGAATGCTGCGCCGGTCCACCTGCATGCGCTCGGCAAGCTCGGCACCCGACCAGTGCCGCCGGCTCTGCAGCAAGGCGATCAGCCTGAGCAGCCGCTGGGCGGTGTACGCCATGAGGGAATCATCGAGGACAGAAGGTGTCCGCAATAGTGCGCCACGATGACGGCACATTCCAACGGGAAACGCACATGACACGTCATATCACCCTGTATCACGCCATCCCCTCGCGCTCGGCCGGCGTGCTGGTGCTGCTCGAAGCACTGGGTGCGGATTACGCCCTTGAGGTGCTCGACCTGAAAGCAGGCGACAACGTGGCACCGGCCTTTCTCGCCGTGAACCCGATGGGTAAAGTTCCGGCCATCGTGCATGACGGCGCGCTGGTGACAGAACAGGTTGCGATCTATCAATACCTGGCCGAGCTGTATCCCGAAGCCGGGCTGGCACCGCCCATTGGGGATCCGCAGCGCGGCCCGTTCCTGCGCTGGCTGGCGTTTCACGGATCGTGCTTCGAACCGGCGATGGTCGAAAAGGCAATGAAACGGGACCCTGCCCCACGCGGCATGTCGCCCTATGTCGATGCGGAAACGGTGTTGCGCGTGGTGGAGGAGCAGCTGTCGCAGGGCGATTACCTGTTGGGCTCGCAGGTGTCGGCGGCCGACTTCCTGTGGGGCAGCGCGCTGGGCTGGTTGAGTGCGTTCGGCTTGCTGCAGCCGGGACCGGCAACCACGGCGTACATCGCACGGATGGCCGCACACCCCGCCGCCGCCCGCGCCAAGGACATCGACGCGCGCCTGGCAGCCGGTTGACCCATCGCCGGGCGCCGCTGCGCCCCCGGCCACCCTGCGCGACCCACCCACACCGGTAGCGCCGACCCATGGTCGGCGAGCGCAGCGGCGCGCGCGCTCCACCCGCACCGGTAGCGCCGACCCATGGTCGGCGTGCGCAGCGGCGCGCGCACCTACCCCGTTCCGGCAACGCAAGGGAGTAAACTGGACCGCTTACCCGCCACCCGCCTGGATTAATCACCATGACCGGGACGCCAGACGTCTTTCCATCCGTCGCTGTTGACGACACCCCTCTGTTCGCCCTGCCCACCGGTCCGCGCAAGCCCGACCAGGTGCGTGGCAAGCTGTACATCAAGACCCACGGTTGCCAGATGAACGAGTACGACTCGGCCAAGATGGCGGACGTGCTGGCAGCCAGCGATGGGCTGGAGCTGACCGACAACCCGGAAGAAGCCGACGTTATCCTGGTCAACACCTGCTCCATCCGCGAGAAAGCGCAGGAGAAGGTGTTCAGCCAACTCGGTCGCTGGAAGGCGCTGAAGAACAACGGGCGCGACGTCATCATCGGCGTCGGCGGCTGCGTGGCTTCGCAGGAAGGCGAGGCCATCGTCAAGCGCGCGCCGTATGTGGACCTGGTGTTCGGCCCGCAGACCCTGCACCGCCTGCCGGAACTGATCCGTGCGCGACGTGAGCAGAACCGGCCGCAGGTCGATATCAGCTTTCCGGAGATCGAAAAGTTCGACCGCCTGCCCGAGCCACGTGCAGACGGGGCCTCCGCTTTTGTGTCGATCATGGAAGGCTGCTCGAAGTACTGCTCGTTCTGCGTCGTGCCCTATACGCGTGGTACCGAAGTCAGCCGTCCGTTCGAAGACGTCGTGGTGGAGGTGGCGCAACTGGCTGCTCAGGGCGTGCGGGAGATCAACCTGCTCGGCCAGAACGTCAATGCGTACCGTGGACCGTATGGCGAGGGCGAGCATGCCGACCTGGGCCTGCTGATCCGCACCATCGCCGAAATCGACGGAGTCGGCCGCATCCGCTTCACCACCTCGCACCCGTTGGAGTTCAGCGACTCGTTGGTGGATGCCTTCCGCGACGTGCCGAAGCTGGCCAACTTCCTTCATTTGCCGGTGCAGGCGGGCAGCGACCGCATCCTGTCGGCGATGAAGCGGGGCTACACGGCGCTGGAGTTCAAGTCGAAGATCCGCAAGCTGCGCGCGGTACGTCCTGACATCTCCATCAGCTCGGATTTCATCGTCGGCTTCCCCGGTGAAACCGACGCCGACTTTGAGAAGACGATGAAGCTGATCGAGGACATCGGGTTCGACCAGAGTTTCTCCTTCATCTATTCGCGTCGCCCCGGCACCCCGGCCGCCGACCTCGAAGACACCATCACCGATGCCGAAAAGCACGCACGGCTGTCGCGCCTGCAGGCACGAATCAACCAGCACGCCGGCGAGATTTCCGCTGCCATGGTCGGCACAGTGCAGCGCGTCCTGGTGGAAGGCCCGTCGCGTCGTGACCCGAACGAGTTGAGCGGCAAGACCGAGAACATGCGGACGGTGAACTTCGCCGCACCTGCGCGTCTGGTCGGCCAGTTCGTGGATGTGCTGATCACCGAGGCCTACAGCAATTCTCTGCGTGGCCGGGTCAGCGGCGCCTGACTGGCAGGTTTTTCACCACCTCATAATGCGGCTTGTGGCACAAGCGCTGAGAAGGCTTATCCACAACTTTACCGCGTGACCACCCACACCTTGTGTGGAAAGAACCCGCACCCAATTCTGGATCCATGAAGAATATCGAGCACCGAGATTTCACCCTGTCGCCGGAAGACAACACCCGACTCGCCAACCTGAGCGGGCCCTTCGACGGTCATCTGCGCCAGATCGAGCTGAAGCTGGGTGTGGAGATCGCCAACCGCGGCCACGTCTTCCGCATCACTGGCCCGACCGAGGCCGCTGTCGAAGCGCAGAAGCTGATCGAAGCCCTGTACGAGGAAGCCGCCGAGGTCACTTTCGACAACCAGGCGATCCACCTTCGGTTGAACGAAGCCAACATCGAGCACATCGCGGAGCGTTCTTACGAGGCACAGGACGTGGCGATCAAGGTCAAGCGAGGCACTGTGCGGGGCCGCGGCGCCAACCAGGCGCGCTACCTGCACCAGATCGCCAGCCATGACATCAATTTCGGTATCGGTCCCGCCGGCACCGGTAAGACCTTCCTGGCCGTTGCCAGCGCCGTGGAAGCCTTGAACGAGTCGCGCGTGCAGCGGCTGATCCTGGTGCGCCCCGCGGTGGAGGCCGGCGAAAAACTCGGCTTCCTGCCTGGCGACCTGACCCAGAAGGTCGACCCCTATCTGCGGCCGCTGTACGACGCCCTGTACGAAATGCTGGGCGTGGAAAAGGTGGTCAAGCTGCTGGAAAAGAACGTCATCGAGATCGCGCCGCTGGCCTACATGCGCGGACGCACGCTCAATGATGCGTTCGTGATCCTCGACGAGGCACAGAACACCACCATCGAGCAGATGAAGATGTTCCTGACCCGCCTGGGCTACGGCTCGACCGCCGTGGTGACCGGCGACCTCACCCAGACCGATCTGCCAAAGCATGTGAAATCGGGTCTGCGCGATGCCGTGGACGTGCTGCGCGACGTGGAAGGCGTGAGCTTCACCTTCCTGGAGGCGCGCGACGTGGTCCGCCATCCGCTGGTGGCGCGCATCGTCAACGCCTACGACCGTCGTGAACAGCAGCAGGCCGTGCCGGAGAAAACCCCATGACCCGCGGCCCCGTCCGCCTGGATGTCGCGGTCAGCTATGCACTGCCCCGTGCCGGCCTGCCGGCTGCGGTGAGCTTCCGCAAATGGGTGGCGGCCGCGTTGAAAGGCCGCATTCGCGAGGCGGATCTGGCTATTCGCATGGTCGACGCCAAGGAAGGCCAGTCGCTCAATCGCCATTACCGCGGCAAGGACTACGCGACCAATGTGCTGAGCTTTCCCGCCGATGTGCCGGAGGGCCTGCCCAAGGGCGTGAAGTTCCCGCTGCTGGGCGATCTGGTGATCTGCGCACCGGTCGTGGCACGCGAGGCCGACGAACAAGGCAAGCCGCTCACCGCCCACTACGCGCACTTGACCGTGCACGGCGTGCTGCACCTGCTGGGCTGGGACCACGAAGACGACAAGGAAGCCGACGCAATGGAGCAGCTGGAGCGTGACATCCTGGCCGAGCTGGGCATCGCCGATCCGTACGCGGGCGAGCGTTGAGACCGGTGCGGGATCCTCGCGCGCCCTCTGTTGCAGCCGATGCGCTTCATGCTTCAATGCGGCCACTCATATCTGCCACGGATGGCCGTCATGCTTGAACAACGCCCGACCCTCATCGCTCCGGTCCTGCTGCTGGTCGGACTGGTCTGCGTACTTGGCGCGCCGTGGCTGCCGATGGCGGCCAATGGCCGCATGGTGATTACCGCACTGGGCATCGTCGGCGCCGCACTTGCCGCCGGCCCCGCCTGGCGCTGGACCCTCGCCGCCCGCCGTTGATCTGCGTCCTGCGTTGATCTACGTCCGGTAGTGCCGGCTTCAGCCGGCAACCGCGCGCGCCCTGAACGGCCCGACACCCCTGCCCTGGCACGCTATCATCGTCGCCTTCGCCAGCTCCTGTCCGTCGCCCCGATGAAACTGCCCGCCTGCATCGCCGCCCTGTTGCTGTGTTCCGCCCTGCCGAGCGTCGCCGCCGAGCCGCTGGATCTGCCGGCCCTGGTGGAATGCCGCCAAGGCGTGGCCGCGCACGCCGCGCTGGCAGTCGCCCTGGCCGACTCGCTGCAGGCCGTCGCGAAGGGGCTGCAGCCGCTACCGCAGCAGAATCAATTCATGACCGAATACCGTCTGGCCACGCCGATGACCGTGTTCGGCCAGCGCACCGACCGCATCGCCCTGGCCGGGGCCAGCATCATGGCGATCCTGGACCTTAAGGATCCGCGGCCGCTGGCGACGGAGCTGAAACTGGAAACCGCCTACGACGCCGACGGGAAGTTCATGGCCGGCCGTGAGCTGGTCAGCCGCGATGTCACCGATCCGGTGACGGGGGAAGCCCAGATCGAATCGATCATCCTCAGTGTTTCCACGGTCCAGAGCCATCCGGACCAGACCCTGGCCGGCTGCACCTACAGCCTGGACCTGCCTGCTGACGATGAGGCGCCCGCCGCAGTGGCCCCGCCTGCCAACAAGGGCTGACCGGCCTTTCCGCCGCACCCCACGCAAGCGCCGGGCACGCGCGACAGGGCCTGACATCCTGCTAGACTGCAGCCAACGCCCGGCCTGCCGGGTGCCTTTTTTCCCGAGATGTCTGAAGACGACAGTAGCAGCTCCACGCTGGAGCACAGTGAGAAAAGACGCAGCTGGCTTGAACGCCTGGGTGCTGCGTTTTCCGGTGAACCACATACCCGCGATCAGCTGATCGCCCTGCTGCGTACCGCACAGGAAGACGGGCTGATCGCCGCCGATACCCTACGCATGATGGAAGGCGCCATTTCGGTCGCCGAACTGACGGTGGGCGACGTGATGATCTCGCGTTCGCAGATGGTATCGCTGCCGGTGGAGGCGCCGTTCCTCGACCTGATGAAGCAGGTGGTCGAATCCGGTCATTCGCGCTTCCCGGTGCACGGCGACAACAAGGACGACATCCTGGGCGTGCTGTTGGCCAAGGATCTGCTGCGCGGCGTGGTTTCCGACCATGGCCCCGCCAATATCCGTGAACTGCTGCGTCCGGCGGTGCTTATCCCCGAGGCGAAGAAGCTCAACGTACTGTTGAAGGAGTTCCGCCTGTCGCGCAACCACATGGCGATCGTGGTGGACGAGTACGGCGGTGTCGCCGGCCTGGTCACCATCGAAGACGTGCTGGAGCAGATCGTCGGCGAAATCGACGACGAGCACGACGAAGCCGAGGACCCGGCGGCCGGTATCGCCATCCAGGCCGACGGTCGCTATGTCGTGGATGCGCTGACGGCCATCGGCGATTTCAACGAACGCTTCGGCGCCGACTTCCCCGATGATGACTACGACACCATCGGCGGACTGGTCACTGAAGCGATCGGACACTTGCCGGAAATCGGTGATGAGCTGGCCCTGGACCGCTTCATGTTCCGCGTGGCACGTGCCGACGCGCGCCGCGTGCAGGCCTTCCACGTGACCGTGCTGCCGACGGACGAACAGGAATCCGCTTGAAGCGTACCGCCGGACTCATGCTGAGCGGCTGGCTGGCCGTGCTGATGCTGGCGGCGTTGCTGGTCGCGCCGGGGGCGGTGCTGGCGCAGTCGACGCCTGCCGCCGTCAATGCTGCCGCCTCTGGCGACGCGCAGGCCGATGTCCCGCGCATCGGCGTGGTCACCATGCAGCCGGGCACGATCTTTTTCGAGCGCTTCGGCCACGATGCCATCGTGGTGGTGGATCCGCTCAGCGGCGCCGCCACCTCGTACAACTTCGGCTACTTCGATCCGGGCGAGCCGGACTTCATCAGCCGCTTCATACGCGGCGAGATGATGTATTACCTGGTCGCCCTGCCCTTGCAGCAGGATCTCGGGTATTACGACGAATCCGGTCGCGGAGCGAGCGTCCAGTGGCTGGATCTGCAACCCGAACAGGCCCGTGCGCTGGCCGCCGACCTTGCAGAGCGCGCGAAGCCGGAGAACGCGCGCTACCGCTACGATTACTACACCGCGAACTGCGCCACGATGGTCCGCGATACGCTGGACAAGGCGTTGGGCGGCGGGCTGCATGCGCAGCTGTCGGGCCGTTCGCGGGGCAACACCTACCGCAGCGAGTCGGTGCGCCTGGCTTCGCCGGCACCGTGGATGTGGCTGGGCTTCGACCTGGGGCTGGGACCGTTCGCCGATCAGCCGCTGTCGCGCTGGCAGGAAGCCTTCGTGCCGATGCGCCTGGCCGATGCGCTGCGCCAGGTGCGCAACAGCGAGGGCCGACCCCTGGTGCAGTCCGAACAACAGCTGCTCGCACACCGCATCGACGCCGAACCGACCGAGCAGGCCCGTGCCTGGTGGCCATGGCTGGTGGTGGGGCTGGGGCTGGCTGCCGGTGTGTTCGCACTGCGTCGCCGTCCCCGTCTGCTGGCCGCGCTGGCGCTGCCGTTCTGGATAGTCAGCACGATCGCCGGCAGCCTGCTGGTTTTCCTGTGGGGCTTCAGCGACCACCATGCCGCGTGGGCCAACCGCAACCTGCTGCAGCTGTCACCGCTGTGCCTGCTGCTGCTGCCCGGCGCCATCGCGCTGCTGCGCCGGCGCCGACCCGGTCGCCTGTTCCGCATCGTACTGTGGGCCGTGGCCGGGTTGTCTCTGGCCGGACTGGTGCTGCACTGGCTGAGCCTGCAGGCCCAGTACAACGTGCAGTGGATCGTGCTGCTCCTGCCGCTGCATGCCGCGCTCGCGTGGGTGCTTGGCCGCGCATCGCGATGGCCGCTTCACGCCCGCTGACGCAGGATGAGCGGCATGCACGTGCCCGATACCACCGCCCCCGCAGCGCATAATCCTGCCTGCGTCATCAACTGCGTTCACTACGATGATGATGGCAAGCGCCATGACATCGCCCTGGATGCCATCAGCGACGTCATCGCCAGTGGCAACGGATTCGTCTGGGTAGGCCTGTATGACCCGGCGGACAGCGTCCTGCTTAAACTGCAGGAAGAGTTCGGCCTGCACGACCTGGCGATCGAAGACGCGCGCAATGCCCACCAGCGTCCGAAGGTGGAGACCTACGGCAACTCGCTGTTCGCGGTGGTGACCACGGCGCAGATGGTCGATGAGCGCATCCAGTACGGTGAAACCCACGCCTTCGTCGGCCCCCGCTTCCTGGTGACGGTGCGCCACGGCGCCTCGCTGTCCTACGCGCCGGTGCGGGCGCGCGTGGAGCGCGAGCCCCACCTGTTGAAGATGGGTCCGTCCTACTGCCTGTATGCCGTGCTGGACTTCGTGGTCGACAACTACCTGCCGATCACCAACCGCTTCCGCGACACGCTGGAACTGCTGGAGAAAGACATCTTCGCCGACGACTACAAGCGCAGCACCGTCGTGCGCCTGTATGAGTTGAAGCGCGAGCTCAACAAGATGCGCATGGCGGTGGCGCCTTTGCAGGACGTCCTGTCGGCACTGAAGCGGCATCCGGCCGAAAGTGGCCTGGTGCCCGACGAGGTGAAGTTGTACATCCGCGACGTGCATGACCATGCCGTCCGCATCAGCGATGTCATCGATACCCTGCGTGAAATGCTGGGCACCGCCCTCAGTGTGAATCTGTCACTGGTGACGCTCGCACAAGGTGAAACGGTAAAACGGCTGGGTGCCTGGGCCGCACTGCTGGCAGCCCCAACGCTGATCACCAGCTGGTACGGCATGAACTTCACGCACATGCCCGAGCTGGACAAACCATGGGCCTATCCGGCGATCATCATCGGCGTCGCCGCGGTCTGCGTCGGGATGTACCGCCTGTTCAAGCGCGCACGCTGGCTGTGAAGCGGTAGCGCCGAGCCATGCTCGGCGGATCTCCCGCAGCGCCGAGCCCGGCTCGGCGCCGTCGGGCCTGCTCAGGCCACGTAGATCGTCTTGATGTTCATGAACTCATGGATGCCGTGTTCGGCCAGTTCGCGGCCGAAACCCGATTCCTTGCTGCCGCCGAACGGCAGCCGCACATCGCTCTTGACGATGGAATTGACGAAGGCCGCACCGCACTCCATCTGCTGTGCAAACGCTTCGCCGCGCGCCGCATCGGTGGTCCACACGCTGCCGCCCAGCCCAAAGCGAGTGTCATTGGCGACACGCAGCGCTTCGGCTTCGTCCTTGACCCGGATCACCGCCGCCACCGGTCCGAACAGCTCCTCGTCATAGGCCGGCATGCCCGGCGCCACCGCATCCAGCACCGTCGCGGCGTAGCCCGCGTGGCTGCCCGCTACCGGTTCGCCACCGATCAACACGCGTGCACCCTTGGCCACGCTGGCCTGTACCTGCTTATGCAGCTCATCACGCAGGTCCGCGCGTGCCATCGGCGCCAATGTCGTTTTCTCGTCGGACGGATCACCGTAACGACGCTCGGCCGCCGCCGCCACGAAACGGTCGGTGAAAGCGTCAGCCACCGCATCGACCACGATGAACCGCTTGGCCGCGATGCAGGTCTGGCCGCTGTTGTCGAAGCGCGACTTCACCGCCGCATCCACCGTCATCTCAAGATCCGCGTCTTCCAGCACCACGAAGGCATCGCTGCCGCCCAGTTCCATCACGCACTTCTTCAGCTGATCGCCGGCGTTGGCGGCGATGGATCGTCCCGCACGCTCGCTGCCGGTCAGCGTCACGGCTCTCACCCGGCGGTCGCGCAGTACGTCCGCCGCTTGGTCGTTGTCGATGTGCAGCACGTCGAACACGCCTGCCGGCAAGCCCCCTGCACGTACCACGGCATTGATCAGGTCAGCGCACTGCGGCACGTTGCTGGCGTGCTTCAACAGCGCCACATTGCCGGCCATGAACGCCGGTGCCAGGAAACGAAACACCTGCCAGATCGGGAAGTTCCACGGCATCACCGCGAACACGCAGCCGATCGGCTCGTAGCGCACGTAACTGCGCTGTGCTTCGGTCTTGATCTGCTGCGGCTGCAGATAGTCGCCCGCGTGATCGGCATAGAACTCGCAGGCCAGCGCGCACTTTTCCACCTCGGCCAGCGCTTCGCCTTTCAGCTTGCCCATCTCGGACGTCATCGCCTGCTGGAGCTCATCGCGCCGTGTACGCAGCTGCGTGGCGATTGCCCGCAGCACATCGGCGCGCTGCGCCAGCGATTGTGCGGCCCAGCCCGGAAACGCAGCAGCGGCCGCGGCCAGGCGCTGCTCGATACCCGCCTTGTCCAACAGCTCATGGCGGTAATCCACCTGCCCGGTGGTGGGATTGACGATTTCAACAGTCATCGCAGGTCTCCTCGAATCAGGCGACCATTCTGCGCCGGCCCCCGTGAGCCAGACGTTGCCGGATCGGGCCACCCCACGCGACACAGTGTCGCGGCCTTCACCCGCCGTTACCGGGTGCGGTGATGCGATGCCCCGCTGGCCGTCAGCCGTTGTCCTGCCGCGCCATCAGCAGGTCACGCTGGCGGCGTTTCTCGGCCCGCGCGGTGAAGTACCAACCGATGAACGCGGCCACCGCCACCGCCGACACCATCAACGTGGCCAGTGCATTGATCTTCGGACTGATGCCCATCCGCACCGAGGCGAATACCTTCATCGGCAGCGTGGTGGAACTGGGCCCGGCGACGAAGCTGGCGATCACCACATCATCCAGTGACAGGGTGAAAGCCAGCAGCCAGCCCGCCAGCAGCGCCGGCGCGATGATCGGCAAGGTGATCTTCAGGAACACGGTGAGCCGGCTGGCACCGAGGTCCATCGCGGCTTCCTCCAACGAGATGTCCAGCTCCTGCAGGCGCGAGGACAGCACCACGGTGACGAAGGACAGGGTAAAGGTGACGTGTGCGATCCAGATCGTCATCGCGCCGCGGGCCGGGAAGCCCGGGATGCCGCCCATCGATACCAGCAGCGTCATCAACGAAAAGCCCAGGATGACATCGGGCATCACCAGCGGCGCGGTGATCAGCGCACTGAACGCGGACTTGCCACGGAAGCGTCGGAAACGGGTCATCACCATCGCCGCCATGGTCCCCAGCACGGTGGCGGCGCAGGCTGTCCAGAACGCCACTTTCAGGCTCATCCACAGCGCGTCCATCAACGCGCGGTCGTTGAACAGTTCGCCATACCAGCGCGTGGAGAAACCCGCCCACACCGTGGCCAGCCGTGAGCTGTTGAACGAGAACACCATCAACAACAGGATCGGCAGGTACAGGAAGGCGAACCCCAGCGCCAACGCGCCCCAGCCCATCCAGCGGTAACCGCGCATCGTGCTCATGCCTGCTTTCCTTCCAGCACGCGCTGCTGGGACCGGTTGAACAGGAAAATCGGCACCAGCAGCAGCAACAGCATCACCACCGCCACCGAGGAAGCCACCGGCCAGTTACGGTTGTTGAAGAACTCACCCCACAGCACCCGCCCGATCATCAGCGTGTCCGGCCCACCCAGCATTTCCGGGATCACGAACTCGCCCACCGCCGGGATCATCACCAGCATGCAGCCGGCGATGATGCCTGCCTTGGACAGCGGCAGGGTGATGCGCACGAACGCCTGCCACGGCTTGGCGCCCAGGTCGTAGGCCGCTTCCAGCAGACGCTGGTCGTGCTTGACCAGGTTGGCATACAGCGGCAGCACCATGAACGGCAGATAGCAGTAAACGATGCCGATGTAAGCCGCCACCGGGGTGTAAAGGATGCGCAGCGGCTGGTCGATCAGACCGATCTTCAACAGCACCTGGTTGAGCAGGCCATTGCGGTCGAGGATGCCGATCCAGGCGTACACGCGGATCAGGAACGACGTCCACGAGGGCAGCACCACCAGCATCATCATCACGTTGCGGGTGGAGGGCTTCATGCGTGCGATGGCGTACGCCATCGGATAGCCGATGATCAACGTCAGCAACGTGGAAATCGCCGCGATCTTGAAACTGCTGGCATAGGCCAGCACGTACTGCTGGTCGCGTACCAGTTGCAGGTAGTTTTCCAGGTTGAGCTTGAGCGAGAACGCGCCGTCCACGTACTGCAGCAACCACGTGTAGGGCGGCGAGCCGACCTGCGTGTGGGCGAAGGAGATCATCAGGATCAGCGCGAACGGCACGGCGAAGAACAGCAGCAGCCACAGGTAGGGCACGCCGATCACCGCACTGCGTAGTCCGGGCAGCCAGCGCTTCGGGGCTGCCGCGCTCATGAGCTCAGCACCACGCCGTCGTTGTCGCGCCAGTGCACCCACACGGCGTCGCCCCAGGTCAGGCCATCGCTGGCCCAGCGCTGCGAATTGGCGAAGTTCGCCATGACCGTGGCGCCGCTCGGCAGGCGCACGTGATAGACCGAGTGGCTGCCGAAGTAAGCAATATCTTCGATCACGCCCTGCGCCTTGTTGACGTGCCCCTCCGGCTCTTCCTTGCCGATCATGATTTTCTCTGGACGCACCGCGTAGGCCACGGACTGGCCTTCGTAACCGGTGATGCCGTGTCCAATGTAGATCGGCGCCGGGAACGCCGAGGTGCGCACGGTGGCATGTTCCGGCAGGTCCTCGTCGATCACCCCTTCGAACGAATTCACCGAGCCGATGAAGCTGGCCACGAACCGATTGGCCGGCTGTTCGTAGACCTCATCCGGCTTGCCCACCTGCTGGATCCAGCCGGCATCCATGACCGCAATGCGGGTGGCCATGGTCATTGCTTCTTCCTGATCATGTGTGACCATCACGCAGGTCACTCCGGAGGTTTCGATGATGTTCACCAGCTCCAGCTGCATCTGCGAGCGCAGCTTCTTGTCCAGCGCGCCCATCGGCTCGTCCAGCAGCAGCAGTTTCGGGCCCTTGGCCAACGACCGCGCCAACGCAACGCGCTGCTGCTGGCCACCGGACAACTGATGGGGACGGCGCTTGGCCAACTGGGACATCTGCACCAGCTCCAGCATCTCGCCCACCCGCCGGCGGATCGCATCGCTGGCCATGCCGTCCTGCTTCAGGCCGAAGGCGATGTTCTGCTCCACGCTCATATGCGGAAACAGCGCATACGACTGGAACATCATGTTGACCGGCCGCTTGTACGGCGGCAGCGCGTCCAGGCGCTGCCCATCGACGACGATGCTGCCCTTGGTCGGGGTTTCAAAGCCGCCCAGGCAGCGCAGCAGGGTCGATTTGCCACTGCCTGACCCGCCGAGCAGCGCGAAGATCTCGCCCTTGCGCACATCCAGGTTGACGTCGTCCACGGCCACGAAGCCATCGAATTCCTTGCGCAGGTCACGGACGGACAGGTAGCCGGGCTCTCCGTGGGCATCGACGGCGGCGGCTTCCGGCTGGGCAACAACGGACATGGGGGGCTCCGACGGCGGTCAAGGGGATGGCGGCGCCATTCTAACGGCGGTGGTGCCGACGGGACATGACGGCAGCTGGCGCCTTGCGCCGATCACGTCTGCACTGCGGTCGCGCGTGCTGGGGGACGTCCACCGCGCCACGGTACGGCGGGCGATGCAGGCCGTCAGCCACAGCTCATCGCGACACCGCCGCTTCCGGCGCTTCCTGCCAGCCCAATCCGAGGCTCTTCTGCAGCGCCACGTAACGGACCAGCAGTTGCAGCTGCGCCTGGGCCAGCCCGTCCTGCGCATCGAGCTGCTGCCGTTGCACGTCCAGCAGATCGATCTGCGACGCGGCACCGGCCTGCCTGCGCTGCTGCATCAACCGGTCGGCACGCGTGGCCGACGCTTCGGCACGGGTGGTCGCCTGCACCTGCTGGCGCGCGGCACCGAATCGCGCCAGCGCGGTGTTGGCATCCTGCAGCGCGGCCAGCACGGTGCCTTCATAGGCCGCCATGCGTGCGTCGTTGCCTGCCCGCGCCTGCGCGACACGCGCCTTGTTGCGGCCGAAATCGAAGACAGACCAGCGCAGGAACGGGGCGACGATGGTGGCTGCCGAATCCGAGCCCAGATCGGACAGCGAACCCGCGCCGGCGCCGACCGTGCCCAGCAAGGTCACCTGCGGAAAATACGCTGTCAGCGCCTGGCCGATCTGCGCCGACGAAGCGGCCAGCTCGCGCTCCGCCTTGCGGATGTCCGGCCGCCGACGGATCAGGGCCGCCGCATCGTCCACGGCAATCCGCGCAGGCAACGCAGGCAGTTCCGCGCCCTGCCCCAACCGCCCGTCCAGCGCGCCGGGCTCGCGTCCCACCATGAGGGCCAGCACATCGCGGGCCTCATCGGCCTGCGCCCTCAACGGCGGGATGCGTGCCTGCTGCTGCTCGCGCTGCGCCTGCGCGCGCTCGACCTGCAGGTCGGAATCGGCGCCGCGCTCGCGCCGTTGCCGTGACAGCCGCAACGCCTCATCCGCTGCCCGCAGGTTGTCCTCCGCCAGCGCGATCCGTTGCTGGCTGCTGCGGTAGCTCAGATAGACCTGGGTGAGTTCGGCGGCAAGCTGCACCTGCGCATCGGCCAACGCCGCCGCATCGGCGCCGGCCTCGGCGGCCGCCTGCTCGGCAGCGCGCCGGCGCCGGCCGAACAGGTCCAGCTCCCAGCTTGCATCGAAGCCGACCACGTACAGTTCGGTGTCCAGGTCGACATCGGCGAACTGCTGGCGCAACTGCGCGGCCTCCTGCGGCCGGCCGTTGGCCTCGGCGACCTGGGCCACGTTCTCGCCCAGGCCCCGCACGCTGTCGTTCAGCGAATCCGGAGCCTGCACGTTCGCGTAGCCAGCGGCAGCGCCCACGCTCGGCAGCTGCTCGGCACGTCGCTGACGCTGCAGCGCGCGCGATGCCACCACCTTGGCCTGCGCCGCACGCAGATTGGGGCTGCTGCGCAACGCCTCGTCCACCAGTTCATCCAGCAAGGGATCGCGCAGCTCACGCCACCACTGGCTGGGCGGGGATGCCGCCACCACGCCGGCCTGGTCGGCCCGCGGCAGCGTTGCCTGCGCGGTCGCCGTGCCGGCCACGTCCGGTCGCGTGTAATCCGGCCCCAGCATGCAGCCGGCGAGCAGCAACGGCAGCAGCGCGAAAGACAGTGGGCGCAGCCGTGCAGCAGATGGGAAGGAATTCAATGGGGTCATCAGTGCATCGCCAGGGGAACGCCCTTCGGCAAGGGCTTGAGCAGGAAGACCAGTGGCAGCGTCGCCACCACGATCAGGCCGAAAATCCAGAACAGGTCGTTGTAGGCCATCACCATCGCCTGCATCTGCACGGTCTGCGCCAGCACGGCCATGCCCTGCATCGGGTCACCCAGCTGCTGGCCGTAAGCACCCAGTGCATCCTGGGCTACCTGCGAATTGGCCGTGATACTGCTGCCGATGGCATCCACGTGCAGGGTGGTCCGGCGGTCCTGGAACGTCGAAATGATGGCCAGGCCGATCGACCCGCCCATGTTGCGGGCGGCGTTGAACAGGCCGGAGGCATCGCTGGTGAACTCGCGGGGTACCGAGGTGATGGCCGCCTGGTTGAGCGCCATCATGGCCAGCGCCAGGCCGCAGCCCTGCAGCAGTTGCCCCAGCACGAAGTGCGGGCCGATGCTGTCCGGCGTCAGCCCCAGGTTGACGAAGCACGCCGCGGCGAAGCACAGCATGCCGCCGAACACCATGATCCGCACATCCACCGTTTCCAGCATCTTCGGCATCAGCGGCATCAGCAGGATGGTCGGCAGGCCCGCCAACAGCAGCACGTAGCCGGCCTGCTCGGTGTTGTAGCCGGCGATGATCGCCAGGAACTGCGGGATCATGTACATCACCCCGAACAGGATCATGCCCACCGCCATCACCATCACGAACACCGCGCCGAAGCTGCGGGTGAACAGGATTTTCAGGTGGATCACCGGTTCTTTGCTGGTGAACTGGGACAGCGCCAGCAAGGCGAACCCGGTCAGCGAAACCAGGCTCAGGATGATGATCAGCGTGGATTCGAACCAACGCTCGCGCTGCCCGTCCTCCAGTACCACCGTCAATGCGGACAACCCCGCCGTCATACCGATGATGCCCAGCCAGTCGGCACGCAGCAGGCCCCACCAGTTGGATTTTTCATGCGGCAGGCCAAGCAGCAGCAGCGCGACCAAGCCGGCGCAGATCGGCACGTTGATGAAGAAGGCATAGTGCCAGCTCACGTTTTCCGTCAGCCAGCCGCCCAGCAGCGGACCAATGACCGGCCCGAGGATCACCGTCATGCCGAACAACGCGGTGCCCAGCGGCTGCTGTTTGGGAGGCAGGCGCGTACCGACGATGGTCAGCGCAGTGGGGATCAGCGCACCACCGGCGAAGCCCTGGCCGATGCGTCCCACGATCATCATGGGCAGGGTATCGGCGAAGCCACACATCACGGAAAACGCGGTGAACAAGGTGGCGCAGATCAGCAGGAAGGTGCGCAGCCCCAGCGTCCGCACGAACCAGCCGGTCAGCGGGATCATCACGATCTCCGACACCAGGAAGGCGGTGGAGATCCACGTGCCTTCGGTGCCGCTGGCGCCGACTTCGCCCTGGATGGTTGGCAGCGCCGCGTTTACGATGGAAATGTCCAGCGTCGCCATGAACGAGCCGATGGTGCCAGCGGCCACCGCCAGCCACGCGCCCGCGTCGGCCTTCTGCGGCGACGCGTCGGCCGGCCCTGCACTGGCCGCGCTGCTGCTCATCGGTCCTTGCCGGCCTCGGCTTCGTCCCGGGTGCGCTCACGCGCGCCCTTGTTGCCCCGCGTATCCACGGTGACATCCACCGACATCCCCGGCACCAGCACCTGGCGTGCCTCGGTGCCTGCATCCACTTTGATACGCACCGGCACGCGCTGCACCACCTTGGTGAAGTTGCCGGTCGCGTTCTGCGGTGGCAACAGCGCGAACTGCGATCCGGTGCCCGGCGAGATGCTTTCTACCGTGCCGTGCAGATCCACGCCGGGCAGCGCGTCGACCTTGATGGTCGCGGGCTGGCCGGGGCGCATCAGGCCCACTTGGGTTTCCTTGAAATTGGCCGCGATGTACAGCGATGCCACCGGCACCACGGTCATCGTGCGGGTACCGGCGGCGACGAACTGGCCGACCTGCACCGTCTTGTTGCCGATGCGGCCGTCGATGCGCGCGCGCAGCTCCGTGTCTTCAAACGCGACCGCGGCCTGCGCGGCATCGGCCTGCGCTTGCTTCAACCCGGCCTGGGCCTGCTCCAGCTGCGCCTGACTGGCCTGGATCTGGCTCTGCGCGCCGGTGATCTGCGCCTGCGCCGCGTCGTACTGCGCCTGCGCCCGCTGCAGGTCATGGCGCAGGCTTTCCACGTGTTCGTGCGTATCGGCACCGCTGGCAGCCAACGGCGCGAACCGGGCCACTTCGGCCTTGGCGAAACGCAGCGTAGCAGCGGCGGCGACGGACTGGGTGCGTGCCTGTATCAAGCTGGCCTGCTGGCCCTGCACACCCGCGGTCGCCGCGGCAATGTCGGCCTGGCGCACGGCGATGACCGCTTCGGCCTGGTCCAGCGTGGCGCGATAGGTACGCGGGTCGATGCGTAGCAGGGGCTCACCGGCCTTCACCTGTTGGTTGTCCTGCACCAGCACTTCGGTCACATACCCGTTGATGCGCGGCGCCACGGCGACCGCGTCCGCCTGCAGATACGCGTTGTTGGTGTCCTGCAGGTACCGCCCGATCAGCAGGTGGTAGAACAGCCAGATGACCAGCACGGCGAGCACCACATTGACGCCGATGATCAGCGCCCAGCGCACTTTGGGATTCTTCAGCGGCGAGGGTTTCTTTTCTTCCGCCTCATGGTCGGGCGGGTCCTGCTGCGCGGGCGCATCGTCGTGCCGGCTGGGCTGTTCGCTCATCGTCTGGTCGCGGGGGTGGTCAGGTCCATACGCGACGGTAGGGGAAGCGATGCACAGAAAACGTGAAGTGCCGGGCCGAGCACATGCCGTTGAAACGGATCCCTTCCACCGAGGGGAAGGGATTCGTGTGCAGGGCTGCCGGGCCGCCGAGCGTCGCTCGGCGCTACCGATGACTCAACGGCCGGTTTTGATTTCCGTCCACAAGCGGGTGTAGAGCTTGTCGGTTTCCGGCGTATTGATCGAGTAGGTGAACATCTTTTCCGCAACGTCCGCCGGCGGATAGATGGTCGGATCGGTGCGGATCGCTTCATCGACCAGCGCGGTGGCATCGGTCACCGGATTGGCGTAGTGGATGAAGTTGGTGTTGGCCGCCGCGACCTTCGGTTCCAGCAGGTAATTGATGAAGGCGTAGGCTGCCTCGGGGTGCTTGGCATCCTTCGGGATCGCCAGCATGTCGAACCACTGCGGCGCGCCTTCGCGCGGAATCGAGTACGCCACGTGGACGCCGTTGGCCGCTTCCTCGGCACGATCACGCGCCTGGATGATGTCGCCCGACCAGCCCACCACCAGGCAGGTGCCGCCGTTGGCCAGCGACCCCACGTACTGCGACGAGTGGAAGTTCTGCACGTACGGGCGGATCGATTTCAGCAGTTCGGCCGCTTTCTGGATGTCGGCCGGGTTGTTGCTGTGCGGGTCCAGCCCCAGGTAATGCATCGCCACCGGGATCATGTCGGCGGGCGTGTCCAGGAGGGTCACGCCGCAGTCCTTCATCTTGGCGATGTTCTCCGGCTTGAAGATCAGGTCCCAACTGTTGGCGATGTCGGCGCTGCCGCCGAAGCGCTCCTTCACCATGTCCACGTTGTAGCCGATGCCGGTGGTGCCGATCATGTACGGCACGCCGTACTTGTTGTCCGGATCCTGGGTGGCGATGCGCTCCATCACCTTCGGGTCCAGCTTGGCCAGGTTCGGGATCTTCGCCTTGTCCAGCGGCAGGAACACGCCGGCCTGGATCTGCCGGCCGAAGAAATTCAGTGTCGGCACCACCACGTCGTAGCCACTGTTGCCGGCCAGAAGCTTGGTCTCGACCATCTCGTCACTGTCGAACACATCGTAGGTGACCTTGATCCCGCTCTGCTTCTCGAAATCCGGGATCGTGTTTTCGGCGATGTAATCGCTGTAGTTGTAGACGTTCAGGACCTTGCTGTCCTGCGTGCTTCCCGCGCCATCGCCGCCGCCACAGGC
Source organism: Stenotrophomonas sp. 169 (assembly GCF_014621775.1). Classification (NCBI taxonomy): domain Bacteria; kingdom Pseudomonadati; phylum Pseudomonadota; class Gammaproteobacteria; order Lysobacterales; family Lysobacteraceae; genus Stenotrophomonas; species Stenotrophomonas sp. 169. The sequence continues at coordinate 2,791,591 of NZ_CP061204.1, forward strand.
AGCAAGCAGGGCAACGGACAGACCGAGCGTGAGGGTACGCAGCTTCATGGGAGGGGGCTCCAGAAAAGGGTGGGGGCCGATTCCGGCCAACAGACGGACCCAGCCTAACGCCCGGACGCCGGATCATCCAGTGACGCACGGGTGACGGATTGGCGACGGCGCCTTGGGCGGCCCGGTGATACGTCCGGTGGCCCCACCGAATAAAACCGGAATCGGTAGCGCCGAGCTATGCTCGGCGAGCGCGCAGCGCGGCCTGTGGCAGGCATCGCGGTGCCGGACGGATTCCGCCGAGCGTGGCTCGGCGCTACAACGGGGATGCTGCCGGCACGGTAGCGCCGAGCCCTGCTCGGCGAGCGCGCAGCGCGGCCTGTGGCAGGCATCGCGGTGCCGGACGGATTCCGCCGAGCGTGGCTCGGCGCTACAACGGGGATGCTGCCGGCACGGTAGCGCCGAGCCATGCTCGGCGAGAGCGCAGCGCGGCCTGTAGCAGGCATCGCGGTGCCGGACGGATTCCGCCGAGCGTGGCTCGGCGCTACAACGGGGATGCTGCCGGCACGGTAGCGCCGAGCCCTGCTCGGCGAGCGCGCAGCGCGGCCTGTGTCAGGCATCGCGGTGCCGGACGGATTCCGCCGAGCGTGGTTCGGCGCTACAACGGGGATGCTGCCGGCACGGTCGCGCCGAGCCATGCTCGGCGAGCGCGCAGCGCGGCCTGTGTCAGACATCGCGGTGCCGGACGGAGTCCGCCGAGCGTGGCTCGGCGCTACAACGGAATGCTGCCCGCACGGTAGCGCCGAGCCGTGCTCGGCGGGACGTGTCCGGAGCACGGGACACCGAGCGTCCGCGATCAATGTCTAGACATTCAGCAGCAGGAACTCACGTTCCCACGAGCTGATCACCCGGAAGAACGTCTCGTATTCCTTCCGCTTCACCGAGATGTAGGCCTTGCAGAATCGCTCGCCCAACAGCGCCTGCAGCTCACTGCAGCGTTCCAGCCCGTCCAGCGCCTCACCCAGCGACCGTGGCAGGTTGTAGCCCAGCTCCTTGGCACTGCCACTGACCGGGGCATCCGGCGCCAGCTGGCCGCGCAGCCCCAGCAGCCCACAGGCCAGCGTCGCCGCCATCGCCAGGTAGGGATTGGCATCGGAACCGGCGAACCGACTCTCCACCCGCATGTTGTCCGGCGTATCCATCGGCACCCGCAGGCCGCAGGTGCGGTTGTCGAACCCCCAGTGCACGTTGCTCGGCGAGACCTCGCCAAACACCAGGCGCCGGTAGGAGTTCACGTTCGGCGCGAAGAACGCCATCGCCTGCGGGGCGAACTTCTGCAGCCCGCCCAGGTAATGACCGAACACCGGACTGAACTCGCCCTCGGCATTGCCTTCGCCGGCAAACACGTTGCTGCCATCACTGCGACGGAGCAGGCTCTGGTGGATGTGCATCGCACTGCCCGGCTCGTTTTCCATCGGCTTGGCCAGGAACGTGGCATACACCCCGTGGCGCATCGCCGCCTCGCGCATGGTGCGCTTGAACAGGAAGACCTGGTCGGCCAGGTTCATCGCATCGGCGTGGGTGAAATTGACTTCCAGCTGCGCTGCACCGGACTCATGGATCAGCGTATCCACGTCCAGCTTCATCGCATCCGCGTAGTCATACATCAGGTCCAGGATCGGATCGAACTCGTTTACCGCATCGATGGAGTACGACTGCCGTGCTGTTTCCGGCCGTCCTGAACGGCCCGCCGGCGGCAGCAGCGGAAAATCCGGATCGGTGTTCTTCTGCACCAGGAAGAACTCCAGCTCCGGTGCGACGACCGGTCGCAGGCCGAGTTCTTCGTACGCATCCAGCACCCGGCGCAACACATTGCGCGGGGCCAGCTCATGCGGCTTGCCGTCCTTGGTGTAGCAGTCGTGGATGATCTGCGCGGTCGGGTCGGTCGCCCACGGGACCACCCGCACGGTCTCGGGATCGGGCCGCAGCACCATGTCCGAATCCGACGGCGAGGTCAGCTCGTAATAGTCATCGGGGTAGTCGCCGGTCACCGTGGTGGCGAAGATACCCTCCGGCAACCGCGTGCCGTAATCGTGCGAGAACTTGTCCGCCGGGATGATCTTGCCGCGCGCGATGCCGGTGATGTCCGGCACCAGGCACTCCACCTCGGTGATGCGCCGCTCTTTCAACCAGCGCAGCAGGCTGCTTTCCTGTCCGTCGTCCACGGTCGGCGGTTTTCGCGAGCGGGTGTCCGTACTCATGGGGAATCCTGTTGAAGTCGTTGACGCTGCCGACAAGCATCGCCGAATGCGCGGAACACAGCGTGATAGAAGGGATTGTGGGTCACCCGCCATTCGGGATGCCACTGCACGCCGAGCACGAAACCATGACGGGGACTGCGTGCTGCTTCGACCAGTCCATCATCGGCGTGTGCCTCGGCCACCAAGCCGTCGGCCAGCACGGCGACGCCCTGCCCGTGCACGGAATTGACCACTGCCGAGCGGCTGCCGTGCCAATGCGACAGCCAGCCACCGGCAACCAGTGAAATGCTGTGCGCGGGGCCATACTGCGACTCGGCGGACGCCGCAGAATCCTCGCGGTGGTCATGCAGACCCTCCACCCGGTGCAGCCTGGGATGCAGGCTGCCACCCAGCGCCACGTTGAGTTCCTGGAAACCACGACAGATCGCCAACACCGGCAGGTCGATGCGCAACGCATGCTCCAGCAGCGAAAACGCACCGGCGTCGCGCGCCGCATCATGCTGGTTGCCGGGCCAGGTCTGCCCGCCGGGGTAATGATGGGGTTCGATGTTGCTGACGGCACCGGTCAGCAGCAGGCCGTGCAGCCGCCCGAGCCAGTCGCCGGCAGGCAGCGCGGGCTGCAGGGAGGGCAGCATCACCGGCGTCACCGCAGCGCCATCGACCAGAGCGCGCACATGCTTCTCGCCGGCCATCAGGAAGCGGTGATGTCCCTGCAACGTGCTATCGGTCGGCAATCCCACAAGGGGAGGAAGGCGCATCTGCAAGTCCTCGGCGCTGACGACACGGTAGCGCCGCATGATGACGCCAGCAAGCGCGGCATAGTCACACCATTGCCGCGTCATCTGCGCCAGACTATGCGGATGGACCCTACGCATCCCCTGCGCGAAGACCCTACCCTGCCGCCCAGCTGGTATGCCGCCAGCGTCGCGCCGCGCACGCCATTGCCCGCACTGGATGGCGATACCCATGCCGATGTCGCCATCCTGGGCGCAGGCTACACCGGGCTGTCCGCCGCGCTCGAGCTGGCATCGCGCGGACTCAAGGTGGTGGTACTGGAAAGCTGCCGGATAGGCTGGGGGGCCTCGGGCCGCAACGGTGGCCAGGTGCTGTCCGGCTATGGCTGCGAAGTCGATGTGCTGGAATCGCTGGTCGGCCCGGACGATGCGCGTACCTTGTTCGATCACTCACGCCAAGGCGTGCAACTGGTGCGTGATCGCATCGCCCACCACGGCATCGACTGTCACTGGGTTGCAGGCCACGCCAACGTGCCGATCACCGCACGCCAGGCGCGCACCCTGCATCACGACATGGAGCGGCTGACCGGGCACTACGATTACCCGATGCAATGGTGGGACCAGGCCACCCTGCGCGAGCAGCTGGACAGCCCCCGCTACCGGGGTGCCATGTTCGATCCGCTCAGTGGTCACCTGCACCCATTGGCGTTCGCGCATGGCCTGGCCGACGCCGCCCTGGCCGCAGGCGCCACCGTCCACGAGCAGACGCCGGTGCTCGAACTGCAACGGCATCCGCGACCGGCGCTGCGCACGGCCACCGGCACCGTACACGCCGACCACGTGCTGCTGGCGGGCAACGCCTGGCTGGAGGGCATCGCGCCCGAACTGGAGCGCTACATCATGCCGGTGGGGACCTACATCGGCGCGACGCCGGTGCTCGGCGCCGAGCGTGCGCGCGCGTTGATCCGCAACGACATGGCCGTATCCGATACGGGCCTGGTGCTGGACTACTTCAGGCTCAGCCACGACCACCGCGTGGTGTTCGGCGGCGGTGCCAGCTATTCCTCGCGGCCACCACCGGGGCTGGCACAGGTGATGCAGCGCCGCCTGTGGCAGGTGTTCCCGCAGCTGCATGGCGTACCGATGGAGTACCTGTGGGGCGGCTATGTCGACATCACCACCCGCCGCGCACCGCATTGGGGACGACTCACCCCGGACATCTACTTTGCCCAAGGGTTTTCCGGGCATGGCGTAGCGGCGGCCAACCTGGCCGGTCAGGTCATCGCCGAGGCCATCGCAGGCCAGGCGGGACGACTGGATGTGTTCGAACGCATCCCCCAACGCCCCTTCCCGGGCGGCCGCCTGCTGCGGACGCCGCTGCTCGTAGCGACCATGGCATTTGTGAAGCTGCGCAATTTAATTTGGTGATGGAGTTCAAGTTTTTGAGCCGCAGGCCGCTAGTACCTACGACCCAGCCCGTTCCGAGCGCACGCCTCATGCCCGCCTTGCTGCAGGGCGCTTTCGAAAGCGACCCCGGTGTTGACCCCCTGCCCCAGCGCGTCCTGCTGGTGGAAAACTCCCGCACGTTCACCACCCTGGTGCGTGAGGCCATCGAGCAGCGGCTCGATGTGACCGTGACCGTGGCCTCCACGCTGGCCGAAGCCGGCCGGCTGCTGGAAGAACAACAGGGCTGGTTCCTGGTATTGACCGGCCTGGTGCTCGCCGATGGCGACCGCGACGGCGTGGTGGACTTCTTCGTGTCCCGCGGCATGCCGACCGTCGTGGTCAGCGGCGTGTACGACGAGGACGTGCGCCGACGCGTACTGGAACAGAAAGTCATCGATTACGTGCTCAAGAACACACCGGGTAGCGTGGATTACCTGGTGTGGCTGGTGCAGCGGCTGGACCGCAACCGGCGCATCGCCGCACTGGTGGTGGACGATTCACCGTCCGCGCGCGGTTATGCCGCCGCGCTGCTGCGCATGTACGGCCATGAAGTGTACGAAGCCGCGGACGGCGAGCAGGGCCTGGCCGCCATCGAGGCCCATCCGGCGATCCGGCTGGCCGTAGTGGACCAGGAAATGCCTGGCATGCAGGGCGTGGAGTTCACCCGCCGGCTGCGCATGCAGCGTTCGCGCGACAAGGTGGCGGTGATCGGACTTTCCGGCAACACCGATGTCACCCTGATTCCGCGCTTCCTGAAGAACGGGGCCAACGACTTCCTGCGCAAGCCGTTCTCGCGCGAAGAGTTCTTCTGCCGGGTTTCGCAGAACGTGGACCAGCTTGAGCTGATCGGTACGCTGCAGGACTTGGCCACGCGCGACTTCCTGACCGGCCTGCCCAACCGCCGTTATTTCCTGGAACACAGCCAGCGCCAGCTGCCGCAGTTGCAGCAGGACGACGAGTGGGTGGCGGTGGCGATGGTCGACATCGACCATTTCAAGCACATCAACGACAGCTTCGGCCACGATGGCGGCGACGAAGCACTGCGCGCCTGCGCCGATGCCGTCGCGGCGCATGCACGCAGCGGCGACCTGGTGGCGCGTTTCGGTGGCGAAGAGTTCTGCCTGATGGTGCCGGGGCTGGACCCGGAGGCCGCGGTTTCGTACTTCGAAGCCTTGCGCCATGCGATCGCGATGCTGCGCGTGCCGATCGGCGACACCACGCTGCGCATGACCGTCAGCATCGGCTTGTGCTGCCTGCGGCCACGCCGTGACAGCCTGCATGCGTTGATCACCGAAGCCGACCGCCAGCTTTACCTGGCCAAGGCCGGTGGCCGCAACCGCGTATGCGGGGCCAACGCGGCAGCCACTGCCGCCTGAGGCAGACGCTCGGTAGTGCCGCGCACTGCCCGGCGCTACCGGTCACGTCGCCACGCCGTCATCCGCTTTGATCCAGATCAGTGCCCGGCGCTCTACAGCCGTCGACACTCGCGCCATCGGTCACATGGAGCGCGCACATGGCACTACTGGTCTGGCAGGACGACCTCAACATCGGCATCGACGTCATCGATCATCAGCACATGCGGATCGTGGAAATGCTCAACCAGCTGCATGTTGCCCAGCAGGGTGTGCAGCGCGCTGCCGTGGCGGACGTGATGGGGGAACTGGTGGATTACACCATGTCCCATTTCGCCTTCGAAGAGGAGCTGATGGAAGAAGCCGGCTACCCGTTCTGTGCCGCACACAAACGCGTGCACGAGATATTCGGCAAGCGCGTGTCGGATTACCGTCTGCGTTTCCAGGCGGGGGAAGATGTCACCGATGAACTCCGCAGCATGCTGTCGCGTTGGCTGTTCAACCATATCCGTGGCGATGACAAGGCGTACGCCGAGCAGGTGAAACAGCACCTCAACCAGTTCACCCGCCAGCACCAGGGCGGCACGTGGCTGGGCCGCACCTTGAAACGCTTCTTCAGCTGATCAGCGCACGCGCCGCTGCAGCGCCAACAGGGCACAGATGGTGATCAGCGCGGCAATGCACAGGTAGTAGCCGACGGCCACCAGACCGAAGCGTTCGGCCAGCCACGTGGCCAGGTAGGGCGCGGGGGCCGCACCCAGGATGCCGGCCAGGTTGAACGACAACGAGGCCCCGGTGTAACGCACCTCCACCGGATAGATCTCGGCCAGGAAGGTGCCGCACGGACCGTAGGTGAGCCCCATCAGGAACAGGCCCAGCGACAGGAAGCCCAGCACCATCCACGGACTGCCGGCCTGGAACAGCGGCGCCAGCAACACCCCGAAGCCCACGATCAGGCCGCTGGCGATGATCATCGTGCGGCGCGTGCCCCAGCGGTCGCCGTAGCGCGCGGAGATGGGAATACCGGCGGCGAAGAACAGGATGCCGACCATCTGCAGCAGCAGGAACTGCTCGCGGCTGTAGCCCAGCACGGACGTGCCATGACCCAACGCGAACACCGTCATCAGGTAGAACAGCACGAAGGTGGCGAACACGCCCAGCGTGCCCAGTACCATCGGCACGGCGTGCTCGCGCAGCACGGTCATCATCGGCAGCTTGACCCGCGCATGGGTATCGAGCGCTTTCTGGAACGCCGGCGTCTCGTGGATGTTCAGGCGCACCCACAGCCCCAGCCCGACCAGCAGCGCGCTGGCGATGAACGGAATGCGCCAGCCCCACTGCAGGAAGTCGTCGATCGACAACAGCCGCCCCAGCAACAGGAAAATGCCCGCCGACAACAGAAAGCCCAGCGGCGCACCCAACTGCGGGAACATGCCATACCACGCGCGTTTGCCCGGGGGCGCGTTCTCGGTTGCCAGCAGCACCGCCCCGCCCCACTCCCCGCCCAGCCCCAGGCCTTGGCCGAACCGGCACAGCGCCAGCAGCGCCGGTGCCCACAAGCCGATCTGCGCGTGCGTAGGCAACAGTCCGATCAGTACCGTGGACAGCCCCATCGTCAGCAGCGCAGCGACCAGCGTGGCCTTGCGACCGATCCGGTCACCGAAGTGGCCGAACACCGCCGAGCCCACCGGACGCGCGATGAACGCGACCGCGAAGGTGGCCAGCGACTGCAGCAGCGCGGCCTGGTCACTGCTCTCGGGGAAGAACAGGTGCGGAAACACCAGCACCGCCGCCGTGGCGTAGATGTAGAAGTCGAAGAACTCGATGGTGGTGCCGATCAGGCTGGCCAGCAGCACGCGCCGCGGCGAATTGGCCGGCACGGGTGTGGGTGGAGCAGGTGCAACGGTGGACGACATGGAAGGGGAATCGCTGGGCAGGAAGCGTTCCGGATTCTGCCATGGGCTCCCGGCCGGGGGGCACATTGGTTTCAGCCGACACCGCCCGCACCACACGCCCGGTAGCGCCGACCCATGCTCGGCGAGCCCAGCGGGCCCCGCCGCCGAACGTACCGAGCCACCCCGCGCGGATTGGCGCAACCACCGCACACCAGCACAATCCAATCGCGACATGCTGCCAACCACGTGATCGCCACCTACGAACCGCAACTTTGCCCATGGACGCAGGCAGGGTCACGTCCGCACGATGATGACGCTGACGACGTAGAAGCGTCAGCCGGGATTGGCATCCCGGATCGTGTGGTCCTTTGCACTCTGTTGCTGCCCTCACGGGCCCGGCGGAGAATGCATTGTCTCGCCCTTCATACGGCGGACGGTGCGTGGGGATCCCCGTATCCGCCGGCTTTTGGATCACACGACCGGTATGCCAACCCGCATCGTCCGCCACCCTCGCCTCGGCGCAGGTGGCCTTCCTGCCGAGCGAGGTTGACCGATGTCCGGCCAACTCCTGAGCGGTGCACGCCTGCATTCCCTGCTGGGCGACCGCATGCACGACCTGCCCCGCCCCTTCATCGACACGCTGGAGCGCATCCTGATGGCCAATGGCGTGCCACACCCGGCAGCGGGGCAGCGCCCTGCTCTGCAGCTCGTGTCTGCCTGCACTGACCGCCGCGACGACGACGCAACGCAACGCAACGCAACGCGCAGCGTTGGCTGTGAAGTTGCCGGAACGCGCAGTGCCCGGCCTGCAGGAGGGCACCCGCCAGGCATTGGACGCGATCCTGGAAATCCTGCACGCGGTACACGACAGCCAGCACGATGGCTCCAACGAGGTGCTGCTGTGCGAGCGTCTGGTCGAGGGCCTGATCGTCGCCGGACGGCAGCTGGTCCGGGAGGCCGCGCCCAGCGCGCGGTGATCCTGTGTAGCGGCGTCCTTCGGCGGGGGTAACGCGTTCGTGCCGCGCGGGAACGCGGCCGTCATGCGCCTCGCACAGTGCAGACAGCGCCTCGACCCGCCCAGCGGTACCGTGCGCCTACCTGCCCCGCTGGAGCGTTCGATGCCTTCTTCCGCCGCCTCCCTCACCACGCTGGCCACCACACAACCGGAGACGCTGGACGCGTTCTGGATGCCGTTCACCGCCAACGCGCAGTACAAAGGCGCGCCGCGCATGCTGGTACGCGCCGAAGGCATGTACTACGAAGACGTGGACGGTCGGCAGATACTGGATGGCACGGCCGGGCTGTGGTGCTGCAACGCCGGCCATGGTCGGAAGAAGATCGTCCAGGCCATCGCCGAACAGGCCGGCACGCTGGATTTCGCACCCACCTTCCAGATGGGATCGCCTTTGCCGTTCGTGCTCGCACAACGGCTCGCCGCGCTGGCGCCGGCAGGATTGAACCATGTGTTCTTCACCAATTCCGGCTCGGAAGCGGTGGACAGCGCGATGAAGATCATCCTCGCCCACCACCGCGCGCGCGGCGAGGGCCAGCGCACGCGCTTCATCGGGCGGGAAAAGGCCTATCACGGCGTCGGCTTCGGCGGCATGGCGATCGGCGGCTTGGCCAACAATCGCCGTCAGTTCGGCCTGCAGCTTGGCGGCACCGCCCACCTTCCACACACCCTCGATCTGCAGCGCAACGCGTTCACGCAGGGCCTGCCTCGGCATGGCGCCGAGCTGGCCGACGCACTGGAGCGACTGATCGCGCTGCACGACGCGTCCACCATCGCCGCGGTGTTCGTTGAACCCATCGCCGGGTCGGCCGGTGTCATCCTGCCCGCGCCCGGCTACCTGCAGCGGCTGCGCGAAATCTGCGATCACCATGGCATCGTGCTGGTGTTCGATGAAGTCATCACCGGCTTTGGCCGCGTCGGGATGCCCTTCGCGGCACAGCGTTTCGGCGTCACCCCTGACCTGATCACCTTCGCCAAGGCGGCCAGCAACGGCGCGGTGCCACTGGGCGGCGTGCTGGTCGCCGATGCCATCCATGCCAGCCTGCAGCAGGGCCCGGCCCAGTCGATCGACCTGTTCCACGGCTATACGTACTCCGGCCATCCATTGGCCTGCGCGGCCGCCTTGGCCACGTTGGAGGTGTATGCCGAAGAGCGCCTGTTCGAGCGTGCCATCGAACTGGGTGACCACTGGCAGCAGGCCCTGCATCGCCTGCACGACCTTCCCAACGTGATCGACATCCGCAACTTCGGCCTGGTGGGCGCGGTGGAGCTTGCGCCGCGCCGAGATGCCCCTGGCAGCCGCGGCCACGAGGTGTTCCGGCGATGTTTCCATGATGGCGACCTGCTGGTGCGCCAGACCGGCGACATCATCGCGTTATCGCCGCCCCTGATCGTGGAACCGGCGCAGATCGACCGGATCGCCGACGTGCTGGGGGCCATGATCCGCGCCACCGCCTGAGCCGGGACGCGCCAGCGCGAGCCGGTACAATGGGCGGTTCCGCTCCACGACCGCCCGTTGCCCATGAACATCGTCGTCAAAGAAGAACTCAAGGCCTACATCGACCCGCTCACCGCGGACGAGTACGAAGCGCTGGAGCGCAGCATCCTCGCCGAAGGCTGCCGCGATGCGCTGGTGCTGTGGGGTGATGTACTGGTGGACGGACACAACCGATACGGCATCTGCCAGAAGCACGACCTGCCGTTCAACACCGTGCAGAACACCCGCTTCCAGAGCATGGATGATGTCCACCTGTGGATGATCGAACAGCACCTGGGCCGACGCAGCGTGTCCGACTTCCAGCGTGGCGAACTGGCGCTGCGCAAGCGCGAGATCCTGGCTGCGCGCAAGCGCATCGAGCAGGAGCAGCTGCAGCGCGAGAGCGATGGCACCAGCGAGGGCCAGGATGAGGACCAGGACAGCCCCCCGTGGGACCCGGCACCGACGTTCAGCCGTGCCGAACTGGCCCGCGAAGCCAAGCTGAGCAGCAACCAGATCAGCATGATCGAACGCATCCGTGCGCAGGCTGCGCCGGAAGTGGTCGAAGCGGTAAAGAACGGCCAGCTGTCGATCAGCGCGGCAGCGGCCGTGTCGTCGCTGCCGGAAGACGAACAACGTGCAGCCGCCACCGGTGGCAAGGACGAACTGAAGCAGGCCGCCAAGCGCGCGCGCGAAGCCAACCGCAAGCCACGCGCCGCCAAGCCGGACGCGGTGGTCGAGGCTGACGCGGTCAGCGAGGATGAGCAGGCGCTGCGCGATGCCAAAGTGCTCACCGCCCTGGAGCAGCTGGGTGAAGGCCCGCCCGCGCTGCGCGCCCGAATTGTCAGCCTGACGCGTGAGAACGACGCCCTGCGCCAGCAGCTGGCGGCCCTGCGCGCCCAGTTGGCGTAGAGCCGACGGGCATACCCGACTGGTGGACCTGACTGGTGGACCCGACTGGTGGACTGACTGGTGGACCTGACTGGTGGACCCGACTGGTAGAGCCGACTTCAGTCGGCTGCTGTTTGCATGGGGTAACCAGCATCAGCCGACTGAAGTCGGCTCTACCCGGCAGCCGCATCGGTCGGCCCCACCGTCACCCCTTCCCCCACCGCCCCGCCGCAGGCCGTCAACTGCGCCCAACATCCACCCCGTTAGACTGCGCGCATGAAGCCCTCCCTGCCCTCTGCTCCCCACGATCCTCGCCGCGCCCAACTGCGCCGGTTGAAGGCCATCGCCTTCGGCATGTTGCTGGTCATGCTGGCCGGATTCGCGGTCAGCCACTGGCAGGGAGAGCGCGGCGCCTGGGCATGGGTCTCTGCGTTCTGCGAGGCGGCCGCTGTCGGCGCGATGGCGGACTGGTTCGCCGTCGTGGCACTGTTCCGCCGCCCCATGGGCCTGCCGATTCCGCACACCGCCATCATCCCGCGCAGCAAGGAACGCATCGGCGACAGTCTGGCGGTATTCGTGCGCGATCAGTTCCTCGCCCCGGACATGCTGCTGGCACGATTGAAGGTGTTCGATCCGGCGGCACGCCTCGGCAGCTGGCTGTCCGCGCCGGAACAGGTACGCATGCTGGCCGATATGGCACGCACGTGGGCGCTGCAGGCGCTGGACTTCTTCGATGAAACGGCCGTACGGCGGCAACTGCACGCGTTCGTGGTGCAGCAGTTGCGGCAGTGGAATGCGGCCTCCACCGCGGGTGAGCTGCTGGCCCTGCTGACCGCCGATGGCCGCCATCAGCGCGTACTGGACGAAGGCCTGCAACGCGTCGCACGATGGCTGGAGCAGCCGGAAGTGAAAGAGCGCGCATCGCAGTTGATCGTGCGCTACATCCAGCGTGAGTGGCCCACCCTGTCCAGCACCGTGAACTGGATCAAGCCGATCGATGAGATCGGCGACAGCCTGGCCGAGCGACTGGCAGGCGCAGTGCTTGAAGAAATGCAGCAGGTGCTCGCCGAACCGATGCATCCGCTGCGCCAGGATTACGAGGCCTGGCTGGGCAATTACGTACAGCGGCTGCGCGAAGACCCGGCGCTGGCCGAACGCATCGAGCAGTTGAAGCAGGAAATGATCGACCACCCGGCCCTGCAGGACTATGTGCAGGGGCTGTGGTCGCGCATCCACGCCAGCCTGCGCGCCGATCTGCAGAGTGAGACCTCCGCGTTGGCAGGCTATCTGGAACGCAGCATGGCCGCGCTGGGCCGCAGCCTGTCATCGGACCCGGCGCTGCGTGACGCGCTCAACCAGCATCTGCTGGAAGGTGCCCAGCGCTTGACCTCGCGCCTGCGCGATGGCGTCACCACGCATATCGCTCAAACGGTAAAAGGCTGGGACGAGCGCCACCTGGTGGAGCAGCTGGAACTGAGCGTGGGCCGCGACCTGCAGTTCATCCGCTTCAACGGCACGCTGGTCGGTGGGCTGATCGGTCTGTTGCTGCATGCCGCCACCACGTTCCTGCCCGGGTAAGCCGCGTTGCGTACAGCGCGCGCGCAGGGCCGCGCCACCGATTGATCCTGAAGCAGAGACTGCTGCCTGCGATCGATTTTTTCGACACCATCCGCTCTGTGATTAGCGACAAACTCCGCACCGTCGCACCTGCCTAGCATTGGCCGTGCCCGCCCGCCAACAGCGGCAGCGGCGAGCCAGTCCTTGATCACCCTGAGAGGCCCGCTTCGTGCAGGGCCAGGAGACGTTGCGGCCTGAACATCCCTGCCGCTCTGCCTCAGCCGGATCCCTAACCATGACCGTCTACAAGCGTCCTCTGTTCAGACCCTTGCTGCTTGCTGTTCTCTGTGCTGCGTCCACGCTGTCGATTGCGCACGCCGGCACGCCCTCCCTGCACAGCCAGCACCTTGTCTACCAGTACGACGAAATGTTTGATTTCAATATCGGCGAGTGGCTGGAAACGCATGCGCCACCGCTGGCTGCGCAGGCAGAGACGCTTTCCCACTGGTCGGGCTACAGCGGGATCAGCCCGCGTGTGCTGCTTGCGCTGATGGAGCTGCAGACCGGCGTGTTGAGCTCCCCCCAGCCGAGTGCGGCAAGGCTGGAGCGGCCGTTTGGCACGCTTGTCGCCACGACGGGTTTCAGTGCGCAGTTGCGCGATGTTGCCGAGACGCTGCGCGATGCGATGTACGACGCCGCTGACAGAAGCACCCGTGGTCCTGTTGCGCTTTCTACCGGCAATCCGCTGCGTACGTTGTATGCGCTGGCAGGAACCGAAAGCGTGCGTGCGGCGCAGTTGGCGGATATCGGATTCGTTGATGTCTACCGCCGTCTGTTCGCAACCGAGCCAACGCAGGTATCGCGTACGGCGCAGCCCCGCGCCGACGCTCCACCGACGAACCTGCTGCAGTTCCCGTACCCGCTCAACGCCCGCTGGTACGTCGGAGGAGCGCACACCAATTCCGGAAGCGGCAGCTTTCCGATGTCCTCGCTGGACGTGGGCGTGGGCGGGTGGTGGGGCAGCGACCAGAGCCGCAACTGGGTATCCGCCTCCGCTGCCGGAAAATTCAAACGCCACTCTTCCTGCATGGCTGAAATCGTGCACGACGGGGGTTGGTCCACTACCTACTACCACCTGATGAACATCCGCCCCGCCACCGGCGACACCGTTACGGCCAACGCCCCCATCGCGAACCCCGCGAACAGCCTGGTGCAGGCATTGTGCAACGGGGGTGCATCGACAGGCCCACACCTGCATTGGTCACTGAAGTCCAACGGAAGCCACCACCATCTGAACGGCATCACCCTGTCCAGCTACGTGATAACCGCCACGGGTTCCAGTTATGACGTCAATTGCCAACGCTTCAATCTCAGCCGAAACGGCAGTCGCTCCTGTTTCGGCTACTACACCAACATAGGTGTCGACGCTCCCTGAATAGGGTATTCTCCCGCGCATCGCGCGCCAAGGCGGTGCGCCGGGGGAACCATGACCAGGATGTTGGTGACGCTGGCGCTGTGCGCGCTGGCAACGCAGGCGCATGCGCAACGCGTGTACAAATGCAGCGACGGCAAGCAGACCATCTACCAGTCCGTGCCGTGCCCGAAAGAGCTGGACACCGGCGTCAGCCGCCCTATCGTGCGCGACCCCAACCTGACCTCCGCCGACCGCGTGCGGGTGGCCCGCGAGACGTCGCAGGCGCGCCGTTGGGTCCGCGAAAGCGTCGGCTATGACCAGCCGGACATACGCGGCACGGTCATCGACAACGTCGTCGATGCGGAAGCGTGCGAGGACGCGCGCGTCCGCAAGGAAATGACCGAGGTGTTCACGGGACGCACGGCGCCCGAACGCGTCAACAAGGAAATCCACCGCGCGTGCGCGGTTCGCTGACCGACTGATGCGCCATCCGTTCGTCCATGGGACCGTACTGAAAACGCTTGCTTAACTAAATGCGAATACTTATCATTTAAGCATTGTCGTACGCCCAGCCAGTCAGTTGCGGATGCTCTGCTTCCGTCTCCGCCGCCCCGTGTACCCACACCACTGTCTGCCGCTCGGGCCCTGCGCCCGCGCGGCGACGATGGGAGCGGGCGCTGACTGCAGCGCTGAGCGCACGCGTCCACGCGGCCGCTTCCATCGCCGGCTTTTTTACCTGCATGGATACGCATCCCTCATGTCGTCCCCGTTCGTTGCACCCGCCCCATCGCGCCTCGCCGTCGCCATCACCAGCCTGCTGTTGGCCGCCACCGCCCACGCCGAGGCGCCTGCTGCCGATGCCGCGCGCACCCTCGATGCCGTACAGGTGACCGCCGACGGTGAAATCGACAACGGCTATACGGTGAAGCACGCGCGGACCGCGACCAAGCTGGACCTGTCGCTGCGCGAAACCCCGCAGTCGGTGACCGTGATCACCCGCCAGCGCCTGGACGACATGGGCCTGTTCGCCCTGTCCGATGTGATGGCCCAGGTTACCGGCGTGCATGTGTCGGTCACCGACAGCGAACGCATCAACTATGTGTCGCGTGGCTACAACATCACCAATTTCCAGGTCGATGGCATGCTCAACACCTTCGGCGGTTCGATCAAGACCAACACCGACAGCGTGATCTACGAGCGTATCGAGGTGATCCGCGGTGCCACCGGCCTGACCACGGGTGCCGGCGATCCGTCGGGCACCATCAGCTTCGTGCGCAAGCGCCCGACCGACACCTTCCAGGCCGGGGCCAACCTGACCCTGGGCCGCTGGGGCAACCAACGCCTGGAAGCCGATCTCGGCGGCCCGGTGGCGCTGGACGGTCGCGTCCGCGCGCGCGTGGTCGCGGCCAAGCAGCAGAGCGATTCCTTCCGCGATGTCTACACACTGGACAAAGACGTGTTCTACGGCATCGTGCAGGCCGACGTCACTGACAGCACACTGCTTGAACTGGGCTACGAGTACCAGTCACCGCATACCCGCGGTGTGACGTGGGGCGTGGTGCCGTACTGGGGCGCCGATGGCACGCCGGCGAACCTGCCGCGCTCGACCAACCTGTCCGCCTCGTGGAGCAGCTGGCCGATCATCGAGAAGACGCGTTTCGTCCGCCTGGAACAGCAGCTCGGCAATGGCTGGTCGGCCAAGGCCAACGTCACCCATGCCGACCGCGATACCGACGGCAGCGTCTGGTACGGCGCATCGGGTTACCCGCGCCCCGATGGCACCGGCGTGGTGGCCTACATCTCGCACTTCAACGAAAAGAGCACGATGTCGGTGTTCGACCTCAACGTCAGTGGCCCGTTCAAGCTGTTCGGACGGGACCATGAACTGGTGTTCGGCGTGGGCCAGTCGGTGCGCAAGGGCGAATCGGATGCCATCGATTTCGACTACAGCGATGCCTACGCCAGGGTGCCGGACTGGCGACACTGGACCGGCGAGGTTCCGCGTCTGCCGGTGACCCGCCTGGGCTATCTCGCTTCGGAGAACGAGCTGAAGCAGCGCGCTGCCTATGTGGCCGCACGCCTGCAGCTGGCCGATCCGCTGCTGGCGGTGGTCGGTGCGCGCTACGGCAGCTGGGAAACCACGAGCTGGCGCTATACGCACGACACCGCGGGCGCGCTCACCGCCACCACGCGCACGGGCTATAAGCCCGACGACTCCCTGACCCCGTATCTCGGCCTGGTCTACGACTTCAATCGCAACTTCAGCGGTTATGTCAGCTACACCGACATCTTCCAGCCGCAGAACTACCGCGATCGCGACGGTGATTACCTGGAGCCGGTGGTCGGCAACATGTGGGAGGGCGGCCTGAAGGCGGAGTTCTTTGATGGCCTGCTCAATGCATCGGCCGCGGTCTTCGAGGGCGAGCAGGACAACGTGGCGGAGATCGATGATTCGGTGCCGCCGTCGTCGCTGCCCGATGGCAGCCAGGCCTATCGATCCACCGGCAAGGGCAACAAGGTGAAGGGGTGGGAACTGGAGACCCAAGGCAGCATCGGCGAGCACTGGAACCTGTCCGCCGGCTTCGCCCATACCACCATCCGCAACCGTGCCGGCGTGCTGCAGAAAACCACGACGCCGCAGGATACGTTCCGCCTCAACACCAGCTGGCGTCCGGGCGGCATCGAAGGCCGGTTCTGGCTGGGCGGTGGGGTCACCTGGCAGAGCGGCATCTGGAACAACAGCAGCAAGCCGCGCGCGGATTACCTGACCACGGGTCGGACCGAACCCGCGCGCATCGAACAGGACGCGTTCTACCTGGTGAACCTGTCGGCGGGCTATCGCTTCGACGAGAACTTCAGTGCCCAGCTCAATATCAACAACCTGCTGGACAAGGCGTACTACAACAATGTCGGCTTCTACCAGGGCGTTTATTGGGGCGAGCCGCGCAACGTCACCGTGACGCTGCGCTGGAAGCTCTGAACCCTCTCACGTTTCCCTGGGGCAGCACTGCCTCCAACCGCAACGCAGGATCACCGTGGACCGCTCGCCAACTTCCGCCAGCACGACCGCCAGCCCCCGCCTGGCCGCGTTCTTCGCCCGCCCCGGCTGGGGCGTGTTTTCGCGCAGCATGGCGGCCATTTTCGGTGGCTACGCGCTGGCCGCAGTAACCAGCGTGTTCTGTGCGCTCGTCGTGCCCGGCCCGCGCGGCCAGGCCGTGTTGACCGGCATGCTGGTTGCCATCGTGGTCTGCGCCTGCGCGGCCTTGTGGGCGTTCGCCACCCGCACCGCGCTGCGGGCGTGGGTCGGGATTCTGCTGCCCACCCTGCTCATGGCGGCGGTGGCACGTGCACTGGGAGCATGGGCATGAAGAACGGATTCCGTCAGTCGATGGCATGGCTGCATACCTGGACCGGACTGCTGGTCGGCTGGCTGCTGCTGTTGATTTTCATGGCCGGCACGGCCAGCTATTACCGCGAGGAAATCAGCCGCTGGATGCGCCCTGAGCTGCCGGCCACCACGGTCAGTACCGATGTCGCCGCCGAACGGGCAGTGGGTTACCTGCAGACCCATGCCGGCCAGGCCGAAACGTGGTTCGTCACCCTGCCCGATCCACGCAACCCGGCCATGCGGATGTTCTGGCGCAACCCCGAATCGATGGTCAAGCCGCCGGTGGAAGGCGAGCGACGGCGGCGTGGCGGCGGTCGTTTCGGCGATGCGACCATCGATCCGAACACCGGCGAAAAACTGGAAGCACGCGAGACCCGCGGCGGCGAGTTCTTCTACCGCCTGCATTTCGACCTTCATTACATCCCGGTGTTGTGGGCGCGCTACCTGGTCGGTTTCTGCGCGATGTTCATGCTGGTGGCGATCATCACCGGTGTCATCACGCACAAGAAGATATTCAAGGACTTCTTCACCTTCCGCAAAGACAAGGGGCTGCGCTCCTGGCTGGATTTCCACAACGTCAGCGCAGTGATGGCGCTGCCGTACCACGCGATGATCACCTATACCGGCATCGTCACCCTGATGGTGATGTACCTGCCGTGGGGCATGAAAGTGGCCTACCCGACCGACGAAGACGCGTTCTTCAGCGAGGCCTTCGGTGGCATGCCCGAGATCAGTGCGCCGGCCGAAGGACGCGCTGCCGCCCTGCCGATCCAGCAATTGCTCGACAGCGCGCGGACGCATTGGAAGGGCGTGGACGTGTCCGGGTTCAGCGTCACCAGCCCTGGCGCGGCCAATGCGGTGATCGACATCCGCCAGCGCGATGGCCGTCGCCTGTCCACCGATACGCCGGCGCTGCGCTATGACATGGTCAGCGGCGAACTGCTGATGGAGACGCCGGCGTCCGGCGCGGCCACCGCCACCCGTGGCGTGATGTATGGCCTGCACCTGGCGCGCTTCGCCGACTGGGGCCTGCGTGCCCTGTTCTTCCTGTCCGGGCTGACCGGCTGCCTGATGGTGGCCAGCGGCGTGGTGCTGTGGGCGGTCAAGGAGCGTCCCAAGCATGCGAAGACCGGCAGGATCGGCTTCGGCCTGCGCCTCGTCGATGCACTGAACATCGGGGCGGTGGCCGGCCTGCCGATCGCGTTCGCGTCGTACTTCTGGGCCAACCGGCTGCTGCCGCTGCAGACCGCCGAGCGCGCCGATGCGGAAGTGAGCGTGTTCTTCTATGCGTGGGGCACCGCGTTGTTGGCCGCCTTCATCTGGCCCAAGCGGGTGATGTGGACGTGGCAGTTGTACTTGGGTGCGGCGCTGTTCGCGCTGTTGCCGCTGCTCAACGCACTGACCACCCACGCCCACCTGGGCGTCACGATTCCGGCCGGTGACTGGGTGCTGGCCGGCTTTGACCTGGTGATGCTGGCGTTCGGCGCCATGCTGGCGATGTGTGGCTGGCGCATGCAGCGCTGGACGCCGCCACTGACGGCCGCGGAGAAGAAGAAACGCGCTGCCGCAGCCGCCGTTGCAGCGGAGGCCCGGGCATGATGCTGCTCGCCCTGTGCCTGTCCTTCAGTGCGTTCACCGCGCTCTCGCTGGCGATGGAAAAGCACCAGATGGACCTGCATGGACGGCAGGCCGCACCGGTGTCACGGCGACGCATGTGGTCCGTGCTGGGCTGGCTGCTGCTGGCGGCAGCCTTCGCCCTGTGCGTGGTCGATCATGGCTGGGCGCTGGGCCCGGTGCTGTGGCTGGGCGCGATGACCCTGGGCGGCCTGCTGCTGGCGTTTGGCCTGTACCCGTGGAAGCCACGCTGGATCGTGCCGCTGGCCGTGGCGTTGCCGGCGATGGGCCTGGTCGCGGCGGTGCTCTGACCAAGGCGATGGTCTGACCACGGCGCCGCTGCGCTCGCCGAGCATGGCTCGGCGCTACCACCGTGTAACCCCATGACGGCTACCGGCCGTCATGCGTCATGTGGGACGGCAGTGACGGCCGCCGGCCGTCACTGAGCTGGTCACAGTGCGCGCAGTTCCCACGCGCGGTGGATGCGCGCGTTGCGCTCGAAATCCGGTCCGATGGTGCGCGGGCTGATCTCCCGGCAATTGGCGAACTCGGCAATCGCATTTTCTTCCAGCTTGAAGCGACGGAAGTTGTTGGAGAAATACAGAACACCACCGGGCGCGAGGCGCGCAACGGCCGCACGCAGCATCCGCACCTGCTCGCGCTGCACATCGAAGTCTTCGGCACGAGCCGAGTTGGAGAAGGTCGGCGGATCGCAGAAGATCACGTCGTACAACCCTTCATCGGCCTCCAGCCACGCCATGGCGTCGGCCTGCACCAGCAGGTGCTGGTTGCCGCCCTGCCCGTTCAACGCCAGGTTGTCGTAGCACCACTGCAGGTACGTGGCGGACAGATCCACGCTGGTCGTGCTGGCCGCCCCCGCCACCGCCGCCTGCACACTGGCGACGCCGGTGTAGCAGAACAGATTGAGGAAGTGCTTGCCGCGGATCTGTTCGGCCATCGTCCGGCGCAGCGGGCGGTGGTCCAGGAACAGACCGGTGTCCAGGTAATCGAACAGGTTCACCCGCAGCAGCGCATCGTTTTCGCGCACGACCAGGAACTCATCCCGACGCTCGAAGCGGCCGTACTTGCTGCCGCCCTTGCCGCGCTCGCGCGACTTCAGCGCTACCTGTTCCGGCGGCACCTGGAATACCTCGCGCGCGGCCGACAGCAGCTCGTTGCGGCGACGGCGCACGTCATGCTCGGGAATGGTGGCCGGCGCGGCGTACTCCTGCACATGCAGGAACGTGCGGCCCTTGCCACCGTCCTCTTCGTATACGTCGATGGCGGCCGCATATTCCGGCAGGTCGGCATCGTAGGCGCGATAGCAGGTGATCTGCTCACGGCCACGCCACGTCTTGAATTTCTTCAGGTTCTTGCGGATGCGGTTGGCCACCATCTGCGCGCCTTCGCTCAGCTCGCGCGGAATGGCCGGGTCACGCTTCGGCACGGCGACCGGATCGCAGACGATCAAGGCACATTCCAGTGCGCCATTGAACATCTGGTACTTCTTGCCAGCGCGCAGGCCGGTAGCGAACGCCAGATCGTCATTGCCGCACAGCAGGCTGGCCCGCCATTGCGGCACCGCCTTCTGCAAGGCGTCGCCGAGGCGGCGGTACAGCGCCGGATCGGCCGCCAAGCGCTCGTCATAGGGCGGGTTGCAGACCACCGTACCGATGTCCAGCGGGGGGGCCGGCAGGTCCACGATGTCGGCGCGGGTGAAGGTGATGGCATGCGAAACACCGGCCACTTCCGCGTTCTCGCGTGCGGCGGCGATGGCGAGCGGATCGATGTCACTGCCGAACACCACCGGCTTCAGCGCGGCCAGGCCTGCGGTTTCACGCTCACGGGCTTCGGCCAGCAGGGTCTTCCAGTTGTCCTTGTCAAAACCCAGCCAACGGCTCGGCGGCAGGCTGCCATGGCGCATCAGACCGGGCGCCACGTCGGCGGCCATCAGGGCACCTTCGATCAGCAGGGTGCCGCTGCCGCACATGGGATCCAGCAGGCCGCCACCGGCCGCATGCAGGCGCGGCCATTGACCGCGCAGCAGCACGGCCGCCGCCAGGTTCTCACGCAGCGGCGCCTCATGCGCCGCGCCGCGCCAACCCCGGCGATGCAGCGGGCCGCCACCGAGATCGATGGAGATCGTCGCACGTCCCTTGCGCAAGGACAGGTTGATGCGGATGTCCGGCAGGTCGGTGTTGACCGACGGACGTTCCAGTCCCTCACTGCGCATGCGATCAACGACCGCATCCTTGATCCGCTGCGCGGCGAACCGGGCGTGGGTGATCTTGTCGCCGGATACATGCGCGTCCACGGCCAGGGTCATTTCCGGCTTCATGTGGTCCTGCCACGGCATCAGGTGCACGCCGTCGTACAGGGCCTGCTCATCCGGGCACTCGAATTCGGCCAGGGGCCACAGCACGCGGCTGGCCAGACGCGACCACAATATGACCCGCTGCGCCTGGGCCAGATCGCCCTCGGCATTGGCACCGGCGATGGTGGCAGTGGCCTTGGCAAGGCCCAGGGCCGACAGTTCGTCGGCAAGCAGGTATTCCAGGCCCTTGGCGCAGGAGACGAAGAAATTCACAGGATCGGTTTCGCAGGTGGGGCAGCCGCTTGCGCGGCGCAGGAACGGGCAGGCCCTGGCAACAGGCCCGCGCCCATGCCGGCGGCACGGGGACCCCATTGTAATCGCTGGCGCCCCTACCGGTCCGGCCCGCGCTGTGGCAACGCAGGCGGCCGGGTCACGTTGCCTTGCGCATCGGCCGGGTCCCGCCCTCTGCGCCCATTACCTCAGATCCGGCGCAGCAAGGCCTCGAACGCGGCGGCCGATTCGGCGACGTGGTCATTCAGGCGGTGGCCGTCGTTGACCAGCAGCAGCGACGCAGAGCGGGCACCCGCCCAGGCGATGACCTCCGCTGCGGGGATCAGTTCGTCATGCCACGCGTGCACCACGCTGGTCGGCACATCGGCCGCATCCAACGCCGGCATGGGGCCCATGGACGTAGGCGGCACCATCAGGAACAGCCCCTTCACCGGCACATGCAGCGATGCAAGCGCGGACACATAGGCGCCGAGGCTGGACCCGGCCAGGACCACCGGGCCGCGCGCGGCGGCCGACGCAGCCAGCGCAATCAGGCGCTGCAACCGGGCCGGCACATCACCTACGCGGCTTACGCCGGACTTCGCGTCCAGATCGGTGTAATCGGGCCGCTCGTGGCTCCAACCCAGGCGGGTGGCGACCTCCGCCAGTGCGGTCACCTTGGTGGCCTCCGGGCCGCTTTCAAAGCCATGCGAGAGAATGCAATGGCCGGTACTGTCTGGGAGATCATGATTCATGACGCAATGCTAGCATCGCCGCATGCCGAGTCTTCTGCTCCCCGACCTGCGGGTCGCGCCCCTGCCTTATCACGACCTGCTGCCCCTCCGCGCGACAGAGGCGCTGGACATGGTGGTGATCCATTGCACTGAACTGCCGGACCTGGCGACGGCGCGGGAATACGGCGAGAAGGCGCTCTATCCCAGCGGCACGGGCAACAGCGGCCATTTCTACATCGACCGCGATGGCAGCGTGCACCAGTACGTGGCCCCGGATCGCAGCGCGCACCATGTGCGCGGGCTCAATGCGCAGTCGATCGGCATTGAACTGGTCAACAGCGGACGCTACCCCGCGTGGTTCGACAGCCGTCGTCAGCAGATGCACGAGGCGTACCCCGAGGCACAGATCGCGTCGCTGCTGCGGCTGCTGCATGCACTGTGCGCACGCTATCCCTCGCTGCGGCGGATCGCCGGCCACGACGAGCTGGACCTGGAGCAGGTGCCGGCCACGGACAATGCCCAGGTAACCGTGCCGCGCAAGCGGGATCCCGGCCCGTTGTTCCCGTGGGACACCGTGCTGGCGCCCCTATCGCTCGTCCGCGAGACGACACCTCTGCCCCGGTAGCGCCGAGCCATGCTCGGCGAGCGCAGCGGGACGGTTGCTATCGGCTCAGGCGCCCGTCGCCACGGGGCGGCCTTCGTCGCTGATCCAGCCACTCCACGAATCCGCGTAGATACGCGCACCGCCCAACCCGACCGATTCCATCGCCAGCAACAGATGGCAGGCGGTAACGCCCGACCCACACATCAGCACCACCTGAGACGGTTCGTGCTGGCCGATCACCTGCTGCAGCTCCGCGCGCAACTCCTCCGCCGGCCGCAGATGGCCGTCGACCACATTCAACGCGAAGGGGCGGTTGACCGCGCCTGGCACGTGACCGGCAATCGGGTCCAAGGGTTCGACTTCGCCCCGGAAACGTTCGTTCGCACGCGCATCCACCAACCACCCAGGACTGTGTTTCAGACGCGCGGCGACTTCGTCTGCGCTCGCGACCTGGGTGACATCCAGGCGTCCGGGATACGGAGGCAAGGGCTCAGGTGCGACCGCATCGGTCACCAGTGGCAATCCGGCGCGCTGCCATGCCGCCGCCCCGCCATCCAGCACGGCTACCTGCCGATGTCCCATCAGGCGCAGCAGCCACCACAGGCGGGCGGCGGCCATGCTGCCTTCGGCACCGTCATAGACCACCACCTGCGTGTCAGGGCCAATGCCCCAGCGCCCCAGCGTGGCCGCGAACACGTCACTGTCCGGGAGCGGATGGCGGCCGTGGCCGGTCGTGCTCTTGTCTGACAGGTCGCGATCCAGGTCGGCGTGGACGGCACCTGGCAGATGGCCGGCAGCAAACTGTGCCGCGCCCGATTGGGGATCTGCGAGGGAGAACCGCGCATCAACGATACGCAGGGCCGTGCCCGGCGTCGCGCGCGCATCCACCAGGCGCACACCTTCCTGCGTCAATCCAGCCTGCAGGGACGCTACGTCCACGACAGTGGTCCACGGGGTATCGATCACGCTCATTGCAGTTGCTCCAGACGTCGACGCAGGTTGTACAGGATGGCCGCCGTGGCCCCCCAGATGCGGTGGCCCGGCCAGCCGTACTCCAGCACATGGCGGACGCGGCCACGATGGACTATTTCCACGTGCCGCAGGTTGTCGGCCGTCATCAGGTAGTCGAGCGGCACTTCGAAGACATCAGCCACTTCGTCCGGTGAAGGCACCGGCGTGAAGTGCGGATCGACAACCGCCACCACCGGCGTCACCCGATAACCGGTAATGGTGACGAACGGATCCAGATAGCCCAGCGCCTGTACCTGCTCGGCGGGGAGTGCGATTTCCTCGTTGCTTTCGCGCAGGGCGGCGGCGACCGCGTCGGCATCGTCCGGCTCGGTGCGCCCGCCAGGAAACCCCACCTGCCCGCCATGCTGGCGAAGGGTTTCCGTGCGTCGGGTGAGGATGACCTGGGCCCCGGTGGCACGCGGCACGATGCCCGCCAGCACCGCCGCTTCCACCAACGGACCGTCTGGCAGCAGATCGTCGAGCTCACTGCGATTCCAGCCGTCGCCCATCGGCGGCGCGTGCAGCGGATGCAGCGCGCGCATCAGCCGTCCATCGTCGGCCAGTGTTCCAGACAGTGATGCCCGAAGCTGCTCACGCAGGGGCAGGCGGTGATGCAGCACGTGGTGGCGTTCGCGCTCGCTCATCGACGACCATCGCGCAATTTCGTCGATATCGCGCAGGCAGCCGATGCAGGATCGATGATGATCAAGCTCGCATTTTCCAACGCAGGGACTGGGCACCGCACGCGTGTTTTCTTCCGTGGTCTGCACCGATGTAATTTACCGCGAAACGGCGAGGGAGGGATGGGGGGGGCAGCCGACTGAAGTCGGCTCTACCAGTCGGCTCTACCGGTCGGATCTAACGAGATGCCGCGCGCATAAAAAAACGCGCCGGTGGAAGCCACCGGCGCGTCGGGTCAAACAGTGATGCGGATTACTTGACGCTGACCAGCTTGATCTCGAACTGCACGGCCACGTTCGGCGGGAACGGGGTACGCGGGTCGGCACCGTAGGCCTGTTCCGGCGGCAGGGTGACTTCCCACTTCGAGCCGGCCGGCATCTGCAGCAGCGTTTCGCGCATGGCCTTCATTTCCACTTCGCTCAGCTTCATGGCAGGAATCTGCTGGGCCGGGCGGGCTTCGGTCGGACGCTGGCCGAACGGGAACGGACCGGCCACTTCCAGCTGCACGCTGCTGGCCTGGGTCGGCTTGGCGCCGGTGCCGGCTTCGATCACGCGGTACTGCACGCCGCTGGCAAGCGTCTGCACGCCGGACTTGGCCTTGTTGTTGGCCAGGAACTGCGTGCTCTTGGTCTTGTTCTCAGCCGCAGCCTTGTCGTACTCGGCCTTGGCGGCCTGTGCACGACCCTGCTCGCGCTTCTGGAACGCTTCAACGGCCGGCTTCAGCTGGTCGGCGGTGATCGCCGGCTGCTTCTTGGCGTAGGCGTCCTGCAGACCCTTCACCACCGAGTTGATGTCCAGCTGCTCACCGCGACCGGTCAGCTCCGCAAGGTTGTTGCCGTAGTCATAACCGAAGTAATAGCTCAGCTTGCCCTTTTCGGACGCGACGTCCTGGGCGAAGGCATTGCCCGTCAGGGCCAGGGCCGCAACGGCGACCGCGATAGAACGCAACTTCATCAAACAATTCTCCAGGGGTGGTAACTCAGGGGGCGTTTTCGCCGCCCTGAGGCGACGGGTTAGGATAGCGGTCGCACGGGTGATCCGCTACTGACGACGTAGGCTTTGACCTGTCTGCGTTTCAAGAGTTCAACATCACTGTTTTTTAACGTTCAGGAGCACCTGCGTGTCACATTCCCCGATCATCGTCGCTGACCGCGGTGCCGTGCGCACGCTGACCGTGAACCGGCCGGACAAGCTGAATGCCCTCGACGGGGCGACCCTGCGGGCGCTGTCGGAGGCCTTCACCGCCGCCTGCGAGGCTGACAGCGTAAGGGTCGTGGTGCTGACCGGCGCGGGGCAGAAGGCGTTCGTGGCCGGCGCCGACATCAGCGAAATGAACGGACTCAGCGCTGTGCAGGGACGCGATTTCTCGCTGCTGGGACAGCGCCTGATGCGTCAGATCGAGCGCATGCCCAAGCCCGTGATGGCCCGAATCAACGGCTTCGCGCTGGGGGGTGGGTTGGAGTTGGCGATGGCCTGCCATCTGCGCATCGCGGCTGATAGCGCCAGATTGGGCCTGCCCGAGATCACTCTCGGCCTGATTCCCGGGTTCGGCGGCAGCCAGCGCCTGCTGCGCCTGTGCGGGCGCGCGGCCACGCTGGAACTGTGCCTGCTGGGCAGCCCGGTTGACGCCAACCGAGCGCTTCACCTCGGTCTGGTCAACGAGGTAGTTGCCGCCGACGCGCTGGTTGCGCGGGTGGATGAGCGCGCCGACCAGTTGGCGCGCGCCGCGCCATTGGCCGTCCGGGCGCTGCTGGACGCGGTTCACGTGGGCGGCGAATGCAGCCTGGAGGCGGGCCTGGACTACGAAAGTGCGCAGTTCGGCCTGCTGTTTGCCACCGATGACATGCGCGAGGGCACCCGCGCCTTCCTTGAGCGTCGTCCCGCCCACTTCGAGGGTCGCTGACGGATGGCCCGCCGACCGGACCCCGTGGCGCTGTACGAGCGGCTGCAGGCTGATGACCTGGACGGTGCGCTGCTGGCCGGGCTGATGGACTACGTGCCCGACGCGGCCGATGCCTGCCAGCTCCCCGGCCACGCGGACCTGCCCGATCGCCTGCAGGCGGTGCAGCGCCAGTTGCAGCGCGCCTGGCAGGCACGAGAACGGTACCGCGACCGTGCCGTCCGGCTGGCGCGACGTGATGCCGAACGCGATGCGCGGCGTTCGCCGCCCCCTGCCCCCGATCACACCCCCGCCCTGCCCTCTGCCGCTGCCGCCATCCTGGCGCGGGCGAAGGCGCGTGCGGCCGCGCCGCGGGGGTCGTGATGGCTGTTTCGGGTTTGCCCACGCGCACGGCTGCGCGGCGCACGACGAAGATGCCACGCGCCGACGTGCTGGAAATGTTCACCCGGCTGCGCGAACTCAACCCACATCCGAAAACCGAGCTGGAATACAGCAGTCCGTTCGAACTGCTGGTGGCCGTCGCGCTGTCTGCGCAGGCCACCGATGTCGGCGTCAACAAGGCGACCCGGCGTCTTTTTCCGGTGGCCAACACGCCACAGGCGATTCTCGACCTGGGGGAGGAAGGGCTGAAGCCGTATATCTCCACCATCGGTTTGTTCAACGCCAAAGCGAAGAATGTGATCGCCGCCTGCAGGCTGCTGGTGGAGCAGCACGGCAGCGTGGTGCCGGAGGATCGTGCCGCATTGGAGGCCCTGCCGGGAGTGGGGCGCAAGACGGCCAACGTGGTACTCAATACGGCGTTCGGCCAGCCGACGATGGCCGTCGACACCCACATTTTCCGCGTATCCAACCGCACCGGCCTTGCTCCGGGCAAAGACGTGCGTGCGGTCGAAGACGGTCTGATGAAAGCCATCCCTGCCGAATTTTTGCTGGACGCGCATCACTGGCTGATCCTGCATGGACGGTACGTGTGCAAAGCGCGCAAACCCGATTGTCCGCAGTGCGTCATCCGTGACCTCTGCCGCTTCAAGGACAAGACCGCGTCGGTCTGATCCGCCGCGCAGACTGCCATCGCCGCGCCATCCGGACGTCACAACCACAGGGCATCAATGGCCCCGGCGAAGAGGGGTAAGGGGTGCTGCGGGCGCACGGCGTTCGCAAACTGTCACATTTACGCAATCTTCACGTTCTAGCCTGCGCGCATCTTCCCACCTGCCTGCAAGGCTACTCTCTCCATGAAACTGCATCGCCAACTTCTCACTGCGGCCGTTGCGGCTGCGCTGTTCGTGCCGGCCGCCCACGCTGAAGTGGCCATCGATGTGATCGGCGGTTCGGAGATCACCTTCGAAGGCCTCGTCCAGGCCGACGGCAACTGGTTCGACAACGATGTAGCCGACCTCAATGGCGGCGATGCAGCCAACGGCAAGGACAGCGAATTCGAGCTGCGCCGTGCCGAGCTGGTGCTCAAGGGCAAGGGCCCGGGCAACGTGGAATGGGTGGTCGGGTATGACGCCAAGGCCGACAAGTTCCTCGACACCAACGTCAAGTACAAGCTGGGCGGCAACAGCAACCACTTCGTGCAGCTGGGCCAGTACAAGCAGCCCAACAGCCTGGAAGAACTGTCCAGCACCAAGAACAACGACTTCATCTCGAAGGCCGCCGTGACCAACACCTACGCCGTGGCCCGTCGCCTCGGTGGCGCGTGGGGCTATGCACAGGACAACTGGTCGGTGACGGCCAGCGCGTTCGGTCGCGAGCTGACCCGCAACCTTGCGCACGGCAGCGGCTACGGTGCACGCGGTACCTTTGCGCCGATCAATGAAAAGGGCCAGGTCCTGCATTTCGGCCTGAGCTACGTGGCGTATGACACCGACGCCGATACCCTGCGCGTGCGTGCCCGTCCCAACGCCGACCTGGCCACCGTGCGCCTGGTCGACAGCGGCAACATGGTCGACACCGACCGCGTGACCACGCTGGGCCTGGAAGCGATGTACATCGGCGGCCCGTTCAAGGCCCAGAGCGAGTACTACAGCAGCAAGGCCAAGCGCCTGGCCAACGACAACTACACCAGTGACGGTTACTACGTCAGCGGCCTGTGGAACATCACCGGCGAAAGCTGGGGTTACAAGGGTGGCGTACCGGGCACCGGCCTGCCGGACAACCCCGCCGGTGGCATGTGGCAGCTGGGCGCGCGCTTCGACCATATGGATCTCAACGACGGCAACCTGAGCGCGAACCCGGTGGCCGGTCGTCCGCCGATCGTGGACGGCGTGCTGGGCGGCAAGATGGATATCTGGACGGTGGGCGTGAACTATTACTGGCGCTCCAACACCAAGTTCGCCCTGAACTACGTGATGGTGGACAGCCAGAAGTACAGCTCCAGCGCACGCGGCTTCGTCAATGACGATCCGAACATCCTGGAAGCCCGCGCGCAGTTCTTCTGGTAAGACCTGCAGCAAGTGAAAATGGAAGGGCACGGCATGACGCCGTGCCCTTCCGCGTTTGCGGCCCCGCGTTTGGTAGAGCCGACTTCAGTAGGCTGCTCCACCGTTCGGTAGAGCCGACTTTAGTCAGCTGCGGCGGCCAGCCGACTGAAGTCGGCTCTACCCTGGCGACTGCGCCAGCCGACTGAAGTCGGCTCTACCCCTGGCTATCCCCTCCTCTGGCGACGCTGTCATCGATGCGTCATGTGACAGACGCGGCGGTGTCACGCAATCGTTATGGAATGTGCACCGACACGACGGGTAATCGCCCGTCTACCACCCAGGAGCCATTCCCGTGATCCACGCCTTCAAGTCGCGCGCCGCCGTTGCCATCCTCGCCGCGTCGTCCGTCTTCGCCGCCAACGCTGCCGATGTGACCGGTGCCGGCGCGTCCTTCATCTTCCCGGTGATGTCCAAGTGGTCGGCCGACTACACCGTGGCCACCGGCAAGAAGGTCAACTACCAGTCCATCGGCTCCGGTGGTGGCATCGCGCAGATCAAGGCCGCCACGGTGGACTTCGGCTCGTCCGACGCCCCGTTGAAGCCGGAAGAACTCGCTGCTGCCGGCCTGGCCCAGTTCCCGTCGGTGATCGGCGGCGTGGTGCCGGTGCTCAACGTGGCCGGTGTCGCACCGGGCGCGCTTAAGCTGGATGGCCCCACCCTGGCCAACATCTTCCTCGGCAAGATCAAGACCTGGAACGACCCGGCCATCGCCGCGCTGAACCCGGGCCTGACCCTGCCGTCGGCCAAGGTCACCATCGTGCACCGCTCCGACGGTTCGGGCACCACCTTCAACTTCGTCAACTATCTGTCCAAGGTCAGCCCGGAGTGGAAGACCAAGGTCGGTGAAGGCACCTCGGTCCAGTGGCCGGCCGGCATCGGTGGCAAGGGCAACGAAGGCGTCGCCGCGTACGTGAAGCAGATCAAGGGCGGCATCGGCTACGTCGAGCTGTCCTACGCGCTGCAGAACAAGATGTCCTATGCGTCGATGAAGAATGCCGCCGGCAACGTCGTGCAGCCGTCGGACACCACCTTCGCCGCCGCAGCCGCCAGCGCCGATTGGGCAAACGCCAAGGATTTCTACCTGGTGATGACCAATGCACCGGGCGCCCAGGCTTGGCCGATCACCGCCACCAACTTCATCCTGGTGCGCAAGCAGCCGCGCAACGTGGCCAACGCGAAGGCAACGCAGGACTTCTTCCGCTGGATCTACAAGAGCGGTGACGAGCAGGCCAAGCAGCTGGACTACGTGCCGCTGCCGGACACCCTGGTCCGCCAGATCGAGACCTACTGGACGCAGAACCTGAAGTACTGATACACCCAAGGGCACGGGGCCAGCGGAGACTCTCTCCCTCCGCTGGCTCCACCGGGCGCGCGATCCCTCAGGATCCCGCGCCTTTTTTTATTCCAGGACGCGCTCGAATCCGCGCAGTTCGACCGCTTCCCCGCTGCGTCCAGCACCCGCCAACACCGTGAAAAGCCCGTCAAACCGTGGCGTGGGCTTCGCCCGTGACCTGAGTCATCAGGCTGTAACAAAAACATCATTTCATAGCCGCAACCGCCGGATGGACCGGCAACTTCCCGCTATGGAGTGACGCATGAATCTGCAGAAGGCCGGCCTGGCCACCCTTTCCCTGGCCATCGCCCTCGGCCTGTCGGCCTGCGGCGGCAGCGAGTCGCCGACCGCCCAGCAGCCCGCCGCCGGTGCCGCCGCCGCCGCCCCGGCCGCCGGTGACAAGGTCAGCGCCGAAGTGTCCGGTGCCGGCGCTTCCTTCATCTTCCCGCTGGTGTCCAAGTGGTCGGCCGATTACAACGCCGCCACCGGCGCCAAGATCAACTATCAGTCCATCGGCTCCGGCGGCGGCATCGCCCAGATCAAGGCCGGCACCGTCGACTTCGGTTCGTCCGACAAGCCGCTGAGCAGCGAAGAGCTGGCGCAGGCCGGCTTGGCCCAGTTCCCGTCCGCCATCGGCGGCGTGGTGCCGGTCGTCAACATCGAGGGCCTGGAGCCGGGCAAGCTGCGCCTGAGCGGCACCCTGCTGGCGGACATCTTCCTGGGCAAGATCAAGACCTGGAACGACCCGGCCATCGTCGCCGCGAACCCGGGCGTCACCTTGCCTGACGGCAAGATCACCCTGGTCCACCGTTCGGACGGTTCGGGCACCACCTTCAACTTCACCAACTACCTGTCCAAGGTCAGTGCGGACTGGAAGGGCAAGGTCGGCGAAGGCACGTCGGTACAGTGGCCCGACGGCGTGGGCGGCAAGGGCAACGAAGGCGTCGCCTCGTACGTGAAGCAGATCAAGGGCTCCATCGGCTATGTCGAGCTGGCCTATGCGCTGCAGAACAGCATGCCGTACACCGCGATGCAGAACGCTGCGGGCAGCTGGGTGCAGCCGAGTGCTGAAACCTTCGCCGCCGCAGCCGCCAGCGCCGATTGGGCGAGTGCCAAGGACTTCAACCTGGTCATCACCAATGCGCCGGGCGAGCAGGCATGGCCGATCACGGCGACCAACTTCATGCTGATGCAGAAGAAGCCGAAGGACGCCAAGCGCAACCAGGATGCCCTGGCGTTCTTCAAGTGGGCCTTCGAAAGCGGCCAGACGCAGGCCAACGAACTGCACTACGTACCGCTGCCGGCCGAACTGGTCACCCAGATCGAAGCCTACTGGGGTACCGAACTGAAGTGATGCAGGAACGGTGCCCGCCCTGCGCGGGCACCGTCCTTTTCCACCCCGCGTCACCCCGCCCCCTACTGGCCGCGTCGCCCATCCCATGAATGCCATCGCACAGCCTGCAGCCGCACCTTCCACGCGTGATACGCGTGATGCCCGCAACGACCGCCTGTTCCGATGGGTGCTGGTCGGCACCGTCATCTTCGTCCTCGCTGCCCTCGCCTGCGCCGCGCTGTCGATGCTCTGGGGCGGCCGTCATGCCCTGGAAGCCCAAGGCCTGAGTTTCTTCTATTCCGCCGAATGGAATCCGGTGGAGAACAAGTTCGGCGCACTCGCGCCGATCTACGGCACCCTGGTGACCGCGCTGATCGCGATGGTCATCGCCGTGCCGGTGAGCTTCGGCATCGCCTTCTTCCTGACCGAAGTCGCCCCGCGCTGGCTGCGTGGGCCGGTCGGTACCGCCATCGAACTGCTGGCCGGCATCCCCTCGATCATCTACGGCATGTGGGGCTTGTTCGTGCTGGTGCCGGTGATGACCGAGTACGTGACGCCGTTCCTCAACGAGACACTGGGCGAGTGGCCGATCATCGGGCCGATGTTCCAGGGCCCACCGCTCGGCATCGGCATGCTGACCGCCGGCTTCGTGCTGGCGATCATGGTGATCCCCTTCATCTCCTCGGTGATGCGCGAAGTGTTCCTGACCGTGCCTACCCGCCTGAAGGAGTCGGCGTATGCGTTGGGCTCGACCAAGTGGGAAGTCAGCTGGGACATCGTGCTGCCCTACACCCGCTCGGCGGTGATCGGCGGCATCTTCCTGGGCCTGGGCCGCGCTCTGGGCGAGACCATGGCAGTCGCCTTCGTCATCGGCAACAGCGTGCGCTTGTCGCCGTCGCTGCTGGAGCCGGGCACCACCATCGCCGCGTTGATCGCCAATGACTTCGGCGAGGCCACCGAGACCTACCGCTCCGCCCTGCTGCTGCTCGGCTTCGTGCTGTTCATCGTCACCTTCGTGGTGCTGGCCATCGCCCGCCTGATGTTGATGCGTCTGTCCCGCAAGGAGGGCAACTGATGTCCACCGCCGCTCAATCCCTGTACCTGCGCCGCCGCATCGGCAATATCGTTGCGATCCTGATGTCGGTGGCCACGGCGCTGTTCGGCCTGTTCTTCCTGGGCTGGATCCTGTGGACGCTGTTTTCCAAGGGTCTCCCGGGCATCAACTGGGCACTGTTCACCCAGTCCACCCCGCCGCCCATGCAGGAAGGCGGCCTGGCCAATGCCTTCTACGGCACCGCCGTGATGTGTGCCATGGCCATCGGCATCGGCACCCCGCTGGGCGTGCTGGCCGGCACCTGGCTGGCCGAGTACGGCAACTTCCGCAAGGCGGGCACGGTCGTGCGCTTCGTCAACGACATCCTGCTGTCGGCCCCGTCCATCGTGCTCGGCCTGTTCGTCTACACGCTGTTCGTGATGCAGACCGGCGGCAGCTTCTCCGCCTTCGCCGGTGCGCTGGCACTGGCCTTCATCGTGCTGCCGGTGGTGGTGCGCACGACCGACGAGATGCTGCGCCTGGTGCCCTCGCAGATGCGCGAAGCGGCCCTTTCGCTGGGCATCCCGCAGTGGAAGGTCACCGTGCAGGTGCTGTACCGCAGTGCATCCGCTGGCATCGTCACCGGCATCCTGCTGGCCCTGGCGCGCATCTCCGGCGAAACCGCCCCGCTGCTGTTCACTGCCTTCGGCAACCAGTACTGGAGCAGCAACGTGTTCCAGCCGATGGCCTCGGTGCCGGTGGTGATGAACCAGTTCGCCGGCAGCCCGTACGAATCCTGGCAGGTCCTGGCCTGGGCCGGCGCCCTGGTGCTGACCGTCTTCGTGCTGCTCATCAGCCTCAGCGCACGCGGCATCCTGCTGCGCAATCGTATCTCCCATGACTGACCTTTCCGCGGACACTGCCATGAACGATCTTTCCAATGCCGTGCCGATGCAGCGCATCGTGGTCCCGGCCTCGCATGAATCGCTTGCCACCCCGGCGCCGGTCAAGCTGGCTGCGCGCGGGCTGGACTTCTACTACGACAAGTTCCATGCCCTGAAGGGCATCAACCTGGAAGTGCCGGAGAAGCGCGTCACCGCGCTGATCGGACCGTCCGGCTGCGGCAAGTCCACCCTGCTGCGCATCTTCAACCGCATCTATGCGCTGTATCCGAAGCTGGAAGCGCGTGGCGAAGTGCTGTTGGACGGCGAAGACATCCTGTCGCCGAAGTATCCGATGAACCGACTGCGCAGCAAGGTCGGCATGGTGTTCCAGAAGCCGGTGCCGTTCCCGATGACCATCTTCGAGAACGTGGCTTACGGCATCCGCCACCACGAGAAACTGTCCAAGTCGGACATGAATGACCGTGTGGAAAGCGCGCTGCGCCAAGGCGCGTTGTGGGATGAAGTGAAGGACAAGCTGGGCCAGAGTGCGCTGGGCCTGTCCGGCGGTCAGCAGCAGCGCCTGTGCATCGCACGTGCCGTCGCCCTGCGTCCGGACGTGCTGTTGCTGGACGAGCCGACGTCCGCGCTCGACCCGATTTCCACCAGCCGCATCGAGCAGCTGGTGGAAGAGTTGAAGCACGACTACACCATCGTCATCGTCACCCACAACATGCAGCAGGCCGCGCGCGTTTCCGATTACACCGCCTTCATGTACCTGGGCGACCTGATCGAGCACGACCGCACCGAAGTGATCTTCTCGCAGCCCAGCAAGCAGCAGACCGAAGACTACATCACCGGCCGGTTCGGCTGATCCGTCGAACCACCCCATCCGAGAGCACCGACATGAATCTACCCAACGACCACATCGTCAAGAGCTACG
This sequence comes from Stenotrophomonas sp. 169, assembly GCF_014621775.1. Classification (NCBI taxonomy): domain Bacteria; kingdom Pseudomonadati; phylum Pseudomonadota; class Gammaproteobacteria; order Lysobacterales; family Lysobacteraceae; genus Stenotrophomonas; species Stenotrophomonas sp. 169. Next base: position 2,826,143 of record NZ_CP061204.1, read on the forward strand.
ACGAAGAGCAGCAGCGCCTGGTGGCCGAGATCGTGCGCATGGGCGAGATGGCCGTCGCGCAGCTGGAGGCGTCGATGGACGTCATCGAGAAGCGCGACGAAAGTGCCGCCCGCCGCATCATCGCCAACGACGAAGCCATCGATGCGCTGGAGCAGCAGATCAGCCATGACGTCATGCGCTTGTCGCTGCGTGGCCCGATGGCCCGCGACCTGCGCGAGATCCTGGCCGGCCTGCGCATTCCGGCCGATATCGAGCGCATCGGCGACTACGCGGCCAACGTCGCCAAGCGCTCCATCGCGCTGGGCAAGGTCCCGCCGTTGCCGCAGATCCAGGGCCTGCGTGCACTGGGCCGGTTGGCGGCAGTGCAGGTCCGTCGCGCCATCGAGGCGTATCGCGACAATGACGTCGAAGCGGCGCTGGCGCTGCGCGAAGACGATGCACGGCTGGACGCACAGTACACCGCGCTGTTCCGCGAGCTGCTGACCTACATGATGGAAGACCCGCGCAACATCACCCCATGTACCCACCTGCTGTTCATGGCCAAGAACCTGGAGCGTGTGGGCGACCACGCCACCAACATCGCCGAGAACGTGTGGTTCCTGGTGCATGGCGAGCAACCGCTGCCGCCGCGCGAGAAGCGCGACGAAACCTCCAGCGCCGGGGAACCCTGAGCGCTGGAAGGTCTGCAACCGCGCCTCCACGGCGCGGCCCGTGGGGGGCGCGATGGCACGCCCTCCGCCTGCGGCCGGGGGATGCGCAGCGCATCGTCGCTCGCAGAGCAGCGGCCGCAAAGGCGCGCTGGCGCACGTAGATGGCCCGTACTGACACAGGGTCTGCGAGGCCGCTCTGTTAGAATTCACCCATGAACGATGTCCCCCTGCCTGTACCCGCTCCCTCCGATGCACCACCTGCTGCCATGCACCGGGTGATGTCCCAGCGCTTCCGAGGCTTCCTGCCCGTCGTGGTGGACGTGGAAACCGGCGGGTTCGACTGCCGGCGCAATGCGCTGCTGGAGATCGCGGCGGTGCCCATCGAAATGGACGAGAACGGCCTGCTGTATCCCGGCGAGACCGCAAGCGCGCATGTCGTGCCCGCCCCGGGGCTGGAGATCGATCCGAAATCGCTGGAAATCACCGGCATCATCCTTGACCACCCGTTCCGCCTGGCCAAGGAAGAAAAACCTGCGCTGGACCACATTTTCAGCCCGGTGCGTGCGGCGATGAAGAAGTACGGCTGCCAGCGCGCGATCCTGGTCGGTCACAACGCCCATTTCGACCTGGGCTTCGTCAACGCCGCCGTCGAGCGTGTTGGCCACAAGCGCAACCCCTTCCACCCCTTCAGCGTGTTCGACACCGTCACCCTGGCCGGTATCGCCTACGGTCAGACCGTGCTGGCGCGCGCCGCGACAGCGGCCGGGCTGGGGTGGGATGCGGACGAGGCCCACAGTGCGGTGTATGACACCGAGCAGACCGCCAAGCTGTTCTGCACCATCGCCAACGCCTGGCCGCGCTGAGCGCGGGGATAAAATGGAATGTGTGGACCAGCATGGGCTGACCCGAGTGGATCAGCCGACGCTGGTCCGGTCGCGGCCGTCGCGCTTGGCGCTGTAGAGGGCCCGGTCAGCGCGCTGGTACAGCAGTTTGGGCGTGCGGTCAGTGGCGTCCAGTTCAACCAGGCCCGCACTGAAGGTCACCCGCAGGTCGGCGATACCGGCCCAGTCCGGGTGCGCGTGGAACAGACCGTGCAGACGCACGCAGACCTGTTCGGCTTCGTCCAGGCGCGTGTCGTTGAGCAGCAGCGCGAACTCCTCGCCCCCGGTGCGCGCCGGCATGTCCGAATCCCGGCATGCCGACGCCAGCAGCTGCGCGACCTCGGCCAGCACGACGTCGCCCACGCTGTGCGAGTACTGATCGTTGACGGCCTTGAAGTGATCCACATCCAGCACCACCAAGCACAAGGGATGGCCGCTGCGCTGTGAGCGGGCGAAGTCACGCGCCAGCGTTTCGTCGAACGCACGCCGGTTCGGCAGTCCGGTCAGCGCGTCCTCGCGCGCCTGCCGTTCGAACTGCTCGGATTGCAGTGCCAGGCGATCCACCAGCTGGGTCTTCTCCGAGTTCAGCGCCTGCAGGTGGACGGTCTGTGCCTGCAGGTCACGCGTCGCCTCATCCACCAGCTTCGCCAAGCGGATGTTCGACCGCTTGTAGCGGTTGATCAGGAACCGGTACAACGCCACCAGCGCGGCCAACAGCAGCAGGGCCGCCACGGCCTGCACACTGTGTCGCTGCCACCAGAACGGTTCGACGCTGAAATTCCATACCGCCTCACTGTCACTCCAGGCACCGCCGGGGTGGGCGGCGGAGACATGCAGCGTGTAGGTGCCCGGTGGCAGGCCGATGAATTCGACGCTGCGCTGCTGCCCGCGCTCCACCCATCCGTTGTCCAGGCCTTCCAGACGCGTGCGGTAGCGGATGCGTTCGGACATCAGGTAGCTCAATCCAACGAAGCTCACGGTCAGCCGGCGCCCCCCTTCAATGTGGTTGCGTTCGGCCCCCTCCCAGTGGATCGGCGCGCCGTCCACCTGCACGCTTTCGATGGCGGCAGGAGGCGCCAGCCGCTCGCGGAACCGCTGCAGGCGCAGGGGATCCACCGTACTGAGTCCGCCGGCGGTGACGACCCAGAACGTCCCGTCCTGACGTAACAGGGCGGCCGGGCCCGAGCTGCCGTTGGCCTGCGAATTGGCCATGCCGTCGATTTCGTTGTAACGCTCCACGTCCACGCGCGGCGCGCGACCGTCGGCGACCTCGTTGAGCATGCCCATGTCGGTGCGCAGCACGCCGCGGTTGCTGCTGATCCAGACGTTGCCGACCCGATCAGGGACCAGCTGGAATACGGTGTCCACCGGCATGCCCTGCTCCAGGCCGACCCGCGACAGCTTTCCGTCCTGATAGCGGTACAGGCCGCGATCGCTGCTGATCCACATCGCATCGCCGATCTGCTGGAAGCCGAACACGCTGCGACCGCCGCCCAACGGGGCCAGGTCGATGGACTGCACGTGATCCCCCCGCAACACCTTGATGCCTTCGATCGTGCCGATCCACAGGTTGCCCTGCCTATCATGCGCCAAGGCGGTGACCAGGCCGCCCGGCATGCCCGGCACCCGCGGCACGCTGACGCCCTGCGCATCGATCCGCACGACGCCTTTCTGGGTACCGGCCCATACCTCGCCCTGCGCGTCGATGCTGATGGCGCGCACATTGCCCCCCGGCATGCCGTCGCTGGTATCGAAGGTGTGCTTTGGCCTGCCCTGCGCATCGAGACGGAACACGCCGTCACCGAACGTGCCGACCCAGACGTCACCGTCGCGACCCTGCGCCAGGCTCAGTACCGAAGGGGCCTTGCCGCCGCGGTTGTGCAGAATCACCGGCGCGAAGTGACCGTCCGGCGCACGCCGGTCCAGGCCGCTGGCGCTGCCCACCCACAGGCCGCGCTCATGGTCTTCCAGCACCGTGCGGATGTAATCACCGCTCAGTCCGTCGCGCTCGGTGTAACTGGCAAACAGGGTCTCGCGCAGTCGGTACAGGCCGCCGTTCGCGCCCACCCAGATGCTGCCCTCGGCGTCTTCGCGCAGGCTGACCACGCGGCCGCCCGGCAGGTTGAGCCCCGCCGGCAGGCGTTCGAGTCCGTGCCGGGAAATCCGCAGCAGGCCCTGGTTCTCCGTACCAAGCCACAAATCGCCATGGCGATCCTGCAGCATGGCGGTCAGGTGGATCTGTCCGGGCAAGCGGTGCATCAGCTGCGGCGCGTCATCCTGCATCCGGTAGATCCGCTCGCCGCCGACGATCCACATCACGCCGTCTGGCGCGCGATACGGCCAGACCAGTCCGCGGCCCAGATCCCATGCCGCAGGCGCGCGCTTCAGTTCGCCATTGGCCTCGCGCAGCACCAGGCCGTCCAGCGTGCCGATCCAGACCCTGTCCTGCGCGTCGACGACCAGCTTGGTGAAATTGAGGGCCAGCGGCAGATCGGGAGGAGGCGGCTGGTAGACCATCTGCCCATCGGGGCCGAGATACCCCACGCCCTTGCCTTCGTACAACAGCCACAGGCGCCCGTGGCTGTCCATCTGCATGGCCTGCACGAGCACCTGGGGGGTGTCATCCTGGCGCTTCCAGACCTGCCAGCGGCCATCCGCGGAACGACGGGTGATGTTGCCGCGTGAATCGCTGATCCACAGCCCGCCCTGCCGATCGACCAGCAGCGCACCCACGCCATTGTCGAGCAGCCCCGGCCGCGTGCTGCGGTCGAACACGGTGAAGTCCAGTCCGTTGTAGCGCACCAGGCCTTCCCAGGTGGCGAACCACAGATGGCCTTCCGGCGTCTGCGCGATGTCGCGCAGTGAGTTGTGCGGCAGCCCGTTGCGCGAGGTCCACACGTCGATGGCGTAGTCACGTAGGGGCGGTGAACCGCCTTCCTGGGCCGCTGCGCGCGCGCAGGCCAGCAGCGCCAGCATGGCGAGCAGGACGCACAGGCCCAGGCGCAGAACGCCCGCTGATGGCCCACCGCGCCGCCACGCGGTGGCTGGATTCCCCCGACACCTCATCGCCGCACGGTGTCTCCGGGCACGCCGCAGGACCGGCGCACACACACGGTGGCGCACCGGGCACCCTTGCTGGCAGGGGCGGACAGGGTGTTTTTCATCGGGCTGACGCTGGGAGGATGTGCGCATGATAGGCAAATCCGCGCCGCCGTGTGTCAACCGTGCCCGCGCGCCGCGGCCACGACCGGTGCCGCCCAGTACACCACGGCATCCAGCCCGCCACCCTCCCGGTTGTGCAGGCTGACCTTCGCCCCGTCCTTGCCCGCCAGTGCGCGGGCAATGGTCAGCCCCAGGCCAGCGCCACCGGTCTGCCGCGAGCGCGAGGTTTCCAGCCGCACGAAGGGATCGAACACGCTCAGCAGCTCATCCTCGGCCAGGCCAGGCCCGCGGTCGCTGATCACCACCCGCACGCCCTTGCCATCGCGCTCGGCGCGCACGCTGGCGCTGTGGCCATACATCAGGGCGTTGTCGAGCAGGTTGGAAAACAGGCGCCGCATCGCCAGCGGGCGCAGCATCAGCACCGCCGCACACCCACTTTCGAAACGCGCGTCCGCGCCGGCCTCCGCCGCGTCTTCCACCAGACTTTCCAGCAACGAGTCCAGGTCCAAGGGCGCGCGCTGCTCGGCGCTTTCGGCGCTGCGGGCCAGCTCCAGGCCCTCGCGGATCAAGGCCTGCATCGCTGCCAGGTCGGCGACCAGTCGCTCGCGCAGGCCCTCGTCCTCTACGTTCTCCAGGCGCAGGCGCAGCCGGGTCACCGGCGTCTGCAGGTCATGGGTGATCGCGGCCAGCATGTGCGTGCGCTCGGCAAGGTGCCGCTGCAACTGCTGCTGCATGGCATTGAAGGCTTCAGCGGCGTGCTGGACCTCCAGCGGGCCGGCGACGGCCATCGGCGCCCGGTGCAGGTCCACGCCCAGTTCCTGCGCGGCACCGGCCAACCGCCGCAAAGGCGCGCTGGCCATCCGTGCCACCACGTAGGCCAGCACCGCGATCGCCAACACCAGCAGCGTCAGGAACAAGGGGTCGACCGCCAGCACGCCATTGTGTGCCACCGCAGGCGACTCCAGCGCCAGCGCCAACGACGCACCGTCGGACAACGTCAGTTGCACCGACCGGCAGCGCGGCGGGATGAAGGCGGGGTCGCGCTCGCGGGGCGGTCGGCCACGATGCCCATCGGACGGCGGCAGCAGATCTTTCAGCCGCGGCAGGCATGCCCGGAACGAGGTGAAGCGGACCTGCGCGCTGGCCACCGGTCCGGGACGTGCGGCCAGTACGCCCATCAACGCGTCGTCCGGTCGCCCCTGCCGTGCGTCCGGCAGCAGGCGGCGCACACTGGGGCCGCCGGCATCCAGCAACCGCTCACGCAGCTCCGGATTGCCGTCCAGCAGGTTCACATAGCCCTGCAACCGGTCGGCGATGCGGTTGAGGTTCTGCCGCTCGAACTCCTGTTGGCGTTTCGCACCGGCCAGCATCGTCGCACCGATCGCCGCCACGCCCATGCCCAGCAGCAGGATCACGAACAGGCGCCCCACCATCGAGGACAGGAAGCGGCGCAACCGGTTCATTCCAGGGTCACCGCCGCCGCCAGTACGTAGCCTTCGTTGCGCACGGTCTTGATCAGCCCATCCGGACTGCCATCATCGGCCAGCTTGTTGCGCAGCCGGCTGACCTGCAGATCGATCGCCCGATCCTGCGACTCATAGTTGCGGCCGCTGCTGAGCGCCACCAGCTGCTCCCGCGACAGCACCTTGTTGGCATGGCCGACGAACACCCGCAGCAGGCGGAACTCGGCACCGGACAGCACCACCACCCGCCCATCGGGATCCACCAGATGGCGGTGCTCCAGATCGAACGTCCAGCGCGAAAAGCGCGCACGGCGGATCGCCAGCGGCTCCAGGTTGGCAGGCAAGGCTTCGGTCCGGCGCAGTACGTTGCGGATGCGCGCCAGCAGCTCGCGCGGTTCGAACGGCTTGGCCAGGTAATCGTCGGCGCCCATCTCCAGGCCGAGCACGCGATCGATCGGTTCGGCACGCGCGGTCAGCATGATCACGGGCGTGGCGGATCGCGCGCGCAGATCGCGGCACAGGGTCAGGCCGTCTTCGCGCGGCAGGTTCAGATCAAGCACGATCAGGTCGACGTGCTCCCGCTCCAGCACCTGGCGCATGGCAGCGCCGTCGGCGGCGGTACTGACCTGATAGCCGGCACGTCCCAGCTGCTCGGCCAGCAGGTTGCGGATGTCGTTGTCGTCATCGACGATGAGCAGGCGGTGCATCGGGTTGGCGGTCTCCATGTCGGCATCATCCCCTGTCGGCAGCTGAACCGCACGCAGGCCAATGCGTTGCACTGTATCCAGCGGCATACGTGATACACATTGAAACAGACAAGGCGCTGCAATGTTACACATGGACACACGCTGAGGATTGAGCCTGCAGAGCAAGCGTCACCACAATGGACGCGACGCCGCTGGAGCGGCCTGCCGAGTATCACCGATCGTGAACTTCCACCTGCTGCCCAGAACCCGTCGCGGTCGCCTGCTGCTGTCCCTCCTCGTGATGGTGCTGCTTGCCATCGGCGCGTGGTTCTTCCTGCGCAAGCCCGCGGCACCCGCCCTGGCGACCTCGCCAGCCACGCGTGGCGATGTCGAACAGACCGTCGAGGCGACCGGCGTGATCGATGCCTACAAGCTGGTCAGCGTGGGCGCGCAGGCGTCCGGCCAGGTGAAGTCACTGAAGGTCCAGTTGGGCGACACGGTGAAAGAAGGCGACCTGATCGCCGAAATCGACGCGACGACCCAGCAGAACACGGTACTGCGGGCAGAAGCCACGCTGCAGCAGCAGCGCGCCCAGCTGGCGGTGCAGCAGGCCAGCCTGCGGCAGAGCGAGCTGAACTTCGCGCGTCAGCAGGAGATGCTTGCCGCCGAAGCCACCTCGCGACAGGAATACGATGCGGCCGAGGCCGCGCTGAAGACGGCCCGCGCACAGATCCAGTCGAACCAGGCCCAGATCAAGGGCAGCGAAACCGAGGTGGCGACCGCGCGCGCCAACCTGGCCTACACCCGCATCACCGCACCGATGGATGGCACGGTGGTGGCAGTGGTCACCGAAGAAGGCCGCACGGTCAACGCCAACCAGACCGCCCCGACCATCGTGATGCTGGCGCGCCTCGACCTGGTCACGGTCAATGCGGAAATCTCCGAAGCCGACGTGGTCAAGATCAAGGCGGGCATGCCGGTGTACTTCACCACCCTGGGTGAGCCGGACCGGAAGTATCACGCCAAACTCCGGCAGATCAATCCGGCACCGGCCTCCATCTCCAGCGACAGCGCGTCCAGCTCCAGCAGTTCGTCCAGTTCGTCCAGCGCGGTCTACTACAACGCGCTGTTCGATGTGGAAAACCCCGACGGCACGCTGCGCATCGACATGACCGCGCAGGTTTCGGTACTGCTCAAGCAAGCCAAGGGGGTGATCCTGGTGCCATCGGTCGCATTGGGTGCAAAGACGCGCGACGGCCAGCAGGTGGTCCGCGTGGTCGGTGAAGACGGCCAACCGCAGCGGCGGCGGGTGAAGGTGGGCATCAACAACGGCGCCAACGCGGAGATCCTGTCCGGGCTCGCCGAAGGCGACCGCGTGGTGGTCGGCGAGGGCGGCGGCGCTGCCGCGAGCGGCGGCGGTGCGCGCGGTGGTCCCAGCATGCGCATGGGGCCGGGGATGGGCGGCGGGCCGCGTCGATGAATACCGTGGGCTCTTCCAGCGTCCTGCTGCGGCTGCGCGACCTGCGCCGCGAATTCCCGGCCGGCGATGAAACCATCGCCGTGCTGCGCGACGTCAACCTGGATATCCATGCCGGTGAAATGGTCGCCATTGTCGGCCAGTCCGGCTCGGGCAAATCCACCCTGATGAACATCCTGGGCTGCCTGGATCGGCCCACGCGCGGCAGTTATCAGGTGGCCGGTCGCGAGACCGGCAGCATGGGTCCGGACGCCTTGGCCGAACTGCGTCGAGAGCACTTCGGTTTCATCTTCCAGCGCTATCACCTGTTGGGCGACCTGGATGCACGGGGCAACGTGGAGGTTCCTGCGATCTATGCAGGCAACCCCAGCGAACAACGCAGCGCGCGCGCGGTGCAGCTGCTGCAGCGCCTGGGGCTGGGCGACCGCATGCAGCACAAGCCCGGGCAGCTGTCCGGCGGCCAGCAGCAGCGCGTGTCCATCGCGCGTGCGCTGATGAACGGTGGCGAGGTGATCCTGGCCGACGAACCGACCGGCGCACTGGACACCCGATCGGGTGAGGAAGTGATGGGCATCCTGGGCGAACTGCACGCCGAAGGCCACACCATCATCATCGTCACCCACGACATGAGCGTGGCCGAGCACGCCCAGCGCATCATCGAGATACGCGACGGCGAAATCATCGCCGACCGCATCAACGAGAACGCGCCCCGTTTCCGCGCACAGCGCGCACCGAGCATCGATGCCGGCAAGGGCAACAGCTGGCGCGCGGCCCGCGACCGTTTCACCGAAGCCTTCCGCATGGCGCTGCTGGCGATGAACGCGCATCGCCTGCGCACCTTTCTGACGATGCTCGGCATCATCATCGGCATCGCGTCGGTGGTCTCGGTCGTGGCGCTGGGCAACGGGTCGCAGCAGCAGATCCTGCAGAACATCAGCTCATTGGGCACCAACACGATCGATGTCTATCCAGGGCGTGGTTTCGGTGACATGCGTTCGGCACGGGTGCAGACGCTCAAGGCAAGCGATGCCTACGCGTTGGCCGAGCAAAGCTATGTAGACAGCGCCACGCCCAACGTCTCCACATCGGTGACAGCGCGGTTCCGCAACCTGTCCGCCACCGCATCGGTGAGCGGGGTCGGCGAACAGTTCTTCCGGGTCAAGGGCGTCAGCCTGGTAAGCGGCAGCTTCTTCGATGCGGATGCGGTGAGATCGCTGGCGCAGGTGGCGGTCATCGACGAAAACACCAAGACCCAGTTCTTCCCGGACAGCGATCCGATCGGCCAGGTGATCCTGCTCGGCAACGTACCGGCGCGGGTGGTTGGCGTGGCAAAGCGGCAGAGTTTCGGCTTCGGTGGCAGCACCAGCCTGAGCGTCTGGGTGCCCTACACCACCGCGATGTCGCGCATGCTCGGGCAGAACCATATCTCCGGCATCACCGTGCGGGTGAAGGACGATACGCCGATGGACGCTGCGCAGGCCGCGATCACCAACCTGCTCACCCTGCGCCATGGCACCGAGGACGTGTTCCTCAGCAACAGCGCGCAGATCCGCCAGACCATCGAACAGACCACGCGCACGATGACCTTGCTGATCGGCGCCATCGCCGCCATCGCGCTGCTGGTCGGCGGCATCGGCGTCATGAACATCATGCTGGTGTCGGTGACCGAGCGCACCCGCGAGATCGGGGTACGCATGGCGGTGGGCGCACGCCAGAGCGACATCCGCCAACAGTTCCTGATCGAAGCCGTACTGGTCTGCCTGCTGGGCGGCCTGATCGGCGTCAGCCTGGCGCTGGGGCTGGGATGGGCCTTCGGCCGTCTCTCCAGCGAGTACCTGATGGTGTTCTCCACCAGCTCCATCGTGGCGGCGTTTGCCTGCTCCACCCTGATCGGCGTCGCCTTCGGATTCCTGCCGGCGCGCAGCGCCGCGCAGCTGGACCCGGTCGACGCCCTTGCACGCGAATGAGGACCACCATGACGTTTTCCTGCTCGACCCCTGTGCGCGTGCTGTTGGTCAGCGCGCTGCTCACTTCATTGGCCGCATGCGCCACCGCGGGCCGCTATCCGGTGCAGGCTGCAGCGGTACCGTCCAGCTACGGTGCCGACAGTGCCAGCCTTGCTGCAGGCAGCACCCTGCCCACCAGTGGACTGGACCGGCCGCGCGCCGACGTGCGCGCCGACCGCTGGTGGACGGCATTCGGCGATGAGCGGCTCGACCGCCTGGTCACGCAGGTGCTTGCCGCCAACAACGACCTCGCCGTCGCCGGCCTCAACGTCCAGCGCGCACGCCTGCAGGCCGGACTGGCGAACAACGCACTCTGGCCGGACCCTTCGCTGTCCGGACTGGCTACCAGCACCTCGCGCGCCATCGACCGCAGTGACGACTGGCGGCGTTCGGGTGACTACGCCACCCGCGTATCGCTGCAGTGGGAAGTCGACCTGTGGGGCAAACTGCGCACGCAGCGCGATATCGCAGTGTGGTCCGCGCAGGCCAGCGAAGAAGACCGACAGAACACCGCGTTGATCGCGATCAGCGACGCGGTGAACTACTACTGGAATCTCGCCTATCTCAACCAGTCGATTGTTTCGGCTGCCGCAGACATGGCGCGGCTGGCGAGAACGCTGGAGCTGGTGCAGGCGCGATTCGATGCGGGGGCTGCATCCGGCCTGGAAGTGCGCCAGGCGCGACAGGGTCTGGAGGCACAGCGCGCCACGCAGTCGGTGTTGGAGCAGCAGCGGGTGGAAGCGCGCAACGCGCTGACGGTGCTGCTGGATGGCCAGGCCTGGCCGCAGGCGGATGAGCCGCAGAGCCTGTCGGGCGCGACCAGTCCACCCCTTGAAGCGGGCCTGCCCGCCGACCTGCTGGCACGCCGCCCGGACCTGCGCGCCGCCGAGTTGCGTCTGCGCAACAGCCTGAAACAGATCAAGGTGACCGCTGCCAGCTACTACCCCACGCTGAGCTTGAACGGTGGCGTGGGCACCAGCGGGCCGACCTTGGGGGATGTGCTGCGCAATCCCGTGGCGACGCTGGGTGCGGGGCTCACCCTGCCCTTCCTCAACCTGCAACGGGCACAGCTGAACACCGATCTGGCCGGTACCGATTACCAGATCGCCGCGACCCGCTTCCGCAAGACCCTGTACACGGCCCTGTCGGAAGTGGACAACGCGCTGTCGGCGCGAGATCAGTTGGCGATCCAGGTCGCGGCGTCGCAGGCCTCGTTCGATGAGGCCGTGGCGGTGGAGCGGGCCGAGGAGGTGCGTTACCGCGTCGGCGCCACCGCCCTGCGCGACTGGCTGCTGGCGCAACAGACCCGGCGCAGTGCGGAGCTGGCGCTGGCAAGCGTACGGCGAAGCCAGTTGATCAACGATGTCACCCTGTTCAAGGCATTGGGCGGCAGCGCAGCCCGGTAGTGACGGCCGCTGGCCGTCCGGTTTTTTCGCCCTGATGGATCACGCACGTTGCTGCGTTACCGCTGCGCTCGCCGAGCATGGCTCGGCGCTACCGGCGCAGCCACTCAACCGCGCTGACGCACCACTTCGAACAGGCTCACGCCGGTGGCCACGGACACGTTCAGGCTCTCGATTTCACCCGGCATCGGGATCTTGACCAGACCGTCGCAGTTCTCGCGGGTCAGGCGGCGCAGGCCGTCGGCTTCGCCGCCCAGTACCAGCGCGATGTTGCCCTTCAGGTCCAGATCGTACAGCGACGCGGTCGCTTCGCCGGCCAGACCGTAAATCCACACACCCTGCTTCTGCAGGTCCTTCAGGCAGCGCGACAGGTTGGTCACCGCTACCACCGGTATCCGATCAGCCGCGCCGGCCGAGGTCTTGCGCACGGTCGCGTTGACCGTGGCCGACTTGTCCTTCGGAATGATCACCGCCGTCGCACCCGCAGCGGCGGCACTGCGCAGGCAGGCGCCCAGATTGTGCGGATCCTGTACTTCGTCCAGCACCAGCAGCAGCGCCTTGCCCTCGGCTGCCTCCACGAGGGCTTCCAGCTCATTCTCGTTGTACGTGCGCGCTGCCGCGTAACGCGCGGCCACGCCTTGATGCCGCACCGATCCGCCGACACCGTCCAGCGCCTGGCTGTTCACCTTGCGCACGTCGATACCCTTCCGGCGCGCGTTCTCCTCGATCTCGACCAGCCGCGGATTCTTCGCCCCGGCCTCGACCAGGACTTCGCGGACGTTCTCGGCGTCGTTCTCGATGGAAGAGGCGACGGCGTTGACGCCGACGATCCACTGGCTGCTCTTGCTGCTCATGCGCGGCGTGACCGGTAAGGGGGGTGGGTATGGTAGAGCATCTGGCGGACAGGGGTCAGCGGCTCTGCGGCGGCCAGTGCGGTGTGTCGTGGTCTGGATGCTGGTGTGACACGATGCGGGCGAGGAAATCCAGCGCTTCCCCATCCTGCTCGGTCCGCGTGGACGGCAGCGCGCCCAGCGTGTCGACGAACGGCAGTTGCGCCTCCATGCCGTATTGGCGGGTCGGCGGCAACCGCTCCGGCTGGTCGAACGCGCCGGCGGCCACCGCAATCCCGTCCGGGGCCTCGTAGGTCAGCGGCGTCCCGCAGAGCGCACAGAACCCCCGCTGGACCAGATTGGACGATTGGAAATGGGTCGGCTGGCCCCGGGTCCAGCTGAACTGCGCGCCGCGTACCGACACCAACGGCGCGTAATACGCGCCGAAGGCCTTCTGGCACATCCGGCAATGGCAGATCGAGCTGTCCGTCAGCTCGCCACGGACTTCGAAGCGGACGGCACCGCACTGGCAACCGCCACTGTGTTCGGGTTGGCCCTGCATCGTTCTCGTCTCCTCTGCTGCGGACGCCGAGCGTAGCTCGGCGCTACCCGCGATGTCTCAGTACTTCTTCTTGCTGCGCTTGGCCGGCTTGCCGTGCTCGGGCAGCGGTGCCGCGCGCGGCGCCTCTTCTTCCTCGCCCTTGTGCTCGACCAGACGGAAGTCGATCTTGCGTTCTTCCATGCTGGCCTTGAGCACCAGTACGCGGACGCTGTCGCCCAACCGGTAGCTCGTGCCGCGACGCTCGCCGCCCAGCGTTTTGCGCACCGCATCGAACTTGTAATAGTCATGCGGCAGCTGGGTGACATGCACCAGACCCTGCACCTTGGAATCGGTCAGCTCGACGAACAGGCCGAAGCTGGTGACACCACTGATCACGCCGTCGAACTGGCCGCCGACATGCTTTTCCATCCAGGCAGCGCGGTAGCGCTCGTCCACCTCGCGCTCGGCCTCGTCCGCACGGCGCTCGCGCTCGGAACACTGCAGTGCCAGCGCGGCCATCTCGCGCGCGGTGTAGAGGTACTTGTCCGCGCGTGCGCCGGTGAGTGCGTGCTTGATCGCACGGTGCACCAGCAGATCGGGGTAACGACGGATCGGCGAGGTGAAGTGCGCGTACGCCTCCAGGGCCAGCCCGAAGTGGCCATTGTTGTCGGGGTGGTACACCGCCATGCTCTGGCTGCGCAGCAACACCGACTCCAGCAGCGCCGCATCGGGGCGATCACGGATCTTCTTCAACAGCTTCGTGTAGTCGCCCGGCACCACCTTCGACCATGGCGGCAGGCTCAGCTTGAATTCCTTCAGGAACTCCAGCAGGTCCGCGAACTTGGTCTCCGGCGGCTTGTCATGCACGCGGTACGGGGCCGGTACGCCGTTGGCCAGCAGGTAGCGCGCGGCCTCCACGTTGGCGGCGATCATGCATTCTTCGATCAGCTTGTGCGCATCGTTGCGCATCAGCATGCCGGCCTGCGTGACCTCACCGGTATTGTCCAGCACGAAGCGGACTTCACTGGATTCGAACTCGATGGCACCACGCTTGCTGCGTGCCTTGGCCAGCACGTGATAGAGCTGGTACAGGCGCTCGACCTGCGGCAACAGCGGACCGATCACTGCCTTGGCACCGGCATCGTCCTCACCCACGGCCTGCCACACCTGGGTGTAGGTCAGTCGCGCGTGTGAGTTCATCACCGCTTCGTAGAATTTCGAGCTGCTGACCTGGCCATCGCGATCCACCTGCATGTCACAGACGAAGCACATGCGGTCGACCTTCGGCATCAACGAGCAGATACCGTTGGACAGGGTTTCCGGCAACATCGGCACGACGAAGCCCGGGAAGTACACCGAGGTCGCACGCTTCTGTGCTTCATCGTCCAATGGCGTGCCAGGCCGCACATAGTTGGACACATCGGCGATTGCCACCACCAGCCGGAATCCGTTGGCATTGGGCTCGCAGAACACCGCGTCATCGAAGTCCTTCGCATCCTCGCCATCGATGGTGACCAGCGGCGTCGTGCGCAGGTCCACCCGATGGCCGATCATCTGCGGCTCGACCACCAACGGCACCGAGGCGGCCTCATCCAGCACCTCCTGCGGGAACTCGAACGGCAGTTCGTGGCCATGGATGGCGGTCTCCACCACCAGCGAGGCAGTCAGCTTGTCGCCCAGCACGGCAATGATGCGCCCGATCGGCGGCCGACGGCTGTCCGGCGCCTGGGTCAGTTCGCACACCACCAGCTGGCCGTCACGCGCGCCGCCGATCTGGTCCGGCGGCACCTGCACGTTGCGCTGGATGCGCTTGTCATCAGGCACCACATAGTTGATGCCCATTTCCACGCTGAAGCGACCGATCAGGCGGGTCATGCCGCGCTCGAGCACGCGGGCGATGCTGCCTTCGCGGCGGCCGCGGTGATCGATACCGGTC
The DNA here is from genome assembly GCF_014621775.1 of Stenotrophomonas sp. 169. Classification (NCBI taxonomy): domain Bacteria; kingdom Pseudomonadati; phylum Pseudomonadota; class Gammaproteobacteria; order Lysobacterales; family Lysobacteraceae; genus Stenotrophomonas; species Stenotrophomonas sp. 169. The sequence continues at coordinate 2,841,178 of NZ_CP061204.1, forward strand.
ACGTTGGCCAGCACCTTGTCGCCGTGCATGACCTTGCGCATTTCATACGGCGGCAGGAACAGATCCTCACCACCCTCCACCGGGCGCAGGAAGCCGAACCCTTCCGGGTTGGCGATCACCACGCCAGTAACCAGGTTCAATGCCTGGATGGGCGCGAACCCGCCGCGCCGGTTCTGCACCAGCTGGCCATCACGGACCATCGCACCCAGTCGGCGCGACAGCGCCTCGGCACGGTCCGGAGCACTCAGGCCGAGACGGGCACCGACTTCCTCGGCGGTCTGCGGGCCTTCGCAGCGCTCCAGCAGGGCAAGGATCGCCTCACGGCTGGCGATGGGCTGTTCGTACTTTTCTGCTTCGCGCGCGGCGTGCGGATCATCGACCGGCGCGCCCAGTGGCGGCAACGGGCGGCGGCCACGCGGGGTGGACGGGGCCGGACCGCGTCGGCTGTTGCCTCGCGACGGGGCCGGAGCACCGGCATTGCCGGTCAGGCTGTCCGGCATCCACGGCGGCAGACTCTTCTTCTTCGGGCCCTTGGGCGAGCCAGCGGGGGCGCCCGAGGGCGGCGTCGTGCGGGAGCTCTTCCCGCCCTTGCTTGGTTTTTTGGTATTCATCGCCCTCCATGGTAGCTGCTGTGGGCGTGCAGAACGGGTCATGGCCGGCCGTAAATGAATGGCCGCCGCAATTTGACGAAAACCGTTGACAACGGCTCGCCGCATCTTCAAAATCGCCCGTTCTGCAAGCCCAGATGGCGGAATTGGTAGACGCACTAGCTTCAGGTGCTAGCGGGGGCAACTTCGTGGAGGTTCGAGTCCTCTTCTGGGCACCAGTTTCAAGATGTACGAAAACCCTCGAGAAATCGGGGGTTTTCGCTTTTTCGGCACCCCCTCGCGCGCCAGCTCAGCGCCACCGGACTCCCAGCCATTCCGCTATGCTCCCGACGTAGCGAGCGGACAGTCACCCGCCGCTGGCGGTAGTCGATAGGACGACAACCAGTGCATCGGCATGGAGCCTTGGGGATACGTATGGTGTGGCGGCAACTCTTTACCTTGAGCACGAAGGCTCCGGCGCTTGAGCTGCTCCTCCAGCAGAGCGTCCGCGCTGTATGCCAACTGCCTGGGAACTCCGCAGACCCAGTACATGCTCATACCTATCTGTTGAGCTTGCCGCCCGAGAAACTGTTCGATCTCGACGAGCGACTGAGGTTCTGCTCCAGCACGGTGTTTGGAGACTGGCCCACAACGGCGCTGACTCACATTACGACGGGAGAGCTGGAGCCTGCTCTTCGCCAACCCCTGTTGTTTCTGCTGGCGGGACATCACGACGGTCGACTGCGGCAGAAGGCCCTGTGGAAACTCCCCGAGTTCCCTGGCTATCTGGCACTGGCCGTTGCGTTGATCCGCTGCGCCGATTGGGTGCCCGAGGTGAAGCACGCCGCACAAGAAGCAACGAAGCGCCTTCTTGAGCTGTCTGATGTCGAGGATGTGCTGACGCTGTGGCCGCTGGTACTACGCCTGCGCATTCGTGAGCGCGGATCGCGGGAATGGCTCGAGCACCATGTTGAAAGCTGGGCACTGCGCACCGAATTGCAGCCCTTGTTACGCTCCCTGTTGGCAAGCGACAACGCCCAGGTGCGCGCTTGGGCATTTTCCAGCAGCTTGCAGGCCGGCGTCGATCTTGGGGTTGATCTTTTGGAGAGCGCCGTTCGCGATCCAAATCCCGCCATCGCGCTGTATGCCCTGCGCCACGCACAACGCCAGGACGATGACGCCCGCATTCGATTGCTGGCAAAGATCGGATTGAACGCGCCACATCCTGTGGTGCGGCGCGAGTCGTTACGCGTATTGTCTGGCCTGGAAGGAGCCCTGACGCGCGACAAACTGCTCCTGACGGTCTGCGATGCATCGGCAGGCGTACGTTCGTTGTCCGCATTCCTTCTCCGGGAGAGATATGCGGTGGAGCCTTCAGCCAGATGGCGCGCCGTACTGGATGACCAGAGCAGACGGCCAACCCTGGGAGCACTCGTGTCCCTTGCCGACCACGCACAGCCGGAAGATGTGGACAGGATGCGCCACTGGCTGCTCGACTCCAGCGGCCCCGTCCGGATGCACGCGTTACGCGGCTTGCTCACGTCGGGAGGTCAGCTGAGTGAGGACGAGTTTGCTCATCTTGTCGCAGAGGGAGGCAATCCGGTGTTGCGCTTCCTTGCCAGTTCAATCAGAGCAGGAGACACGAAGCTCGGCGTGGAACGGCTGACTACCGCCCTGACGTCACCCGCTGCCCCCCTCTCCGCAAGCCTGAACCTTCGACGCCTCCTGAAGAAGCTCGGCCATTGGCAGCGACTGGAACTCCTGCTGCAACTTCCTGCCACCCAGGACACGGTTCGGGAATGGTGGCGTTGTGCCCTAGCTGACTGGGAGGAGGATAGCGGGAGGTACGCGCCGATCGGCTCCAATCGGCGACTCGAGCTGCTCCGGCTTCTGCAACGACGCCAGGAAGAGATCGACGTTGACCATTTCGATGCAATCAAGGGCGCGATCCTGCGCCACTGAGACGTGATCGAAAGGTAGGCTAGCTGCAGGGATCGTGAAAGTATTGACAGCCCCTGCCCACGTCCTCATAATTCGCCCCCTCGATGCCCAGGTGGCGGAATTGGTAGACGCACTAGCTTCAGGTGCTAGCGGGGGCAACTTCGTGGAGGTTCGAGTCCTCTCCTGGGCACCATCGATAAAAAGAACCCCGCTGACGCGGGGTTTTTTTTGCCTGTTGTCCCCGGTCGGGTACAACGTCACCAGAAGGGACGCGTGGCCAGTTCGATCCCGAGCAGCAACAGGAAGCCCAGAAAGCACAGGCGGAATGCCTTCGCGCTGATGCGGCCCCGGATTTTCTGCCCCAGCCACATTCCCGCCAGCGCCGGCGCGATGGCCAGCGCACTCAGGCCCAACTGCTGCACACCAAAGGCGCCGTGCACCAGAAGACCACTGGTCAAGGAAATCGTGGACACCGTGAAGGCCAGCCCCAGCGCCTGCACCAGCTCGTCCCGATCCAGCCCCAGTGATTGCAGGTAAGGCACCGCCGGCATGACAAAGACGCCGGTAGCGCCGGTGACCACGCCAGACACCGCGCCGACCAGCGGCGACAGCCAGCGTTCTTTGCTGGCGGGCACCCGGAACGCGGGAGCAAAGGCGGAGTACACCGCATAGAGGATCAACGCCACGCCCAGCGCCATGCCCGACCATCGCGGTTCGACACGGACCAGCAGCGCAGCGCCAGCGACGGTCGCCACCACCACGCCGAGCATCATCGGCCACAGCCGCCGGAGGATGCGGCCGAGCGAAGGTCCGGCGATGATCTGCCACACATTGGTCACCAAGGTGGGAACGAACAGCAGGGAGGCCGCCGCCACCGGGGACAACGCACTGCCCAGCAGGCCCATCGCCACGGTAGGCAGGCCCATCCCCGTCACGCCCTTGACCACCCCGGCCAGGACGAACACCCCGATGAGCAGGACATAGAAGTACAGCGAATCGTTCATGGCGCCATTAGGACCTGCCCTGCCCCTTTGGCACAATGCGAGATTCCCCACCGAGCCTTCGGCTGGACCGAAGGCAGACACGAGGTTCCAGCATGCGGATGGACCTGGCGGATCTGCGCCTGTTCTTGCTGGTGGTCGACGCCGGCACCATCACTGCCGGCGCCAGCCGCGCCCACCTGGCCCTGGCATCAGCAAGCGAACGGCTGCGGACGATGGAACGCGAGGCCGGCATCGCGCTGCTTGTACGCCATCCGCGTGGCGTCACCACGACCGAGGCCGGCGAAGCGCTTGCCCACCATGCGCGCCTGATGCTGCGGCAGCAGTCCCTGTTGCGCGAGGAACTGCAGGAGTTCGCCAGTGGCGCGCGCGGCACCCTGCACCTGTATGCCAATACCGGAGCGCTGACCACCTTTCTGCCGGGGCGGCTGGCGCCGTGGATGGCCGCGCGTCCGCGCCTGCAGGTCGACCTGAAAGAACGCACCAGCGTGGAGATCGTGCGCGCCGTGCGCGGCGGCCAAGCCGAAGCGGGCATCACCTCCAATGCAGTGGACAGTACGCCCCTGCACCTGCAGCCGGTTGCGGATGATCCGCTGATGCTGATCGTGCCGCCTGCCCATCGGTTCGCCCACCGCCCCTCGCTCTCGTTCGTGGACGTACTCGGTGAGGACCTCGTGGCGCTGGCCGATGGCAATGCGCTGCAGGAACATATCGAAGACCACGCGCGCGCTTTGGGGCGCGTGCTGTCACCCCGGATCCGCATGAAGACCTTTGAAGGCGTATGCGAGATGGTCGGGCACGGCATCGGCGTTGGCATCGCACCCCGATCAATCTGCCGCCAGCATCGGCGTCGCTACGGCTTCCACGCCATCGCACTGGACGATGCCTGGGCACGCCGCCAGCTGAGCCTGTGCTTCGTTCGCTGGAACGGGCTGTCGCGTTCGATGCAGAGCCTGCTGCTGCACCTCGGCGGGCACGCCGTGGATGACTAGCAGGACGGCATTGAAATCCTGTTGACATGAATTAATTCGTTGCCCATAATTCTCCTCCTGAGTCGCCCAGGTGGCGGAATTGGTAGACGCACTAGCTTCAGGTGCTAGCGGGGGCAACTTCGTGGAGGTTCGAGTCCTCTCCTGGGCACCACGACTCAGAAAATGATCAAACCCGCGCAAGCGGGTTTTTTCATGTCCGGCGTTCGGGTTTCGTGCCGGTGGAGAAAAGCGCCGAGCGGGGCTCGGCGCTACCGGTACGGGATCAGTGGCCGCCCGCGGCGGCGGAACTGCCTGCGCCCGCTCCGAAGGGCGGCTTGGCCAGCCACAGGAACGCGATGATGGCCAGGAAGATCCAGCCCAGCAGGAAGAAGATGTCATTGAAGCCCATCTGCGATGCCTGATGGTTGATCATCGTGTTCAGTGCTGCCGCGCCGTGCTGCAGGTCGCCCTGCCCCATCGCGGTGACCTGTTCCTGCATGCCTGGCCGGTACACGGAGATGTGCTCGGTGATGTCCGCATGATGCACTTGCGTGCGGCGCGCCCACAGCCACGTGGTGAGTGACGCGGCAAAGCTGCCGCCCAACGTACGCAGGAAGGTGGCCAGCCCGGAACCCGCGGCGATCTCGCGCCCGTCCAGGTCCGACAGCAGGATCTGCAGCACGGGCATGAAGAACAGCGCCACGCCAACACCCATCAACAACTGCACGCCCGCTACATGCTGGAAGTCCACCTGCAGGTTGAAGTCCGAACGCATGAAGCTGGTGAAGGACAGGAACACGAAGGCCACCGTCGCCAGCATGCGCATGTCGAAGCGCGATGCGTACTTGCCCACGAACGGCGTCATGATCACCGGCAGGATGCCGATCGGCGCGGTCGCCAGGCCGGCCCAGATCGCGGTGTAGCCCATGTCCCGCTGCAACCACTGCGGAATGAGCAACGACACGCTGAAGAACGCGGCGTACGCCACCACCATCGCCATCGTGCCCGCGCGGAAATTGCGATGGCGGAACAACCGCAGGTCGACGATGGGGTCCTTGTCGGTCAGCTCCCAGATCAGGAACACCGCCAAGGCCACGACAGACACGCACGCCAGCGCCACGATCATCGGCGAACTGAACCAGTCTTCGTCGTTGCCCAGGTCCAGCACCAGCTGCAGGGCGCCGACGCCGATCACCAGCGTGACCAGGCCGACGTAATCCATCTTCGGCTTTTCGATCTGCTCCGGCCGCCCCTTCATCTGGTTGCCGACCACCAGCGCCGCGAAAATGCCCAACGGCACGTTGATCAGGAAGATCCATTCCCAGCTGTAGTTGTCGGTGATCCAGCCGCCCAGGATCGGCCCGCAGATGGGCGCCACCACGGTGATCATGGCCAACAGGGCCAGCGCCTGGCCGCGTTTCTCACGCGGATAGATCGACACCAGCAGCGACTGGGTGATCGGGTACATCGGGCCGGCGACGAAGCCCTGCAGGGCGCGCGACACGACCAGCATGCCCATGCTCTGGGCAAGGCCGCACAACAGCGAGGCAATGGTGAAGGCCAGCGTGGCCCATACAAACAGCTTGGTTTCGCCGAAGCGGCGGCTCATCCAGCCGGTCAAGGGCAGCGCGATCGCGGTACTGACCGCGAACGAGGTGATGACCCACGTCGCCTGCTGCGAGCTGGCGCCGAGATTGCCGGCGATGGTCGGCAGCGACACATTGGCGATGGTGGTGTCGAGCACCTGCATGAACGACGCCATCGCCAGGCCAGCCGTGCACAAGGCGATGTTGGGTGGCAGGAAGCCAGCGGCCGGGGCCGCCGGTGCACCCGGCGTACCGGGTGCGGCAGGGGCTTGGGAAGACATGGGCCGTCAGCCTGCCTTGGCTGTGCGCGGCGGCGTGGCCGGCGCGGTGGAGGGCGACGGTCGGCCCGCAGCCGACACCACCGGTGCACCGGCCGTCTGCGGCAGGTTGCCCTGGATGATCGTATGGATCATGTCGTCGGCATCATGCAGCTGCTTGGCATACACGTCCGTGTCGAACACCGAACCGGTCGCTGCCTGGCTGGGCAGCACTTCGCCCTTCTGGTCACGCAGGCTGACCTCGGCCTTCATCGACAGGCCGATGCGCAGCGGGTGCTCGGCCAACTGCTTGGCATCGATGGCGATGCGCACCGGCACGCGCTGCACGATCTTGATCCAGTTGCCGCTGGCGTTCTGTGCCGGCAGCAGCGAGAACGCCGAGCCGGTGCCCATGCCCAGGCTGGTCAGGCGTCCCTTGTAGCTGACATCGCCGCCATACATATCCGAACGCAGCTCCACTTCCTGGCCCAGGCGCATGTGCCGCAGCTGGGTTTCCTTGAAGTTGGCTTCCACCCACATCTGATCGGTAGGCACCACCGCCATCAGCGCATTGCCCGGCTGCACGCGCTGGCCGACCTGCACCGAGCGACGCGCCACGTAGCCGGTGACCGGCGAGACGATGCCGGCGCGCGCATTGTTGAGCCACGCTTGGCGCAGCTGCGCAGCGGCGGCCTGCACGTCGGGCTGGGTGGCGATCACCGTGTCATCGACCAGTGCGCGGCTGCGTTCGAACGTTTCGCGCGAACCGGCCACGGCGGCTTCCGCAGCGGCCAGTTCGTTGCGCGCATGCGACAGCTCTTCATCGGAAATGGCGCCGGTGGCGGCCAGGTCCTTGCGGCGGGCGAAATCATCGCGTGCGCGCTTCAACGTGACCTGCCGTGCATTCAACTCGGCCTGTGCACCTTCGGCGCTGCGGTACAGGCCACGCACCTGGCGGACCGTACCGGCAAGCTGGGCTTCTGCCTGTTGCAGCGCTACCTCGGTATCGGCTGGATCCAGCTGTACCAGCAATTGGCCGCGCTCGACACGCATGCCATCGTCGGCCGCGATACCGACCACCGTGCCGGTGATCAGCGGGGTGATCTGCACCTGGTTGCCGCCCACGTAGGCGTCGTCGGTTTCTTCGAACCAGCGGCCGAACATGAAATACCACAGGGCCGCTGCGGCGATCAGCAGCAGCACGATCACAAGCAGTCCGCGCAGCAGCTTGCCGCGACGGCTGGGAGCGGCGGGCGCCGCGGGGGTAGAGGTCTGGCTCATGGGAGATGTCTTCAGGAATGCGAGGAATCGGAAAGAGGGGCAGCACGCACGGTGTCATCGGCAGCCGGCTGGAAGCCGCCGCCCAACGCCTGGCTGAGACGCACCGATGACAACAGCTGCTGCGACTGCAGGCCGGCCAGCCGCTGCTGCGCCTGCAGCAGGGTGGACTGTGCGGTCAGCACATCCAGATAGCCGCCGATGCCGGCGCGATACCGCTGGTCAGCCAGACCGTGCGCAGCGCGCGCGGTATCCACCGCCTGCTGCTGCGACTGCGCCTGCTGCTGCAGCGAGCGCACCGCGTTGACCTGGTCGGCCACCTGGTGCAATGCGTCCACCAGCCCTTGGTTGTACGTGGCAACGGCGAGATCGTACTCGGCGTCACGGCGGTCCAGGCCCGCGCGCAGACGCCCACCCTCGAAGATCGGCAGACTCAGCGCCGGGCCGATGTAGGCGAACGTGGATTCGCGCTGCAGCAGGTCGCCGAGATTCGGTGCGACGACGCCGGCCAGCGCGGTGAGATTCAGGCTCGGATAGAACGCCGCCTTGGCTGCATCGATCTGCCGGCCGGCCGCTTCCACCCGCCAGCGCGCCGCCACGATGTCCGGGCGGCGCCCCAGCAGTTCGCTGGGCAACACGCCCGGCAGCTGCAGCGCCATCGGGTCCAATGCGTGCGGACGCCCAATCTGCAGGCCCCGGTCCGGCCCCTGCCCGACCAGCGCCGCCAGTGCGGTACGCCCTTCGTCAATCTGCTGCTGGGCGGCCTGCAGCTGCTGCTGCGCCGCCGGCACGCGCGATTCGGCCTGGCGCACCTGCAGGTCACTGTCGATGCCGGCGGCGCGGCGCTGGCGGGTGAGCTGCAGGGTTTTCTGCGAACGTGCCAACTCTTCTTCGGCCACATCGTGCAACTGCCATGCGTAGGCCAGCCCGGCGTAAGCCTGAGCGATGTTGGAGGACAGATTCAGGCGCGCCGCCTGCGCGTCGATCGCCGCCGCATGCGCGCTGTCCACCGCCGCTTCCCAAGTGGCGCGCTTGCCGCCCCACAGGTCCACGCCGTAGCTGAAGTTGAGGGCGAGCTGGCTGCTGCCCGCGTAGTGACCGCCGGTTTCATCGCCCAGCATGGATTCGGGCAGGCGCAGACCCGTATAGCCGCCGGATACCGAAAGACTGGGCAACTGGTCGGCACGCGCCCCACCCACCTGCGATCGTGCCTGGCGCAGCCGTGCATCGGCCGCATCCAGGCTGGGGTGGCTGGCCAACCCTTCTTCGATCAGGGCATCCAGCTGCGGGTCCCCCAGTGCTTTCCACCAGTCCTGCGCGGGGAAGCCGGCCGCGCCCAGCGAGGCGCCCGTCAACGTGCGGCTGCTGTGCAGCGCATCGGCATCCAACAGCGCGCCGTGCGGCTGCAGCCCGCGGCTGCTGGCACAGGCGGCGAGTGCCAACACCAGGCCGGCCAACAACAGGGGCCGGCCCTGGCGCCATGTAGAAACAAGAGGGATGGAAGTCATGGGGTCGTCAATGAGTCGCGGATTCGGGTCAACAGGGAGAGCAGCTGCGCACGTTCGTCGGCGCTGAGCTCGCGGGAGGCGTAATCGATCACATCCTCGCCGCGCTTCTGCAGGCGTGCCCACAGCGCGCGACCTTCATCGGTCAGCACGATCTGCAGCGCACGCCGGTCCATCGCATGTGCTTCGCGGCGCACACAGCCCAGCGCCTCCAGCTTGTCCAGCAGGCGCGTCACCGCGCTGGGCACCTGGTCGATGGCCTTGGCCAGTTCGTTCGCCGTGCACGGTGCGGTCCGGGACAGGACCTTCAGGCCGATGTAGTGGGTGAAATTGAGGCCGAGGTTCTCTTCGGCCATGGAAGCGTCCAACTGCCGGACCAGGCCATCGCGCACCTGGCGCAACAACAGGCCGAAACTGGGAGGTGTCGTATCGGGACAGATCATGCCGCACATTCTCTTCCAAAAAATATATTTCTCAATGGAAATATTCGATCTGGCATCGAATGCTGTGTTGCAACAATGTGAGTGATCGGGAGAGGGCTACCTTAATGAGCGTTCGGGCTGGCCCGGTAGTACAATCCAGCCAATGAATGGTGTTATCGAGCCACTTGCGACCCTCATCAGTCCACCGGACGTGCCACTGCCGGTACGCCAGGGTCCGGACCTCGTGGCCGCCCGGCAGGTGATGCGGGAAAGCGCGCTGGAGTGGTTCGAGCGCCTGGATGGCCTGCCCGTGGTGGGCTTCCACATCGACAGCGCGAAAGGGTTGGCGCATGAGGTGGATTGGCATGCCCATGGCCGCGCCCAGCTTATCTGCGTGGAAAGTGGTCTGCTGACCACGCGTACGCATCACGGCACGTGGTCGCTGGCGCCAGGCTCGGCGGGCTGGATGCCTGCGGGCGAACCGCACACCGTGGCCATCGACGGGCCTCTGCGGGGCTGGGGCATGGTGCTGGCGCCGACGTTGTGCCATGACCTGCCCGCTGATCCCTGTGTGATCGGCATCTCCCCCCTGCTGCAGGCCGTGGCCTTGCGGGTATGCGGATGGACACCTGCCGAGCGCGTCACTTCGCGCCAGCAGCACCTGGTGGAGGTGCTGCTTGACGAGCTGCGCACGGCCCCGCGACAACGGATGCACCTGCCCATGCCGCGCGACAGGCGCCTGCTGAAGATCGCCTCCCAGCTGCTCGCCGACCCCGCCGATGACCGCAGTCTTGCGCAGTGGGCCGCGTGGGCAGGCCTGTCGACCCGCTCATTGACCCGCCATTTCCGCGAGGAGACCACGCTCAGCTTCTCCCATTGGCGGCAACAGGCCCGCTTGGCCGAGGCGCTGCGCCAGCTCAGCGAAGGACGACCGGTGGCCGATATCGCCCACGGGCTGGGCTTCAGCAGTTCCAGCGCGTTCGTCACGGTGTTCCGCCGCCACTTCGGCGTGCCGCCGGGACGCTATCTTGCACGGGCAGCGCAGGGACTCGATCCACCGCGCGGCTTGGCTTCTCCGGCCGCATCCGGATAATCACCCTATTGCGAGGGCGACGCCCGTCGCCGCCTCCGAACACAGGTAACAACCCCGCATGACCGATCTTGCCCGCCCCGTCTTCCACGGCTTCGAACAGCTGCCGCTGCGCGAATATGCCGAGCGCGCCTACCTCGACTACTCGATGTATGTGGTCCTGGACCGTGCGCTGCCCTTCCTCGGCGACGGCCTCAAGCCCGTGCAGCGCCGCATCATCTATGCGATGAGCGAGCTGGGCCTGAACGCAGGTTCCAAACCGAAGAAGTCCGCGCGCACCGTCGGCGATGTCATCGGCAAGTACCATCCGCATGGCGACAGCGCCTGCTACGAGGCACTGGTGCTGATGGCCCAGCCGTTCTCGTACCGCTATCCCCTGATCGAAGGCCAGGGCAACTTCGGTTCCAGCGATGACCCGAAGTCGTTCGCCGCGATGCGCTACACCGAATCCAAGCTGACCCCGATCGCGGAAGTGCTGCTGGGCGAGCTCGGCCACGGCACGACCGACTGGACGCCGAACTTCGACGGCACCATGCAGGAGCCGACCTGGATGCCGGCGCGGCTGCCGCACCTGCTGCTCAACGGCACTACCGGCATCGCCGTGGGCATGGCCACCGATGTGCCCCCGCATAACCTCAACGAGATCGTCAGCGCGCTGCTGCATCTGCTGGAAGATCCCGATGCCAGCGTGCGCGACCTGTGCGAGCACGTGAAGGGGCCGGACTACCCGTCCAACGCGGAGATCATCACCCCCGCCGCCGATCTGCTGCACCTGTATGAAACCGGCCACGGCAGCGTGCGTGCGCGGGCGACCTACCTGAAAGAGAACGGCAACGTGGTGGTCAACGCCCTGCCCTTCCAGGTGTCGCCGTCCAAGGTGATCGAACAGATCGCCGCACAGATGCGGGCCAAGAAGCTGCCGTGGATCGAAGACGTGCGCGATGAGTCCGACCACGCCAACCCGGTACGGGTGGTGCTGGTGCCGCGTTCCAACCGCGTCGATGCCGACCAGCTGATGGGCCACCTGTTCGCCACCACGGACATGGAACGCAGCTACCGGGTGAACCTCAACGTGATCGGCCTGGACGGCCGCCCGCAGGTGAAGAACCTCAAGACCCTGCTCAGCGAATGGCTGGCGTTCCGCAGCAGCACCGTGGTCCGCCGCCTGCAGCATCGCCTGCAGAAGGTCGAGCGTCGCCTGCACCTGTTGGAAGGCCTGCTGGTCGCCTTCCTCAACCTGGATGAAGTGATCCACATCATCCGGACCGAAGACGAACCGAAGGCCGCACTGATCGCGCGCTTCGGCCTGTCCGACGACCAGGCCGAGTACATCCTGGAAACCAAGCTGAAGCAGCTTGCGCGCCTGGAAGAAATGAAGATCCGCGGCGAGCAGGATGAGCTGGCCAAGGAACGCGACAAGATCCTCGGCATCCTGGACAGCAAGGCCAAGCTGAAGAAGCTGATCAAGGACGAACTGACGGCCGATGCCAAGAAGTTCGGCGACGCACGTCGTTCGCCGCTGGTGCAGCGCGGTGCGGCACAGGCCATCGATGAAACCGAGCTGGTACCGAGCGAGCCGATGACCGTCGTGCTGTCGGAGAAGGGCTGGATCCGCGCGGCCAAGGGCCACGACGTGGACCCGTCATCGCTGAACTATCGCGACGGTGACAGCCTGCTGGCTTCGGTCCGCGCCCGCAGCACGCAGCAGGTCGCCTTCCTCGACAGTGAGGGCCGCGCCTATTCCACCGCGGTGCACACCCTGCCCTCGGCCCGCGGCAATGGCGAGCCGCTGACCGGGCGCTTTTCGCCTGCATCGGGGACGAGTTTCGTCACCCTGGCGAGCGCCGAACCGACCGGACGCTTCGTGCTGGCCTCCACGCACGGCTATGGCTTCGTGACCCGCTTCGAGAACCTGATCGGCCGCAACAAGGCCGGCAAGGCGATGCTGAACCTCGCGTCGGGCTCGTCGGTGCTGCAGCCGGCCGTATTGGCCAACGTGGACACGGACCGCATCGTCGCGGTGACCAGTTCGGGCAACCTGCTGGCCATCGCCGCCAGCGACCTGCCGGAACTGGACAAGGGCAAGGGCAACAAGATCATCGAGATCCCGAAGGCCAAGCTGGCCACCGAGCGGGTGGTGGCGGTGGTGGCGATCAGCCCTGGCCAGACCCTGCAGGTCCGCAGCGGCCAGCGCACGATGGGCCTGAAGTTCAGCGAGCTCGACACCTACCTGGGCACGCGTGCCACGCGCGGCCACCTGCTGCCGCGTGGCTGGCAGAAGGTGGAAGGGCTGTCGGTGGAGTGAGCTGACTCCGTCCTGCCTGCGGGTAGAGCCGACTTCAGTCGGCTGCTCCCTTGGTAGAGCCGACTTCAGTCGGCTGGTCCGGAGAAGCCGACTAAAGTCGGCTCTACCAGTCGGTGCCACCCGTCAGCCCCACCAGTCGGTGCCACCCGTCGCCCCCACCAAACGGTGTGACCCGTCGCCCCACCAAACGGTGCCACCCGTCAGCCCCACCAAACGGTGCCACCCGTCAGCCCACCAGCCAGCTCCACCAACGCATTGTCAGACACAAAAAAGCCGGGGAATCCCCGGCTTTTTCATTGCTGGCTGGCGCGAGGCTGGCTGGCTACACGGTTAGTGCGCGACAGCGCCCTTGCCGTCGATCTTGCTCAGCTGGTAAAGCTCCAGGCCGATGCGCTGGATCAGACCCAACTGCTGCTCCAGCCACCACGCGTGGTCTTCCTCGGTGTCCTTCAGCTGTACCAGCAACATGTCGCGGCTGACATAGTCACCGTTGGCTTCGCACAGCTTCATACCGGCAGCCAGGTTGTTGCGCACCGCGTACTCGGTATCCAGGTCCTTGCGCAGCATCTCCTCGACGGTGACGCCGGGCTCGAAGGCGTGCGCGCGCATGTCCGGGTCGCCGCCCAAGAACAGGATGCGCCGCAGCAGCGCATCGGCATGCTCGGTCTCCTCCTGCATTTCGTGGTTCAGGCGTTCGTACAGCGCGAACAGGCCCTGGTCCTCGTAACGGCGGGAATGGATGAAGTACTGGTCGCGGGCGGCAAGCTCGCCGCGCAACAGTTCTTTCAGGCAGGCGATGACGTCCGGGTTGCCTTTCATGGGGGATGCTCCTGTGACTCGATGACGCCATGGTGCCCTATCCAGAAATCCGGTGATCTAATCGGAATCAATCGCAGTCGCGTCTCTCCTGCGATCTGTCCTGAAGGGTGGCTACAATCGGTTCACCCCCGGTCCGGCAAGGAAGCGTCCCATGCGTCGATGGTTGTTGCGCTTGTTCTGGTTGTTCGTCGTCGTGCTGGTGGCTGCGGGTAGTTCGGCATGGTGGATGCTGCGTGGCAGCCTGGCGCCGCTGGACGGCGAGGCCTCCCTTACCGGGCTGCAGGCACCGGTGACGATCACCCGCGATGCATTGGGGGTCGTGACCCTCGAAGGCAGCAGCCAGATCGATGTCATGCGCGCGCTGGGCCAGGTGCATGCGCAGGAACGCGGCTTCGAGATGGACCTGATGCGGCGCAGTGCCGCCGGTGAATTGTCCGCCCTGTTCGGTCCTGCTGCACTGGATCTGGACAAGCGCATGCGCGTGCATCGCCTGCGTGACCGGGCAGCGCGCGAGCCGGTCAGTGCCGAGCTGCGCGCGTACGTCGAGGGCGTGAACGAGGGCATGTCCGGGCTGCGCGTGCGGCCCTGGCCCTATCTGCTGCTGCGCCAGCGCCCCACCCCGTGGCAGGCCAGCGACAGCCTGCTGACCGGCTATGCCATGTACGCCGACCTGCAGGATCCTTCGAACCAGAACGAGCTGGCCTACCGTCGCCTGCGCGAGGTGATGCCACCCGCGCTGTATGGGCTGCTCAGCCACGGCGGCAGCAGCTGGGACGCACCGTTGATGGGTGATGCGCGCGGCGATGCGACGCTGCCCGGTGCCGATGTGCTGGACCTGCGCGCACTGCCCTCCGGGCCGGTGGCCCCTGCTGCGGAAAAGGACGTCACCGGCAGCAACAATTTCGCCGTGGCCGGCGCGCTGACGGCGGATGGCCGCGCCATCCTGGCCGACGACATGCACCTGGGACAGCGCGCCCCGAACATCTGGTTCCGCGTGCGCCTGCGCTACCCCGATGCCCAGGCACCGGGTGGGCGGGTGGATGTCAGTGGGTTCTCACTGCCCGGCCTGCCCGCCATCGTGGTCGGCAGCAACGGCCACGTTGCCTGGGGCTTCACCAACAGCTTCATCGATACCGCCGATTTCCAGCCGGTCCCCGCAGGGGCCTCGATGACCGAACACCGCGAACGCATCGAGGTGGCGGGCGGCGACCCCGTGGACTTCATCGTGCGCGAGACGGCATGGGGGCCGGTGCTGCATCAGCGTCCGGATGGCTCGGGCGAGGCACTGCGCTGGGTCGCACACCAGCCCGGTGCGATCAGCCTGGCGCTCGCTGATCTGGCGCGCGCGGGAGACCTGGACGCTGCGCTGCGCGTCGCCGACCGCACGCGCATTCCGGCGCAGAATCTGTTGCTGGCCGACAGCAGTGGACGCATCGCGTGGCGACTGCTGGGTGCACGGCCTGCGCGCACGGCTGACTGCCTGCCGGCCGACATGCATGCGCTGCCGCATGCCGGTTGCGCCGCGTGGCCGATCCGCAGTGATGCAGCCCCTTCGTTGATCGATCCCCCCGGGCAGCGACTGTGGACCGCCAACGGGCGTGTGCTGGATGGTGCCGAGCTGACGATTGCCGGTGACGCAGGGTATGACCTCGGTGCACGTGCGGGACAGATCCGCGATGCACTGCAGGCCAGCGAGCGCTTCACGGAGAAAGACCTGCTGGCCATCCAGCTCGACGATCGGGCCTTGTTCCTGCAGCGCTGGTGGGTCGTGTTGCGCACTGTGGTGAAGGATTCGCAGGATCCAGCGCTGCAACGGCTGGAAGCCGTCACCCGCGTCTGGGACGGCCATGCGTCCGTGGATTCGGTGAGCTACCGGATGGTCCGCGGATTCCGTGGCAGGGTGCAGGATGCCGTAACCGCCGGACTGTTGGCACCGGCGAAACAGGCACTAGGCGAGGAATGGCTGGAGCCGAATCTGGTGCAGTTCGAAGGGGTGCTGTGGCCGTTGGTCAGCCAGCGCCCGGCGCATCTGCTGCCGGCGACATATGCCACGTGGGATGCCCTGCTGATCGATGCGGCGAAGGGCCTGGAAACCAGTCTGTCCGCGCAGGGACCGCTGGCCGAGCGCACCTGGGGCGAACGCAATACGGCGGCGATCTGTCACCCGATCAGCCGCGCGTTGCCTGCGCTGGCGCAGCGCTGGCTGTGCATGCCAGCCGATCCGCTGCCTGGCGACAACAACATGCCGCGCGTGCAAGGTCCCGCCTTCGGTGCATCGCAGCGCATGGTGGTATCACCCGGGCACGAAGCCGACGGCATCATCCACATGCCGGGCGGCCAGAGTGGACATCCCCTGTCACCGTTCTGGGCCGCCGGCCACGACGACTACGTGCACGGGCGCCCCACCCCGTTCCTGCCGGGTCCGACCACACACACACTGACCCTGAAGCCCGCACGCTGATCCGGTAGAGCCGACGTGGTAGAGCCGACTTCAGTCGGCTGTCGTTGCCATCACGTCTCCGCCAACGCGTTCCATTTACCTCCGAATGCAACCGCTGCGCTCGCCGAGCACGGCTCGGCGCTACCGGGCGACCGGTGAACGGGCTTTGGTAGCGCCGAGCCGTGCTCGGCGGAACGGGTCAGCGCGCGTGGCTTGGGGGCAGCCGACTGAAGTCGGCTCTACCCGGCGGATCTGCCCCGCCAGGGCAGCGCCGAATCGGACGGGTTACGCCAGCGCGGATTCGTGCACGCCGGCAATCGCGCGGCCTGACGGGTCTGCCGCGTTGGCGAAGCTGGCATCCCACGCAATGGCCGCCGGCGACGAGCAGGCGATCGACTTGCCACCGGGCACCGTTTCGGCGGCGGCATGGCTGGGGAAATACTGCTCGAACACGTGGCGGTAGTAATACGCTTCTTTGGTCTGCGGTGGGTTGTGCGGGAAGCGCTTGTCCGCCGCGGCCAGCACCCGGTCACTGACCTGCGCCTCGGCGTGCGCCTTCAGGCCGTCGATCCACCCATAGCCCACGCCATCGCTGAACTGCTCTTTCTGACGCCACAGGATGCTGTCCGGCAGGTAACCTTCGAAGGCTGCGCGCAGCACGCCCTTTTCCACCCGGCGCCCGCCAGATGCATCGCTGCCCACCATCTTGTGCACGGCATCGAAACGCATCGCCACATCGAGGAACTCGCGGTCCAGGAACGGCACGCGCGGCTCGACACCCCACGCCATCATCGACTTGTTCGCGCGCAGGCAGTCGTAGTTGCTCAGCGCATCAAGCTTGCGCACCAGCTCGGCATGGAACTCACGTGCATCCGGCGCCTTGTGGAAGTACAGGTAGCCCCCGAAGATTTCGTCGCTGCCCTCGCCCGACAGCACCATCTTCACCCCCATCGCCTTGATCCGACGTGCGAGCAGAAACATCGGCGTCGACGCCCGGATGGTGGTGACATCATAGGTCTCGATATGACGGATCACCTCCGGCAGGACGTCCAGGCCTTCTTCGAAGGTGTATTCAAAGCCGTGGTGCACGGTGCCCAACGCTTCGGCGGCGATGGCCGCGGCGGCCAGGTCGGGTGAGCCCTTCAGGCCGATGGCGAAGGAATGCAGGCGCGGCCACCACGCCTCGCTCTCGCCGCCGTCTTCAATGCGCCTGCGCGCATAACGCGCCGCCACGGCCGCCACCAGTGACGAATCCAGTCCGCCGGACAGCAGGACGCCGTACGGCACATCGCTCATCAACTGGCGTTCAACCGCACGCTCAAAGGCAACGCGCAGTTCGGCCAGATCCACCGGCGTGCCCTGCACGGCATCGTACTCACGCCAGGCCGGCTGGTAGTAGCGCACCAGTTCATCGCTGGCGCTGTCGTAGAAGTGGCCGGGTGGGAACTGCGCGGCGTCGGCACAGGTGTCGACCAATGCCTTCAGTTCGGACGCCACCCGCAGCCGTCCCTGCGCGTCATGGCCCCAGTACAGCGGCACCACGCCGATCGGGTCGCGCGCGATCAAAACGCGCGCCTTCGCCTTGTCCCACAGGGCGAAGGCGAAGATGCCGTTGATACGTTCCAGCCAGCGCGTCGGATCACCCTCGCGGTACAGCGCATTGATGACCTCGCAGTCCGAACCGGTCTGGAACGCGTAGGGCTGGGTGAGCTCGGCCTTCAGTTGCTGGTGGTTGTAGATTTCGCCGTTGACCGCCAGCGCCAGTTCTCCGTCTTCGGACAGCAGCGGCTGCGAGCCGCCGGCCGCGTCGACGATGGCGAGGCGCTCGTGCACCAGCAGGGCGCCGTCATCGAGATAGACCCCGCTCCAATCCGGTCCGCGATGGCGCTGACGCTGCGAGGATTCCAGCGCGTGGCGACGCAGCGCGGGGAGGTCGTCGCCGGCCTGCAGGCCGAATAATCCGAAGATCGAACACATGGGGTGCAACTCCTGTTTGGGGGTGTATACGCGATGGGGGTGTTCGACCGGCCACCCTGGCCCGGGGTCTGCTCCGGGCACAAAAAAACCCGCATCGGCCGATGCGGGTTTCTGGTGTCCGGGTGTGATGGTGCTTTATCTACCCTGGGCGCAGTCCCGCATCGGCCGCGCACGATTATTCGCGCGCAGATTATTGCGGTTGGTGGTGGTGACGGCGGTGGCCAGGTGGCGGTGCATGGGATTGAACGTAGCGCGCCTGTGCGGCGGGTGCAACTGTTGCGTTGGCAACGAACGGTCATCGAGCGGCGGAGCCCCTCGCGGTGGCGGGCCGGGAAACGGGCTGCGACGTGGACCGGACGGGGAGGCAATGCGGGGCACGCGTGAATCCGTCCATGGAGCTCTTCGCGGCTCCTGCCGCTCAAGGCCCCGCATTCCCTCCCCGTCCGGCCCCTGACAGATTCCGATGGCCGGCAGCCGCGGAAAAAAGAGGAAGCGCGGGACCGCGCGATGCGAGCGGGACCGTGGGCGCCGTTGCGCGGATAATGGGTGGGATGAAACTACGTATCTTGCCTTTCGGCCTTGTCATCATGGTGCTGCTGCAGGCCTGCAGCAGTGTGCCGCGTACGCCTATCGCCCACGCTGCGCAGATCGAGCGCGAGGCCGCCGATGGGCGTGTCGATAGTGCGTTGGAGGCGGCCCAGCGCTATGAAATATTCAATGATCCGCGTGCGGTGTACTGGTACGAGCGCGCTGCGGCGGTGACGCCACGGACCTTCGATACCACGCGCGCCGAGTCGGCATTGGGGCGCATCTGGGAGAGTGGTCAACTGCTGCACGGTGATGGCCCGGATATCGTGCAGGCGTCGCCGTTGCGGGCGTCGCCGCGTCGCGCGGAACGCGCGTACCGCGCTTCGGCCGAGCACGGAAATGCGTTGGCGATGCTGGAACTGGCACGGTTCCACCGACTCCAGGGCGATGCGCGGCAAGCACTGCGCTGGGACCTGAGGGCAACGGTGTACAACCACATGTCGTCGGAATCTTCGCGACTGCCACAGGCCGTCGCACCGCAGCACGGACAGGAGCATCCGTTGGTCACCGATATCCGGGCACGTGCGCAGGCCGGGGATGTGGAGGCTCAGGTGGATCTGGGCGCACTGCTTGAGACCGGTATCGGACTGGAGCGCGATGGCGTGCAGGCGCTCCAGTGGTATGAGCGGGCCGGCAACCGGGGCAACGTTTACGGGCAGTACTTCAGCGGATTGCTGCTGGGTCGTGGCCGGGCGGGCGTGACGCGCGATCTGGATGCAGCTGCCGGGTGGTTCGCAAAGGCCCATGCCCAGGATTTTCACCTGGCCGGCGAGGCGATATGGCGCAAAAGCATAGAGCCGCCGTTCTGGACGTTCGACTGACGCGCGGTAGACGCCACGGCCGCCGCTGCGCTCGCCGAGCGTGGCTCGGCGCTAGCGGGCGAGCGGTGAATGGGCTTTGGTAGCGCCGAGCCGTGCTCGGCGGAATGGGTGGGCGCGTGCGGGTGGGGGCAGCCGACTGAAGTCGGCTCTACCAAGCAGCTCTACCAAGCGGCTCTATCCCGCCAGCAGGCGCTCGACCAGACGCTGGTACAGCGCGGGCAGCGCCTCCAGATCGGCGAGGGCTACGTTTTCGTCTACTTGATGGATGCTGGCGTTGACGGGCCCTACTTCGATGCACTGTGCGCCCAGCGGGGCGATGAAGCGTGCGTCGGAGGTACCGCCCCCGGTGCTCTCTTCCGGCGCGGCACCGGCGAACTCGCCCAGCACCTCGCGCGCTACGCGACGCAGTGTGCCTTCCGGCGTATAGAACGGCTCTCCGCTGCGGTGCCAGGCCAGCGTGTAGTCCAAGTCATGCCGATCCAGCAGCGCGGCGATCTCCCGCTCCAGCTTGTCCGCGTTCCAATGCGGGTTGTAACGCAGATTGAAGTCCACCTGGAGGTGGCCCGGGATCACGTTGTTGGCCCCGGTACCGGCCTGGATGTTGGACACCTGCAGACTGGTCGGTGGAAAACTTTCGAAGCCATCATCCCAGTGACGCGCCGCCAGCTCGGCCAGTGCCGGGGCAGCGAGATGGATCGGATTGCGTGCTTTCTCCGGATAAGCCACGTGGCCCTGTACCCCCTGCACACGCAGTTTTGCCGACAGGCTGCCACGTCGGCCCACCCGCAACAGATCGCCCAGGCGCGCAGTGGACGACGGCTCGCCGGTTATGCACCAGTCGATGCGCTGGCCGCGTTCGGCGAACAAGCGCGCGACGTGGCGAACGCCGTCGATGGCATCGCCCTCCTCGTCGCTGGTCAACAGCACCGCCAAGGTGCCTGGATGATCAGGATGTGCGGCAACGAACTGCTCTGCAGCGATCACGAACGCGGCCACGCTGCCTTTCATGTCTGCAGCGCCACGCCCATACAGCACGCCATCGCGGACCGTCGGAACAAAGGGATCGCTGGCCCAGTCCGCGGCCGGGCCGGTGGGCACCACATCGGTGTGGCCGAGCAGCACCAGCACCGGCGCTCCGCTGCCATGGGTGGCCCACAGGTTGTCGACCTCGCCCAGCCGCAGGTGCTCGCAGGAAAAACCAGCCGCCTGCAGGCGGCCGCCGATCAATTGCTGGCAGCCGGCGTCTTCCGGCGTGACCGACGGGCGCGCGATCAGATCGCAGGCCAGCTCGAGCACCGCGCTCACGCACCGACTCCGAAGCGTGCCTTGAAGCCGTTGTCGGTGAATCCCTGGCTGACCGTGCCGTCCCCGGTCACGACCACCGGACGTTTGATCAGCTGTGGATACTCGCGCAGCAGCAGCTTCCACTCCGCATCGGAGGCAGCTGCCTTGCGGTTGTCCGGCAACTGCCGCCACGTGGTCGAAGACCGGTTCACCATGGCGCCCAGGCCGCCAAGCTGCGCCGCCCAGGCCATCAAGGTATCCGGGTCCGGCTTGGCGTCGCGGTAATCAACGAATACGTAAGGAACGGCGAAGCGGTCGAGCCACTTCGTCGCCTTCTTGCAGGTATCGCAGTTCTTCAGCCCGTAGACGGTCGTGGTCATCGCGATCAGTCAGCCAGGCCGCGCAGCAGGTCGTTGACGCTGGTCTTGCTGCGGGTCCTGGCGTCCACCTG